>JBKBJC010000062.1:0-11484 GCA_046294075.1 Tabrizicola sp. | reverse complement strand
CCGCGATGCGGGTGCGGGTGGTGAAGAGGTTGACGTAACCTTCCAGTGACGGTTCGAAAATCACCTTCGGCGGGTAGGAGATGCTGTCCGGCCCGGACTTGAAGCTGGTGGAGATGATCCAGACCAGCGGCAGCAGCGTGATGATCGTGTAGGCGGCGACCAGGGCGGCGGCGACCCATTTCGAGGCCTTGGACGGCTCGGTGACGGAATAGGCGCTCATGCTGGCGCTCCTGATCTGACGGGGTGCCCCCCCCACCCCATCCCTCCCCCACGCAGGGGGGAGGGAGGCGCTGGGTGGATGCGCCGGCGCGAAACGGGGGGCCTGTGCGGCTCCCCTACCCCTGGTTGGGAGGGATGGGGGGCGGGGGGCTGGCTTGTGGGACGACATCACCGTTCCTTCACCTTGTTCAGCGCCTTGACGTAGATCGAGGCGAGGCCAAAGACGGTCACGAAGAGGATGATCGCATAGGCGGAGGAATAGCCGGTGCGCCATTTCTCGAAGGCCTCGCGCTTCAGGTCGATCGAGGTCAGCAGCGTTTCGTTCCCGGGGCCACCCCCGGTCAACAGATTGACCATATCGAACATCTTGAAGTTCTCGATGCCGCGGAAAAGCACCGCCAACATGAGAAAAGGCAACACCATCGGCACGGTGATCGTCCAGAACTGCCGCCATTTCGAGGCACGGTCCACTTCGGCGGCCTCGTAGATGTAGTCGGGTATCGAGCGCAGCCCGGCAAGGCAGATCAACATCACGAAGGGCGTCCACATCCAGGTGTCGACGATGATGATCGACCATTTCGCAAGGCCACCGGGGCCAAGCATGGAGAAGGAGGAGGCGGGGGTGCCGGTGACCAGTTCGACCATGTAGTTCACCAGGCCGATCTGCGGCTGGTAGAGGAAGGTCCAGAAGTTGCCCACCACAGCCGGCGACAGCATCATCGGCAGCACGATCAGCGTGGTGAGAAGGTCGTTGCCCTTGAACTTGCGGTTGATGAGCCAGGCCAGGGTGAAGCCGATCAGCACTTGCAGGGTGATGGTCCAGACCAGAAAATGCGCCGTGGTCTGCATCGTCTCCCAGGTGCCGGCGTCGGTCAGGATGCGGGTGTAGTTGCGCAGACCGACCCATTTCGTCTCGGCGTTCGGCTTGTTCGCGGCGAAGTTGGTGAACGACAGCCGCACCGTCCAGATCAGCGGGAAGATGTTGATCGCGAGCAGCAGGAAGATCGTGGGCGCCACGAAGATCCAGGCGATGGCGCGGTCACTGAGTCCCCGGACGCGGCGGGCGAGCGGGGCGGGCGTGGCCCGGGCGGCGGCTTCGAGGGGGTTGGTCATCGGGTGATCCGGTGCAGGAAACGTTGGCGCCACGAGGCGACTGCGCGCTTCCCTCCCCCTGCATGGGGGAGGGAGAGGGAGGGGGTGCCCCCCGCCCCCATCCCCTCCCCACGAGGGGGAGGGGAGGAGCCAGGCGGGAAGCGTCGCGCCCTTGGGAGACTAGAGCTTGCCTTCGTCCTGGAAGACTTCGGTCCAGTCGGCGATCAGCCCGTCAAGCGCCTCTTGCGCGGTGCCCTGGTCGGCCACGATGTAGTTGTGCAGCCGTTCCTGCATGGCCAGCAGAAGCTGGGCGTAGGCCGGCTCCTGCCAGAAGTCCTGCACGCCGCCCATGGCTTCGAGGAAGTCGCCGGCGAAGGGCGCGCTGTCCTTGAAGCCGGGGTCCTCCAGCACCGCCTTGTGGCAGGAATAGCCGCCGGCTGCCCACCATTTCTTCTGCACCTCGGGGTTGGCGAACCATTTGATGTAGGCCAGCGCGCCGTCCATGTTGTCGGTGTTGGCCACCACGCTGATCCCCTGGCCGCCAAGGGTGGAGGCCGCGACGTTCTGCGGCGGGTTGACGAAGAAGTCGATCTTGTCGCCGCCGGTGTTGGGGTCGGCGTAAAGGCCGGGGAAGAAGGCGAACCAGTTCATCGCCATGGCGACCTGGCCCGACTTGAAGGCGTCGAGCGACTGTTCCATGTAGGCGTTGTCATAGCCCGGAGGCGTCGCGGTCTTGTAAAGTTCCTTGTAGAATTCAAGGGCTTCGACCGCGGCGGGCGAATTCACCGCGCCTTCCATGTCATATTTGCCGGGGGTATTCTCATACTTGAAGCCCCAGGCATAGAGCGCGCCGGTGGCACCCATGGTGATGCCTTCCGAGCCGCGCTCGGTAAAGATCGAGGCGCCGTAGACCGTCTTGCCGTCGATCTCGCGGCCCTGGAAGAACTGGGCGATTTCCAGAAGCTCCTTCTGGGTCTTGGGCTCGGCCAGGTCACGGCCGTATTTCTCCTTGAACTCGGCCTGGATCTCGGGGCGGGCGAACCAGTCCTTGCGGTAGAACCAGCCGTTCGCGTCGCCCATCGCCGGCAGCGCGTAGTAGTTCGGCGTACCCTTCGGCCAGGTCGAATAGGCATAGACCGTCGCCGGGGCGAAGTCGTCCATGCTGATGCCTTCCTTGTCGAAGAAGTCGTTCAGCTTGACATACCAGCCATTCTCGGCCGCGCCCCCGATCCACTGGCTGTCGCCGATCAGGAGGTCGCAGAGCTGACCGCCCGAGTTCAGCTCGTTCAGGATGCGGTCGGCAAAGTTCGGCCAGGGAACGAACTCGAACTTCATCTTGGTGCCGGTCTGCGCCTCGAAGTCCTTCGACAGTTCGACCAGCGCGTTCGCCGGATCCCAGGCGGCCCAGCACAGGGTAAGCTCGTTCGCTTGCGCATTGGCCTGGGTCGCCCAGATCAGCGCGATGGCCGCCGAGGCGGCGAGTGTCATACGCTTCATGTAGTCCTCCCGGTGGTTGGTTGGGGCCCGTGCGGATGCCGGGCCTTCTTCGGATTGCCGGGACGATAGGCAAAAGCGGATGGGCCTGTAAAGCGTTTTTGAGGTGCGTACCTCAAATTCGGATTGCGGGTCCGGTCAAAGCGATTTGAGCTGTGGTCAGGCGACCCGGTCGATGGCTGCCGGGACGGGCTGGTCGGGCAGGTTCTCACGCAGGACGATCTCGATTCGGATCTGTTCCTGGCTTTCATCGAGCGGCTGGTTGTCGGCCTTGGCGCGCAGGACACGCAGGGTCGAGCGGGCGAGGTGACCGAGGTTCTGGGTGATGACGGCGGTGATCTCTCCGGTCAGAAGCGCCTGGCGGACATGGGGGGTCAATTCATGGCAAACCAGCGTCATTCTGCCAGAAAGTCCCATCTCTACAAGGACTTGCGTAAGAGTCCGGTTGCCGCCACCCATCGCGTAGATGCCCCGCACCCGGGGCGCATTGGCCAGCATCTCGGTCACGACATGACGCAGGGTCGCGGGCGAGCCGTGGGTTTCCAGCGATTGCAGGACTTCCAAGCCCGGAAAGTCGCGCTGCATCACCTCGTCGAAACCGCGGCGGCGTTCGATCATGTCGCGCGCCAGAAGCGACTGCCCCAGCACCATGACCTGCCCCGGCCCCCCGCCGAGGAAGCGGCCGAGCAGAACCCCGGCCGTCCGGCCCGCGGCGCGGTTGTCTATGCCGATGAAATGGTCGGCGTTGGGAAGGTCCGAGACCAGCGCGACCACGGGCAACCCGCGGGCGCGCAGCGCCCGGACTGCGTCGCGCAGGACCGGCGTCTCTGGCGCCATCAGCGCGACCCCGGCGTGGTCACGGCTGGACAGGCCGCCCAGAAGCGCGGCCAGCGCGTGCGGGTCCTCGGCCGGAAAGCGGATCAGGCGCAGCTCGGTTCGGCTGGGGGCGGCGGCCTGGCCCGCCTCGACCAGTGCGGCCGCAAGGGATTGAATGAACTGGCTTTCCGTATCCGGAAGCAGGACAACCATCCGGTAGTTCCGGCTGCGCGCGAGGTTCGCGGCGGTCAGGTCGCGCACATAGCCCAGCCGTGCAATCGCGTCGTTCACCGCCTTGACGGTCTTTGCCCGCACCCCGGGCCGCGCGTTCAGGACGCGATCGACCGTGGCAAGGCTGACGCCAGCCTCGCGGGCGATATCGTTCACAGTTGGCCGCAAGATGGGCTCCAGCTTTCCGGTGGCGAGTATCAGCCGGGCCGTGAGGTACGTCAATCAGATACGCGGGCCGGCGGCCCCGGACGGGCTGGATTTGTCATGGCCGGGCCGCTAGCCTGCGCCGGCAACAAGGAGGCGCAGATGATGCGGACGGTCCTGCTTTTCGGCGACAGCAACACGCATGGCACGATGCCGATGCCGGACCTGGGTGCTGGCGGGCGTTTCTCCCGCGAGGAGCGCTGGGCGGGGCGGTTGGCCAGCCTGCTTCCCGACTGGGAGGTGATCGCCGAGGGCCATCCGGGCCGGACGACCGTCCATGACGACCCGGTTGAAGGCGCGCACCGCAACGGGCTGACGGTGCTGCCTGCGCTGCTGGAAAGCCACAAGCCGATCGACGTGGTGCTGGTCATGCTGGGCACCAACGATCTGAAGGTGCGCTTCTCGGTCAACGCCTGCGACATCGCCCTGTCACTGGAGCGGCTGGTGCGGGTGATCCGGGCCTCGGATTGCGGCCCTGGGGGCAGGGCTCCGGGGGTGCTTCTGGTCGCGCCGCCGCCGATCGTCGAGGTGGGGTGCCTTGCCGGGATGTTCGCGGGCGGGGCGGCAAAGTCGCAGGCGCTGGCGGCCGAAGTCGCGGGGGCGGCACGGCGCCTGGGTGTGCCGTTCCTCGATGCGGGGCAGGTCGTGAAGGTCTCTCCCGTCGACGGGATCCACTACGACGCCGAGGCCAACCCGGCGCTGGCCGAGGCCTTCGCGGCGGCAATCAGGGCGCATTTCCCCTGAGACCACCCCGAGATGTCCCAGAGGCGGGCACAAGGCATTCAACTGACCGGGCCGCCGCGGACGATTTCTCTTTGCATCCCGCGGCCGGGGGGCGGTAGAAGCCGGTTGCGGACCCGGTTCCGCAACCCGAGGAGGAACGCATGACCCGGCACGATCCCGCCCTGGCCGCCCTGACCGAGCTGCGCGCCAATGTCGGCCTGCCCTTCGGACTCGCGCGGGCCATGCCGAAATCGGTCTATACCTGCCCGGAGTTCGCCGAGGCGGAACGCCACCACATCTTTGCGCAGGAATGGCTCTGCGCCGGACGGGCGGATGCCCTGCCTGATCCCGGCGACTATCTGACGATGGAGATCGCAGGCGAGCCGGTCATCATCCTGCGCGACGGGGACGGACAGTTGCGCGGCCTGTCGAACGTCTGCCGCCACCGGATGAGCACTCTGCTGGAAGGGCGGGGCAATGTGCGCAGCATCGTCTGCCCCTACCACGCCTGGACCTACAACCTGGACGGATCCCTGCGCGGCGCCCCGGCCATGGCGCGCAACGAGGGCTTCTGCAAGGAGGATGTGAAGCTTCCCGCCGTCCGGGTCGAGGACTGGCTGGGCTGGATCATGGTCACCTTGAACCACGAGGCCCCGCCGGTCCGTGACCGGCTGGCAGGGGTGGAACGGCTGGTCGGCCATCTGCCGATGGCGAGCTACCGCGAGGTCTTCCGCGAGGAATTCCGCTGGAACACCAACTGGAAGGTACTGGCCGAGAATTTCATGGAAAGCTATCACCTGCCGGTCTGCCATGCGGGCACGATCGGGGGATCCTGCGATCTGAACCTGATGGAATGTCCTCCGGGGGAAGAGACGTTCAACTACCACTGGATCGTGAAGAACGATACGATCCCGCTGGCGCTGGCGCATCCGTCCAATACGACCCTGGTGGGCGATCAGCGCCGGATCACCTGGCTTCTGTCGATCTATCCGGCGCTCTTGATCACGCTGACGCCGGGATATTTCTGGTATCTCAGCCTGACGCCGGACGGGCCGGGCCATGTGAAGGTGCTGTTCGGCGGCGGGATGAGCGCGGAGTGGTGCGCCGACCCCGAGGCGGACCGGCATCTGTCCGCGCTGAAGGCGCTGCTGGATGACGTCAATGTCGAGGACAAGGGCTGCGTCGAGCGGGTCTGGAAAGGGCTCTGCGCGGGCCTTTCGGCGCCGGGTGCGCTGAGCCACCTCGAACGCCCGAACTATGATTTCGCCCGCTACATCGCCAGCCGCATGACCTGACGGCCCGGGGGGTTGACCTTCTGCTGCCGGGCGTCACCTTTGCGCGCATGATCCGGCATGCTGTCATCGTGGCCCATGGCCAGCCGTCCGACCCCCGTCCTGCGGGCGCCGCGCTCGAGGCCCTTGCGGCGCAGGTCGGGGTGCTGATGCCGGGCTGGTCGGTGGGCGCGGCAACCCTCGCCGAGGCGGGAGCGATTGCCCGCGCGGTGGCGGGGCGGCCGGGGGGCGTGATCTTTCCGCTGTTCATGGCGGGGGGCTGGTTCACCCGGGTGCAGATCCCGCAACGACTGGCCGAGGCGGGGGCGGGGGACTGGACCGTGCTGGAACCCTTCGGCTGTTATTCCGCGGTGCACGACCTTTGCGTGACGATTGCGCGCGAGGCGGGGTCGGACCAGGTGATCCTGGCGGCGCACGGGTCGTTCAAGTCCTCCGTGCCGTCCGACATCGCCGTCCACGTCGCCGGGCGGATTGCGGCAGGAACCGGGGCCCGGGTGGCCACGGGCTTCATTGACCAGGAGCCGCGACTGGCAACCCTGACGGGGTGGGGCGGGGTGTGTCTGCCGTTCTTCGCCGCCGGGGGCGGGCATGTCAGCGAGGATATCCCGGCCGCTCTTGCCGAGGCGGGGTTCGGAGGGCGCATCCTGCCGCCAGTGGGTCTGGATCCGCGGGTTCCGGGAATCATCGCGGCCGCGATCGAAGGGGGCGTGCCGGTCTGTTCCGTGGCTTGCCGCTGGGCGCGCTGAGCAAAATCCTTCGAAGGATTTTGCAAAAGTTTTCGAAAACTTTTGCGCCCGGGGTCAGACCGTGTGCAGGTAGAGATCGAAGTCCACCTCGCTGACCGTGCGCATCACGCGGGCATATTCGGCTGCCATGATCGCGGTAAAGGTCCGGTGCATGTCGTGGCCGAGCGCATCCTTGAGGAAGGCCGATCGCCTTGCGGCATCGATCGCCGATTTCCAGTCGGCGGGGATCTCGGCGCTGCTTTCGTCCGCATAGCCGTTGCCGGTGGTCTCGGGACCGGGGTCGATCCGTTCCTGCAATCCCTTTCGGACGCCAGCCAGCACGGTTGCGGCCACAAGGTAGGGGTTCGCGTCCACGCCGGCGGGGCGGTGTTCGATCCGCCGGGCCTTGATGTCTCCGGCCGGGATGCGCAGCGCGACCGAACGGTTGTTGACACCCCAGGTCGGGCTGACCGGGGCATAGGACTGGCTGGCGAAGCGCCGCCAGGAGTTCGCGTGCGGGGCAAAGACAAGCATGCTTTCGCCCATCGTCGTCTTCAGGCCGCCCAGGGCGTGCAGGATGGTGGGGTTCCACTTGCCGTCCTGATCCTCGACAAAGACGTTCTTCCCCTTGTCGTCCAGCAGCGAGACGTGGAAGTGCATGCCGGAGCCCGCGTAGTTCTCGTTCGGCTTGGCCATGAAGCAGGCGACGACGCCGTGCGCCCGTGCCTGCGCCCGGACGATGCGCTTCAGCCGCATCAGGTCGTCGGCGGCCTGCATGACGTCTTCCCGGTAGTGCAGCGTCAGTTCGTACTGGCCGGGGGCGTATTCGGAAATCAGGGTCTCGGCCTTGATCCCCGCCTTCTCGGCACCTGCGTAGATGTCGGAGAAGAGGGGCAGCATCCCGTGCAGATGATCGACGGAATAGACCTCGGTCTTGGTCGACTTGCGGCGGTCAAGGACGTCGCGGGCGGGCTGCATCTTGCCATCAGGGCCGCGTTCGGGGTCGAGAAGGAAGAATTCCAGCTCGAAGGCCCCGGCGGGATGCAGGCCGTCCTGCGCAAGGAGATCGACCTGGCGTTGCAGCGCATGGCGGGGGTCGGAGGTCATCGGTGCGCCGTCGAGCATGTACATCGACATGAACACCTCGCCGCGCGGAGGCTGGGTGTTGTGCAGGGCCTTCAGCGTGCCGGGGATCGGCCAGGCACGCAGGTCGCCGTCGCCCTGGTCCCAGATCAGGCCGGTCTCGTGGACATCCTCGCCGCAGATGTCGAGGCCGAGGATCGAGATCGGCAGATGGCGACCGTTGTTGTAAAAGGACAAAAGCTCATGCCGACGTATGATCTTTCCCCGGCCAATTCCGTTGGCGTCGTGCAGGATAATGTCAAACGCTTCGATCTCGGGGTGTGCCGCGAGGAAGGCTTCCGCCTCGGCGGGGGTCGAGCCGGAGGGGCTGGTCGTGGTCATGGTCAGGCTGCCTGGAAAAGGTCGGAGAGGATGGCGTCGAAACTGGCGATCAGGCGATCGACCTGGGCCTTCTTCGTCGCGGGGCTGATCAACATCATGTTGTGGAAGGGCGCGATGAGCGTGCCGCGGTTGATCAGGGCGGTGTGGATCGCGGCCTCGACCCGGGGCTGGTGCGCAAGCCCCGCTTCGGTCCCGTTGCGCAGGGGACCGGGGGCGCAGATGAATTCCACCCGCGCACCGACCCGGACCACATGCCAGGGGGCGCCGTGCCGCTCGATCGCCTTGCGCAGGCCGGCAGAGAGGCGTTCGGCCAGCTTCTCCATGTGGGCGTAGTTCTCGGGCGTCATCACCTCGGAGAGGGTCGCGACGAGGCAGGCGAACTGCATCGGATTGGCCGACAGCGTGGTGCCCATGCCGGTGCGGCCGGGCTCGCGTTTCCGGTCCGCCTCCTCGTACCGCTGCGCGGCCTCAATGGTGAGGCCCCAGACGGCGGTCGGCATGCCCCCGGCCACGCATTTGCCGACGACGAAGATGTCGGGGCGCAGCGAATGGACGCGGGTATAGCCGCCAAGGCCGGAAGAGATGGTGTGCGTCTCGTCCATGATGAGGAGCGCGCCATACTTCAGCGACAGCTGGCGCAGACCGTCGTGGAAGCCGGCCTCGGGCAGGACCATGCAGGAGTTGGTCATGACCGGCTCGGTCAGGATGGCGGCGACGTCGCCCCGGGCCAGCGCGGCCTCGACCCCGGCAAGGTCGTTGAATTCGCAGGCGACGGCGGTCTGCGACAGGTCGTTGACCTGGCCGAGGAGCCCCGGCGCATTCACCGTGCGGCCGTTTTCCAGCACGACGAAGGTGTCGTCCACCGTGCCGTGGTAGCAGCCGTTGAACACCAGCACCCTGGGCCGCCCGGTGATCGCGCGGGCGACGCGCAGGGCAAAGCGGTTGGCGTCCGTGGCCGTGGTGGCGATCTGCCAGCGGAAGGGGCCGAAACGCTCGGTCAGCAGGTGCCCGGCCTCGAGCGCGGTCTCGGTCGGCAGCATGTAGGTCAGGCCGCGGCGGGACTGGTGGCGGATGGCGCGGGCCACGGGCGGCGGCGAGTGGCCGAACATCGACCCGGTGTCGCCGAGGCAGAAGTCGTCGAGGCGGTGCCCGTCGATATCCTCGATCCGCGCGCCCTGGGCCTTTTCGACCAGCGGCAGATGCGGCATCGGCCAGTCGGTCATCCAGTGCATCGGCACGCCGCCAAGGAAGCTGCCGGCGCCGGTCCCGAGCGCCCTCGCGGCCTTCGGGCGGGCCGTGGCATAGATCGCCGCCTCGCGCGCGGCGAAGGCGGCCAGGCGGTCAGAGGAAATTCCGGCGATGGTTTCGGCAGACATGACAGGCGAGCCCCGGGACAGATTGCGCTGTTTATGCCGGAATTTGATCAAATAGCAAGAACCGCTCCTCGTGCGCCTTCGGCTTCTCGTCGCGGCATGGGTAGGCGAGGAGTGGCGAAGCCGTCAACGAGCGGAGCCGTCAGGCCCAGCGGCCCTCGAAATCCTCGGGCACCAGAAGGTTGTGGCGACCCATGTCCTTCACGTTCCGCTCGCCGCAGAGCGCCATGGTGATGTCCATCTCCTTCTGGATCACTTCCAGCGCCCTGGTCACCCCGGCCTCGCCCATGGCGCCGAGCCCGTGGATATAGGCGCGGCCGATCATGGTGCCCTTTGCGCCAAGCGCCAGCGCCTTCAGCACGTCCTGGCCCGAGCGGATGCCGCTGTCGAGCCAGACCTCGGTCCGGTCGCCGATGGCGCGGACGATGGAAGGCAGCATGCGGATCGAGGAGAGCGCCCCGTCCAGCTGCCGCCCGCCGTGGTTCGACACGATCACCGCATCGGCGCCGAGATCGGCGGCCAGCCGCGCGTCGTCGGGGTCGAGCACGCCCTTCAGGATGAACTTGCCCTTCCACCGGTCGCGGATGCGGGCGACCTTCTGCCAGTCGAGCTGCGGATCGAACTGTTCATTTGCCCAGGCGGTCAGGTCCGAGAGCTTCTGCACGCCCTTCACATGGCCCACGATGTTGCGGAACTGGCGGCGCGGGGTCCTGAGCATCCCGAGGGACCAGCGCGGCTTCAGCGCCATGTTGATCAGGTTCGGGATCGTGGGCTTGGGCGGGCTGGTCAGGCCGTTCTTCAGGTCCTTGTGGCGCTGCCCAAGGATCTGCAGGTCCAGCGTCAGCACCAGCGCCGAGCATTTCGCCGCCCGGGCGCGTTCGATGATCGCATCGACGAAATCCTCATCCTTCATCACATAAAGCTGGAACCAGAACGGCTCCGGGCTGTGGGCAGCCACGTCCTCGATCGAGCAGATCGACATGGTGGACAGCGTGAAGGGCACGCCGAACTTCGCCGCGGCGCGGGCGGCGTGGATCTCGCCGTCGGGGTGCTGCATCCCCGTCGAGCCGACCGGGGCAAGGCCAACCGGCATCGTGACCTTCTGCCCGGCCATGGTGCTTTCCAGCACGCGGTTTGTCAGGTCGCGCGCGACGCGCTGGCGAAAGCGCAGGCGAGCAAAGTCCGAGGTGTTCTCGCGGAAGGTCTGCTCGGTGTAGCTGCCGGATTCGCAGTAGTCCCAGAACATCCTCGGCGTGCGCCGGCGATGCAGGGCCTTCAGGTCTTCTATGCAGGTGATGACGGGCATGGATGCCTCCCGGGATTGGTCAGATCGTGTTACCAATCGCCGGGGGGTGGGGCAAGTCCCGGTTCAGGCGGAATGCGCGCCGTCGGCCAGCGCCTTGACCTTGGCCAGAACCTCTGCCGCCGGCACTCTGGCGCCGATGTCCTTGACGATGGCCGAGCCCACGACGCAGCCGTCCGCGACGCTGGCGATGGCCTTCGCCTGATCGGGCGTATTGATACCAAAGCCGACGATGATCGGCAGGTCGGTCGAGCGCTTGATCCGTGCCACCTCGGGGCCCACGTCGCCCGCCTGGGCGGCAGCGGAACCGGTGATCCCGGTGATCGACACATAGTAGACGAATCCGCTGGTGTTCTGCAGCACCTTGGGCAGGCGCTTGTCGTCGGTGGTGGGGGTGGCCAGCCGGATGAAGTTCAGTCCCGCCTTCTGCGCGGGGATGCAAAGCTCGTCATCCTCCTCCGGCGGAAGGTCCACCACGATCAGCCCGTCGATCCCGGCCGCCTTCGCCTCGGCCAGGAAACGGTCCACGCCGTGGGAATAGATCGGGT
>JBKBJC010000061.1:0-11513 GCA_046294075.1 Tabrizicola sp. | reverse complement strand
CTGCGCGGAGACGGCAACGTCCAGCGGACTGGACGCTGACGGATCACGGTCGAACTTCGACTTCCTCGGTTCCTTCATAAAGCTCATTCAATGCCCCTGCCCGGTCCGAATCCTGTCGACAGGCTAAGGCTCTACCGGTAAACGAACCCTCAAGATTCGCATTTTGTTCCAATTTTCCGAATCCGGTTTCCGAAGGTCTGCCCATGCAAGACGCCGCCAATTCGACACGCTGCCCCTGGTGCGGACCGGATCCGCTCTATCAGGCCTATCATGACCGCGAATGGGGTCGGCCGGAACACGACGCGATCCGGCTGTTCGAGCTTCTGATGCTGGAAAGCTTTCAGGCCGGCCTTTCGTGGATCACGATCCTGCGCAAGCGCGAGGCTTTCCGCGCGGCCTTCGCAGGCTTCGACCCCGCCACCCTCGCCACCTGGGGCGAGCCCGAGGTTGCCCGCCTTCTGGCCGATGCGGGCATCGTCCGCCATCGCGGAAAGATCGAAGGCACCATCCGCGGCGCGCAGGCTTTCCTGCGGATCGAGGCGCGCGAGGGATTCTCGCCCTTCCTGTGGTCCTTCGCCCCGCCGCCGGGCCCACGGCCCGCAACCATGGCCGAGGTCCCGGCGCAGACCCTTCAGTCGCAGGCCATGTCCCGGGCGCTGAAGGCCGAAGGGTTCGCCTTTGTCGGCCCCACGATCACCTATGCCTTCATGCAGGCCTCCGGCATGGTCAACGACCACATTGCCACCTGCGACTGGGGCTGACCCCTTGGCCTTTCGGGCCTCAGGGGCCATATAGGGACAAACATCTTCCGGAGGTCCGAATGCTGGGTCTGGGCGAAAAACCGCAAGCAGACACGAACCTGATTAAGGAGGCGTCCGAGGCCACATTCATGGCCGACGTCGTCGAGGCAAGCCGCGAGGTTCCCGTCATCGTGGACTTCTGGGCCACCTGGTGCGGCCCCTGCAGGACGCTCGGGCCGATGCTTGAAGCCGCCGTCGTTGCGGCCAAGGGCAAGGTGCGCATGGTCAAGGTCGATGTGGACCAGAACCAGCGCATCGCGGCGCAACTGCGCATCCAGTCGATCCCCACCGTTTACGCCTTCTGGCAGGGCCAGCCGGTCGATGGCTTCCAGGGCGCAGTGCCAGCCTCGGAACTGAAGGCCTTCATCGACCGCGTGTCGGCCCTTGCCGGCGACGGTGGCCTGGCCGATGCGATCAAGGCGGCCGAGGACATGCTCGCCGAGGGCGCCGCCGTGGACGCAGCCGAGACCTTCGCCGCCATCCTCGGCGAGGAGCCGGAGAACGCCGCCGCCTATGCCGGCCTTGTCCGCGCGCATATCGCGCTCAGCAATCTCGACCAGGCCGAAGGCCTGATCGCCGCCGCGCCTCCCGCCGTGGCGAAGTCCAAGGACCTCGACGCCGCGCGCGCGCAACTGGAACTCGCCCGGCAGGCCGCCAACGCCGGCCCCGAGGCCGAACTGCGCGCCGCCGTGGATGCGGATCCGAACAACCACCAGGCCCGCTACGACCTTGCCGCGGCGCTCCTTGCCGCCGGCAACCCGAAAGCGGCCGTCGACGAACTTCTCGAACTGTTCCGCCGCGACCGCGAGTGGAACGACGGCGCCGCCAAGACGCAGCTTCTCACCATCTTCGACGCGCTGAAGCCGCAGGATCCCATCGTCCTTGCCGGCCGCCGCAGGCTGTCGTCGATGATATTTGCCTGATCCCCGACGCGGGCTACCTGATGCCCATGATGAAAGCAGCCGACCTGCCGGACACCATTCCGGTCTTTCCCCTGCCCGGGGCCCTCATGCTCCCCCGGGCGCGGCTGCCCCTGCACATCTTCGAGCCGCGCTATCTGGCGATGATCGAGGACTGCATGAAGACCCGCCACCGGCTGATCGGCATGATCCAGCCGCGCGAGACCCCGGGCGGAGAAAAGCGGCTCCAGGCCATCGGCTGCGCCGGCCGCCTGACGGGGTTCTCGGAAACCGAGGACGGGCGCTACATGATCACCCTTTCGGGCATCTCGCGCTTTCGCGTCCGCGAAGAGGTCCAGGGCTTCACCCCCTACCGCCGCTGCCTGGTGGACTGGGGCCCCTTCGCCCGCGACCTTGGCCCGGCCGAAGACGACCCAGGCTTCCGGCGCGAGGATTTCATGGGCCTCCTCGGCCGCTACTTCACCAAGCTGAACCTCTCGACCGACTGGAACAGCCTGAAGGAAGCCGAGACCGAGCTTCTCATCAACTCGCTCTCCATGCTCTGCCCCTTCTCGCCCGAGGACAAGCAGGCGCTGCTCGAGGCCCCCACCCTCATAACCCGGCGCGAGACCATCGTGACCCTCATCGAATTCGCCCTCCGCGGCAGCGGCGAAGAGGAGATCCTGCAATGAGCGACCCCGCCGACCGCCGCATGCTGGAAGCCCTCGTCTGCCCTGTGACCAACGCCGTCCTGACCTACGACGCCGAACGGCAGGAACTCATTTCCAAGGCCGCCCACCTCGCCTTCCCGATCCGCGACGGCATCCCGATCATGCTGGTCAGCGAGGCGCGGCAACTCGATTAGACCCCGCGCCTTGGCTTTGCCCTGAAACACCGCTATAGCGCGGGCAACGAACTCGGAGCCGGGTGCAACTCCCGGCTGGCTCTTCCGGCCGCCGATCCGCCGGACCACCGTCAGACAGACCCACGCAACAGACCAGCCGCCCCCGTTTGCGGCCTGGCCCCGAACGGACTTCGCATGTTCTCACTCGACGCTTACCGCAGCCAGTGGCTCGGCAACATCCGGCCAGACCTCCTGTCCGGCCTGGTCGTGGCCCTGGCCCTGATCCCCGAGGCCATCGCCTTCTCGATCATCGCCGGGGTGGACCCAAAGGTCGGCCTCTACGCCAGCTTCTCCATCGCCGTCGTCACCGCCATCACCGGCGGGCGTCCCGGCATGATCTCGGCCGCCACGGCGGCGACCGCCGTCCTGATGGTCACGCTGGTCCGGGACCACGGGCTGCAATACCTGCTGGCGGCCACCGTCCTTGCGGGGCTCCTCCAGATCGCCATGGGACTGGCCCGGCTGGGGTTTGTCATGCGCTACGTCTCGAAATCGGTGATGACCGGCTTCGTCAACGCATTGGCGATCCTGATCTTCCTGGCGCAGCTTCCCGAACTTGACCCGACCCGCGTAACCTGGCTGACCTACGCGCTGGTCGCTGCCGGCCTCGCCATCATCTACCTCTTCCCCTATGTGACCAAGGCAATCCCCTCGCCCCTCGTCACCATTGTCGTACTCACCGCGCTGACCATGACCTTCGGCTGGGACGTGCGCACCGTGGGCGACATGGGCGCGCTGCCCGACACGCTGCCGGTCTTCCTTCTGCCCGACGTGCCGCTGAACTTCGAGACGCTCCAGATCGTCTTCCCCTACGCTCTGGCCGTCGCGGTGGTGGGCCTCCTGGAAAGCCTGATGACGCAGACGCTGGTCGATGACCTGACCGACACGAAATCCGACCGCAATCAGGAATGCATCGGCCAGGGCCTCGCCAATACCGCCACCGGTTTCATCGGCGGCATGGCGGGCTGCGCCATGATCGGACAGAGCATGATCAACGTGAAATCCGGCGGGCGCGGACGGCTGTCGTCCTTTGCCTCAGGCGTGTTCCTTCTGGTGATGGTGGTGGGCCTCGGCGACTGGGTCAGCCAGATCCCGATGTCCGCGCTGGTGGCGATCATGATCATGGTCTCGATCGGCACCTTCTCATGGTCCTCGATCCGGAACCTCGCCACCCATCCCCGCTCCTCCTCGGTGGTGATGCTGGCGACGGTCGCTGCCGTGGTCTACACCCATAACCTCGCCATCGGAGTCCTGCTCGGCGTCCTCCTGTCCGGCATCTTCTTCGCCGGCAAGATCGCGCAGCTCTTCCGCGTGACCAGCACGGCCAGCCCGGACGGCCGCACCCGCACCTACCGAGTCGAGGGGCAGTTGTTCTACGCCTCGGTCGAGGATTTCATGGCCGCCTTCGACTTCAAGGAGGCGCTTGACCGCGTCGTGATCGACGTGACCGACGCGCATATCTGGGACATATCCTCGGTGCAGGCGCTGGACCTCGCCGTGCTCAAGTTCCGCCGCGACGGGGCCGAGGTGGAAATCGTCGGAATGAACGCCGCCTCCGAAACCATCGTCGACAAGCTGGCGCTGCACGACAAGCCCGGCGCGATGGACAAGCTTATGGCCCACTGAAGGGAGATGCCCACATGACACAGAAGATCATCGCCCTCGTGGATGGCTCGATCTACTCCGCCAGCGTCTGCGACCACGCCGCCTGGGTCGCGGGACGCACCGGGGCGCCGGTGGAATTGCTGCACGTCCTCGGTCGGCGCGAAGGTCCGCAGACCAAGGACCTTTCAGGCGCGATCCGGCTCGGTGCCCGCACCGCGCTGATGGAGGAACTGGCCGCGCTGGACGCGCAACGCGCCAAGCTGGTCGCCCATCGCGGCCGGGCGATCCTGGAGGACGCCCACGCCATCCTGATCCGCGACGGCGTGGCCGAGATCACCACCCGGCTGCGCCACGGCGACCTCGTGGAAACCGTGGCCGAGCTTGGCGCCGATGCCACGATGATCCTGATCGGCAAGCGCGGCGAGGCGGCGGATTTCGCCAAGGGGCATCTTGGATCCAATCTCGAACGCATCGTGCGCGCCAGCCACCTTCCGGTGTTTGTCGCCTCGCGGGCCTTCCGGCCGATCGCAAAGGTGCTGATCGCCTATGACGGCGGGGTCTCGGCGATCAAGGCCGTCGATCACGTCGCGCGCGATCCGCTGTTCTCCGGCTTGTCGGTGCAGGTCGTCACCGTCGGCTCCGCGACGCCCGAGGTAAGGAAGGGGCTGGAGGACGCCGCCGCCCGTCTGCGCGCCGCCGGCCTCGCGGCCGAAACCGCCGTGGTCGAGGGCCAGCCGGAAACGGCGCTCGGCCGGCTGGTGGACAGCGAAGGTTTCGACATTCTGGTGATGGGGGCCTATGGCCACTCGCGCATCCGCAGCCTCATCATCGGCTCCACGACGACCGAGATGATCCGCAGCTGCAAGGTGCCGGTGGTGCTGATCCGCTAGCCGGAATGCGGGCACAGGGGCAGGTTAACAAACCCCTAACGCCCGCGAGCAACCTATTGGATTTGCTTGCATATACGGAAATGTCCACCGTGGACACTCAGGCCGCGATGTCGTCGGCCGCCACCGCGTAAAGTCCCGACGCCCCTTCCCGGGCCTCGGCCAGAAGCGCGGCATGTTCGGGCAGGATCCGCCGGATCATGACCCTCGCCAGCGCCTCGCGGTCGCCCTCGGCCAGCGCGGCCTTCAGATGCGCCCCGGCCCCCAGCACCCGGGCGAAGGCCCGCAGATAGGGCACCGCCCCGGCAAAGCGGTCGTTCAGGGGCAGGGCCACCATCGCCTCGGTCCCCTCGCGCAGCGCCTCGGCCGCGGCCCAGACCTCGCCGGCCAGATCGGGGAGCCGGGCGCGGGCTGCCTCGGCACCGCGCTGGACCTCGTCGATCAGCCGCAACGCCGCCTCGCCGCCATCGGCCATCTTGCGGCCGACCAGGTCCATCGCCTGCACGCCGTTCGTGCCCTCGTAGATCGGCAGGATCCGCGCGTCCCGCAGGAACTGCGCCGCCCCCGTCTCCTCGATGAAGCCCATGCCGCCATGCACCTGCACGCCCTGATGGGCCACCTCGCAGGCGATGTCGGTGCAGTGGGCCTTGGCGATCGGGGTCAGGAAGGCCGCCCGCGCCTGCCATTCGCCCGTGCCGGTGGCCGAGGCCATGTCGATCGCCGCCGCGCAGGACAGCGCAATGGAGCGCGCTGCGAAGACCTCGGCCCGCATCCTCGCCAGCATCCGCCGGACATCGGCATGATCCACGATCGTCCCGTCCGCCGACAGCGGCGACGCCCCCTGACGGCGGTCCCGCGCATAGGCCAGCGCCTTCTGCAAGGCGGCTTCGGCCAGACCCACGCCCTGCGCTGCGACCGACAGCCGGGCGTTGTTCATCATCGTGAACATCGCCGCCATGCCCCGGTGCGGTTCTCCGACCAGCCAGCCGGTCGCGCCCTCGAACTGCATTACGCAGGTCGGGCTGCCATGGATGCCCAGCTTGTGTTCGAGGCTGACCACCCGCAGGCTGTTGCGCGCGCCGGGCCGCCCCTCGGCATCGGGCAGGAACTTCGGCACCATGAACAGGCTGATCCCCTTCGTCCCCGCCGCCCCGTCCGGCAGCCGCGCCAGCACCAGGTGGCAGACGTTCGCCACCAGATCGCTGTCGCCCCAGGTGATGAAGATCTTCTGTCCCGTCACCGCATAGGTCCCGTCCCCGTTCGGCTCTGCCTTCGTTCGCAGCGCACCGACATCCGTTCCGGCATGCGGTTCGGTCAGGTTCATCGTGCCCGACCATTCCCCCGAGGTCAGCTTCGGCAGATAGAGCGCCTGCATCTCCGGCCCCGCGTGATGCTCCAGCGCCTCGATCTGGCCCTTGGACAGAAGAGGCTTCAGATGCAGCGCCAGGCAGGCGCCTGACATCATCTCGTCCACCGAGAGGGCCAGCGAGATCGGCAGCCCCATCCCGCCATGTTCGGGCCGCGCCGCCATGCCGACCCAGCCACCCTCGGCAATCGCCCGGTAGCCCTCGGCAAATCCAGGAGAGGACCGCAGCGCCCCGTTCTCCAATCGCGCCGGGCTCTGGTCGCCTGCCCGGTTGAGGGGCGCCAGCACGTCCGAACAGAGCCGCCCCGCCTCGGTCAGGATCGCATCCGTGAGGTCCGGCGTCGCCCCGGAAAACCGGGGGGTCGCAGCGACCTCGGCAAAGTCCACGACATGATCGAGGATGAAGCGGATATCCCGGACCGGAGCGCGATAGGTCATGCACCTCTCCTTTGCAGAGCCTTGGCAAAACGGGGGGCCTGCCGTAAGGGAGGCCGCATCGAACGCTATCCCTTTCGGATCGCCCTGCAAGCCGGACGCTGCGTCATTGCCATGACACTCATCCTTCCTCCCGATGACGCCGGCATCGCGCGGGCCGCCGAACTTCTGCGGGCCGGAGAGCTGGTCGCCTTCCCGACCGAGACGGTCTATGGCCTCGGCGGCGACGCGCGGTCGGATCGGGCGGTGGCAGGGATCTTTGCCGCCAAGGGGCGCCCCGGCTTCAACCCGCTGATCGTGCATCTGCCCGATCTCGCCGCCGTTGAAGCCATCGCTTGGGTCGGGCCGAAGGCGCGCAAGCTGGCCGGGGCTTTCTGGCCCGGACCCTTGACCCTGGTCCTGCCCCTGCGCAAGGAGGGCGGGATCTCGCCTCTCGTCACCGCAGGGCTGGAGACCGTTGCCGTGCGTATCCCCGCGCACCCGCTGGCGCACCGCCTGCTTGAGGCCTTCGGCGGGCCGCTGGCCGCGCCCTCGGCCAATCCTTCGGGGCGCGTCTCGCCGACCACCGCACATCATGTGATCGAGGGCCTGTCAGGCCGCATCGCCGCAGTGCTGGACGGCGGACCCTGCGCGGTGGGGCTGGAGTCGACCATCGTCCTGCCCAACCCTTCGCCGGTCCTGTTGCGCCCCGGCGGCGTGCCGGTCGAGGCGCTGGAGGCCGCACTTGGCGAAGCCGTCGCCCTGGGCGGGGATGCGGGGAAACCGACGTCGCCCGGGCAACTCGCCTCGCACTACGCGCCCGGCGCCGCGCTGCGCCTCGACGCGACCGAAGCGGTGCCAGGTGAGGTGCTGGTCGGCTTCGGCCCGGTGCGCGGGACGCTTTCGCTGTCCAAGAGCGGCGATCTGGTGGAGGCGGCATCGCGCCTGTTCCAGGTGCTGCGCGAGGCGGACCGGCTGGCCGGACCCGGCGGCCGCATCGCCTTTGCCCCGGTGCCCGAGACGGGCCTTGGCCGGGCGATCAACGACCGGCTGCGCCGCGCGGCAGCACCGCGCGACTAGAGCGCAGTCCCGAGGTCACAGGGCTGCCGGCTTGTAGGCAAATCGACAAATTTCCCCGTTAACTTCGGGTCAGGCTGTGCCATAGTCCGCCCAGGCCTGAGAGCCTGAGCAATCAGAATGCCTGCCGAGCAAGGCGGGAAACACAAGGGAACCGTGGAAATGCTTAACGAATTCAAGGCGTTCATCGCGCGTGGCAACGTGCTTGACCTGGCCGTCGGTGTCGTCATCGGCGCGGCCTTCACCGCCATCGTCACCTCTCTGGTCGACGACCTGATCAACCCGCTGATCGGCCTGATCGTCGGCGGGATCGACTTCTCGGGCTGGGGCTTCGCCATCGGCGACGCAAAGTTCGCCATCGGAAGCTTCATCAACGCGATCATCAAGTTCCTGATCGTGGCCTGGGTCGTCTTTCTGATCGTCAAGGCGGTGAACCGCGTGATGCCGAAGAAGGAAGAGGCGCCGGCAGCGCCCGCCGGCCCCTCGGACAACGACCTGCTGAAGGAAATCCTGGCAACGCTGAAGGCCAAGTGATCCCCTGATCCTCCCGAAGCGCGGCCCGCAGATGCAATACCGCGGGCCGTTTTCGTTCAGGCAGGCAGCAGAGCGCGCGGGCGCAGATACCAGTACCACAGGCGATAGGCCCAAAGGCCGATCAACGGGCCGAAGTGGATCGCCGCGGGCGGCCAGCTGCCCCAGTCGTGCAGGGCAGCCCAGTGGATCAGCACCAGCACCGCCGCCGGGTAGGACAGACGCTGCAAGGTTTTCCAACCTGCATGCAGCCAACGCTGTGCCGCGTCGTTCGAGGTGGCGGCAAGCGGCACGAAGATCAGCATGGCCAGCCAGCCGGTCCAGATGTCGGTCCGGGGCAGGGCCTCGATGATGCGGTCCAGTGTGCCACGGTCGATCACATAGACGACGGTGTGAAGTGTGGCGTAGACGAACGCCGCCACTCCGATGTCGCGGCGGTGATGCACCAGCCAGCGCGGCCAGTGGCGACCCCTGAACAAAAGCATCAGGCCCGAGGCCATCATGCCGATGATCATGAACCGCGCGGCCCATTCCCCGGTGGGGTGCAGCAGGCCGTGAAAGGCCCGGGCATCGTCGCCGAACAGCACCGGGATCATCGGAAGGGCGGGAAGCGACAGCACGATCCAGAGGATCAGGGTCGAAGGTTTCTGGCCGAGAAATGTCATGGGGCACCCGTTGTTGGTGCCCCATACACGCATCTGCGGCGCGGTTCCGTCGCAGTTCAGCTCAGATCTTCAATGCGTCCGCTGCGGCGATGGTCGGCAGGCCCAACGCCGCTCCGACCGCCTCGTAGGTCAGCTTGCCGGCATGGACGTTGAGACCGTTGAGAAGGTGCCGGTCCTCGGCACAGGCGCGCTTCCAGCCCTTGTCGGCCAGCGCCAGCATGAAGGGCATGGTGGCGTTGCCAAGGGCCTGGGTCGAGGTGCGCGCGACGGCGCCCGGCATGTTGGCCACGCAATAGTGCATGATGCCGTCCACCTCGTAGATCGGGTCCTGGTGGGTGGTGGCGCGGCTGGTCTCGAAGCAGCCGCCCTGGTCGATGGCCACGTCCACCAGCGCGGCGCCGGGCTTCAGTTCCTTCAGCTGCGCCTTGGAGATCAGCTTGGGCGCGGCGGCCCCCGGGATCAGGACGGCGCCGATGATGAGGTCGGCCTCACGCGCCAGCGCGATGGTGTTGCCGGCGCTGGCATAGGCGTTCTTGAAGTCGCGCCCGAACACGTCGTCCAGATAGCGCAGGCGGTTGATCGACCGGTCCAGGACCGTGACATCCGCCCCCATCCCGGCGGCGACCTTCGCGGCATGGGTGCCGACCACCCCGCCGCCGATGACCAGCACCTTCGCGGGAGAGACGCCCGGCACCCCGCCCAGAAGCACGCCGCGCCCGCCATTGGCCTTCTGCAGCGTCCAGGCCCCGACCTGCGGCGCCAGACGCCCGGCCACCTCGGACATCGGCGCCAGAAGTGGCAGACCGCCGCGCTCATCGGTCACGGTTTCATAGGCGATGCAGGTTGCGCCCGAGGCGAGCAGGTCCCTGGTCTGCTCCGGGTCGGGGGCGAGGTGCAGGTAGGTGAACAGCACCTGCCCCTCGCGCAGGCGCTTCCTTTCCACCGCCTGCGGTTCCTTGACCTTCACGATCATGTCGGCCGTGGCAAAGACCTCGTCGGCGGTATCCACGATCCGGGCCCCGGCCGCCACATAGTCGGCATCGCCAAAGCCGGCCCCGAGGCCCGCACCCTTTTCGATCAGGACTTCGTGGCCATGGTTCACCGCCTCGCGTGCGGCATCCGGGGTCATGCCCACCCGGAATTCCTGCGGCTTGATCTCTTTCGGGCAACCTATCTTCATCATTTCCTCCCTTGTGGGACCTGGTCCCTATGGGAACAATCCTGAACCGAATTTCAGACGATGCTTTGAATTCTGGTTGGCACAGTATCGGATTCTGCGTAGCTTCTTGCGTGATCTGATCCTGCAGACGAAGAATCTTGCATGGCCCTCGACCTTGACGCCACCGACCGCCGCATCCTGACCGTGTTGCAGAAGAACGGCCGCATCACCAACGCCGAACTGTCCGAGGCGGTGAACCTTTCGCCCTCGGCCTGTCACCGCCGCGTGCAGCGGCTGGAGGAGGAAGGCTATATCGCGGGCTACGTCGCGCTTCTGGACGCCCGGCGCATGGGGCGGATGACCACGGTCTTTGTCGAGATCACCCTGCAAAGCCAGGCCGAGGATCTGCTCGATGCCTTCGAGCGCGAGGTGGCCAAGGTGCCCGACCTTCTGGAATGTCACCTGATGGCGGGGACGGCCGATTATCTGCTGAAGCTCATGGCCGAGGACACCGAGGATTTCGCCCGCATCCACCGCCAGTTCCTGTCACGTCTGCCGGGCGTGCGGCAGATGCAGTCCAGCTTTGCGTTGCGGACCGTGGTCAAGACAACGGCGCTGGCGGTCTAGGCGGCGGCGTGCAGGTAGCCAAACACCGCGCGGCGGGTGCGGTCTGTCAGGGCGCAGCGGTCGGCCTCCTGTGCCTCGGTCGCGGCGTCGATCATGCCGCGCAGGATGGCCAGGATGTCCTGCGCCGTGGTTTCCGGGCGCGAGATCCTCAACTCGTCCAGGCGTGCGGCGATCAGCACCGTGATCCGGGCCGAGAATTCGGCCGCCTCCGGGTCGGGCGGCAGTTGGGTCCGCGCAAGGTTCAGCGTGCGTGACAGGCTCGGACGCGCCAGGTAATGCGTCACGGTCGCCTCGATCAGCTCATCGACCAGCCGTCCCAGATCGTTCGCCGCATCCGACGCCACGATCCGCTCTACCGCTTCCAGAAGATTGGCCCGTTCGGCCCGGATCAGCGCGACGAGAAGCGCGTTCTTCCCCGGGAAATACTGATACAGCGACCCGATCGAAACCCCTGCCCTCGCCGCGACGGCATTGGTGGTCAGCGCCTCAAGCCCCCGTCCCGAGCAGAGGTCGGCGGCGGCGGCCAGGATCCCATGCACCTTGGCGCGGGAACGGTCCTGGCGGGGATGTTTGCGAAGC
>JBKBJC010000060.1:0-11623 GCA_046294075.1 Tabrizicola sp. | reverse complement strand
ACCCGCCCGAACCGGTGCGGCGCTACCAGCGCGCGCGGCCGGGCGAGCTGATCCATCTGGATATCAAGAAGCTGGGCCGGTTCGACCAGCCCGGCCACCGGGTCACCGGCACGAGGGCAGGCTGCCGCAACCGGGGGGCGGGCTGGGACTTCGTCCATGTCGCTGTGGATGACGCGACCCGCCTTGCCTATGTCGAAGTGCTCGGCGACGAGCGCAAGACCACCACCTCTGGCTTTCTGTTGCGCGCGCTGCGCTGGTTCCGCGACCAGGGCATCAAGGTTGAACGGGTGATGACCGACAATGGCAGCGCCTATCGCTCCCGACGCTTCGCCAAGGCGCTGCGATGGCTGGCCATCCGCCACATCTTCACACGCCCCTACACCCCAAAGACCAACGGCAAGGCCGAACGCTTCATCCAGACCCTCCTGCGCGAATGGGCCTACGGCCTTGCTCACCCGTCCTCAAATGCCCGAAACGCAGACCTGCCGCGCTGGCTTGACTGGTTCAACCGATCAAGACCACACTCCGCACTCGCCGGCATCCCACCCCTCTCAAGGGTGAACAACCTTATGAGAACTCACACCTAGACCGCCAGCGCCGTTGTCTTGACCACTGTGCGCAGCGCGAAGCTGGACTGCATCTGCCGCACGCCCGGCAGGCGCGACAGGAACTGGCGGTGGATGCGGGCGAAGTCCTCGGTGTCCTCGGCCATGAGCTTCAGCAGATAGTCCGCCGTCCCGGCCATCAGGTGACATTCCAGAAGGTCCGGCACCCTGGCGACTTCGCGCTCGAAGGCGTCCAGCAGATCCTCGGCCTGACTTTGCAGGGTGATTTCCACGAACACCGTGGTCATCCGCCCCATGCGCCGGGCATCCAGAAGCGCGACGTAACCCGCGATGTAGCCGTCTTCCTCCAGCCGCTGCACCCGACGGTGACAGGCCGAGGGGGAAAGGTTCACCGCCTCGGACAGTTCGGCATTGGTGATGCGGCCGTTCTTCTGCAACACGGTCAGGATGCGGCGGTCGGTGGCGTCAAGGTCGAGGGCCATGAAAGATTCTTCGGCCTGCATGGAAGATCTCCGAAGAAACTACGCCTGATAATGCAAAGCGCCAATCAGAATTCAAAGCATCGTCTGAAAATCGGTTCAGGATTGTTCCCATGGGGACAAGGTCCCACAAGGGAGGAAACGATGAAGATTGGTTGCCCGAAAGAAATCAAGCCCCAGGAATTCCGGGTGGGCATGACCCCGGATGCCGCGCGCGAGGCGGTGAGCCATGGCCACGATGTCATGGTCGAAAAGGGTGCGGGCCTCGGGGCCGGCTTCGGCGATGCCGACTATGTGGCGGCCGGGGCCCGGATCCTGGATACCGCCGACGAGGTCTTTGCCACGGCCGACATGATCGTGAAGGTCAAGGAACCGCAAGCCGTCGAGAGGAAGCGCCTGCGCGCGGGGCAGGTGCTGTTCACCTACCTGCATCTGGCCCCGGACCCGGAGCAGACCCGGGACCTTCTGGCCAGCGGGGCAACCTGCATCGCCTATGAAACCGTGACCGATGACCGGGGCGGCCTGCCCCTGCTGGCGCCGATGTCCGAGGTGGCTGGGCGTCTGGCGCCGCAGGTCGGGGCCTGGACGCTGCAGAAGGCCAATGGCGGGCGTGGTGTGCTGCTGGGTGGTGTGCCGGGCGTTTCCCCGGCCAAGGTGCTGGTGATCGGCGGAGGTGTCGTCGGAACCCACGCGGCCAAGGTCGCCGCCGGGATGGGCGCGGATGTCACGGTGCTGGACCGGTCGATCAACCGGCTGCGCTATCTGGACGACGTGTTCGGTGGCCAGTTCAAGAACGCCTATGCCAGCGCCGGCAACACCATCGCGCTGGCCCGCGAGGCCGACCTGATCATCGGCGCCGTGCTGATTCCGGGGGCCGCCGCGCCCAAGCTGATCTCCAAGGCGCAGCTGAAGGAGCTGAAGCCCGGCGCGGCCCTTGTGGATGTCGCCATCGACCAGGGCGGCTGCTTCGAGACCAGCCGCGCCACCACCCATCAGGACCCGATCTACGAGGTGGACGGGATCATGCACTACTGCGTGGCCAACATGCCGGGCGCCGTGGCGCGCACCTCGACCCAGGCCCTGGGCAATGCCACCATGCCCTTCATGCTGGCGCTGGCCGACAAGGGCTGGAAAAAGGCCTGCGCCGATGACCGGCACCTTCTCAACGGTCTCAACGTCCATGCCGGCAAGCTGACCTACGAGGCGGTCGGAGCGGCCTTGGGCCTGCCGACCATCGCCGCAGCGGACGCTCTGAAGATCTGAACCGGGCCGCGACGGAACTCTGTCGCGGCACCGTATCTGGGGCACCAAACAAAGGTGCCCCATGACATTTCTTGGCCAGAAACCCTCGACCCTGATCCTCTGGATCGTGCTGTCGCTTCCCGCCCTTCCCATGATCCCGGTGCTGTTCGGCGACGATGCCCGGGCCTTTCACGGGTTGCTGCATCCCACCGGGGAATTCGCCGCGCGGTTCATGATCATCGGCATGATGGCCTCGGGCCTGATGCTTCTGTTCAAGGGCCGCCACTGGCCGCGCTGGCTGGTGCATCACCGCCGCGACATCGAGGTCGCGGCCTTCGCCTATGCCGCGCTGCACACGCTGGTCTATGTCATCGACCGGGGCACTCTGGACCGGGTGATCGAGGCGCTGCCCCATACCGAGATCTGGACGGGCTGGCTGGCGATGGCCCTGTTCGTGCCGCTTGCACTCACCTCGAACAACGCCGCCCAACGCTGGCTGCACACGGGCTGGAAGACCCTGCAACGCCTGGCCTATCCGGCGGCCGTCCTGGTCCTGATCCATTGGGCCGCCCTGCACAACTGGGGCAGCTGGCCGCCCGCGGCGATCCACTTCGGCCCGTTGATCGGCCTTTGGGCCTATCGCCTGTGGTACTGGTATCTGCGCCCGCGCGCTCTGCTGCCTGCCTGAACGGAAACGGCCCGCGGGATTGCACCTGCGGGCCGCGCTTCGGAAGGATCAGGGGATCACTTGGCCTTCAGCGTTGCCAGGATTTCCTTCAGCAGGTCGTTGTCCGAGGGGCCGGCGGGCGCTGCCGGCGCCTCTTCCTTCTTCGGCATCACGCGGTTCACCGCCTTGACGATCAGAAAGACGACCCATGCCACGATCAGGAACTTGATGATCGCGTTGATGAAGCTTCCGATGGCGAACTTTGCGTCGCCGATGGCGAAGCCCCAGCCCGAGAAGTCGATCCCGCCGACGATCAGGCCGATCAGCGGGTTGATCAGGTCGTCAACCAGCGATGTGACGATGGCGGTGAAGGCTGCGCCGATGACGACACCGACAGCGAGATCAAGCACGTTGCCACGCGCAATGAACGCCTTGAATTCGTTAAGCATTTCCACGGTTCCCTTGTGTTTCCCGCCTTGCCCGGCAGGCATTCTGATTGCTCAGGCTCTCAGGCCCGGGCGGACTATGGCATAGCCTGACCCGAAGTTAACGGGGAAATTTGTCGATTTGCCTACAAGCCGGCGGACCAGTGACCTCGGGACCGCGCTCTAGTCGCGCGGTGCTGCCGCGCGCCGCAGCCGGTCGTTGATCGCCCGGCCCAGACCTGTCTCGGGCACCGGGGCAAAGGCGATGCGGCCACCGGGTCCGGCCAGCCGGTCCGCCTCGTGCAGCGCCTGGAAAAGGCGCGATGCCGCCTCCACCAGGTCGCCGCTCTCGGACAGGCTGAGCGCCCCGCGCACCGGGCCGAAGCCGACCAGCACCTCACCCGGCACCGCTTCGGTCGCGTCCAGGCGCAGCGCGGCGCCGGGTGCGTAATGCGAGGCGAGTTGCCCGGGCGACGTCGGTTTCCCCGCAGCCCCGCCCAGGGCGAAGGCTTCGCCAAGTGCGGCCTCCAGCGCCTCGACCGGCACGCCGCCGGGGCGCAACAGGACCGGCGAGGGGTCGGGCAGGACGATGGTCGATTCCAGCCCGACAGCACAGGGCCCGCCGTCCAGCACTGCGGCGATGCGGCCTGACAGGCCCTCGATCACATGGTCCGCAGTTGTCGGCGAGACGCGGCCCGAAGGGTTGGCCGAGGGCGCGGCCAGCGGCCCGCCGAAAGCCTCCAGCAGGCGGTGCGCCAGAGGGTGGGCGGGGACACGCACGGCGACGGTCTCCAGCCCTGCGGTGACGAGCGGCGAGATCCCGCCCTCCTTGCGCAGGGGCAGGACCAGGGTCAACGGCCCGGGCCAGAAGGCCCCGGCCAGCTTGCGCGCCTTCGGCCCGACCCAAGCGATGGCTTCAACGGCGGCGAGATCGGGCAAATGGACGATCAGCGGGTTGAAGCCGGGGCGCCCCTTGGCGGCGTAGATCCCTGCGACCGCCCGGTCCGACCGCGCGTCGCCGCCAAGGCCATAGACCGTCTCGGTCGGGAAGGCGACGAGTTCCTCCCGGCCAAGCAGCTCTGCGGCCTGCGCGATGCCCGAGTCGTCTGGGGGAAGGATGTGGGTCATGGCAATGACGCAGCGTCCGGCTTGCAGGGCGATCCGAAAGGGATAGCGTTCGATCCGGCCTCCCTTACGGCAGGCCCCCCGTTTTGCCAAGGCTCTGCAAGGGAGAGGTCCATGACCTATCGCGCTCCGGTCCGGGATATCCGCTTCATCCTCGATCATGTCGTGGACTTTGGCGAAGTTGCCGCGACCCCCCGTTTTTCCGGGGCGACGCCGGACCTCACGGATGCGATCCTGACCGAGGCGGGGCGGCTCTGTTCCGATGTGCTGGCGCCGCTGAACCGGGCGGGCGACCAGAGCCCGGCGCGGCTGGAGAACGGGGTGGTGGTCTCGTCTCCCGGCTTTGCCGAGGGCTACCGGGCGATTGCCGAGGGCGGCTGGGTCGGCATGGCGGCGCGGCCCGAGCATGGCGGGATGGGGCTGCCGATCTCGCTGGCCCTGTCGGTGGACGAGATGATGTCGGGTGCCTGTCTGGCGCTGCATCTGAAGCCTCTTCTGTCCAAGGGCCAGATCGAGGCGCTGGAGCATCACGCGGGGCCGGAGATGCAGGCGCTCTATCTGCCGAAGCTGACCTCGGGGGAATGGTCGGGCACGATGAACCTGACCGAACCGCATGCCGGAACGGATGTCGGTGCGCTGCGAACGAAGGCAGAGCCGAACGGGGACGGGACCTATGCGGTGACGGGGCAGAAGATCTTCATCACCTGGGGCGACAGCGATCTGGTGGCGAACGTCTGCCACCTGGTGCTGGCGCGGCTGCCGGACGGGGCGGCGGGGACGAAGGGGATCAGCCTGTTCATGGTGCCGAAGTTCCTGCCCGATGCCGAGGGGCGGCCCGGCGCGCGCAACAGCCTGCGGGTGGTCAGCCTCGAACACAAGCTGGGCATCCATGGCAGCCCGACCTGCGTAATGCAGTTCGAGGGCGCGACCGGCTGGCTGGTCGGAGAACCGCACCGGGGCATGGCGGCGATGTTCACGATGATGAACAACGCCCGGCTGTCGGTCGCAGCGCAGGGCGTGGGTCTGGCCGAAGCCGCCTTGCAGAAGGCGCTGGCCTATGCGCGGGACCGCCGTCAGGGGGCGTCGCCGCTGTCGGCGGACGGGACGATCGTGGATCATGCCGATGTCCGGCGGATGCTGGCGAGGATGCGGGCCGAGGTCTTCGCAGCGCGCTCCATTGCGCTGTCCTGCGCGGCGGCGATCGACATGGCCTCGGCCACCGGCACGGGCGAATGGCAGGCGCGGGCGGCCTTCCTGACCCCGATCGCCAAGGCCCACTGCACCGACATCGCCTGCGAGGTGGCCCATCAGGGCGTGCAGGTGCATGGCGGCATGGGCTTCATCGAGGAGACGGGGGCGGCGCAGTTCCTGCGGGACGCGCGGATCCTGCCGATCTACGAGGGCACGAACGGCGTGCAGGCGATGGACCTGGTCGGCCGCAAGATGGCCGATGGCGGCGAGGCGGCGTTGCGGCTGATCGACGAGGTCCAGCGCGGCGCCGAGGCAGCCCGCGCCCGGCTCCCCGATCTGGCCGGCGAGGTCTGGGCCGCGGCCGAGGCGCTGCGCGAGGGGACCGAGGCGATGGTGGCCCTGCCCCTGAACGACCGCTTTGCCGGGGCGGTGCCCTATCTGAGGGCCTTCGCCCGGGTGCTGGGGGCCGGGGCGCATCTGAAGGCCGCGCTGGCCAAGGGCGACCGCGAGGCGCTGGCCAGGGTCATGATCCGGCGGATCCTGCCCGAACATGCCGCGCTTCTGGCCGAGGCCCGGGAAGGGGCGTCGGGACTTTACGCGGTGGCGGCCGACGACCTCGCGGCCTGAGTGTCCACGGTGGACATTTCCGTATATGCAAGCAAATCCAATAGGTTGCTCGCGGGCGTTAGGGGTTTGTTAACCTGCCCCTGTGCCCGCCTTCCGGCTAGCGGATCAGCACCACCGGCACCTTGCAGCTGCGGATCATCTCGGTCGTCGTGGAGCCGATGATGAGGCTGCGGATGCGCGAGTGGCCATAGGCCCCCATCACCAGCATGTCGAAACCTTCGTTGTCCACCAACCGGCCGAGCGCGGTTTCCGGCTGGCCTTCGACCACGGCGGTTTCGGCCGCGAGGCCGGCGGCGCGCAGACGGGCCGCAGCGTCCTGCAACCCCTTCTTCACCTCGGGCGTCGCGCTGCCCACGGTGACGAGCTGCACCGAAAGGCCGGCGAACAGCGGATCGCGCGCGACGTGATCGACGGCCTTGATCGCCGAGACCCCGCCGTCATAGGCAATCAGCACCTTTGCGATCGGCCGGAAGGCACGCGAGGCGACGAAGACCGGCAGGTGGCTGGCACGCACGATGCGTTCGAGGTTGGACCCGAGATGTCCCCTGGCGAAATCCGCCGCCTCGCCGCGCTTGCCGATCAGGATCATCGCGGCGTCGGTGCCAAGCTCGGCCACGGTTTCCACGAGGTCGCCGTGGCGCAGCCGGGTGGTGATTTCGGCCACGCCGTCGCGGATCAGGATGGCATGGGCATCTTCCAGGATCGCCCTGCCGCGATGCGCAACAAGCTTTGCGCGTTGGGCGTCCAGCGCGGCCAGTTCCTCCATCAGCGCGGTGCGGGCACCAAGCCGGATCGCGCCCGAAAGGTCCTGTTTCTGCGGACCCTCGCGCCGCCCGAGGACGTGCAGCAGTTCCACCGGCGCCCCGGTGCGGCCCGCGACCCAGGCGGCATGGTCGCAGACGCTGGCGGAATAGATCGAGCCGTCCACGAGGGCGATGATCTTCTGAGTCATGTGGGCATCCCCCTTCAGTGGGCCATCAGCTTGTCCATCGCGCCGGGCTTGTCGTGCAGCGCCAGCTTGTCGACGATGGTTTCTGAGGCGGTGTTCATGCCGACGATCTCGACCTCGGCCCCGTCGCGGCGGAACTTCAGCACGGCGAGGTCCAGCGCCTGCACCGAGGAGATGTCCCAGATATGCGCGTCGGTCACGTCGATCACGACGCGGTCAAGCGCCTCCTTGAAGTCGAAGGCGGCCATGAAATCCTCGACCGAGGCGTAGAACAACTGCCCTTCGACCCGGTAGGTGCGGGTGCGGCCGTCGGGGCTGGCCGTGCTGGTCACGCGGAAGAGCTGCGCGATCTTGCCGGCGAAGAAGATGCCGGACAGGAGGACGCCGAGCAGGACTCCGATGGCGAGGTTGTGGGTGTAGACCACGGCAGCCACTGTCGCCAGCATCACCACCGAGGAGGAGCGGGGATGGGTGGCGAGGTTCCTGATCGAGGACCATGAGAAGGTGCCGATCGAGACCATGATCATGATCGCCACCAGCGCGGGCATCGGGATCCGGCTGACCCAGTCGCCGAGGCCCACGCAGAAGATCAGAAGCATGACACCTGCGAAGGCGCAGGAGAGCCTCCCCCGCCCCCCGGACTTCACGTTGATCATGCTCTGCCCGATCATGGCGCAGCCTGCCATGCCGCCTATGAAGCCGGTGGCGGTGTTGGCGAGGCCCTGGCCGATGCATTCCTGATTGCGGTCGGATTTCGTGTCGGTCAGGTCATCGACCAGCGTCTGCGTCATCAGGCTTTCCAGAAGGCCCACCACGGCGACGGCCAGCGCATAGGGAAAGATGATCTGGAGAGTCTGTAGGTTCAGCGGCACGTCGGGCAGCAGGAACACCGGCAACGTGTCCGGCAGCGCGCCCATGTCGCCCACGGTGCGCACGTCCCAGCCGAAGGTCATGGTCAGCGCGGTGAGGACGACGATGGTGACGAGCGGCGAGGGGATGGCCTTGGTCAGGTAGGGAAAGAGGTAGATGATGGCGAGGCCGGCCGCGACAAGGGCGTAGGTCAGCCAGGTGACGCGGGTCGGGTCAAGCTCGGGCAGTTGCGCCAGGAAGATCAGGATGGCCAAAGCATTGACGAAGCCGGTCATCACCGATTTCGAGACGTAGCGCATGACGAACCCCAGCCGGGCCAGTCCCATGGCGATCTGGAGGAGGCCCGCCAGCACCGTGGCCGCCAGCAGGTATTGCAGCCCGTGGTCGCGGACCAGTGTCACCATAAGGACAGCCGTCGCCGCCGTGGCGGCCGAGATCATGCCGGGGCGCCCGCCCGCGATGGCGGTGATGACGGCGATGGAGAAGCTGGCGTAGAGGCCGACCTTGGGGTCCACCCCGGCGATGATCGAGAAGGCGATGGCCTCGGGGATCAGGGCCAGGGCCACGACCAGGCCGGACAGGAGGTCCGGCCGGATGTTGCCGAGCCACTGGCTGCGGTAGGCGTCGAGTGAGAACATGCGAAGTCCGTTCGGGGCCAGGCCGCGAAGAGGGGCGGCTGGTCTGTTGCGTGGGTCCGTGTGACGGTTGTCCGGCGGATCGGCGGCCGGAAGAGCCAGCCGGGAGTTGCACCCGGCTCCGAGTTCGTTGCCCTCGCTATAGCGGGGTTTCAGGGCAAAGCCAAGGCACGGAGCCTAATCGAGTTGCCGCGCCTCGCTGACCAGCATGATCGGGATGCCGTCGCGGATCGGGAAGGCGAGGTGGGCGGCCTTGGAGATCAGTTCCTGCCGTTCGGCGTCGTAGGTCAGGACGGCATTGGTCACCGGGCAGACCAGCGCCTCGAGCATGCGGCGGTCGGCGGGGTCGCTCATTGCAGGATCTCCTCTTCGCCGCTGCCGCGCAGGGCGAATTCGATCAGGGTCACGATGGTCTCGCGCCGGGTCATGAGGGTGGGGGCTTCAAGCAGCGCCTGCTTGTCCTCGGGCGAGAAGGGGCAGAGCATGGAGAGCGAGTTGATCAGAAGCTCGGTCTCGGCTTCCTTCAGGCTGTTCCAGTCGGTCGAGAGGTTGAGCTTGGTGAAGTATCGGCCGAGGAGCCCCATGAAATCCTCGCGCCGGAAGCCTGGGTCTTCCTCCATCGGGCCAAGGTCGCGGGCGAAGGCGGCCCAGTCCACAAGGCAGCGGCGGTAGGGAGTGAAGCCCTGGACCTCCTCGCGGACGCGAAAGCGCGAGATGCCCGAGAGGGTGATCATGTAGCGCCCGTCCTCGGTTTCGGAGAATCCGGTCAGGCGGCCGGCGCAGCCGATGGCCTGGAGCCGCTTTTCGCCGCCCGGGGTCTCGCGCGGCTGGATCATGCCGATCAGCCGGTGGCGGGTCTTCATGCAGTCCTCGATCATCGCCAGATAGCGCGGCTCGAAGATGTGCAGGGGCAGCCGCGCCCTGGGCAGCATGAGCGCCCCGGGCAGGGGAAAGACCGGAATGGTGTCCGGCAGGTCGGCTGCTTTCATCATGGGCATCAGGTAGCCCGCGTCGGGGATCAGGCAAATATCATCGACGACAGCCTGCGGCGGCCGGCAAGGACGATGGGATCCTGCGGCTTCAGCGCGTCGAAGATGGTCAGAAGCTGCGTCTTGGCGGCGCCGTCGTTCCACTCGCGGTCGCGGCGGAACAGTTCGAGAAGTTCGTCGACGGCCGCTTTCGGGTTGCCGGCGGCAAGGAGCGCCGCGGCAAGGTCGTAGCGGGCCTGGTGGTTGTTCGGATCCGCATCCACGGCGGCGCGCAGTTCGGCCTCGGGGCCGGCGTTGGCGGCCTGCCGGGCGAGTTCCAGTTGCGCGCGCGCGGCGTCGAGGTCCTTGGACTTCGCCACGGCGGGAGGCGCGGCGGCGATCAGGCCTTCGGCCTGGTCGAGATTGCTGAGCGCGATATGCGCGCGGACAAGGCCGGCATAGGCGGCGGCGTTCTCCGGCTCCTCGCCGAGGATGGCGGCGAAGGTCTCGGCTGCGTCCACGGCGGCGCCCTCGGCGAGCATGTCCTCGGCCGCCTTGATCGCATCGGCCAGGCCACCGTCGCCGGCAAGGGCCGACACGCGGTCGATGAAGGCCTTCAGTTCCGAGGCTGGCACCGCGCCCTGGAAGCCATCGACCGGCTGGCCCTGCCAGAAGGCGTAAACGGTGGGGATCGACTGGATGCGCAGTTGCGCCGCGATGCGCTGGTTCCGGTCCACATCGACCTTGACCATGCGCACCTTGCCCTTGGCCGCAACGACGGCGGCTTCAAGCATCGGCCCGAGCGTCCTGCAGGGGCCGCACCAGGTGGCCCAGAAGTCCACGATGACGGGAACCTCGCGGCTTGCCTCGACGACGTCGGCCATGAATGTGGCCTCGGACGCCTCCTTGATCAGGTTCGTGTCTGCTTGCGGTTTTTCGCCCAGACCCAGCATTCGGTCCTCCGGAAGATGTTTGTCCCTATATGGCCCCTGAGGCCCGAAAGGCCAAGGGGTCAGCCCCAGTCGCAGGTGGCAATGTGGTCGTTGACCATCCCGGAGGCCTGCATGAAGGCATAGGTGATCGTTGGGCCGACGAAGGCGAACCCTTCGGCCTTCAGCGCCCGGGACATGGCCTGCGACTGAAGGGTCTGCGCCGGGACCTCGGCCATGGTTGCAGGCCGGGGGCCCGGCGGCGGGGCGAAGGACCACAGGAAGGGCGAGAATCCCTCGCGCGCCTCGATCCGCAGGAAGGCCTGCGCGCCGCGGATGGTGCCCTCGATCTTGCCGCGATGGCGGACGATGCCCGCATCGGCCAGAAGGCGGACGACCTCGGCCTCGCCCCAGGTGGCGAGGGTGGCGGGGTCGAAGCCAGAGAAGGCCGCGCGGAAAGCCTCGCGCTTGCGCAGGATGGTGATCCACGAAAGGCCGGCTTGAAAGCTTTCCAGGATCAGAAGCTCGAACAGCCGGATCGCGTCGTGTTCCGGTCGACCCCATTCGCGGTCATGATAGGCCTGATAGAGCGGATCCGGTCCGCACCAGGGGCAGCGTGTCGAATTGGCGGCATCTTGCATGGGCAGACCTTCGGAAACCGGATTAGGAAAATTGGAACAAAATGCGAATCTTGAGGGTTCGTTTACCGGTGGAGCCCTAGCCTGTCGACAGGATTCGGACCGGGCAGGGGCATTGAATGAGCTTTTTGAAGGAACCGAGGAAGTCGAAGTTCGACCGTGATCCGTCAGCGTCCAGTCCGCTGGACGTTGCCGTCTCCGCGCAGGAGCGGGAGACGCTGGCGATGGTCGCCTCGGCGCTGGAGGACCGCCGGATGCGGCTGGCCTTCCAGCCGGTGGTCTATGCGGCCGATCCCAGGCTGATCGGCTTTT
>JBKBJC010000059.1:0-12135 GCA_046294075.1 Tabrizicola sp. | reverse complement strand
CCTCGGCCCGCAGCGGTGCGATGATCCGCTCCGCCAGATCTTGTGCGGCATCGGTCTGCATCAGCGCGTCGATCACCGCGGCACGGCGGGCGTGATCCTTGTCACGGCCCTGCACCCAGGCATGACCGACCGGCCCCGCCCGCAGCCGCACCGAACAGCGCGTCACCGTCATTTCCCCGAGGTTGAAGGCCGCCCCGGTGCCCCCGGTCCGGCCCCGCACCATCACCGCCCCCACCTCGGGCGCGCGCAGCAGGTCATGCGACGGAAGCTCGGGCATCAGTTCCGCAAGACGCGCCGGCGCCGCCTTGGAAAGTGTGGCGATCCAGGCCTTCCTGGCCTCGACGTCCGGTGCGGGCATGGCGACCTCGACAACTGAATTGACTTGTCTATTCTACTAGACAACTATACAAATTCTATACGAATGGGGGGCCAAGGCCAATCGGAGAGTTGTGAAGTTTTCGTGACGCAGGTATTCTGGGGAACCTAATGAAGGATGCGCTATGGTCGGCCATTGCCGCGACGCTGCGGGACGAGATCGGCGCGGGCCACTACCGCCCCGGCGACCGGCTGCCGACCGAGGCGGCCCTGTCGGCACGTTTCGGCGTGAACCGCCACACCGTGCGCCATGCCCTGTCGTCGCTGGCCGAGGCGGGGCTCGTGCACTCCCGGCGCGGTGCGGGGGTCTTCGTCGCGCAGCGCCCGACCGATTATCCGCTGGGCCGCCGGGTGCGGTTCCACCAGAACGTGCTGGCGGCCGGCCAGGCGCCCTCGCGCCGGATCAGCCGGGTCGAGACGCGCCCCGCCGACGCCGGGGAGGCGCGCGCCTTGCGGCTGAAACCCGCCGATCCGGTGCATGTGGTCGAAGGCGTCTCGCTGGCCGATGGCCAACCGGTGGCGGCCTTCCGCTCGGTCTTTCCGGCTGCGCGCTTCCCGGGCCTTCCAGCCGTCCTGCGCGAGACCCAGTCGATAACCCGGGCGCTGTCCGCGCTGGGTCTGGGGGACTACACCCGGTCCGAAACCCGGATCACGGCGCAGCTCGCCGACCCGGTGCTGGCCGTGGCCCTATCGGTGAGGCCCGGCGCGCCGGTCCTGCGCACGGTGGCGCTCAACGTGGATCCGGGTGGCGTGCCGGTGGAACACGGAACCACCTGGTTCGCGGGCGAAAGGGTGACGCTGAGCGTGGCCGATCAGCCCTGATGCTTCTCCAGGAATTCCTCTGCCCTCAGGCTGCGGAAGTCCTCAAGCGCCGCGCGCAGCCTCTCGTGCGGCCAGTCCCACCAGGCCAGTGCCAGAAGCCGGTCGATCACCTCCGGGCTGAACCGGCTGCGCAGGGGCCGGGCCGGACAGCCCGCCACGATCATGAAGGGGCCTACGTCCTTCGTTACCACCGCGCCCGAGGCGACAACGGCGCCGATGCCCAGTGTCACCGCGGGCTTGACGATCGCGCCGTGGCCGATCCAGCAATCCGCCCCCAGCACCGTGCGCCGCGCGGCGCGGGCGGCGAAGAACTCCGGGTCGTCCTCGGCATCGTCCCAGTAATAGGACGAGCGATACAGGAAGTGATGCTGCGCGGCATGGGTCCAGGGATGATCCGTCGGCCCGATCCGCGTCATCGCGGCGATGTTGGCAAAGCGTCCGACCGTGGTATTGGCGATGTCCGCCATCCGGTCGCAATAGGCGTAATCGCCGAAGTCGGAGTTCAGGACCCGGCTCCCCTCGCCCACCTCGCAGAAGGCGCCGAAGGTCGCGTTGACGATCTGGCAACCCGGATGGACGAAAGGCTCGCTGGCCGAGAGCTTCGGCATGGCCGGCCTATGCGCCCTTGATCAACTTGCGCCTGAGCCAACCCGACAGGCTGTCCATCAGCATGACCATGAGGACGATCAGGACCATGTAGTAGGCCACTTCCTCCCAGTCCTTCTGGGTGGTGATCGCCTGGGTCAGCAGAAGCCCGATCCCGCCGCCGACGATGGCGCCGATCACGGTGGCGCTGCGGGTGTTCGACTCCAGGTAGTAGAGCACCTGCGCCAGCAGCACCGGAATGATCTGCGGGATCACCCCGAAGCGTGCCCGCTGCACCGCGTTCGCGCCGGTGGAGCGCACACCCTCGACCTGTTTCTCGTCGATGTTCTCCAGCGCCTCCGAGAACATCTTGCCGAAACTGCCCGAGTCGGTCAGCGCGATGGCAATGGCCCCGGTCATCGGCCCCGGCCCGAAGGCACGGGACAGGACGATGGTCCAGATCAGCCCGTCCACTCCGCGCACGAAGTCGAACACCCGGCGGGCAGCAAAGCGCAACGGGCCGAAGGACATGAAGTTGCGCGCGGCCAGGAAGGACAGTGGCAGCGCGACCAGCGCTGCGGTCGTCGTGCCGAGGAAGGCCATCAGGATCGTCTCGAAGATCGCCCAGGCCACGTCGCCATGACGCCACATCTTGTTGTTCCAGAACTCCGAAGCGATCAGCGCCAGGTTCGACCTCGCCGGATCCAGACGCTCGCCCGAGACGGCCAGAGCGGCAAGTTCGCCGAAGGACTTGCCATAGAGCGGGCTGTCGAGTGTGAAGAACCACAACTCCCAGCCCGGCTCGTACCTGAAGGTTTCAACCTTGGACCGGGAATAGTTGAACCGGCCGGCCGGGGTGGTGACGCCGATGCGGTTCTCGCCCACGCTGATCCAGGCTGGGATCGGCTCGGGCGCGGTCAGGACGGGGCGGCCGTCCTCTTCGCGGATGTCTATGGTGCCGTAGCCGGGCACGACATAGCGCGCGCCGTCGGCGTCGTAGGTGACAATGTTTCCGTTGCCGAGGTCTATTGTTGTCGCGCCGCCGCCCGTGCTGACCCAGTCCGGCAGGAGGCCTTCGGGATAGGTGCCCTTGCTCTCGCCCTCGATGGCGACCGTCACCTTGCCGTTGCGGTTGTCGCGGGTGACATGGGTCTTGTAAGACCAGAAGTCGGACAGCAGGATCGCGGCGTTGTCGAACCGGGCGCGCTGGACAAGACCGGCAATGTCGAAACTGATCGCGGCATAGAGCAGGTAGGCCAGCACGGCCAGCGGAATGCCGATGGCAAAACGGCGCTTGCGGTCAAAGCTGCGTGTGATGGTCTCTGCCAGCGTGGGGGACAGTGCGGCTGCGGTCATGATTCAGTGCCCCTTCACCAGCTTGTGTCGGTAGTGGTCCGACAGGCGGTCGATGGCGACGATGGTCAGGAACAGCAACAGGAAGATCGCCACCACCTCGTCATAGCGGCCCTGGCCCCATTGCATCGCCAGTTTCAGGTCGTGGCCGATGCCGCCCTCGCCGACAAAGCCCAGGATGGCGCTGGCGCGGACATTGATTTCAAAGCGCAGCAGCGCATAGGATAGCCAGTTCGGCGCGACCTGCGGGATCACCCCCAGCCACATGCGCTGCGACCAGTTGGCCCCGACCGAGGCAAGGCCTTCGACCGGTTTAAGGTCGGCGTTCTCGGCCACTTCGGAAAACAGCTTGCCGAGCGCGCCGCCGGTGTGCAGCGCGATGGCGATGACGGCAGGCACCGGACCGCCGCCGAGGATGAAGATCAGGACCAGCGCGATGACGATCTCGGGGATGGCGCGCAGGGCGTCCATCGTGCGACGGAAAACCGGGATCAGCCGCGGCCAGCGGGCAAGGCCACGGGTCGCCAGCAAGGACAGCGCCATGGCCGCCAAAGCGCCGATCAGCGTGGCGACGGCGGCGATGTTCAGCGTTTCGATCAGGGCGGGGATGTGGTCCCAGAACAGGCCCGGCAGGCTGGCGCGCTTGGCCCAGGCCTCGGCCAGGACTTCCGAAGGGAAGTCCAGCACCTGATGCAGCCCGCCCCAGAACCCACCGGCGTTGCGGCTGTCGGCCAGCCACCAGCCCGAGGCCATGATCGCCACGAAGATGACCAGAAGGATACCGCCATACATCCGCTTGCGGCGGACCATGTCGAGATAGGCTTCATTGGAATTGGACAGGTCCGGGCGTTTGCCCTGTTCCGGTCCGAACGCGACATCGACCATGGGATCATCCGGAAATGAAACGGCCGGACCCCGGGGAGCGGCGGGGTCCGGCGCTGGCACGTCTTACATGCCGTCTTGCTGACGACGGACTTCGACCAGAACCTCATAGGCCGAGTGATCGACCTTCGAGAAACCGGCGGTTTCACCGGCGGCGATGTTGTAGGTGCACTGCTTGTCCTTCTCGATCAGCCCCATGGTCAGGTCGATCATCTTGGCCTTGACGTCCTCCGGCAGCGCGCGGCGGAGAACGATCGGGCCTTCCGGGATCGGCTTCGAGCGCCAGATCTCGACCAGATCGTTCATGTCCACAAGGCCCGCATCCGACGCCTTGCGCAGCGCGCCCGAGTTGTAGCCGTCTTCCCAGTTTCCCTGGCCATCCGCCCAGGTCACGCCGGCATCGACGGTGCCGTTGGCCACGGCGACGATGGTCTGCTCGTGACCGCCGGTGAACTTCACGTCGCCGAAGAATTCGCCCGGCTCGATCGAATAGCCCTGCTGCGGCAGTTCCACGCGCGGGATCAGGTAGCCCGAGGCCGAGTTCGGGTCGTTGAAGGACATGACCTTGCCCTTCATGTCGTCCATCGACTTGATGCCGCTGTCGGCGCGGGCAAAGCCGATGGAGTAGTAGGTGTAGCTGCCGTCGAGGTTGGTCTTAACCAGCGCCACGTCCACCGCGTTCGGGTCGGTCAGATAGACCTTGGCATAGGCTGACGGCCCGAGCCAGGCCATGTCGATCGTCCCGCCGAGCAGACCCTGGATCACGCCGTCATAGTCGGCCGGGGCGAACAGCTTGACCGGAACACCCAGGGTTTCCTCGGCATAGGCGCGGAAGCATTCGTTGTTGGTCAGGCGGTCCTGGGCGTTTTCGCCGCCAAGGATGCCGATGTTGAAGCCGGAAATCTCCTGCGCCATGGCCGAAGAGGCCAGAACGGCAGTCATCGCAGTTGCAGTCAGCAGCTTTTGCATGGGAGCTCCATGAGGTTGGTGGCCAATCGGCCGGGAGAAAGCGCAAGGCTCACGACAGCATCAGGTCGGCGTAAGACCGGTCGGCTGCGGTGTCGGTCGGGATCGAGGTCGAAGTCGCGGCCTCGTTGAAGCTGTCGTCGGCGCCGTAGATGTCGCGGGCGACGTTGGTCGAAAGCTGGTCGGGCGTGCCGTCAAACACGATCCGGCCGTCGCGCATGCCGATCACCCGGTCGCAATAGCGCCGGGCGGTATCCAGCGTGTGCAGGTTGGCGATGACCATGCGCCCGTCTTCGACATTGATCCGCTTCAGCGTGTCCATGACGACCTGCGCGTTCATCGGATCGAGGCTGGCGATGGGTTCGTCGGCCAGGATGATCTTGGGGTCCTGCATCAGGGCGCGGGCGATCGCCACGCGCTGCTGCTGGCCACCCGACAGCGCCTCGGCGCGTTTCGGGGCCTGTTCGCTGATGCCCAGCCGGTCGAGGATCTCCAACGCCTTAAGGATGTCGGCGCGGGGCCAGAGGTTGAACATGGTCTGAAGCGTGGAGCGGCGGTTCAGGATGCCATGCAGCACGTTCGAGGCGACATCCATCCGCGGCACAAGGTTGAACTGCTGGAAGATCATCGCGCATTGGCTTTGCCAGGCCCGCGCCTCGGCGCCCTTCAGCGCCAGCACGTCGCGGCCCTCGACCCGGATCTCGCCCTTCGTGGCATCGGTCAGCCTGTTCATCATCCGCAGGAAGGTGGACTTGCCAGCGCCGGACCGGCCGATGATCCCGACGAAGGCCGGACGATCCACGCGGAAGCTGATATCGTCAACTGCGGCCTTCTGGCCGAACATCCTCGTCACTCCGACAACATCCAGCATCGGTCATCCCCCGGTCATCACCCCGCGGGTCCTAACGGGCGAATGTGACAGATGGCAAAAGCCGGGATGAAGCTTCTGTGACGACGCGATTCCGGATGCGGCAGCCTACCATCGGACGTGCGAGGGCCAGATGAAGGTCTCGTCCTTGTCGGGAATGGCGGGACCGGCCAGGTCCATGCAGCGCCGGCGCAGAGTGGCCGCGATCTCGTCGCGCGGGATCCGGGCCAGCATCTCGGGTGTGACCGGCGCACCCAGCGTCAGTTCGAGCGGGCGGCCCATGCGGCGGCGCGTCTCGTGGAAGATCAGCGCAACGCGCAAGGGATAGGAGGTATGGCTGGCGATCTGGAACAGGCGCGAGTTCTGCCCGGCGACATGCACTGGCAGCGTCGTCACACCCGGCAGCGTGGCCAGCCGCCCGACGAAGGGGTGCCAGGGAGAATCCACCGCATGCCCGGTCAGTGGCCGGTTCGCCGTGGCCACTCCGCCGCCGGGAAAGACCGCCACAACCTTGCCCTCGGCCAGAAGGGCAGCCGCCTTGCGCCGGGTGTCGGCCGTCAGCCGCCGCGCCTCGGGCGTGCCGGAGAAGTCCACCGGCAACAGGTGCGGGTCCACTTCCGGCACCCGGCACAAGAGGCTGTTGGTCAGGATCCGCACATTGCCGCGCAGCCGCATCCCCAGCCAGCCCATCGCCAGCCCGTCCAGCACTCCGAACGGGTGGTTCGCCACCAGAAGCAGCCCGCCCTCCGGACGAATGCGTTCCTGTTCTGCCTCGTCGGCATGGACCCGCACCGCGACCCGCAACTGGCGCAGCGCCGCGTCGAACACGCTTTCGCCCGGACGCTTGCCCGACCGAACCCAGTCCATGTAGAGCCGCTCCAGCTTCGGCTGGCCCGAAAGCCGCTCGACCGTGCGGATCAGACCGCGGCGGAAGGCGGACTGGCCGGGGTGCGAATAGGTGAAGCGCACCGGATCTGCCGGGGTCTCGGCGAAGAACGGTGCGGGATCGGCTGTCAGGGGCAAGAGGTCTGTCAGCATCGGGTAAGCTCCGGGCAAAGGTTCTGCCCCGTCACAGGGCGGGTTCGAGGTGAGCCGCCGGGACCGCCGGCAGCGCGGAATAGCCGCCGCGACCGGCGACCCAGGTGCGCAGGGGGGCGGGCGCGTGCCCCTCGGGCCAGTCGATCAGCACCAGGTCGGCGCGCTGGCCGGGCGCGATGTGGCCCCGGTCGGCAAGGCCCATCGCGGCGGCGGGATTGGCCGAGACCAGCTTCCACAGCACCGGCAGGGGCGCCACGCGGTCGGCGTGCAGCCGCGCCACCGCGCCCAGCATGGCGGGGTAGTAGTAGTCCGAGGCCAGGATGTCGCAGAGCCCGCGCGCGATCATCTCGGCCGCGCCCGGGCTGCCCAGGTGACTGCCGCCGCGCATCGCGTTCGGCGCACCAAGGACGATCGGATCGCCCGCCTCGCGGGCAGCAAGGAATACCCGCTCGTGCATCGGGAACTCGGCCACCTTCGCCCCCAGCGCGCGGTACCAGTCGCGGGTTTCCACCTGGCTGTCGTCATGGCTCAGCATCGGCGCGCCATGCTTCTGCGCCAGCGCCGCCAGCCGCACGATGTCCCCCGGCACCTCGCCGCGGCGGGCCCAGACCCGGGCGATCAGCATGACGAAGGCGGCCGGGGTCATGTGCGACCGCCTGGCGCGTTCGCCCATCTTCTGCAGGAAGGCCTCGGCCGTGATGTCGGTGACGGGGTAGTCCTCGACATGGTCGAAGGGCCGGTCGTGGACCGCGATCCCGGGATGCAAGAGCGCCGAGGTGGTATGGTCGTTGAAGGCCAGCGCCGGACGGTCGGACCCGGCCAGCACATGCGCGATCAGGGGTTCGGCCTCGGCGCAGAAGGTCTCCCAGCGCAGTTGCAGGCGGTTGTCGGCGGTCAGCCGGCCGCGCAGCGCCTCTAGCGCACGGACCACCTGCCAGCCGGTTTCGACACTGCGCAGGCCCGGCTCCCAGGACAGGGTCAGCGCGTGATAGGCCGTGGCAATGCCGTTCGCGGCCAACTGCCGGTCGGTCTCCAGCAGCGCGGCCTCGGGGTCCACCATCACGCCCGGGCGCGGCATGATCTGCCGCTCGAAGGCGTCGCCATGCACATCGACGAAGGCAGGGGCCAGGATGCGGCCCTTGCCGGGAACCACCGCCGCCCCGTCGCGCGCCACGTCGATCCCGGTGATCCGGCCGCTCTCGATGCGGACCGAGGCAGTCTCCACCCGATCCTCCAGCACCAGCCTTGCGCCTTCGATCAGCTCCGCGCTCATCCCAGACGCTCCGCCAGAAGGTGCCAGTGCCAGGAGCCGGGCTTTTCATGCGGCCGGTCAAACAGGGTGAAGACCTCGAACCCCCACATCAGCGACAGAAGGTCGGGCGCAGTGCAGAAGTAGTGCGGGTGGATCTTGTCGCCCTCGCCTTCAAAGACCCAGGTGTTGCGGCTGATCTCGCGGCCCTTGGCCTTGGCCTGTTCCACGGGCAGGCGGCGGGCCGAAAGCATCGTCGCCATGAACGTGCCGCCAGGACGGGTCACGCGGGCAACCTCGGCCAGCGCACGGCGCACGACGCTTTCGTCGCCGTGGTAGATCACGTTCCAGGCCAGCACATGGTCAAAGCTTGCGGTCTCGAAGGGCAGATCGGTCATCGGCGCCTCGACCGTCTCCACGGGCAGCCCACGGGCGAAAGCCGCCGCCGCGATGGCCGCGACCGAGGCCTCTGCCGCATCCAGCGCCGTGACGTGGTGGCCCGTCGCAGCCAGCGCCAGCGCGTGCCGGCCGATGCCCGCGCCCAGGTCCAGGATGCGCGCGCCCGAGGGCAGCGTGCTGGCATGGTCCATCACCCAGGGCTCCGGGATCGCCCAGGGCGAGGCGCCATCAGACTTCTGCCATTCGGCGTTCCAGTAAAGATGGGCGGTATCGGTCGTCATGTCGTTCATATCAGCTTCCTGCGGATCCAGCCCGAGCCCTGTTCGACGGCGACGACCAGCGCCAGCATCATCAGGATGATCGCGAAGGCCTCGTCATAGTTGAACAGGTCGAAGGCGACCTTCAGGTCCACCCCGATGCCGCCGGCGCCGACCAGGCCAAGCGCGGCGGACCCGCGCACCGACTTCTCCAGCGCGAACAGCGAGGTCGCGGTGAAGGACGGCAGGCAGGCGGGCAGGACGGCGGAACCGATGATCCCCAGCCGGCTGGCGCCGATCGCCCGCAGCGCGTCCTGGGGGCCAGGATCTGTCTCCTCCATCGCCTCGGCGAAGAAACGCCCGGCGAACCCGATCTTGTCCACCATGATCGCCATGACGCCGGCAGCCGGGCCAAGGCCCACGATGATGATGAAGATGATCGCCCAGACCAGATCGGGCACGGTGCGGAACAGCGCGATCACCGCGCGCGCGCCATGGCGGATCACCGGATGCGGCGACAGCCGGTCGGTGGCGAGGATCGCGAAGGGCAGCGCGAAGATCAGGCCAAGCGTGCAGCCCGCCACAGCCATCTGCAGGGTCTCCAGCAGTTTCCAGCCGATCGCCTCGATCCGGCTGAAGTCCGGCGGGAACATCCGGGTGAACAGGCCCGAGGGCGAGAAGAGCCGCGCGAAGCCGCCGGCCAGCCGATCCAGCGACGGGGCCGTCGCAGCCAGCGACGAGACGACCAGCGCCCCCACCGCCAGCAGGGCCGCATAGCCCGCAAGGCCAGGATGGCGAAAGCGGGGTGGTGCGGACAGGGGAATGTCGGTCATGCCGCCGCCTCGTCATGGTCGAAGAAGCGCCGCAACAGGGCCGCCTCGGTGCCGGGCGTCGGCCGGTCCATCGCGATGCGCCCCTGCGCCAGCCCCAGGATCCGGTCGGAAAAGGCCAGCGTGTGCTCCAGCCGGTGCGAGATCACCAGAAGCGACAGGCCGTCCTGCCGGACAAGGCCCAGGAGAAGCTCCATGACCTCCTGCCCGGTCTGCGGGTCGAGGCTGGCATCGGGTTCGTCAGCCAGGATGAACTCGGGCCGCTGCATCAGCATCCGCGCGATGGCGACGCGCTGGCTCTGCCCGCCGGAGAGGCTATCGACGCGCGCCCGTGCCCGGTCGGCCAGTCCCACGCGGGCGAGGCAGGCCATTGCCTCGGCCCGCACCGCGGCCGGGGCCAGCGCCTGGATCCAGACCTGCGGCCCGCTCATCCGCGCCTGTGCGCCATGGATCACGTTCGACAGGGCCGACATGCGCGGCACCAGGTTGTGTTTCTGCCAGACGATCCCCACCCGCGCCCGGAACCGGCGCAGCCCGGACGGCGACAGCGCCCCCACCTCCTGCCCCAGCATCCGCACCCGGCCCGAAGTCGGCTCCACCAGCCGCACAAGGCAGCGCAAGAGCGTGGACTTGCCCGATCCGTTCGCCCCGATCAGCGCGGTGGACTGCCCCGGCGCCAGCACGAAATCGACGCCCTTCAGAACCTCGGCCCCGGCAAAGGCTTTCGTCAGGCCTGAAACGGCAAGGACCGGCTCCACCAGGGTGGAACCGGCCTCAGCCCGGGCGGGAAGGACGGGCGCGTTCACAAGGCCCTCACTGACCGACGAATTCGGTGAATTCCTTGATGCCGATGTTCTCGTACATCTTGCGCACCACGTCGTAGTCGGCATCGGTCACGCTGGCGTTGAAGCTGCCGCCGATGTATTTCGCGTTCTCTTCGGTCGAGGTGACGGCCGCCAGCAGCGCCTCGCCCTGCTCGGCGAAGGTCTTGCGCACCGTCTCCACCACTTCGGGCGCGACCTTGGACGAAGCGAGAAGGACGTCATCGGGCAGCTGCTCGCCCTTCACCACCACGCGGAACTTCTGGTCGGGGAACTTCTTCGAGATGCTCTCGATATGGGTCCGGTTCATGCCGATCCCGCCGATGTCGCCCGAGATCAGCGCCTCGACCGCGACGTTGCGGTTCAGGAACACGGGTTCGTAGTCCACCGCATAGGTGAGCCCCGCCTTGGTCAGCAGATCCACCGGCCCCAGATGCTGCGAGGTCGAGCCGATCTCGCCGAAGGAAATCTTCATCCCCTTCAGGTCGGTCGGCGTCTTGACCGGGCTTTCATCCAGCACGACCACGGTCGAGTAGTAGTCCGGCCGGCTGAAGGTGACAACGGGCTGGGCATCCAGACGGGCGTTGAACACCACATATTCCGCCGGACCGGTCAGCACGAAATCCACCTGGTCGGCCGCCATCGCCTCGACCGCGACGGTGCGGCCCGATACCGGGAAGAACTCGACCTTCAGGCCCGAGGCAGCCTCGAAGGCTTCCTTGAACGGGCCCATCTCGCGTTGCAGCGCCTCCAGACCGTCGATGTCGGTGACGGCAAAGCGGATGGTTTCCTCCGCGACCACCGGAGCGGCCACGGCAAGGCTGGCGGCCAGAAGGCCCGAGGTGAGCAGGCGATTCATGACATGATCCTGTCGCAAGTTGCTTTTCGTCGGGCTAGCAACTCACGATGACATTGACGCGACGCGAAGGTCACAGCAGTGCGACAGGCGGCCCCGCCTGCGGCCCCGTCGCTTTCCATGAGGGTTTTCGCCGGCCACCCTGTCGACATGGCGAAAAACGCAACAGGGCCACTCCCACCCTCGACCCGCAGACCGCAACCGACCGCATGACGCATGGGCACCCGCATCTGCCGCGACCCGTTTGCCAGCGCTACAGCCTATGCCTCAACCGTGAAGCGCAGCACCGCCAGCACTGGCCCGAACAGTTCCGTGTCAAGGATGGTCAGGTCCGGCGAGGCGTCCCGCCAGCGTGGAGAAGCAAAGCCTGCGACCGTCGCCCGTCAGAGCATTGACGCCACCCTGAAGCCCGCCCCCAACCCCTTGAAACGACGGGGCCGAACAACCCGTCACCGTGGACGGCTCAGGCGTTGAACAGGAAGTGCAACACGTCCCCGTCCTTGACTTCATAGGTCTTGCCCTCGACCCGGAACTTGCCGGCCTCCTTGGCCCCTGCCTCGCCCTTCCCGGCAATGTAGTCGTCATAGGCTATGGTCTCGGCCCGGATGAAGCCCTTCTCGAAATCCCCGTGGATCACCCCCGCCGCCTGCGGCGCCAGCGTTCCCTTGGGGATCGTCCAGGCCCGCGCCTCCTTCGGACCGACGGTGAAATAGGTCTGCAGGCCCAACAGGGCGTAGCCGGCCTTGATCAGGCGATCCAGCCCCGCCTCCTGCAGCCCCATCTCCTCAAGGAACATCGCCGCCTCGTCCTCGGGCAGCTGCGCCAGCTCCTCCT
>JBKBJC010000058.1:0-12860 GCA_046294075.1 Tabrizicola sp. | reverse complement strand
GACCGCGCCGCCTGCCGCGCTGGAAAGTCTGACGATCCAGACCGCAGGCGGGCTCGCCATCCTGAAGTGGCTCCCCTCTGCCGATCTCGATGTGCGGATCGGCGGGCGGATCGTGATCCGCGGCGGGCCGTTGCGCGTCAGGGGCGCGGCCGGTGCCACCGGCACCGTGGCCGGACGTTGCAACGAGACCTCGCCGCTCTTGATCGCGACCAGAAGCGCATTCGAGGCCTCGCTCGGCTCGCTGTCCAGTTCCTCGGCCAGCGCCTGTTGCAGAAGCGCGTATTGCCGCAAGGCCGCCGACTGGTCGCCGCGCTGGGCGTGGAACCGCATGATGAACTGGTGCGCCAGTTCGTGACTGGGTTCCACCCGCACCAATTCCTCGGCGATGCGTGTATCGGTGAAGGCATTGGCTGCGATCAGCTTTTCCAGCTGGTCGGTCAGGGCCGAGGTCAGGACCGACCGCAGTTGCGACCGTTCGATCTGCAACCAGGCCTCGAACACCGGCGCGCTGGGCTGGGCCGGGCCGAAGAGGTCGCCCTGCCACAGCGCCGCCGCCGCCAGCAGCGCATTCTGGTCATGCACCGCCGTCGCGATCAGCTCGCGAAATCGCCGCACGTCCAGGTCGAAGGCCTGCGCCTTCAGGCCGACGGAAAAGCGGTCGGCCTCGACCACATCCTCGTCATCCGGGCCCAGCACCTCCTTCAGCTCGCGCAGCGCCTGGCGCAGGCTGGAGCGCGCCAGCGTCTCGGGCGCGGGATCCCACAGAAGCGAAGCCAGCTGTTCGCGGTTCATCCGCTGGCCGGGCGACAGCAGGAGAAGCCCCAGCAGAAGCCGCGTCTTGCGCGTCCGGAACGCCAGTTCCTCTCCGGTCGCGATCCGCGCGACCCGGCAGGTACCGAGGAGATCGACCTGGAAGCGAAACATGCGAGACGGCCCGGGATCTGAGGAGTTAACGATGCACAGAGACGCCCGGCCTTTCAACAGACCATGGCCGGGAAATCCACCTGAATCCGGTGCTGTGTCCCTGCGGTTGCCCCGAGCGGTGCCGATTTGGCGCCGGTGTCACGCGAAAATCACGCTGATGCCCTATGCCTGCCTCTGTCCTGCACCGGCGTTCGGTGGGGAAGCGCATTTTCGAACAGAACCATTTGACCGGAGAATGGGATGAAAACCCTCATTGCATCAGTGCTTGCATTGTCCGCGGCGGGCGCTGCCCCCCTGCTTGCCCAGACCAGTGCCGGGGTGCCGGACAACTGCCCCCTGACCGGCACCCGTGGCTCGGTTTCGGCCGAGTGCGAGGCCCTGCGGGCCGATTACACCGAAAAGGTCCAGACCTGCCTCGCGCTGCGCAGGGCCGCTGCCGAAGCGCGGACCGGGACGTCGGGGACCGGCAATGCGCATGCCAGCCGCGCCAGCTATCGGGTTTGCGCGTCGGAAGTGCGTCGGACGCTGGGCCATGCCGGGCAATAGCCACCGCGGCCGCCTGTCTCAGGCCCTGAGAAAGGGCGCGGCCGTCATCGTCGCCGGCACCGGCACCCCCATCCGCGTCAGGATAGAAGGGGCCAGCGCCAGCTGGTCCAGCACCTGGTCCTCGGGCGGCAGCGGGCTTGCGCCGAAATAGTAGAAGGCAAAGTCGCGCTGCTCCTCGCCCGTCCCGCCATGATGGCCGCGCGCGTCCTGGCCGTGGTCGGCGGTCACGATCACCTCGTATCCCGCCTGCCGCCAGCGATGGATGAAGGGCGCCAGCACCGCATCGAGGTGGCCGCAGGCATGGTCCATTTCGGCGCAGTCGTGGAAGAACCTGTGCCCCATGCTGTCCAGCGTGCAGCTGTGCAGGATGCCGTAGTCGATCCCCTTCACCTCGCAGAGCCGCGTCAGCGTCCCGAAGAGGTCGTAGTCCGAGGGCGTCATCTGGTTCGCATGCCCATAGCCATGCATGGTGTGGAACCTGCCATGGGTGATCGGGCCCTCGGGCTCGTCATATTCGATGTCGCGCACCACGTCGAAAGGCGCTCGGTTGAAGAACTCCGACCAGTAGCTGTGCGTCACCGCCCCGGTCTTTCGGCCCGCCCGCGTCAGCGCGCCGAAGACATCGGGAAACTCCAGCCGCCGGATATCGGCATTGTCCCAGATCCGGTGCACCTGAGGCGGCAAGCCGGTGTGGATCGAGGCATAGCACGAGGCCGAGGTGGACGGCAGCACCGAGCGCATCTTTCGCACGCGCGCCTCGCCCTGTTCGACCCAGCCTTCCAGATTGCCGAACAGCCGCCGCCAGTTGCGCCAGGGCACCCCGTCGATGATGATCAGCAGAAGTCTGGTCATTCCTGCCTGGGCCTCCTCGCGTGCCTCCGGCGTCCGGTCGATGACAGACCCCCGCTAGGCGAGAACCGGTCCATCGACCAGAGGCGGTTCAATTTCCTGCGCTTTCCATCTTGCGGTGCGCGATCACCTGTTCCAGCCAGCCCAGCTCCATCTCGGGGACCGAGGACAGCAACAGATCGGTGTAGTCGTCGAAGGGCGGGGTCAGCACGTCGGATTTCTGCCCGTAGCGCACCACCGCGCCCTTGAACATCACCGCGATCTTGTCGGAAATCGCCTTCACCGTCGCCAGGTCATGCGTGATGAAGAGGTAAGCCACCCCCGCCTCGGCCTGCAAGGCCAAGAGAAGCTTAAGGATCCCGTCCGCCACCAGCGGGTCCAGCGCGCTTGTCACCTCGTCGCAGATGATGAGCTTCGGCTTCGCCGCCAGCGCGCGCGCAATGCAGACCCGCTGTTTCTGGCCGCCCGACAGTTCCGCCGGATAGCGGTCGGCAAATCCCTTGCCCATCTCGATCTGGTCCAGCAGATCCTGCACGCGGCGGTCGCGTTCCTCCCCCTTCAGGCCGAAGTAGAACTCCAGTGGCCGGCCGATGATCGTGCCCACGGTCTGGCGCGGGTTCATCGCGGTGTCGGCCATCTGGTAGATCATCTGGATTTCGCGCAGGTCGTCCTTCGTCCGCCCCGCAAGATCGGCCGACAACTCGCGCCCGGCAAAGGTGATCCGGCCCTGGCTCGGCGGCAACAGCCCGGTGATCGCCCGCGCCAGCGTCGATTTCCCCGAGCCCGACTCGCCCACCACCGCCAGCGTCTGCCCGGCCGGCAGATCGACCGAGACGTTCCTCAGCACGTCGAAATTCGTGCCCCGATAGCGCGCGGTGATGTTGTGCACCTGCAAGACCGGCGGGGCAGGGGGCTTTTCGGCATGATCCAGCCCCCGGACCGAGACCAGCGCACGGGTATAGTCCTGCGCCGGGTGGTGGATGATCTGCCCGGTTTCGCCCAGTTCGACCATCCGGCCATGGCGCAAGACCATGATCTCGTCGGCGACCTGCGCCACCACGGCAAGGTCATGCGTGATGTAAAGTGCTGCCACCCCGGTATCGCGGATCGCCTCCTTGATCGCGGCCAGCACGTCGATCTGGGTGGTCACGTCCAGCGCCGTCGTGGGCTCGTCGAAGATCACCAGGTCGGGCTTCGGACACAGCGCCATCGCCGTCATGCAGCGCTGCAACTGCCCGCCAGAGACCTGATGAGGATAGCGGTTGCCGATGGTGTCGGGGTTCGGCAGGCCCAGCTTGCGGAACAAGCCCCGCGCCCGCGCCTCGGCCTCGGTCCTGGACATCAGCCCGTGGCTCAGCGAGGTCTCGATCACCTGCTCCATGATCGGCTTGGCGGGGTTGAAGCTGGCGGCGGCCGATTGCGAGACGTAGGTCACCTCGCGGCCCCTCAGCCTGCGCAGCTCGCGCGCATTGGCCAGCCGGATCTCCCGCCCGTTCAGATGGATCGTGCCGCCGGTCAACCGCACCCCGCCGCGCCCGTAGGCCATTGCCGAAAGGCCGATGGTAGACTTGCCCGCCCCGGATTCGCCGATCAGGCCCAGAACCCGGCCAGGCTGAAGCGTCAGGTCCACGCCATGCACCAGGGTGACGTTCTTCGGCGGCTCTCCCGGGGGATATGTGGTCGCCTCGATCACCAGGCCCTTGATCTGCAACAGGGGATCAGCCACCGCGCCCTCCCTTCAGGCTGGAGGTCCGGGTCAGGATCCAGTCTGCGACCAGGTTCACGCTGATCGCCAGAGCCGCGATCGCGGCTGCGGGCAAAAGGGCCGCCGACTTGCCGTAGATCAGCCCGTCCTTGTTCTCCTTCACCATGCCGCCCCAGTCCGCCAGCGGTGGCTGGATGCCGAGGCCAAGGAAGGAAAGGGTCGAGATGAACAGGACCGCGAAGATGAAGCGCAGGCCGAACTCGGCGACCAGGGGGGACAGGGCATTGGGCAGGATCTCGCGGAAGATGATCCAGCCGCCTTTTTCGCCGCGCAGGCGCGCAGCCTCGACATAGTCCATAACCGTCACGTCTACCGCCACCGCGCGGCTCAGGCGGAAGACGCGGGTGCTGTCCAGAACTCCGATCACCAGGATCAGCACGGTCAGGTTCAAGGGCAGCACCGACAGCATGACCAGCGCCACGATCAGCGACGGAATCGCCATCATCAGATCGACCAGCCGCGACAGAAGCTGGTCGATCCAGCCGCCTTTGACAGCTGCCAGGAACCCGAGGAAGGCGCCCAGCGAGAAGGACAGGACCGACGAGGCCAGCGCGACGAAGATGGTGATCTGCGCGCCGTAGATCAGCCGCGAAAGGATGTCGCGGCCGATGGTGTCGGTGCCCAGCCAGTGCCGGGCCGACATGCCCTCCCACTGGCCGCCGGAACTGTCCGAGATCGGATAGGGCGCGATCCACTGGGCAAAGATCGCGACGAACACGAAGGTTCCGGTCAGGACAAGGCCGATGAGGGCGGAGACGGGCATCCTCATTTCGGATGCCTCAGGCGCGGGTTGGCAAGGATGCCGATGATGTCGGCCAGCATGTTCAGGAAGATGTAGACGGCCGCGAAGATCAGCCCCACCGCCTGCACCACCGGCAGGTCGCGCTTGGTGACATGATCGACCAGGTATTGCCCGAGGGCATTGTAGCCGAACACGACCTCGACCACGACGACGCCGACGACCAGATAGGCCAGGTTCAGCATCACCACGCTGACCACGGGGGCGATGGCATTGGGGAAGGCATGACGCCAGATAATGGTCATCGGTGACAGGCCCTTGAGTTCGGCGGTCTCGATATAGGCCGACTGCATGACGTTCAGGATCGCCGCCCGCGTCATCCGCATCATGTGGGCAAGGACGACGAGGACCAGCACGATCACCGGCAGGGCGACGGCGTTCAGCTTGGCCCAGAAGCTCATGCCGGGAAAGACCATGGCGACAGGCTGGAAGACCGGGATCAGCTGGGTCAGGAGGTAGATGACGAAATATGCCGCGACGAATTCGGGCAGGCTGATCGTGGTCAGCGTGATCCCCGAGATCAGCTTGTCCGGCCAGCGACCGGCATGGCGCGCGGCGATCAGGCCCAGAAGGATCGCCAGCGGCACCGCTATGACGGCAGCGCAACCGGCCAGGAACAGCGTGTTGCCCAGCCGCTGGCCGATCGCCTGGGCGATATCGACGCCATTGGTCAGCGACTTGCCCAGATCGCCGGTCAGCACACCCCCCAGCCAGGCGAAGTAGCGCGTCAGAGGCGGCTCGTTCAGCCCCAGCTTCTCACGCAGGTTCTCCAGCGCCTGCGGCGTGGCCGACTGGCCCAGGATCGCTTGCGCCGTGTCGCCCGGCAGCGCCTCGACGCCCAGGAAGATCACGGCAGAGACAGCGAGAAGCAGCAGGAGGCCCAGCGCAATGCGCTGGACCACCAGTTTCAGGATCGGATGCACGGACCGGGCCTCAGGCCAGCCAGCACTTGATCAGCGCCTTGCCGTTCATGAGCTCGCCATTCGGATCGGCGATCCATCCGCCCACCTCCTCGCGCCGGGCCTCCACCCAGTCGTTGAACATCGGCAGGATCAGACCGCCCTCGTCCCGCAGGATATGGGCCATTTCCGAATACATGGCCTTGCGCTTGTCCTGATCCAGCTCGGCCCGGGCAGCCACGAGCAGCTCGTCGAACTTGGCGTTCCTGAACTTGGTGTCGTTCCATTCCGCGGTCGAGAGATAGGCGGTGGAATACATCTGGTCCTGCACCGGACGTCCGCCCCAGTAGCTGGCGCAGAAGGGCTGCACGTTCCAGACGTTCGACCAGTAGCCGTCGTCGGGTTCCAGCTGCACCTGCAAGGGAATCCCGGCGGCATTGGCGCTGGCCGCGAAGAGGTTGGCCGCATCCACTGCACCGGGGAAGGCGCCCGGCGCCGTGCGCAGCACGATCGGGCTGCCGTCATGGCCGGACTTCCTGTAATACTCCGCCGCCGCCGCCGCATCGTATTCGCGCTGCGGGATCGTGTCGTCGAACAGCGGATAGGCCGCGTTGATCGGGAAGTCGTTCCCGACCGAGCCGAGCCCGCCCAGAATCTTCTCCACCTGCTCCTTCCGGTTGATCGCAAGCTTCAGCGCCATCCTGAGGTCGTTGTTGTCGAAGGGAGGCTTGTCCACATGCATGATGAAGACATAGTGCCCCCGGCCCGGGGCATGCTCGATCGTGATGCCCGGGGCACCCTGCAAGAGCGCGACGATCTTCGGATCGACCCGGTTCATCATGTGGACCTGGCCCGACTGCAACGCCGCCGTCCGCGCCGTGTTGTCGTTGATGACGATGATCTCGACCTGGTCGGCATGCGCCCCGTTCGCCGCATCCCAGTAGTTCGCATGCCGCTCGAACACATGGCGCACGCCGGGCTCGTTCACCGTGACCTTGTAGGCGCCCGCGCCGATCCCTGCGGCCGGGTTGTCGATGCCGCCGCCCGGCTGGATCACCAGGTGATAGTCCGCCATCAGATAGGGCAGGTCGGCGTTGCCCGAGGAAAGCTTCAGCGTCACCATGTCGCCCTCGGCCACCATCTCGGCAATGCCCTGCACGATGCCCAGCGCACCCGACTGGCTCTTCTCGTCCGTGTGCCGCTTCAGTGTGGCCACCACGTCCTCGGCGGTGACCGTCTTTCCGTCGTGGAATTCCACTCCCTGGCGGATCTTGAATTTCCACTCCGTCGCGTCGGCGTTCGAGCTGATCTCCTCGGCGATCCGGTGATCGATCGACCCGTCCGGGGCCACATCCACCAGCATCTCGCCCCAGGTCATGTTGACCGCGAAGGGCACTTCCGAGGCCGCCAGCGCCGGGTCGAGGCTGTTCGTGGATTCCCCGCCCTGCATGCCGGCGCGCAGCACGCCGCCCTTCTTGGCCTGAGCCTGCACCGCCTTGCCGAACAGCGCCGAGGCCAGCCCGGCCGACACACCCAGCGCCGTCGTCCGCCCGACGAATTCGCGCCGGGTCATCCGGCCCGCCTTCGCCTGCGCAACCATCCAGTCAAGCTGCCTTGCCTTGTCGTTCATTGTCGTCTCCCTGTCTGTCCCCATGTCGGGGATCCGTTGTTGTCTTGTCGATCAATAGAACCCGAAGCCCGCGCTTCGCCAAACGTTTTCTGCACACGCGGTCAGACAAACTTGCGTTCCACCTCCTCGTCCCAGTCGCGCTGGAACGCGACAGTCTCACCCTCCCAGGCGGTCAGCCGGGCCTGCATGCGCAGATGCGACGCCGTGGCGGTCATCACCGTTTCGGCGCGCGTCCTGACCCGCCAGTCGCCGCGCGACAGGCGCTGTTCCCAGGCGATCTCGGCGCGGGCCGACAGGGGATCTGCGCCGATGTCCCAGCGTTCGGTCATGGTCTCGCCCGTCACCAGACCATGGGCCGGGTTCTCGGTTTCGCCCGTGTCCTCCTCGACGATCAGGGCATGGCGGCCCGCGATCAGGTCCGATTCGATCCGCCGCGCGGTCTTGCCCGGCCGCAGCACGCGGTGTGCCCAGGGCGCGGCGGTCTCGGGCGCGGGCGGCTCCCACTCCGGGCCGCTGCCCCGGTGCACCGGCAGATCCAGGCTTGCCCCGGTCACCGTCAGGGTCGCGGCCTCGGGCGAGGGCCAGACGAAGGGCCAGTAGGTCGTGGACAGCGCCAGCCGCAGCCGGTGCCCCGCGGCCAGCCGATAGCCCATCAGGTCCAGCGTCAGCGTGACCTCCTCGGCCACACCCGGCTGCATGGGCTCGGGCCGTTCCGGATCGTGCCGGTGGCAGAGGTTCAGGATGCCATGCGCGATCCGGGTCGAGGCCCCGTCGGGCGCCACATCGCAAAGCCGCGCCACCAGCACCGCACGCGGCCGGTCAGATGCCACCCGCAGCACAAGCCGCGCCGCGCCCAGAACCTCCAGCGGCGCCTCGAGGGCTGCACCGTCGAAACAGACCGACAGCGCATCGTCCGCCCGCTGGTCGCCCGCCATCTCTGCATTCAGGCCCATCGGGAAGAACTCGCCCGCCGTCAGGCCCAGGTGCTGCGGCGTGCAGATCCGCGCCGCCAGAGGCCCGCCGACCCCCAGCCCCGAGTCCGACACCGGCAGCACCCGCCGCTCCACCCGCGGGCTCGGCCAGGCGGGCTCGGCGATCCAGTGGCCGGGGCGCTGCTTGGCGCTGGCGTCGGGCGGGGCGGAATGCAGCACCCAGGCCCGCAGCGCCGGGTCGTGCTCGGCCCCGTTGTCGATCCCCTTCAGCCAACGGTCCCACCAGCGGATCGCCAGTTGCAGGAACCCGATCCGCGGGCCCGGCACTGCCGTATGCGGATACTGGTGCACCCAGGGGCCGATGATGCCCTGCACCGGCCCGCGAGCATGCGTCATGAGATGACCGACCGTGTTCATGTAATTGTCGTTCCAGCCGCCGACGGACAGGATCGGCAGGGTCATCCGCTCCCAGTCCTCGCAGATCGAGCCATGCTTCCAGTAGCCGTCCCGCTCCTGATGCCCGGCCCAGAGCGGGGCAAGGAACGGTTCGGCGCGCAGCCGGTCCAGCCATGCCTCCCGCCAGTCGTTGCGCAAGAGCGGATCGGGCGGGCGCGAGGAATAGGACAGCATCACGCTACCCCAGCCGAAGTTCTCCCCCAGAAGCGCGCCGCCCTTGAAATGGATGTCGTCTGCAAAGCGGTCGGTGGTGGCATAGACCGAGATGACGGCCTTCAGTGCCGCCGGTTGCAGGAAGGCGGTCTGCAGGCAGTTGAACCCGCCCCAGCTCTTGCCCATCATGCCGACGCTGCCCGAACACCAGGGCTGGCGCGCCAGCCAGGCGATGACATCGCAGGCGTCCTGCAACTCCTGTGCCGAGTATTCGTCCGCCATCAACCCGCCCGAGTCGCCATTGCCGCGGATGTCCACCCGCACGCAGGCATAGCCGTGTCCGGCGACGTAAGGGTGCATCAGTTCGTCCCGGGGCAGGGTGCCGTCGCGCTTGCGGTAGGGGATGTATTCCAGCACCGCAGGGACCGGGCGCGTGGAGGCGTCCCGCGGCATCCAGACCCGGGCCGATAGCCGGGTGCCGTCGGGCAGGGGGATGCCCATGTCCTCTATTTCAATGATCGCCTCGGGAAATTCGGTCCGGACCGTCATGCGCCGCCTCCTCGCGATTCTCTTGTCCCATCCGATATTGTCCGAATGTGCAATTCAAGCCTCGCTTGAGGCCTCTTCCCGCGCCTTCGGCTTCTGGTGGCGCTGCCCTGGCGAGGCGTGACGAAATTGCCGAGGAGCCCAGGGAGGGGCCTTGCGGACAGGATTGACAATCTCCTAACGCCCACGAGCAAATCATTGATTAAAAAAGGGGATCATGCGTTTGTCCACTGTGGACATCGGGCGCTGTTCAGCCCCGCACAGTTTCCGCGCGGGCTGATCGGGCTGAAATTCCGCCCCCCGGTCCTACCTTTGACCGCGAAGGAGAACGCCCATGTGGAACCCCCTGCTCGACCCCTCGATCCCGATCGGCACCCAGGTTGACGCGATCGAGACCGTGATTGTCCCCCGAGCCCGCGACCTTGGCGGCTTCGAGGTCCGCCGCGCGCTTCCCTCGGCCCGGCGGCAGATGGTGGGGCCCTTCATCTTCTTCGACCAGATGGGCCCGGCCGAGTTCCTGACCGGGGAGGGCATCGACGTCCGCCCCCATCCGCACATCGGGCTCGGGACCGTCACCTACCTTCTGAAGGGTCGCCTGCATCACCGCGACAGCCTCGGTACCGACGCCTGGATCGAGCCGGGGTCGGTAAACTGGATGCTGGCGGGGCAGGGGATCACCCATTCCGAACGCACCGACGGGGAGGCCCGCAAGGCCCCCCTTTCGATGTTCGGCCTGCAAACCTGGCTCGCCCTGCCGAAGGACCGCGAAGAGGACGGTGCCGCCTTCGCCCATGTCCCCCGCGACGACCTGCCGGCGCTGGAGGGCGAGGGCAAGCAGGTCCGGCTGATCCTCGGCCATGCCTGGGGCGAGAGGGTGGGACTCGGGATGCCCTCCGAGGTCTTCTACGCCGACGCCCGCCTCGCCCCCGGCGCGGCGATCCCGCTGCCGGACGACCACGAGGACAGGGGGATCTACATCCTGACCGGCGAGGTCCTTTGCGCCGGGCAGGTGTTCGAGGCCGGCCGGATGCTGGTCTTCCGGCCCGGCGACCGGGTTTCGGTCAAGGCCGGCCCCGAGGGCGCGCGGGTGATGCTGCTGGGCGGCGCGACGATGGACGGGCCGCGCTTCATCTGGTGGAACTTCGTCGCCTCCAGTCGTGGGAAGATCGAGGCCGCGAAGGAAGCCTGGCGGGCCGGCGACTGGCAGCACGGCCGCTTCTCCCTCCCCCCCGGCGACGACGCGGAGTTCATTCCTGCCCCCGACCGGTAGAAAAACCCGCGCTTCCCCCATTGACGCCCCCGGGGGAAGTGTCTATCCCCCGCCGTCAGCGCGCGGTGGTAGCTCAGTTGGTTAGAGTACCGGCCTGTCACGCCGGGGGTCGCGGGTTCGAGCCCCGTCCACCGCGCCAGCTTTCCCACTCATCATCGGTGACGGCCAGGGGTGTCCACGGTGGACAATTCCTGGAAAGCATTTGATGCCAAGGGGTTGTCCGTGGGCGTCAAGACTTTCTTAAGCATCGCCGACGAGGCGTCCGGCGCGGGTCCCGGGTCGGGAGCAAGGGTCGGAGAGTGCCTTGACCGGCGCCTTCGGTGCCAGTGCGACATCGGCGCTGATCCGCATGCCTGCGACCGCACCATGACACGCGGGGAGACCCAGGCCTGGCGACCTCTCGCGCGCGTTTCCCGCTTGACGCTCTCCGCCGGACCCACTATCTGCCCCGTCAGCGCGCGGTGGTAGCTCAGTTGGTTAGAGTACCGGCCTGTCACGCCGGGGGTCGCGGGTTCGAGCCCCGTCCACCGCGCCAGTCTTTCCCTTTTCCATTGACGAATTGGCGGACCCGGTCCCCTGCGACAGTATCGAAGGTGCCTGGTGGCTGGCGCTGGCGCGGCTCCGGGTCTAGTGTGGCTGCCAGTCGGCCCTGCCACACCGAACCGGACCCCAAGATGGCCTTCCTTGACCAGATCCCCCTGTCGATCCTGATCCTGGCTGCTCTGACACTTGGCCTCGCGCCCTTCGTTCCCGAACCGCACATCTGGGAAAAGCTGAAGATGCTGGTGGCGGGCGACCTTGTGAAGCCGGTCGACATCTTCGACCTCGTGATGCATGCCGCGCCCTGGCTGCTGCTCGGGGCAAAACTGCTGCGGATGGCGATGCAGCGGGGGTAGGCGCCGGTCTGACGTCCGGCCTACAAGGTCATGCGATAGCGGATGTGTCCGTCATTGTCGCAGAACCGGTCGTAAAGCCGGCGGGCCGTCGCGTTGCCGATCTCGGTCAGCCAGTAGAGCCGTTGCCAGCCGTTCCGGCGGGCGATGGCGATCAGGTCCTCGATCAGGGCGCGGCCAAGCCCCTGTCCGCGGGCTTCGGGCGCGACGAAGAGGTCCTCCAGATAGCCGTCATCGCCCATGACCCAGGTGGACGGGTGGTGCTGGTGGATCGCAAAGCCCCGCGGGGTGCCGTCGAGGCAGGCAAGGCGCGCGGTCAGGGGATTGGCCGGGTCCATCAGGCGCGCCCAGGTGAAGGCCGTCACCTCGGCCGGAAGGCTCATCCCGTAGCCGCCGCAGAAACCCTGCCAGAGGCGCAGGAAATCCCTTTCGTCCGAGGGCCTTGCATCGCGGATCTCAGGAATCACGCGAGGCGCGCCAGGATGCGTGCCCAGGACCTGATGCCCTTGTGGAAGCTTTCGAGGTCATACTTCTCGTTCGGCGAGTGGATCTGGTCGTCGTCGCGGCCGAAGCCGATCAGCATGGCGTCCATCCCGAGAATCGACTTGAAGTAGCCCGCCACCGGAATCGAGCCGCCCTCGCCGACAAAGGCGGCGGGACGGCCCCATTCCTCGGTCAGGGCCTGGCGTGCGGCCTCGAAGGCGGGATCGGAGATTTCCATCACGCTGGCGGGCGCGCCGTCGCTGCCGCCGTGCCAGATGATCTCGCAATCTTCGGGCATCTGCGCCTCGGCCCAGGCCTTGAAGGCGGCGATGATCCTTTCGGGGTCCTGGCGCGAGACGAGGCGGAACGAGACCTTGGCATGGGCCTCGGCGGGCAGGACGGTCTTGAACCCCGCTCCGGTGTAGCCGCCCCACATGCCGTTCACCTCGGCGGTCGGGCGCGACCAGATGCGCTCCAGCGGCGTGCGGTCCTGTTCGCCCGCCGGGACCGAAAGGCCCACGTCGCCCAGATACCCCGCATGGTCGAAGCGCAGCGCCTGCCATTGCTGGCGCAGGGTGTCCGGCAGGTCGTCCACGTCGTCATAGAAGCCCGGGACCATCACGCGGCCCTGCGCGTCGTGCAGACCCGCCAGCAGGCGCGCCATCAGGTGCAGGGGGTTCTGCGCGAGGCCGCCATACCTGCCGGAATGCAGATC
>JBKBJC010000057.1:0-13288 GCA_046294075.1 Tabrizicola sp. | reverse complement strand
CGGCCGCGCCGCCCGCCTGACGGCGGAACGCGACGGCTCCGCCACCCTGGATTTTCCCGACGATATCCTGGCCCTCGCCGCCACCTCGCCCGAAGTCGCCGCCCAGCTTGACGGACAGAAGCGCCTGTTCGAGGCCCGCAAGGCCACGCTTGCCGAACAGCGCGACCTTCTGACCCGACGCATCGACCAGATCCGCGCACAATCCGACGGAATCGCCGCGCAGCGGGCCGCGCTGGCCACCCAGCTTGACCTTATCGAACAGGAGCTTGCCTCGCAGCAAAGCCTTCTCGACAAGGGACTGGCGCAGGCGGGCACCGTTCTGGCGTTGCAACGCGAACAGGCGCGGCTGCAAGGCCAGCTTGGCGAACTTGCCGCCGAGCTTGCGCGCACCGAGGACCAGGTGACCGAGATCGAGATCGAGATTTCCAGCCTGGCCACCCGCCGCCGCGAGGAAGCCACCGCGGAATTGCGCCAGATCGGCCCCACGACGCTGGAACTGGCCGAACGTCGCCGGGCACTGGCCGAGCGCATCGCCCGGCTGGAGATCCGGGCACCGGTCTCGGGTGTGGTCCTTGGCCTGCAGGTCACGACACCGCGCGCCGTCCTGCGCCCGGCCGATCCGGTCCTCTACGTCATCCCCCAGGACCGCCCCCTCGTGATTACCGCCCGCATCGCGCCGATCCATATCGACGAGGTCGCCGTGGGGCAGGCGGCCGAACTGGTCTTTCCCGCCTTCTCGGCGCGCGACACGCCGCATCTGAAGGGCCGGGTCACGCTGGTTTCGGCCGATGCGCTGACGGATTCGCAGACCGGGGCCACCTATTACACCGCCGAACTGCAACTGGACGAGGGCGAGCTGGCCCGACTCGGCGACCGCGTCCTCTTGCCCGGGATGCCGGTCGAGGTGTTCCTACAGACCGGCCGGCGCACCCCGCTGGCCTATCTGGTGAAGCCCTTCACCGATTATTTCGTCCGCGCCTTCCGGGAAAGCTGAGTCCCGGCGGCTGTGCCGGGGCCGCGCCGAATTGTGCGGAAAAACAGCAATACTCCGGCAGAAGCACACGGACTGACCCTCAAATGGCCACAAAGCTTGGGCTAGATGGGGATCAACCTTAGCGAGTCGGCAGAGACCGGGGCAGAATTGGACCGAATTGTGGCAAGCGGAACCGCAATGATCGAGGGATTGCGCAACAGGGTGCGGCTGGGCAGCGTCGCGGGCCCGGACAGCCGGGTGCGGCTGCTCCTGTCGCGCGCCACAGCCGCCGGGGTCCGCGCCTTCCTGGTGATGATCCTGATCGTCATGCCCTCGGTGATCCTGCCAGGCATCGGCACCGACACCAAGCAGATCGTCGCGCTGGTCGCATTGTTCGCCGGGGCGCTGGTGTTCTTCGAATACAACGCCGTCTATCCCAGCCTGATCGAGTTCCGTGACGGCGCGCCCTACAACCGGATCCGCTATCTGATGATGCTGACAGTGGTGGTCTTCCTCTCGGCCATCGTCGCCGACCTGGAGGCCTCGACGACCGTTACCCGGCTGTTCCACGCCATCGGGCTGATCATCGGCTCGGCGCTGGACTTTCCCTATTCCCCGGTGCGCCTGGCCAGCTACATGCTTGCCGACGACGCCAGCGCAACCCAGGTGGCGATGGTCAAGATTTCGGCCGGCACCGCCTATATCGTCTCGCTGTTCTCGCTGGCGCTGTTCGTCATCGTGCTGAAGCTGGCCGGCTGGCCCTCGACGAAGAGCGCGTTCAACGTCTGGGTCAACCTGCCCACCTTCGAGCCGACCGCCGGCGGCGATGTCGTTGACCGGCTGGTGCGCGATTCGCATGCCAACCTTGCCGTGGGCTTCCTGTTGCCCTTCGTGATCCCGGCGCTGGTCGCGGTGCTGACCCGGGGCATCCCGGCCGAGACGCTGACCTCGCCGCAGACGCTGATCTGGACCATGGCGCTCTGGGCCTACATGCCGGCGGCGCTGATCATGCGCGCGGTCGCGATGGCACGGATCGCCGACATGATCCGGATCAAGCGTGCGGCCAAGCTGGCTGTCCTTGGCGCGATCGAGCCCTCGACGCTGGAAAAGGATGACGACGAGGACGACGACGATCTCTAGGGTCGGCAGGCTGCGCTGCTGGCTGATTGCCCTGCTGGCCGTCATGGCCGGTCCGGTCATGGCCGAGTCACTGCGCATCGCAACCTGGAATGTCGGGCTTGGCCGGAAGGGCCCTGGCCTTCTGGTGCAGGAACTGAGCGATGGCCAGGACCCGCAGAGCGCGGCGGTGGTCCGGGTGCTGGCCGCGCTGGACGCCGATGTCGTCCTGCTGACGGACGTCGATTACGACAGGGGCGGGGTGGCGCTGCGTCTCCTGGCCGAGCGGCTGGCCGCGGCCGGGGCGCCCTATCCCCACCGCTTCGCCTTCCGTCCGAACACCGGCACGCAGACCGGGTTCGACGTGGACGGCAACGGGCGGGCGGGCGATCCTCGCGACGCTCAGGGCTATGGGCTGTTCTCCGGTCAGGGTGGCATGGCGATCCTGTCACGCCTGCCGATCGACCCCGCGGCCGCGCGCGACTTCTCGGCCTTTCTCTGGCGCGATCTGCCGGGATCGCTGGCCGACGATCCGCCAGATCTCGCCGCCGTGCAGCGGCTGGCAACCACGGGGTTCTGGGACGTGCCGGTCATGACCGAACACGGGCCGCTGCACCTTCTGGCCTGGCACGCGACGCCGCCGGTCTTCGACGGGCCTGAGGACCGCAACGGCCGGCGCAATCACGACGAGGCCACATTCTGGCGGCTGTTCCTGGACGGGGCGCTGCCGATGGCCCCGCCCGATGCGCCCTTCGTCCTTCTGGGCGACGGCAACCTCGACCCGGCCGACGGCGATGGCCGGCGCGAGGGGATCGGGGGGCTCCTGGCCCATCCGGGCCTGACGGACCCGTTGCCGATGGGCAGCCATGGCCGGATCGAGCCCGCCCACCGGGGCGACCCGGCACTGGACACCGTGCTTTACGACGATCTCGGTGGCCTGAGGCTGGACTATGTCCTGCCGTCCTCCGCGCTGGCGGTGACGGGGGCCGGGGTGCTGGGGCCCGCGCCGGACGATCCCCTGTGGCCCGACCTGCAAGCCGCTTCGCGCCATTTCCCGGTCTGGGTCGACGTCACCCTGCCCTGATCCCCCTGGCGAGAAGGTGACGGGCGATCACCTCGTCCAGGGCCGTGTCCTGCCAGTCCGGCAGCCAATGGCGCAGCGGCGCGGAATCGAGCTGGTGGGGAAGGTCGAAAAGGTAAAGCATCTCGCGCAGTTCGCGTGCCAGTTCCCAGAAGGGACTCGCCAGGGAGAAGATCCAGCGCGGGAAACGCTTGATGCGCATCGGGCAGCCGGAAAGGCGGGAAATCCGTGCCGCGAGGTCGGAAACGGTGAAGGCATGGCCGGCGAAGGGGATGTCGGCATAGGCCGGCAGCGCCTGACCGAGCTCCACCACGGACACCGCAGCGCGGGCCATGTCGGGCAGGAAGGCATAGGCATGCAGCGCCTCCGGGTCGCCCAGCGCCGTGACCCTGCCCTTCGCCACCTCGCCCAGGATCACCCGGTTCATCACCATCTGCGGCGCCTCGGGCAGCAGGAAATCCCCGCCACGCAACAGGATCGTGCGCTGCCCTCGCCCCGCCGCATCACGATAGCGCGCCTCCATCTCGGCCCGGATCCGGCCCTTGCGGGCGACGGGGCGGTGCGGCGTGTCGGGGCCCCACGGGCCGGGTTCCACCCCGTAGGGATAAACGTTTCCGGGCACCAGCAGCGTCGCACCCGAGGCCCGCCCGGCCGCGAGAACCGAGGTGGTGATCTCGGGGATCAGCCGGTCCCAGGCGTGATAGGCAGGCGGGTTAAGCCCGTTCACGATCAACTCGGCACCGCGTGCCGCAACGGCCATGTCGGTGCCGCGCGTGTAGCGGCGGACCGTCCAGCCCGCCGTCTGAAGGGCAAGCGCCACCTGCCCGCCGAATGCGCCCGAAGCGCCCAGAACCAGTGCTGTCCGCATCATTCCGATCTCCTTTCGCCGTCGATATGACGGCAGGCGGACCAAAAAGAAATTGCATGAGAACGATCAATGGATATTCAATATCGCATGGACATGCCCGACTGGTCCCTGATCCGCTCTTTCCTGGCCGTCGCCGAAGCCGGCTCGCTGTCGGCAGCCGCGCGGGCGACGGGGATCAGCCAGCCGACACTCGGACGCCACATCCACGCGATCGAGGCCGCGCTTGGGGTCGCCGTCTTCACCCGCACCGCCCTGGGCCTGACGCTGACCGAGGCCGGGCAGGCGCTCTTGCCCGCCGCGCGCGCCATGCAGGCCGCCGCCGCGGAACTGGCGCTGACCGCGCGTGGCCGGGCCGAGGGGCTTGCGGGAACGGTGCGGATCACTGCCAGCCGGGTCGTGTCGCACAGCATCCTGCCGCCGATCCTGGCCCGGCTGCGCGCCGAGGAGCCGGGCATCCAGATCGACCTGGTTCCGTCCGACACCACCGAGAACCTCTTGTTCGGCGAGGCCGACATCGCGCTGCGCATGTATCGGCCGACGCAACCCGACCTCGTGGCCCGGCAGATCGGCGCGCTGCCGCTGGGTCTTTACGCGGCGAGGTCCTACCTCGACCGCCGAGGCCGTCCGGCCAGCACCGACGACCTGATGGGCTACGACTTCATCGGGCAGGACCGGATGGACCAGATCATCCGGGTCATGCGGGCACTGGGGATCGAGGTCTCGCGCGGGTTCTTCCCGGTCCGCTGCGACGATCCGCTGACCTATGTCGAGCTGGTCCGCGCCGGCTGCGGGCTGGGCGGCATCCTGCGGGCGGTGGGTGACCCCGACCCCGCGCTGGAGCGCATCGACCTGATCGCCGACCTGCCCGCGCTTCCCGTCTGGCTGACCGCTGCGCCCCGCCTGCGCCAGTCGCCGCGCCTGCGGCGGGTCTGGGACGCGCTGGCGGCGGGCTTCGCCGCTTGAAACTTGCCGTCCGAAGGGCTAGGCCAGCCGCGACCCAATACAGCGGAGCATCCCATGGCGAACCCGTCCCTTCTGATCCTCGCCGGCGACGGCATCGGCCCCGAAGTCATGGCTGAAGTGAAGAAGATCATCGGCTGGATGGGCGCCAAACGCGGCGTCCACTTCGATGTGTCGGAGGACCTTGTCGGCGGCTGCGCCTATGAAGCGCATGGAACGCCCCTGACCGACGCCACGATGGCCAAGGCGCAGGAAGTGGATGCGGTGCTGCTGGGGGCCGTGGGCGGGCCGAAATACGACGCGCTCGACTTTTCCGTGAAGCCCGAGCGCGGCCTTCTGCGCCTGCGCAAGGAGATGGACCTGTTTTCCAACCTGCGTCCGGCGCAGTGCTTTGACGCGCTGGCCGACTTCTCCAGCCTCAAGCGCGAGGTCGTCGCCGGTCTGGACATCATGATCGTGCGCGAACTGACCAGCGGGGTCTATTTCGGCGAGCCGCGGGGCATCTTCAGGGAAGGCAATGAACGGGTGGGTATCAACACCCAGCGTTACACCGAAAGCGAGATTGCCCGCGTGGCGAAGTCTGCCTTCGAACTGGCCCGCAAGCGGCGCAACAAGGTCTGCTCGATGGAGAAGGCCAACGTGATGGAATCCGGGATCCTCTGGCGCGAGGTGGTGCAGGAGGTGCACGACCGCGACTATCCGGACGTGGAGTTGAGCCACATGTATGCCGACAACGGCGCCATGCAGCTGGTGCGCTGGCCCAAGCAGTTCGACGTGATCGTGACCGACAACCTGTTCGGCGACGTGCTGTCGGACTGCGCCGCAATGCTGACCGGGTCCCTGGGGATGCTGCCTTCGGCGTCGCTGGGCGCTCCGATGGCGAACGGTCGCCCGAAGGCGCTGTATGAACCCGTGCACGGCAGCGCGCCCGACATCGCGGGCCAGGGCAAGGCCAACCCGATCGCCTGCATCCTGTCCTTCGCGATGGCGCTGCGCTACAGCTTCGATCTGGGCGACGAGGCGACGCGGGTCGAGAAGGCGGTGGAGAAGGTGCTGGCAGACGGTGTCCGCACCGCCGACCTGATGGGCCCCGAGGGCGGCATGCCGGTCTCGACGGCCCAGATGGGCGATGCCATCGTCGCGGCGCTGGACGCGAGCCTCTAGGCCCGGACGTCCCTCTCGAGGACCTCCTGCGCTCGGCAGGTGTTACCGGGTCGGCCCCTCCGCCAGGTCCCGGTAATGCGAGATCCGTTCGGAGTGGTCTGCCACCCGGTCCAGCCAGCGCAGCGCGTCCGTCTCTCGGAATACGTCCGAGAGGTCGATCAATCCGGCATGTTCCCTGAGCAGCGCGCCGCGCCGGTGCTGGCGGGCAAAGCCTTGCACCCGTTCCAACAGCCGCCGCGCCTGGCCGGGTCGCGGGCGTTTGCGCAAGGACGCCGCCACAGCCCTCGCGGGGCGCGCAAGCCGGGGACTGTCGGCCAGGTGCGCGATCCGGTCGGCCTCGCGGGCCCGCGCGGACAACCGCGCCAGGTGGTCGGTCAGGTGCATCAGGGCGGACATCCGGGCAAGCTCTTCCGGCCGGTCCGGCGGAATACGCAGCCCGGACAGCCAGATTTCCAGCCGCCGCAGCGCCGGATCCAGCTGGCCCGGCAGGGCGGCAAGGGGCCTCAGATCCCGGCGGTCACGCGGGGCGAGGGCTCCGGAAAGGGCCAGCCCCGCAGCCATGGCCATCGCCTCGGCCGTTCGGAGCGCTGCATCAAGCGCGGTCCCCGGATCCGACAGCAGACCGGGCTCCAGAGCGGCCGCCAGCGTGACCGGGCGCTCTGGCACAAGGCGCTCCACCAGCGCAGCAAAGCGCGATGTCAGCGGCAGGAAGACCAGCGCGCCGACCAGGTTGAACAGCGAGTGGAACAGGACAAGCGCGGTCTGGTCGTCCTGCCCGAGGAAGGATGCATGCAGGACCGGCGCCAACAGGTCGAGCACCGGAAAGGCCAGCGCGACCGTGCCGAGGTTGAACAGGAGATTGGCAAGCGCAGTCCTCCGCATCTCGACCCCGCCACCCGCCGAGGCCATGATCCCGGTCAGCGTCGTGCCCAGGTCCATCCCGATCACGGCTGCCGCCGCCTGCTGGAAACTGATCGTGCCCGTGCCGAGAAAGACCAGCGCCATGGCCACCCCGGCAGAGGAGCTGTGCATGATCGCCGCCAGCCCGAGACCGAGCAGGACCATGAGAAAACGCCCGGTCCAGCCCTCGCCCGGCAGACGGTCCGGCGTGATCAACCCTTCCATCCCGGCCACCGAGGATTGCATCAGGTCCAGCCCGATGAACAGAAGCGACAGCCCCGCCAGCATCCGGCACCAGCGCGCCAGCCGCCCTTCGCCGAAGATGCCGCCCACTGCGGCGAGGAACAGCAGCGGCAGGGCCAGGGTGCCAAGCTTCAGCTTGAAGCCGACCATGGCCACGATCCAGCCCGTCACGGTGGTCCCGACATTTGCGCCGAAGAGCACCCCGAGCGACTGGCCGAAACTGAGCAGCCCGGCCCCGACGAAACCGATCGCCATGATGGTCACCGCCGTCGAGGACTGGACCATCGCGGTGATCGCGGCGCCGCTGATCGCCCCCCGCAGGGGCGTGCGGGTCATTCGCAGAAGCCAGCGCCGAAGCCCCTCGCCGGCCAGGACGCGCAAGGCCGCGGTCATCGTCTCCATCCCGAACAGGAAGAGACCGATGCCGCCCAGAAATCCAAGGATGCCCCCGGTCATGCCCGGAGGGTGACCCAAGCCCGTCCCCATGGCAAGTCGCGCGGGCTTGAGGCTGCCGGCGGTATCTGCGAAAAGACCTGCATGCGCGAACTGTCCCGGTCAGCGGGCAGCAACGGAAGATCCGGCAATGACCGACAATCTGAAGGGTGCGGCCCTGTCGCTGGCTGCCTTCGCCTTCTACGCCACCCATGATGTCGTGGTGAAGTATCTGGGCGGGCATTATTCCTCCTTCCAGACCATGTTCTTCGCCGGGCTGATGGGCTTTCCGCTCATCACGATCCTCCTTCTCAGCGACCGGCGCGACGGCACGCTGATCCCGCGGCACCCGTGGTGGACGGCGATCCGCACCGTCAGTGCGGTGGTGACGGGGGCGATGGGGTTCTACGCCTTCTCGGTCCTGCCGATGGCGACCTGCTATGCGATCTTTTTCGCGATGCCGCTGCTCATCACGCTGATGGCGATCCCGATGCTGGGCGAGAAGGTCGGCCTGCGCCGGGGCATCGCGGTCATCGTGGGCCTCATCGGCGTCATCATCGTGTTGCGGCCGGGCAGCGGCGACGGGTTCTCGCTGGGGCATCTGGCGGCACTCGGGGCGGCGACCACGGGGTCGCTCTCTTCGGTCATCGTGCGCAAGATCGGGCGCGACGAACGGTCGGTCGTGCTGATGCTTTACCCGATGGTGCTGACCTTCATCGCCACCGGGGCGCTGATGCCCTTCGTCTACCGCCCGATGCCGGTGACCGACCTGGGCCTGACCGCGGTCATGGCGCTGCTTGGCACCTTTGGCGCGCTGGCCAGCATCGCCGCCTACCGCGTCGCCGCCGCCGTCATCGTGGCCCCGATGCAGTATTCCCAGATCATCTGGGCGGCGCTGTATGGCTGGCTGTTCTTCAATGAATCCATCGACCTCTACACCGGCATCGGCTCGGCCGTCATCATCGCCTCGGGCATCTACATCGTGCTCCGCGAGGGCACGCCCGAGGTCAGCCAGAACCGCCCCGTGCTGGAAAACCGCTCGCGCTGGGAGATCGGCACGCTGCCGCGGATCTCGACCTGGTTCAAGCGGCTGGAAAGGGGCAGCGATCAGGCGTGAGGCCTCTTGCCAAAGCGCGGCGGACGGGATAACCCCCCCGCATCGGTCGGAGCGTAGCGCAGTCTGGTAGCGCACCTGCTTCGGGAGCAGGGGGTCGGAGGTTCGAATCCTCTCGCTCCGACCATTTTCCCGGAAATCGCCAGGGTCACGCCGCGCGGTGGCGCCAGCGATCTGCAACATACATCGCGGTCATCAGGTCCAGATGCGCGCCGCCGCCGTTCTTGGCGATGGTGATCTCGTCATCCGACCTCCGCGCGAACAGGGCCGGGTCGTCGTAGAAATCGGCGATGACATCGGCTTCGGTGATTGCCCCCGAGGCGATCGGGTCCAGCAGCTCGCCGATGTGGTGGATCGTGGTGGCGCGGCTGTCCACGAACAGGCGCGCGCGGCTCATCGCGCGGTCGTCCACCTCGCGCATGCCGGGCTTGTAGGCGCCGATCAGGTCGAGGTGCTGGCCGGGTTGCAGCCAGTCGCCCCGGATCAGGGGTTCGGTCGCCATGGTGGCGGTGCAGATCACGTCGGCCTTGCGCACAGCCGTCTCCAGATCCTCGGCCACGGGCAGGCCCATTGCCTCGGCGCTGGCGCGGCTGCGGCTCCATACTGTGAAGCGGGCGTCCGGGAAGATGGCGGAGTAGGCCGCGACCATGCTGCGCGCGACTGCCCCGGCGCCGACCAGCAGGAAGTTGCGCGCGTCCTTTCGCGCCAGGCGCGAGGCCGACAGGAGGCTGTCGCCAGCCGTCTTCCATCTGGTCACCAGATGGAAATCCACGATGGCGGACAGATCGCCCGTCACGTCGTCGAACAGCGTCACCGCCCCGAAGATGGTGGGCAGGCTGCGCGCCGCGTTGCCCGGGAAGATCGTCGCCACCTTGACCAGCGCGCCCAGCCCGTCGATCCAGGCCGCGCGGTCCAGGAGCGTATCCTGACCGCGATAGAGGAACATGTCCCTGATCTCGGCCCGTGGCATCCGGTGGCCGGCCTCGAAGGCCGCGAGCAGCCCCGGCCAGGTGAGATATGCCTCGGCCTCTCTCGGAACGATCTCGGTCACAGCCCCGCCTCCTCCTGCGTCAGAAGCCCCTCGGCCACCAGCCGCGCAGCCCAGCCTTGCCAGCTTTCGAACTGATGCGTGCGCCAGCCGCGGCGGGCGGCGGCGGTGATGTTCTCGGCCCGGTCGTCGGCAAAGATCAGCCGGTCGGGCCGGATGCCGCAGTCGTCCTCTACCGCCTGGTAGATGCGGGGATCGGGCTTGGACACCTTGAGCCGGCCCGAGACATATTCGCGGTCGAACTCGCCCAGGAAATCCAGCTTGTCGCGGGCTTCCTCGTAGGAATAGCTGCCGAAATTGGTCAGGCAGAACACCGGCACGCCCTTGGCCCGCAAGGCGCGCAAGAGCGCGATGGAGCCTTCGATCCGGGGGCTGGCCAGTTCGATCCAGCGGTCATACCACATCCGCACCTCGGGCGCCCAGTCGGGGTGACGCTCGGCCCAGTCGTAGATCGTCTCGCGGAACAGCGCCCCGTCGTCGACCAAGGCGTTCATGTGGTGCAGGTCCACCTCGGCGAACAGCCGCCTGCGGCGGTCCTCGCCGATCACCCGGTCGTAGAAGGCCTCGGGCTGCCACCTGGTCAGCACGTTGCCGATGTCGAAGATCACCGCCTCAGGCTGCATCGCTTTCCCGTCTGCGCACCGTTTCCCGCCAGATCACATAAAGGCCGGAGCCGCAGATCAGTGCAATCCCCAGCCATGACACTGCGTCGGGGAAGGTGCCAAAGACCACAAGCCCCCAGAAGATCGCCAGCGGCATGCCGACATATTCGAAGGGCGCGATCAGCCCGGCCTCGCTGGTGCGGTAGGCCTGCGTCACCATCATCCCGCCGATCCCGACCGACAGTCCGGTGGCCAGGAAGATCGGCCAGTCCCCCGGCGGCGGCCAGACCCACGGACGGAACAGGAAGGCCCAGATGCCATCGTTACTGGCCAGATGGCCGTCGCCGGCCCAGAGCCCCATCGCCAGGCTGACGATCACGAATCCCGACTGGACGTAGAAGGACAGGGTCATCGCACTTTCGGTGCCGCCCATGTGGCGGGCGAGCAGGTTGCCCGAGGCGTAGAGGACCGCCGAGATCAGGACCAGAAGCGCGGCGGGCTGGATCACGCCCGCGCCGGGGCGCAGCATGACGAGGACGCCCAACATGCCGACGATCACTGCGGCCCAGCGGCGGGGGCCGACCTTTTCGCCCAGGAACAGGATCGACAGAAGCGTGATGATGATCGGGCTGACATAAGCCACTGCCACCGCATCGGCCAGGTCCATGACGGCCAGGCCGGTGAAATAGGTCACGTTCGACAGCATGATGATGGCCACTCGCGCCAGATGCGTTGCCGGTCGCCGGGTGGCCAGTTGCGACCAGCCCCGGTCGGACCAGTGGATCACGGCCAGGATGAAGGCCATGGCGACGATGGCGCGGATCAGGATCACCTGGTGCAGCGCATAGCCGCCCGACAGGAACTTGATCGAGACATCGTTGACCGAGAAGATCAGCGTGCCGCCGATGGCGAAAAGGATGCCGGTCAGGGCAGGAGAGCGGGCCATTGCGGCAGAGAAGCCCCGGCCCCCGGTTCCGTCTGTCCCGCCCGCGACATTGCATGACGCGGGCAGGCGCGCCTCAGGGATTGGTTGCGGGCGCGTCTGTGCCAGCTTCGACCGCAGCTGCGGCTGCCGGTGCGGGAGAGGCCGCAGCGGCCGCTGCTGCTGCCGCGGCGGCGGTTTCAAGCTCCGCGCCCAGCTTGTCCACCTGGGACTGAAGCTCGGTCACCTGCTTTTCCAGCGCGTCCTTCTCGGCTTCCTTGGCAACGAGGGCTGCCTCCTTTGCCTGAACCTCAACCTGTAGCGCGGCGACCTGCTGGCTGGACTGGTAGGCGTAGAACCCCAGAATGGCCAGCGACGCCACCATGATGGCAAGAACGAGATTCTTCATTCGATATCCCCAGTCCGACTGCTACGCGCACCTGACCACAAGCGCGGCCACCGCACAAGCCGGTCGAGGAGGCGCGACAGCTCAGCCGGGCGCGGCGAAAACCTGGACCCAGTAATAGCGCAGCGCAGTCCGGTTGCCGCGGATGGGGCGGTCATCCGGCTGGTAGACCAGAGCGATCCCGGTTTCCCGCATGGCGCAGTTCAGCATGTTGCGGCGGTGTCCGGCGCTGTTCAGCCAGCTGCGCACCACCTCGGTCGCCGATTTCTGCCCGGCTGCGATGTTCTCGGCCGCCGTGCGATACGCGTAGCCCTGCTGCCTGATCCGGCTGGAAAAGCGGCTGCCGTCCTTGCCGGAATGGCCGAAGAAGTTCTGTTCCGCCATGGCGCGGGCATGTGACCGGGCTGCCGCCATCAGCTTCGGATTGACCCGCAGCGGTCCGCAGCCGGCCTTGGCCCGGGCCGCGTTCACAGCAGAAAGCACGCTTTCGGCAGGGCCAGCCGCGACCGGCGCGTCAAGCGCCAGCGCCAGCGACAGCGAAAGGAAAAGCGCGCTAACCCAGGAAAGCCTGGGCGTGGAAGGACAGGTGGTCCTCCATGAAGGTCGATACGAAGAAATAGCTGTGGTCATAGCCCTTCTGCATCCGGAATGTCCCCCCCTGACGCGCGACGGCCATTGCTTCGGCCAGCGCCTCGGGGCGGAGCTTGTCGAGGAACTGGTCGGAGGTTCCCTGGTCCACCAGAATCGGCCCGTCGAACCCCCGGCGCCGCATCAGCAGGGTGGCGTCATGCGCCGCCCAGGACGACTCGTCCGGGCCGAGATAGGCGGAAAGTTGCGGACGGCCCCAATCGCTCGCTGTGGGGTTGCAGATCGGCGCGAAGGCCGAGACCGAGCGGAAGCGGCCCGGAAAGCTCATCGCGATGGTCAGCGCGCCATGGCCGCCCATGGAATGGCCGGTGATGGCCTGCGCTTCCTCGGCAAGCGGGAAAGCGTTGAACAGAAGGCGCGGCAGTTCCTCGGTCACATAGTCCCACATCCTGAAATGCGGCGCCCAAGGTGCCTGGGTCGCGTTGACGTAGAAGCCCGCCCCCTGCCCCAGCGCGAAATCTGCATCGTCGGCAACACCAGCGCCGCGCGGCGAGGTGTCGGGGAAGATCAGCGCGATGCCTGCCTCTGCCGCCCAGCGCTGCGCGCCGGCCTTGATCATCGCGTTCTCGTGCGTGCAGGTCAGACCCGAGAGGAACCACAGGAGCGGCACCGGCCCGTCCTCGGCCTGGGCGGGCAGGAAGAGGCCAAAGGTCATGTCGCAGGCGCAGGCCAGCGAAGGATGGCTGTAGACGCCCTGAACCCCGCCGAAGGCCCGGTTTTCCGAGATGGTCTTCATATGTAGCCTCCCTGGCTGAGGAGCGCGATCACCGCCGTCACCGTCAGCACCGAGGCGGCGGTGGACAGAAGGATC
>JBKBJC010000005.1:81485-123699 GCA_046294075.1 Tabrizicola sp. | reverse complement strand
GCTCGAGATACAGGGCGACCTTGCCGGGAACCGCGAAGGGCGTGACGGTCAGACCAGGAAGTGGCGTGAAGCCCTCATCCAGCGTCATCGTTCGCCGGACAACGACGTCGGACAGCACCCCGAACACCGGATTTTCCGCCAGAACCCCTTGCGTCTCGGCACTGGCCCAAAGGTCGAAGCCGGTGCCTTCGCGCAGGGACAGCAGCCCGGCGATGTGATCGACATCGGCATTCGTCACCACCACCGCCTTGACCGGACTGCCGCGCAATCCCGGCGGGGCAAAGCGGCCTGCCGCAAGCTGGACGCGAATGTCGGGCGACGCATTCAGCACCACCCAGTCGGTGCCGTCCAATGAAACTGCCACGGACGATTGCGTCATCCGTGGCAGGGTTCCCGCGCGGGCCAGCTCGCAATTCCGGCATGCGCAGTTCCATTGCGGCACCCCGCCGCCAGCGGCGGCCCCGAGCACCGTCAGAAGCATGACTTGGCCTTCGGCTCAGACCAGCGTGCGGCCGTCATCCTCGGCAGGGCCGTACATGTTGATTTCCATGCCGCAGCGCACTTCCACGGCCTTCGGTTTCGTCCAGCGCATCGGGGGTCCTCCTCCAGTTTGTTGCAACAGATTAGCAGTCATTCCGCTCGGTGGCCTATGCGACCTTCGTTGGGGGTTCAGTACAGACGCTTGTCGTATTTCCAGTTGTCGGCGTCCGGCGTCACCTCGTCGAGGTCGTATCCAGACGCCTGCAATCTCTGCGCCACCGGCAGGCCTGCTGCCGCGGCCTGGTCCACCATTGCGCGACCGGCAGGCTCGTCCACCGCGACGCCCCGACCCCGCATGAGGTCGAGCCCGTAGTTGAACATGCCGACCGGATCGCCCGCCTCTGCGGCCATCCGGTCCCATTGCGCGGCGCGCTCCGGGTCTTCGTCCGGCGCGCCAAGCCCATTGTCGTCCAGTTGCGCCATCCAGGTCATGGCGCCGGTCCAGCCATCGGCGGCGCAGGCTTCGAACACGGCGCGGGCGCGGTCATGGTCACCTTTCTTGGTGATACCGTAGCCGGCCGCACACGTCATCATGCCGGTTTCTCCGTGCGCGACATCGTCGAGGATCCGGGCGATCGTCATTTCCTCGGGGTTGAGCGTGCCGAAGCTGTCCTCCGGCTCGGCAAGAGCCGGCATGCAGGACAGGCTGAGCATCAGGATCCAGCGCATCGGGCCTCCTTGGTGAAGACCAAGTCTAACGGGAGTGCCGGCAAAGACCAAACACCCCATGGTCGTAGAAGCCCCGTTACGATGCCCGCGCTCACGGATACGGGTCTTTGCAGTGTGATCTGCGACCTGTAGGCTGACGGCATCGCCGCTTGTGAAAGGTCATTGTCATGCCGCATTGCCCGAATCGTCGGACGCTTCTTGCCGGTCTTGCCGTCCTGCCGGTCGTTGCCCCCCGGGCCCTGAGGGCCGGGCCGGCCCAAAGACCCTTCAACCTGCGTGTGGTCATGTCGGGGCACAGCCTGACCGACCCGATCCCGCATCCGCTGGAGATCCTGGTCAGGGCAGCGGGTGGGCAGCAGTCGCTTGGCATGAAGATCGACTTGTCCACGATCCCCGGCAGCCCGGCCGAACACCGCTGGGAGAACGACCTGAACCTGCCGGTGGACGCGCGACGGGACATCGCGAAATACGACCTTCTGGTCCTGACCGAGCGGGTGCAGGTGCGCGCCACCCTGCAATGGCACAACGCCGACAAGATTGCGCTGACATGGTTCGAACACGCGTGGAAGAACGGGCGCGGAGGCAAAGGGGCCGAAACGGTCTATTACGCCTCGTGGATCAGCCTCGACAGCGGCAAGCCCAGCGAATGGGACACGACCGAGGACCAGAAGATCCCCTTCCGCAAGCGGCTGGATGTCGAGATGACGGCATGGCAGTCCATCGCCGATTTCGTGAACGCCAACCGCCCCAAGGGCAGTCCGCGGATGCGGGTCATCCCCGGGCCGAAGATCATGGCGGCGGTCTATGATGCCATCGATGCCGGGACGGCCCCCGGCCTGTCGAGGATGCAGGAGCTGTTCGAGGACGACATCCACGTCAATGCCAAGGGCGCCTTCCTGATCGCGCTGGCGCATTATGCGGTGATGTACGGCCGCGACCCGCGCGAGATCCCGGGGCTGCGGGGCGAACCCGGCTGGCCCTCGGCCGCGCAGCAGGACTGGATGAAGGACCTCGTGTGGCGCGTGGTCAGCACCTATCCCGACAGCGGACTGGCCTAGGCGCGCTTCGCCTCGATCACTTCCCAGATGCGACGGGCGGCGTTGGTGCCGTCGAAACGCTCCAGCTCCTGGATGCCGGTGGGAGAGGTCACGTTGATCTCGGTCAGCCAGTCGCCGATCACGTCGATGCCGACGAAGATCTGGCCCTTCTCGCGCAACACGGGGCCGATGGCGCGGCAGATTTCCAGGTCGCGCTCGGTCAGGCCCACCTTCTCGGGCCGCCCGCCGGCATGCATGTTCGACCGGGTCTCGCCCGCCTGCGGCACGCGGTTGATCGCGCCCACCGGCTCGCCATCGACGAGGATCACCCGCTTGTCGCCCCTTTCGACCGCGGGCAGGAACTTCTGCACGATCAGCGGCTCGCGGTTGATGCCCATGAACAGCTCGTGCAGCGAGGTCAGGTTGCGGTCGTTCGGATCCAGCCGGAAGACGCCCGCGCCGCCGTTGCCGTAAAGCGGCTTGAGGATGATGTCGCCGTGCCGGGCCTTGAAGGCGCGGATGGTGCCCAGGTCGCGGGCGATGGCGGTGGGCGGGGTCAGCTCCGGGAAACGCAGCACGAGGAGCTTCTCGGGCGAATTGCGCACCCAGAACGGGTCGTTCACCACCAGCGTCTTCGGGTGGATCATTTCCAGCAGGTGCGTGGTGGTGATGTAGCCCATGTCGAAGGGCGGATCCTGCCGCAACCAGACCACATCGACCTCCCCCAGATCGACCTCGGTTTCCTCGCCATAGGTCACATGGTTGCCGATCTCGCGCCGCACCTCGATCGGCCAGCCGCGCGCCAGGACCCGGCCCTCGACATAGGCCAGGCGGTCGGGCGTGTAGAAGAACAGCGAATGTCCCCGGGCCTGGGCCTCGAGCGCGATGCGGAAGGTGGAATCGGCATTGATGTTGACCGACCCGATCGGGTCCATCTGCAAGGCAACCTTGAGGCGCATCGGTTCACTCCGTCCTGTGCAGCCGAGTGATGACCGATGCCGGCGGAAGATGCAATTCAGCCGGCGAAGGCGTTCTCCACAACCTCGATCCGGCCCAGGCGGTCGACGAGCGCAAGGTCGATGCGGACGTCGGTCAACAGGCCCTTGGGCTCGCCGGCGAGAAATTCGTCAACCGTCGCGAAGATGCGGCCGATCTGGGCCCGGGACAGGTGCGAGGCGGCAAGGTCATGCGTACCACTTTGCTTCACCTCGACAAAGACCACCACATCCCCATCGCGGCCGATCAGGTCGATCTCACCGCCGCGACCGCGCCAGTTCCGCGCGCAGATCGCCGTTCCGCGGTCTTCATACAGCCGTGCAACCGCGGCTTCAGCAGCATGGCCGGCATGATAATTGGCCAGACCACGGGCCGAGCGCGCCCGGCGGACGGGAGTTGCAACGAAGTCGAACGGCATGCAATCAGTCCTTGCTGCGGTCGAGGGCGATCCGGTACGCGATCTTGCGCGACACGCCCAGAGTCTGCGACACAAATGTTGCTGCATCCTTAACGGACATGCTCTGCAAGGCGTCGTCCAGCGCCGCTGCGATGCTTTCCTCGGTTGCTGTCGCAGGCGGGGCGCGATCCACCAGCACGACGATCTCGCCTTTTACCTGCCGGCCCGCGACCTCGGCTGCAAGATCTGCCAGCGGCCCGCGCAGCACCTCTTCGTAACGCTTGGTGAGTTCGCGGCAGACCACTGCCCGGCGGGTTGGACCGCAGACCGTGACCAGGTCCGCCAGCAGGTCCGCCAGCCGCTTGGGGCTCTCGTACAGGATCAACGTGGCCTGCACGCCCGCCAGTTCGGCCAGGACCGACCGCCTCGCTGCCTGTGCGGATGGGGCAAAGCCGGCGAAGAGGAAGCGGTCGGAAGGCAGGCCCGATAGCGTGAGTGCGCAGATCGCCGCGCAGGGGCCGGGGGCGGCGGTCAGGGGCAGCCCGGCCTCTGCGACCGCCCGCGCCAGTTCGAAGCCGGGATCCGAGATCAGCGGCGTCCCGGCCTCCGAGGCATAGGCAAGGCTCCTGCCCTCGGCCAGAAGGGCAAGGAGGCGCTGCATCTGACCCTCGCCGGAATGGTCGTGGTAGGCGATCAGCGGCCGTCCGGCCACGGCAATGCCGTGGATCTCCAGCAGATGCTTCAGCGTCCGGGTATCCTCGGCAACCAGCACATCCGCCCCAGCCAGGACATCCAGTGCGTGCAGAGTGATGTCGCGCGCCGCGCCGATCGGCGTCGACACGATGTGCAGCCCCGGCGGAATGGCGCGCAGGCCGGGATTTGCCGGAGAATCAGGGGTATCGGAGGCCGGCCTCACAAGTTTACTTCCCGCATCGAACCCTTTACGTTGGCTCGCAATCGCAGTCGAACTGCAACAGTGAGGAAGTATCATGTTGTCCGTTATTCGCCGGGCCCGCAAGTCGCTGGGTCAGATGCTTCTTGGCCTTGGCGCCGTCGTCCTTTCCGCCTGCGTTCCGGCGACCGGTCCCGGCACACCTCCTCCGGGCGGCCGATCGGTGCAGGTGGCACTTCTGGTGCCCTCGGGGTCGGGCCAGTCGCAGGACGAACTCTTCGGCTCGAACCTCGAGAACGCGGCGCGACTGGCGATGGCGGACCTGTCGGGGGTCAATGTCGACCTGCGCGTCTATCGCACCGGGGGCAGCCCGTCGAAGGCCTCGGCCCTGGCCAAGCAGGCGGTTGACGAAGGCGCCCAGGTCATCCTTGGGCCGTTCTACTCCGAGGAAGCCAACGCGGCGGGCGTTGCGGTCGCCAGCACCGGCGTCAACGTGCTTGCCTTCTCGAACAACGCGGCCATTGCGGGCGGCAACGTCTTTGTCCTGGGTCAGACCTTCGACGTGACCGCACGTCGGCTTGCCGGCTATGCGGTGCGCAACGGCAAATCCAGTGTCCTGATCGTCCACGACCGCAATGTCGCGGGAGAGGTTGGCAAGGCCGCGATCGAACGCGGGGTCGCGGCGGCCGGCGGAAAGGTTGTCGGCGTCACGTCCTACGAGTTTTCGCAGAACGGCATCGTGCAGGCTGCGCCGGCCATCGTCAGCGCGGCGAAGAGCTCGGGGGCTACGGCACTGTTCCTGACCGCCGACACTGCGGGCGCGCTGCCGCTGCTCAGCCAGATGCTGGTGGATAACGGCATCGACCGTTCAACGACGCAGTTCATCGGCCTGACCCGGTGGGACATCCCGCCCGCCACACTGTCGCTTCCGGGGGTGCAGGGCGGCTGGTTCGCGATGCCGGATCCCGGCCTTACCGCGCAGTTCCGCGCCCGTTACCAGGCGGCTTATGGCAGCCAGCCGGTGCCGGTGGCGGCGCTGGCATATGACGGCATCGCCGCCATCGGAGCCCTGGCCGGCCGGGTCAAGGGCGGAGGGCCGATCGGCAAGGCGGATCTGACCCAATCGGCCGGGTTCGCCGGTGTGGCCGGGATCTTCCGCTTCCTGCCCAACGGGACGAACCAGCGCGGTCTGGCTGTCGCCCAGATCAGGGGCAACCAGGTCGTGGTCGTCGACGCCGCGCCGCGCAGCTTCGCCGGCGCGGGCTTCTGACGCCGGGTCGGACAGCCGTGGAAGCCCAGGCGGCGGTTCCGCCGATGCATCCGGCCCCAGGTTCCGCCTACATGGTCCCGGACGCCTTTGCCTTGACGGAACTGGTCGACGATGCCCTGCGCGAGGTTGCGGACGCTAGGTCCACACGGGCAACCGTTGTCCGGCTGCTCCAGTCCGCCAGGGCCGAGGCGTCCGCCGCCTTCGAGGTCGAGTTCCGCAAGGCCCCGCGCCAGGCCCGGGCGCTGGTCACGGCACAGGCGAGGCTGACCGACGTGCTGGTCCAGGTCGCCCTCGCGGCCGCCATGCGCCTGCATCCCCTGGCCAATCCCACCGAGGCCGAGCGCATCGCCGTCCTCGGCGTCGGCGGCTACGGCCGGGCCGAGATGGCACCGCAATCCGACGTGGACCTGCTGTTCCTGACCCCGTGGAAGGTCACGCCCTGGGCCGAGAGCGTGATCGAGACCATGCTCTACATGCTGTGGGACCTGAAGCTGAAGGTCGGCCATGCCAGCCGCACGGTGAAGGACTGCATCCGCCTCGGCCGCGAGGACATCACCATCCGCACCGCGCTCCTCGAACACCGTTTCATCTGCGGCCACGCGCCCCTGGCCGTGGAACTGGACGCGAAGCTGTGGGGCGAGCTGTTCCGCAACTCGGGACCGGAGTTCATCGAGGCCAAACTGGCCGAACGGGCGGAACGCCACAAGCGGCAGGGCGGGCAGCGCTATGTGCTGGAGCCGAACGTGAAGGAGGGCAAGGGGGGCTTGCGCGACCTTCAGACGCTCTACTGGATCGGCAAGTACCTGCATAGGGTTCCTTCGGCCGAGGGGCTGGTCGGCGCGGGGCTTCTGTCGCGCGAGGAGTTCGACAGTTTTGCCCGGGCCGAGGATTTCCTCTGGGCGGTCCGCTGCCATCTGCATTACATCACCGCCCGGCCGACCGACACGCTGACCTTCGACCTTCAGGTCGAGGTGGCGGCGCGCATGGGTTATCGCGACGCGGGCGGGCGGCGGGCGGTCGAGCATTTCATGCAGGACTACTTCCGCCTGGCGACCCGGGTGGGCGAGCTGACCCGCATCTTCCTGACCGAGCTTGAAGCCCGCCACGCCAAGCGCGAGGCCAGCCTGTTCGGCATCTTCAAGATGACCAAGCGGGTCAAGGCGGGCTACAAGCTGGTGCAGGGCCGGATCGACGTTGCCGACCCTGCGGCCTTCCTGGCCGACAAGCTGAACCTCTTGCGCGTGTTCGAAGAGGCGCTGCGGACCAAATACCTCCTGCATCCCAATGTCATGCGCATCGTGACCTCGCACCTCGACCTGATCGACGACGAGATGCGCGAGGATCCCGAGGCACAGCGCATCTTCCTCGACCTCTTGCTGAAACACGGCAATCCCGAACGCAGCTTGCGCCGGATGAACGAGCTGGGGGTGCTTTCGGCCTTCATCCCCGAATTCGAAGCCATCGTCGCGATGATGCAGTTCAACGTCTATCACCACTATACGGTGGACGAACACATCATCCAGACGATCAGCTGCCTTGCCCAGATCGAACGCGAGGAACTGGTCGAGGAACTGCCGGTCGCCAGCGGCATCCTGAAGGCCGGGGTGAACCGGCGCGTGCTTTATGTGGCGCTGCTTCTCCACGACATCGGCAAGGGCCGGCCCGAGGACCATTCCATCCTTGGCGCGCAGATCGCCCGGCGGGTGGCGCCGCGGCTCGGCCTCGATCCCGAGGAATGCGAGACGGTGGAATGGCTGGTGCGCTATCACCTGCTGATGTCCGACATGGCGCAGAAACGCGACATCGGCGATCCGCGCACGGTGCGCGACTTCGCCAAGGCGGTGAAGACGCGCAAGCGGCTGGACCTTCTGACCGTTCTGACCGTCTGCGACATCCGCGGCGTGGGGCCGGGGACCTGGAACAACTGGAAGGCCATGCTCTTGCGCCAGCTTTACAAGCTGACCGCCGAGGCGCTGGAGGGGGGCCTCGAGACGGTCAACCGCGAGAACCGTCAGGAAGAGGCGACCCGGGCGCTGGCCGAACGGCTGGCCGGCTGGGAGCCCGCGGCGCTCGACCACGAACTGACCCGCCACTACCCGCCCTACTGGCAGGGCCTGTCCACCGATACCCACGAGGTCTTTGCCCGCCTGCTGCAAGGCATCGGCGACGACGAGATCCGCATCGATCTGCACCCCGACCACGACCGAGACGCGACCCGCGCCTGTTTCGCGCTGGCGGACCATCCGGGCATCTTCAGCCGGCTGGCCGGCGCGCTGGCGCTGGTGGGGGCAAACGTGGTGGATGCGCGCACCTATACCTCGAAGGATGGCTATGCGACCGCCGTCTTCTGGGTGCAGGACATCGAGGGCCACCCCTACGAGGTCTCCCGCCTGCCGCGACTGCGCCAGATGATCGACAAGACGCTGAAGGGCGAGGTGGTGGCGCGCGAGGCGCTGAAGGACCGCGACAAGATCAAGAAGCGCGAGCGCGAGTTCCGCTTTCCGACCCACATCATGTTCGACAACGAAGGGTCCGACATCTACACGATCATCGAGGTCGATACCCGCGACCGGCCCGGCCTGCTATACGACCTGACCCGCACGCTGGCCACGAACAACATCTACATCGCCAGCGCCGTGATCGCGACCTACGGCGCGCAGGTGGTGGACACCTTCTACGTCAAGGACATGTTCGGCCTGAAACTGCACCAGAAGCACAAGCAGGAGGCGCTGGACCGCAAGCTGCGGCAGGCCATCGCGGAAGGGGCCGAAAGGGCCGGCGCATGAGCCGGATGATCCGCAGCATCGTCACGCTGGGCGGCTGGACGCTGGTCTCGCGCGGGGCGGGGCTGGTGCGGGAACTGATGATGGCCGCCTATCTGGGCGCGGGGCCGGTGGCCGATGCCTTCAATGTTGCCTTTTCCCTGCCGAACATGTTCCGTCGTTTCTTTGCGGAAGGTGCGTTCAATCAGGCCTTCGTGCCGCTTTATTCCAAGAAGGTCGAGGCCGGCAGCGATGCCGAGGACTTCGCGCAGAACGCCTTTTCCGGCCTCACCGCTTTCCTGATCCTCTTCACGCTGATCGGCACCATCGCCATGCCCTTCCTGGTCTGGGCCATGGCTTCGGGCTTCGTCGGCGACGGGCGCTTCGACCTCGCGGTCCAGTTCGGGCGGATCACCTTCGTCTATATCGGCTTCATCTCGCTCTTCGCGCTGCTGTCCGGTATCCTGAACGCCCACGGCCATTTCGCCGAGGCCGGGGCGGTGCCGGTGCTGATGAACCTTGTCTTCATCGCCGCCATGGCACTGGCTGCGCAAATGGGCTGGGACATGGGCCTGACGCTGGCCTGGACCACACCGATCACCGGGATCGCGCAACTGGCCTGGACGCTTTACGCCGCCCGCCGCATCGGCTTTGTTCCCCGCCTGCGCCTGCCGCGCCTGACCCCGGATTTCCGCCGGCTGATGGTGAACATGGGGCCGGCGCTGCTGGTGGGCGGGGTGGTGCAGATCAATCTTCTGGTCTCGCGCCAGGTCGCCTCGGGGACCGAGGGCGCGATTTCCTGGCTGGTCTATGCCGACCGGCTCTATCAGCTGCCGCTGGGCGTGGTGGCGATCGCGGTGGGCACCGTGCTTCTGCCCGAACTGTCCCGCCGCCTGCAGGCCGGTGACAGCGCGGGCGGGAGCGAGGCCTTCAACCGGGGGACGGAGTTCGCGCTGCTTCTGACCCTGCCTGCCGCCGTGGCGCTGGTCGTCATCGCACTGCCGATCACCGAGGTCCTCTACCAGCGCGGCGCCTTCGGACCCGATGATACCGCCGCCACCGCGCTCGCGCTGGCGATCTACGGCCTCGGGCTGCCTGCCTTCGTGATGCAGAAGGCGCTGCAACCCCTGTTCTACGCCCGCGAGGATACCCGCAGCCCCTTCCGCTATGCTGTCTGGTCCATGGTGCTGAACGCCGCCCTTGCCTTCGGCCTGATGCCGTGGATCGGCTTTTCTGCCGCCGCCTGGGCCACCACGCTGTCGGCCTGGGTCATGGTCGGCCAGCTTTGGTGGGGCGCGCGCCGGCTGGGCTCGGAAACCCGCTTCGACGCCCGCTTCAAGTTGCGCCTCTGGCGCATCGCGCTGGCCTCGGCGCTGATGGGCGCGGCGCTCTGGGCGGGGTGGAGCCTTTTGCAGCCGATGCTGGAAGATCGCGGCTGGCGGATCCTTGGCCTCGCCCTCCTGATCGGGATCGGGATGGCCAGCTATGCGCTGGCCGCCCTCGGTCTGAAGGCCGTCCGGCTTTCCGACCTCAGGGCGCTCAGGCCTCAGCGCTGACGGAGGTGGTCCAGCACCCGCCGGAACCCGCCGGGGCTGACCACGGCCGACATGAGGAACCCGGCGAAAAAGCCTGCCACATCGGCCACCCAGTCCCAGCCGCCGCCGAACAGCATCCCGAAGACGAACTGGAAGAACAGAAGGAATCCGATCAGCGAGAAGGCGCGCCACTTGTTCGCGCCCACCCGCGACAGGTTGGTGAAGATCATGAAGGTGAAGGCTCCGATCAGTCCGTAGACCGCAGGATAGGCGCCGATCAGCGGCGCCCGCACGCCCGGAACCAGAAGCCCGTAGGCCAGAGCCCCCACTGCGGCCGAGCCGAGAACCACCACCAGCACCGCCCACCATCGGAACACCTCGCCCACCCATTTGCCAAGCGCCAGCAGCATGACCACGGCAAACAGCGCATGGGTCACCCCGCCATGCACTAGGCTGTAGCTGACCAGACGGTGCAGCTCCGCCGCCGGATGGCCGCCCGTCTCCCATTGCAACCTGAGCAGTTCCGGGAACATCCCGAAGTGCTCCAGGGCCTGTAGCCGCCAGCCCACGCCCAGGGCGCCGCCGACCAGTCCGGCCTCGGCCAGGGACAGCACAAGCTCCATCGCGATCAGCGGCAGGGTCATGACCCAGACGATCCAGGGCAGGGGGTTCAGGGGGGGTGCGTGCAAATCCTGATCCATGTCCTGCCTCGCTGCCTTGTCCGATTGACGCCTGTTTGCCCTTGGATTACGCGGGACCGGCAGGATTTTCCAGATGGAGCCACCCCATGTCCTCCTCGGCTTCGGCGGTCCAAACGCCGAAAACCTTCAAGCCCCGTATCTTCTCGGGCATCCAGCCCTCGGGCGGGTTGACGCTGGGCAACTATCTCGGCGCGCTGAAACGCTTCGTGGAAAAGCAGGACGAGGGGATCGAGACGATCTATTGCCTGGTGGACCTGCACGCGATCACCGTCTGGCAGGATCCGGCCAAGTTGCGTCAGCAGACCCGCGAAGGCGCGGCCGCCTTCATCGCCGCGGGCATCGACCCGAAACGCTCGATCCTGTTCAACCAGAGCCAGGTTTCCGCCCATGCCGAGCTGGGCTGGATCTTCAACTGCATCGCCCGCATGGGCTGGATGAGCCGGATGACCCAATGGAAGGACAAGGCGGGCAAGAACGCCGAAGCCGCTTCGCTGGGCCTCTTCGCCTATCCCTCGCTGATGGCGGCGGATATCCTGGCCTATCACGCGACCATGGTGCCGGTGGGCGAGGACCAGAAGCAGCATCTGGAGCTGACCCGCGACATCGCGATCAAGTTCAACAACGACTATGGCGTCGACTTCTTCCCGGTGGTCGAACCCCTGATCGAGGGCGCCGCGACCCGGGTCATGAGCTTGCGCGACGGGACGAAGAAGATGTCCAAGTCCGACCCCTCGGACCAGAGCCGGATCAACCTGACAGACGACGCCGACAGGATCGCGCAGAAGATCCGCAAGGCCAAGACCGACCCCGAACCCTTGCCTGAAACCGTCGAGGGGCTGAAGGACCGGCCTGAAGCGCGGAATCTGGTGAACATCTACGCCGCCCTCGCCGGCCACACCGTCGATCAGGTCATCCGCGATTTCGCGGGCGCCCAGTTCGGCACCTTCAAGCCCGCGCTCGCCGACCTTGCCGTCGCCAAGCTGTCGCCGATCACGACCGAGATGAACCGCCTGATGGCAGACCCGGCCGAGATCGACCGCATGCTCGGCGACGGTGCCGAGCGCGCCGAAGCCCTCGCGCGGCCCATTCTGGAAAAGGTCTACGACATCACCGGAATGATCCGCTCGCGCCGCAAGTAATCCACAGCTTTTGCGGCAACGGGACCCGGCCTGTCACATTCCCGATTCAGCCGGGTCCTACGGTCACCGTGTCCGGAGATGCGATCTGTCCCCATCGCCCCGGTCCGGCCCGTCTGTCCCCTGAGCGGCCAGGACCTGTTCCGACAAGCCCCCGTGCTCCCCCCTGCACGGGGGCATTTTTTCTGCCCAGGCGTGTCGCGTGGACGGTCCGGCTCGCCTCCAAGGCCAAGCCCTTGACTCTCCAGACTCTCCCGGACCGGAAATCCGCTTTTCCACAGCTATTTTCGCAAGAATTTGCTTTACAGGCTTCCGCTCCTGTCCCACCATATCTAGTAAGGGCCTCGTCAGGCAAACGCAGACCCTTGCCAGATACCCAGCTTCTAGTGGGTTGCGGCCCTCCAGAAGCTTCATGATGAGGCCGGGCATGTCGCTTTCCGAAGACTACGCTGCGATGGAGGATCTTCATCCCATCGACATCGTCGAGACCCTGGCCGAGCATCACGCCTGGGAATTCGACCGCGTCACCGACGATCAGATCGCCATGGCGGTCGAGGGGCAATGGCGCACCTATTCCCTGACGCTCGCGTGGAGCGACCAGGACGAGACCCTGCGCCTGATCTGCACCTTCGAAATGGACCCGCCCGCCGAGAAGTTGCCCAGCCTGCTGGACGTGCTGAACCGCTGCAACGACATGGTCTGGTCCGGCGCTTTCACCTGGTGGGCGGAACAGAAGCTGATGGTCTGGCGCTATGGCCTGGTGCTTTCGGGCGGGCTGATGGCCGGACCGGAACAGATCGACCGCCTGATCGCCAGCGCGGTCAGCGCCTCCGAACGGTTCTACCCGGCGTTCCAGCTGGTCTCCTGGGGCGACCAGTCCCCGGCCGAGGCGATGAAGGTTGCCATTGCCGAGGCTTACGGCCGCGCCTAACCTGCCTCCGGTTTGAAGGGGGATCTGCATGAAATCTGATCGCGTGGCCCGGGAAGGGCTGGTGCTCTTGGGCTGCGGCAAGATGGGCACGGCGCTGTTGACCGGCTGGCTGGCAGCCGGGGTGCCGCCGGCCTCGGTGTGGGTGATCGAGCCGAACCCGACCGACTGGCTGAAGGGCACCGGCGTCCATCTGAACAGAGGCGTTCCTCAGAGCCCCGCCGTGGCGCTTCTGGCGGTCAAGCCGCAGATGATGGGCGCGGCGCTGCCGGCCTTGCAGGCGCTGGGCAACGGCACCACGCTTTTCGTCTCGATCGCCGCCGGGACCAGGATCGCCACCTTGGAGGACGTGCTGGGCACGCGCACGCCCATCGTCCGCACCATGCCGAACACGCCTGCGATGGTGGGCCGGGGGATAACCGCGCTTTGCCGAAACGCCCATGTCACGGACGCCGATTTCGCCCTGGCCCGCGACCTGATGGCCGCCGTGGGCCAGGTGATTGACCTCGCTTCCGAGGACCAGATCGACGCGGTGACGGCGGTCTCGGGCTCTGGTCCCGCCTATGTCTTCCACCTGATCGAGGCCATGGCCGCGGCCGGCGAGGCCGAGGGCCTGCCCGCCGAAATTGCGATGCAACTCGCCCGCGCCACCGTCTGCGGCGCGGGGGAACTGGCGTATCAAAGCCCCGAGACCGCCGCGCAACTGCGCATCGACGTCACCTCGCCCGGTGGCACCACGGCTGCGGCGCTGGCGGTGCTGATGGACCCGGAGACAGGCTTTCCGGCTCTGTTGCGCCGGGCGGTGAAGGCCGCCGCCGACCGGGGGCGGGAACTCGGCAAATGACCATTAGCTACGACGACTTCGCCCGCGTGGACATCCGCGTCGGTCGCATCACCCGCGCCGAACCCTTCCCCGAGGCGCGAAAGCCCGCCTACCGGCTCTGGGTCGATTTCGGGCCGGAGATCGGCGAGAAACGCTCCTCGGCCCAGATCACGAAACATTACCGGCTTGAGGATCTGGTCGGCCGGCAGGTGCTGGCCGTGGTCAACTTCCCTCCGCGGCAGATCGGCCCGGTCCTGTCCGAGGTGCTGGTCCTGGGCCTGCCCGATGCCGAGGGCGCCGTGGTGCTGGTCTGCCCGGACCAGGAGGTTCCGCTGGGCGGCAGGCTGTTCTGATACGGTGGTTGGCGTGAAGAATTGTCAGCTACACTGCTGTGCATCTCGATGACTTCTTTCTGGCTATCCTGAAGCATAATGCTCAGTTCATCTACTCCCCTAGCCACTTCGCAAGGGTAGTTCCCCGCGATGAACGCCTTCATGCAAAGGGGGCGGAATTGCCATCGGTCGCGACTGGACACCTTGTCATCGGACTGTCTAGGCTTTGGGTTGAAGTGCGAAAGCATGGGGGAGCTATGCGCAAGTTGATGTTTGCGGCCGCCGCGGCATTGATGGGATGCAAGGCAGATTATGTTGGCGAAGGAAGCATCAAGGCGGCTCAGGCTGCCATTGATGGGAAAGCGGCTACAATGACCGGTGTAATCGGCATCGAAACCGGCAGCGAGACAAAGTGCAGGGAACTCGCTCCATCTCTGGCCGAGGCGCTTGCCACGGAATATGCAGGCGCGACATTCATCGGATGCACGCGGCGCAATTTCGACAACTTCGCAGATTTCAGGGTGGCGCTGCCGGTCCTCCCAGCGAACACCAAGTCTGGTCCACCGCTGTCGATGCGGACAAGTCTTGCTGACGACACGGTTATGGTCGGCCTGTATCTTGACCTTGATGCCGTGGAACGCCTGAGGGCAGAACTGCCTGATGACGTCACACTCTTTGCTTCGGGGCCAATCGACATCGCTGTGACCGTTGACGTACGAAATGATACTGATGCCCAGGTTTCGGTGACTACGAACGGAGCGTTCGTGGATGGGCAGCCCATGCCAAACCGGAGAGTGCACGATCTCGCTTCGGGCGCGATCATTCGTATTCAGCCCTCAAACGTTCATGCAGCCGCACTGGCGAACGGGCAGGGTGCCTTTCTATTCAGCTTTGACCGCTGATGCGTCAGTCGGTGCAGATCGGGGCGCGCGACGCCTCTTGCTAAGTCAAACGTATCTCAGACCCCGATCAGTTCCGCCTGCCGTACGATGACCTCGGCCTGGCGCATGCTGGCGATGTCCACCAGCCGCCCCTTGTAGACCGCGGCCCCCTGGCCCGCGGCCTTCGCAGCCTCCATCGCCTCCAGGATCTCGCGCGCCTCGCGCACGGCGGCTTCCGAGGGGGTGAACACCTCGTTCGCCAGTGCCACCTGCTTCGGGTGGATCGCCCATTTCCCGACCATCCCCAGCGTCGCCGACCGCCGCGCCTGGGCGCGAAAGCCCTCGTCGTCGCTGAAATCCCCGAACGGCCCGTCCACCGGCAGCACACCATGCGTCCGGCAGGCCGCCACGATTGCCGCCTGCGCCCAATGCCAGGGGTCGGACCAGTACTTCTGCCCCTCGCGGTGCATGTAGTAGTTTTCTTGCGTCCCCCCGATCCCGGTGGTCTGCATCCCCATCGAGGCCGCGAAATCCGCCGCGCCAAGGCTCATCGCCTGCAACCGGGGACTGCTGGCGGCGATCTCCTCGACATGGGCGATCCCCGCCGCCGTCTCGATGATGACCTCCAGGCTGATGCGCTTGCCGCGCCGTGCCGCCGCCTCGCAGGCCGTGACGAGCGCATCGACCGCATAGACATCCGCCGCGCAACCGACTTTCGGGATCATGATCTGGTCGAGCCGCTCGCCCGCCTGTTCCAGGAGGTCCACCACATCGCGATACCAGAAGGGGGTGTCGAGCCCGTTGATCCGCACGCTCAGTGTCTTGCGGCCCCAGTCCACCTCGGAAATCGCCTTGATGATGTTGGCCCGTGCCTGCGGCTTGTCTGCCGGGGCAACAGAGTCCTCCAGGTCGAGGTTGATCACATCCGCCGCCGAGGCTGCCATCTTGGCAAACAGTTCGGGTCGCGAGCCTGGGCCGAAGAGCTGACAGCGGTTCGGGCGGGCGGGAGCGGGGGGTTGCAGGCGGAAGCTCATGGGAAACCTGTCAGCAAGGAAATTACGGTGAACGTTGCCGCATGGTTATATTGTTGCGCTCTGCGCCGCAACATGTCTTTTGCAATCGCAGCAATCCCGTTGCTTCCGCCCGCGAGCACGGCCCGCTATAGTCCCAGTCATGTTTAGCGCCCGGGCCGAGACCTTCCCCCTACGCAACCCCTTCACCATCTCGCGCGGGTCCAAGACCGAGGCGCGGGTGGTGACATGCACCGTCACGCGCGGCGGGCATCGCGGTTGGGGCGAGGGGCTACCCTATCCGCGCTACGGCGAGACGGTGGAGGAGGCCGTCGCGGCGATCCTGAGGTTGGGCGAAGGCATCACGCGCACGGAACTGCAAGAGGCGATGCAGCCAGGAGCGGCCCGAAATGCCGTTGACTGTGCGCTGTGGGATCTGGAGGCGAAGGCCTCGGGCCGACCGGTGTGGCAGCTTGCGGGGCTGGAAAGGCCGAAGCCGGTCGAGATCGCCTTCACCCTCTCGCTCGACAGCCCCGAAGCGATGCGAGCCGCGGCGGCGCGGCAGGCGCATCGGGCAGTTCTGAAGGTCAAGCTTGGCACCCCTGCCGACATGCCACGGATCGAGGCGGTCCGGCAGGGTGCTCCGCGCGTGCGACTGATCGTCGATGCGAACGAGGGCTGGACGCCCGAGGTCTATGCCGACCTCGCGCCGCACCTGATCCGGCTGGGGGTAGAGATGGTGGAGCAACCCTTGCCACAAGGGGCGGACGAAATGCTTGCCGAGATCGCCCGGCCTCTCCCGGTCTGTGCGGACGAGTCGGCCCACGATGCGGCCTCGCTGCCCGGCCTTCTGGGGAAATATGACGTGGTGAACCTCAAGCTCGACAAGACCGGCGGGCTGACCGAGGCGCTGCGGGCGCGTGACCTGGCGCGTCGGCTGGGGTTCAAGGTCATGGTGGGCTGCATGATCTCGACCTCGCTGTCGATGGCGCCGGCGGTCCTTGTGGCACAGGGCGCCGACTGGTCGGACCTTGACGGCCCCGCCGACATGGCGCAGGACCGCGCGCATCCGGTCAAATACGACGACCGTCACATCCATCCGGCCCTGCCGCAGCTTTGGGGATAGAAAATGACCCGCACCGTCTATCTGAATGGCGACTACCTGCCCGAGACCGAGGCTAAGGTGTCGATCTTCGACCGGGGCTTCCTGATGTCCGACGGGGTCTATGAGGTGACCTCGGTGCTGGACGGCAAGCTGATCGACTTCGATGGCCACGCCAGGCGGCTGGAGCGGTCGCTGCGCGAGCTGGAGATGAACTGCCCGCTCAGCCCGGGGGAGCTTCTGGCGATGCATCGGGAACTGGTGCGCCGGAACGGCATCGACCAGGGGATGATCTACCTGCAGGTCACGCGAGGAAATCCGGGCGATCGCAGCTTCCTGTTCCCTGCGGCAGACGTGCCGGGGACGGTGGTGGCTTTCACGCAGAACATCCCCAACCTCGCGGAGGCTCCGGCGGCAAGGACCGGCTTCAAGGTCATCACCATCCCCGACCTGCGCTGGTCCCGCGTGGATATCAAGACGGTGCAGCTTCTGTATCCCTCGATAGGGAAGATGGCAGCCAAGAAGGCCGGCGTGGACGACAGCTGGTTCACCGACGAGGCCGGGGCGGTGACGGAGGGGACTTCGAACAACGCCTATATCGTGAAGGGTAACCGGATCATCACCCGCGCCCTGGGCACCGACATCCTGCACGGGATCACCCGTGCCGCCGTCCTGCGCTTCGCGGCCGAGGCGCAGTTCGAGATCGAGGAGCGGCCCTTCACGCCGGCCGAGGCACAGGGGGCGGACGAGGCCTTCTCGACCGCCGCCTCGATCTTCGTGATGCCGGTGGTCGAGGTGGACGGCAAACCCGTGGGCTCCGGCAAGCCGGGGCCGGTGGCGACGCGGCTGCGCGAGATCTACCTGGACGAGATGCGGAAGGCGGCGATCTGAGAGTGTCCACGGTGGACAATCGCCGCGTTCTCTATGGAATCAAAGACTTGCGATTTTCCGTTAGGGGTTCTTTAACCGCCTTGCTTGCGCGTGCGGGGGTCGCATGACGATCTTTGTCGATGCCGATGCCTGCCCGGTGAAGGCCGAGGCCGAGACGGTTGCCACCCGCCACAAGGTGAGGATGGTGGTGGTCTCGAACGGGGGAATAAGGCCTTCGCGGAATCCGTTGGTGGAAAGCGTGTTTGTCTCCAGCGGCCCCGATGAAGCCGACAAGTGGATCGCCGAGGCCTGCGGGCCGGGCGATGTGGTCGTAACCGCAGACATCCCGCTGGCCGCGAAATGCCTGGCCAAGGGGGCGCGGATCGTGAAGCACAACGGCGAGGAACTGACGTCGGCAAATATCGGCATGGCGCTGGCGACGCGCGACCTGATGCAGGATCTGCGGTCCGCCGATCCGTTCCGGCAAGGCGGCGGGAAGATGTTCGGAAAGGCCGACCGCAGCCGGTTCCTCGATGTGCTGGACCGGGTGTTGCGGGTGGCGAAGCGGGGGGCGTGACTGTCCCGGCACCGGCGAGGCTTGCACGACCAGAGCACTCGAGGGGCGGTCCCGGCAAAAGGAAACCGGCGGCCCTGGGGCCGCCGGTTCGGAGTTCATGGACGGACCGACTAGTGCAGCCGGGCTGCAACCTGGTCGATCGCCTCGTCGATCGAGGCCGCGGTGGCCTCGGCGCTCATCTGCTTCGACAGCACGTCGCCAGCGGCGGCCACGGCCACCGACACAGCCTGTTCGCGCACCTGGCGGATCGCCGCAGCCTCGGCCGAGGCGATCTGTTCGGTCGCCGACGCCATGCGGCGGGCGATCGAGGCCTTCAGGTCCTCTTTCGCCTGGGCCGCTGCGGCCATTGCTTCGTCGCGTGCGGCGCTGACGATGCGGTCGGCCTGTTCCTGGACTTCCTTCTGCCGGCGTTCGTAGGTCGCGAGGATCGACTTGGCTTCCTCGCGCAGCGCACGGGCCTCGTCGAGCTCGGCCTTGATGGTCGTGGCCCGGGCGTCGAGCATGCCGGTGAGCTTTGCCGGAACCTTCATGTAGACCAGGATGCCGATGAAGGCGATGAAGGCGATCAGGACCACGAAGTTCGTGTTCTGAAGCGAGAAGAACGGTCCCGAGGCCGCCATCGCGGGCGAGGCGAGCAGGGCGAGGAGGATGGAGAGCTTCTTCATCGCCTTACCCCTTCAGCCGGGCCGTGACGGCCGCGGTCACGGTGCTTGCATCTGCGCCCTGCCCCAATGCCGCGACGAGTTCGGCCGCAACATCGCGCGCCACTTCGGACACCGCCTGGGCGGCGCCGTCGCGGATCTCGGCAATCGACTTCTCCGACTCTGCCGCCATGGCCGCGATCTCGGCATCGGCCTTCGCCGTGGCCGCGTCGAGGTCCTTCTGGATCTCGGCCCTGGCCTGGGCCACGATCTTCGCGGCCTCGGTCCGGGCGTTGGCCAGCGCCTCGTTGTAGGATTTCTCGGCCTCGACCGCCCGCTGCTTCAGCTCTTCGGCTGCGGCGAGGTCGTTGGTGATCGTGCTTTTGCGATCAGCCAGCACCGCGCCGATGCGGGGCAGGGCGATCTTCGACAGCACGAGGTAGATCACGACCAGCGTGACCAGAAGCCAGAAGATCTGGTTCGGCCAGGTCGAGAAGTCGAGCTGGGGCATCCCAACCGTCTGTCCCGCCTCGCCATGTGCTTCGGTTGCCATGTGGCCTCTCCTGAACTTTTGGAACCAGGGCCGGACTGGTGCCCGGCCCGGATGTCAGCCCAAAAGGATCAGACGGCGAACATCAGCAGAAGCGCGATCAGGAACGAGAAGATCCCGAGAGCTTCCGCGAAGGCGATGCCGACGAAGAGGTTGGCCATCTGGCCCGGGGCAGCCGAGGGGTTGCGCAGGGCGCCGGCGAGGAAGTTGCCGGCAATGTGGCCGACGCCGATGCCGGCGCCGCCGAGACCCATCGTAGCCAGACCGGCCCCGATGAACTTGCCCATTTCTGCGATATCGCCTTCCATGATGTCTCTCCTATGGATGGAATGCTGAGGTTGATTGTCCGGACCTAGTGGTGGGCGTCGCCGACGGCGTCGCGCAGGTACACGCAGGTCAGAATGGTGAAGACGTAGGCTTGAACGGCGGCGACGAGCGTTTCCAGCCCGTAGATCGCGGCGATTGCGGCGATCGGCACCACAGAGGCGATGCCCATGGCCCCGGCAAAGCCAGCGAACACCTTGATCACGGCATGGCCGGCCATGAGGTTGCCGCCAAGACGGATGGAGTGCGAGAGCGGGCGCACGAAATAAGAGATGACCTCGATGACCGCCAGGATCGGGCGCAGCACCAGCGGCGCCGACGAGACCCAGAACATCGACAGGAAGCCGAGACCCTTGCGGTAGAGGCCGACCAGGGTGACGGTCAGGAACACCAAGAGCGCCAGCACAGCCGTGACGGCGATGTGCGAGGTGGTGGTGAAGGACATCGGGATCAGGCCCAGCATGTTCGACAGGAAGACGAACATGAAGAGCGTCATGATGTAGGGGAAGAACTTCAGCCCCTCGTGGCCCGCCACGTCCTCGACCATCTTGTGGATGAAGCCGTAGAACAGCTCTGCCACGGACTGCCCGCGCGAGGGGACGATGGCGCGGCGGCGGGTGGACAGGACCAGAAGCGCGATCATCGCGAGAACGGCGATGCCCATCCAGAGCGTGACGTTGGTGGGCGTGTACCACTGGATCGGGCCGTCGCCGAACAGCGGCTTGACGACGAACTGATCCATCGGGTGGATCTGCAGCCCGCTGCCGTGTTCTTCCGTCGCCATCGTCAGTTCCCTTCGTCCTTTGCGGCCTCGGCGGCCTTTCGTCCCAGTTCCCTTGCGCTGCCCAGCATCGTCTTGATGCCCGCCGCGAAGCCGAAGAGCGAGAAGATCACCAGAAAGACCGGCAGCGTGCCGAACAGCACGTCGAGCCCGTAACCGATGGCGGACCCCAGCATGATGCCGGTCGCCAGCTCGATCACCATCCTCCAGGCCACCTCGCCCTGCGAGAAACCCTTGGCTGCGGCAGACCTGGGCGGCGGTTCCTTGGCCCTAACCTTCGACAGCCGCGTCTCAAGCTCACGCAGGCGGTCGGGATCGGGTTCGGTCGCCATCGGCCATGTCCCTTCGCAGTCGCGGCGGTTCTACGGAGAGGGGCATGGAGAGTCAAGCACACAAAGGCTCTGGCAAGATATTGAAAAACAATACCTTTGACGATCCGCTCAGGTGCTGCTGACCGTGGCCGGCCTGGATTGCATATTCAACCCTTCGGTTGACGATCCTGCGGCCCGCGGGAATAGTCGCCTGATGACTGACCGCCTGGATGCCGTCTTTGCCGCGCTTGCCGACCCGACCCGCCGGGCGATTCTGACCATGCTTCTGGAGGACGACATGGCCGTGACCGACGTGGCCGAGCCCTTCGCCATGAGCCTGGCGGCAATCTCGAAGCATCTTGCGGTGCTGGCCGATGCCGGGCTGATCAGCCGGGAACGGCGCGGTCGGGTGATCTGGTGCAAGCTGGAGCCCGAGGCGATGCGCGCGGCCTCGGTCTGGATGCGGGGGTTCGGGATGTTCGATCCCCTGGACCTCGACGCCTTCGAGCGGTTCCTGGCGCAGGAGCTGTCGGAAGAGGACTAGCGCCGCCTCCGTCGCCTGAACCAGCGTTGCAGCGACCAACGGCTGCGGATGATCGCGGCCGAGATCGGTCCGCGCAGGCGCGGCAGGTCGATGGCCAGAAGCAAGAGGCCGGCGGGCAGCATCCACAGGCCGAGGATCGGCAGGAACCAGAAGCAGCCGCCGATGGTCAGAAGGATGGCGAGCGGAAAGCGGATCGGGAACCAGCTGTCCCGGCGCAATCGGGACAGGGGCGCGCGCAGCGGCGGCACCAGGCGTTCAAGTGCATGAAACTGCCGATTGAACCGGCGCTCGCGGCGTGACATTGGCATCCCCTTTGCGCGACTATGCGACAGGAAGGTGACAGGGGTGCGACGCGTGATCATCGTCGCGCGCGCCGGCGCTGGGCCAGACGGCGCGCCATTTGCCGTCCCCGGATCACCAGTGCCGAGATCGGGCCGCGCAGCACGGGCAGGTCCACGGCAAGCAGGAGCAGGCCGAGCGGCAGCATCCAGATCCCGAGGAATGGCAGGAAGGACAGAAGCCCTCCCGCAATCAGCAGGAGGGCAAGGGGGAAGCGGATCGGAAACCAGCTGTCGCGGCGCAGGGTGGACATCGGGCCGCGGAGCGGCGGGACCAGGCGGTCCACCGCGTCGAACTGTCTTTGGAACCTGCGTTCCCGTCTGTGCTTTGTGGCCATACGCTCAAGATGGGTATGGCGCATGCAGCTTCAAGACGCCCGCCACCAGCGCAAGCGAAACCCGCCGGATGCCCGAATCTCCGGGATTTCCGGAGCGACTCTGCCGAGGATAACGCTTATCCGTCCACCCGGATGCGGGCGTTGGTCGGGTCGTATGGGCTATCCTCGGTCACGGTGGCGTCCCATTCCCGAAGCTGGATCTTCACCTTCAGTTTCTGGCCGGGTGTGGCAAGAGCCGGCGGCACATAGCCCATGCCGATCTGCTTGCCGAAGGCAACCGAGTAGCCGCCCGAGGTCAGGCGGCCGACCTTGATGCCGTCGTGGAAGATGGCCTCCTTGCCCCACGGGTCGGTATCCGATGGCCCGTCGATCAGCAGCGTCACGCATTTCGCGCGGATGCCGGTCTCCAGCATCTTCGCCTTGCCCCGGAAGTCCTTGGACAGGTCCACGAAGCGGTCGAGCGCGGCTTCCAGCGGCGTCGCGTCTCGGCCAAGCTCGGCCCCGAAGGCGCGGTAGGACTTTTCCTGCCGCAGCCAGTTCTGCGCCCGCGCGCCGACGCCCTTGAGCCCGTGCTTGTCGCCGACCGACCAGATCAGGTCCCACAGGTAGCGGCCGAATTCGACGGGGTAGTGCAACTCCCATCCCAGTTCGCCGGTATAGGCCACCCGGATCGCCCGCACCGGGCACATGCCCAGTTCGATGTCGCGGCAGGACAGCCATGGGAAGCGCCTGTTGCCAAGGACGGTGTCGGGGGCGGCGTCCTTGACGATGTCTCGCAACAGCGCCCGCGCGTTCGGCCCGGCCAGCGCATAGACACCCCATTGCGTCGTCACGTCGTGGATGTCGATGTGGCCGCCAGCCTGCGCCATCCAGTCCTCGGCCGATTTCAGCAGGAAGTCCGCGTCATAGGCCGTCCATGCCCCGGCGGAGATCAGGTAGTATTCGTCCTGTTTCAGACGGACGATGGTGTATTCGGTGCGCGTCGTGCCGTGATCGGTCAGCGCATAGGTCAGGTTGATCCGGCCCACGTTCGGCAGCTTGTTGCAGGTGAAGTGGTCCAGGAAGGCCGTCGCGCCCGGGCCGCGCACCAGATGCTTGGTGAAGGCAGAGGCGTCGATGATGCCGACGGTGTTGCGGACGGCTTCCGCTTCCGCTTTCGCGTAGGGCCACCAGGTGCCACGGCGGAACGACCGCCCGTCGTGGTCGAAGTCGGCGGGCGCGTCCTTGGGGCCGTAGTAGTTCGGGCGTTCCCAGCCGTTCACCTGGCCGAACTGCGCGCCCATCTCCTTCTGCCGGTCATAGGCGGGGGCGGTGCGCAGGGGGCGGCAAGCCTCACGCTCTTCATCCGGGTGGTGCAGGATGAAGACGTGGTCGTAGCATTCCTCGTTCTTGCGGGAGGCGTATTCCGTCGTCATCCAGCCGCCGAAGCGCTTGGGGTCGAGGGAGGCCATGTCGATCTCGGCCTCGCCTTCGGTCATCAGTTGCGCCAGATAATACCCCGTGCCGCCCGCCGCGGTGATGCCGAAGGAGAAGCCTTCGGCCAGCCACATGTTGCGCAGACCCGGAGCGGGGCCGACCAGCGGGTTGCCATCGGGGGTATAGCAGATCGGGCCGTTGAAATCGTCTTTCAGACCCACGGTTTCCGAGGACGGGATCCGGTGGATGAAGGACATGTATTCTGCCTCGATCCGCTCCAGATCCAGCGGGAAGAGGTCGGCGCGGAAGCTGTCGGGCACGCCATAGGGGAAGCGGGCGGGGGCGCCCTTCTCGTAAGGCCCGAGGATCCAGCCGCCGCGTTCCTCGCGCACATACCATTTGGCATCGGCGTCGCGCAGGACCGGGTGCTGGGGGTTGGACTTGCGCCATTCGACCAGCGCGGGGTCTGGCTCGGTGACGATATACTGGTGTTCGACCGGGATCGCCGGGGTCTTGATGCCCAGAAGCCGCGCGGTGCGCTGGGCGTGGTTGCCGGTGGCGGTGACGACATGTTCGGCGCGGATCTCGAAGCGGTCGTCGGTCGGGATCAGCATCCCGCCCTTGTCCTCGAGCCTCGTGCAGGAGACGATCCATTCGCTGCCGGTCCAGCGGTAGCCGTCGACCTGGATCTTGCGTTCGATCGTGGCGCCGAGCTGGCGGGCACCCTTGGCCATGGCCTGGGTCACGTCGGCGGGGTTGATGTAGCCGTCCTGCGGGTGGAAGAGGGCGCCGATCAGGTCCTCGGTGCGGACCAGCGGCCAGCGGTCCTTGATCTCTTTCGGCGTCAGGAACTCGTGGTAGACCCCGGCGGTTTCGGCGACCGAGGAATAGAGCATGTATTCGTCCATCCGCGCCTGGGTCTGAGCCATGCGCAGGTTGCCCACGACGTAAAAGCCGGGGTTGAGGCCGGTCTCTGCCTCCAGCCCCTTGTAGAAGTCCACGCTGTATTTGTGGATGTGGGTCGTGGCGTAGGACATGTTGAACAGCGGCAGAAGGCCCGCCGCATGCCAGGTGGAGCCCGCGGTCAGCTCGTCGCGTTCGACCAGCATCGTGTCCCAGCCGGCCTTGGCCAGGTGGTAGGCGATCCCGGTGCCGACTGCGCCGCCACCGACGACGAGGGCTTTGACGTGGGTTTTCATGGTGTCTCTCCCGCAAGGATCCGCGCCAGTTCTGCCAGAGCGCCGGAAAACAGGGCAAGCCCTCGCGACATTTCAGAGAATAAAGCGACATCGCGGCGGATTGCAGCGGCACGCGGCGCACCTGGTGCTGCGGCTTGACAGGCCCGACCCGCTGCCGTTAGCCCTTATTGTCATGTCGAGCCGGCCACAGACCGCGTTGCGCGCCTGGGCGCTGCGGGCGCTCTTGCTGCCCTTCTTCCTCTTGTGCCTGCTTCCGCCCGGCGTGATGCCGGGTCGCGATGCCGCCGGCGTCCTGACGCTGACGCTTTGCGGCGACGCGGGCGCGGGCGAAGTGATCATCGATCTTGCCACCGGGCAGCCGGTCGAGAAGGCTCCGTCCGATGACGGCGATCGCTGCGCCTGGGCTTGCGGGCAGTGGGCAGCGGCTGATCTGGCCAGCCCTTTCCTGCCGTTGCCTCTCCGGGATGCCTGCCGGGAGACCCCGCGCCCGGCAGCTTTCGTCCTGCGTGCGGCGGCAATCACCGGTCTGCCCCCGGCCACAGGTCCTCCGCTGAAAGCCTGACGTCCGCGACGATCAGAACTTTCAACGAAGGGAACCGAGTCCAATGACCGATATCACTGCGGGCGCCGATGCGCCCTCGGCGCCGAAGGGCGTCAACAAACTCTATTTCGCGGCCTGGCGCTGGCACTTCTATGCCGGGCTGTTCGTGCTGCCGTTCATGCTGATCCTGGCCGTGACCGGCCTTGCGATGATGCTGAACACCACGCTCTCGAACCAGCTGGGCTATGCGCCACGGGTCGAGGTCGCGGGGCAGATGCTGTCCCCCTCGGCCATTGCCAGGGCGGCGCAGGGCGCCGTTCCGGGCGATGTGGCGCAGTTCATCACCCCCGAGGCGCCGGACCGGGTGGCCTATGTGGTGATCCGCGACGCCTCGAAGGCCGAACCGGGCGTGCCGGCCTGGAAACTGCCGGCGATGCAGGTGGCGGTGAACCCCTACACCGGCGAAGTCCTTGCCGTCTGGGACAAGACCGCGACGATCTATGCCTGGGCCAACGACATCCACGGCAGCCTGCTGATCGGCGACACCGGCGACCGGATCATGGAGATCGCGGCCTCGCTGACGCTGCTGCTGATCGCCACGGGCATCTACATGTGGTGGCCGCGCGGCACCGCGCTGGGCCGGGCGCTGGTGCCCGACCTCTCGAAGAAGGGCCGCGCGCTTTACAAGGAGCTGCATGTGACGGGCGGGATCTGGGTCTCGGCCTTCCTTGTGCTGTTCATCCTGTCGGGCCTGGCCTGGACCGGCATCTGGGGCGACAAGTTCGTGCAGCCCTGGTCGTCCTACCCGCCCGAAAAGGACGCCAAGTTCTGGTCCTCGGATCTGACGCACCGGGACATGAACTTCGGCCCGCTGGACGAGATCCCCTGGGGTCTGGAAAAGACGCCGATGCCGGAGTCCGGCACGGCCGAGGGCGAACCGGGCCTGCCGGCCACGTCCTCGCTGGACGCAGCGGTGATGTGGGCTCAGGCCAACGGCTTTGCCGGGCAGTACAAGGTTCAGCTGCCCGCCGGTGAGAAGGGCGTCTATACCGTGCTGCGCACCTCGCAGGGCGAAGACACCATCGACCCGACGCAGGACCGCACGGTGCATTTCGACCGCTACACCGGCAAGCTGCTGGCCGATGTGGGCTACGATGACTATTCGCTGATGGCCAAGGCGATGGCCTGGGGCATCGCACTGCACAAGGGGCTGGCGGGAACCTGGAACTTCGTCGTGAACCTGGTGCTGCTGGCGATCATCGTCATGTCCTCCATCACCGGGATCGTCATGTGGTGGAAGCGCCGGCCCTCGGGCGCGGCGCGGCTGGCCGCCCCGCCGATGCCGTCGGATGTGCCGCTGTGGAAGGGCGCCGTGCTGGTGGCGCTGGTCATCGCCATGGCCTTCCCCATGGCAGGCCTGGCACTGATCGCCGTCATCGCGCTGGACGTGATCGTGCTGGCGAACGTCCCGGTGCTGAAACGCGCGCTGAGCTGAGCGAACGGCCCTCTCCGGCGGCTGTCGGAGAGGGCGCAACGCCAAAGGAGATCAGGATGCCAATTCGTAGACGTATCGCCTGCTTTGCGGGTGTCGGCGTGATCGCAGCCCTCCCGGCTGCCGGTCTTGCCCATGAGACACCCCTGCCGGAGCCCCGCCCGATGGACCAGATGCAGGGCCCCTGCAGCGACTTTGCCATGGATATCGAGCGCGAGGCAGCGGCTTGGGCCAGTCCGGCAGTCGCCTCCGTCACCGCCGCCACGGCGCGCAGCGAAGCACCCGAGATCGTGCCCGGCGCGGTCGTGCCGGTCGCCCTGCACCCGCATCCCGAAGTGGAGTTCGACGTGGCGCCCGAGAAGGACCGCGGCACCCCGGACAAGTTTTCGGGCCATGTCCGCGTGACCCTGCCCGAGGCCGGGCTGTGGCGCGTCGCTGCCTCGAACGGGTTGTGGTTCGATGCCGTGGTCGGTGGCGCGATCGTGCCAAGCGCGGCCTTCGAGATGCAGACGCAGTGCAGCGCCCCGTTCAAGGTGGTGGTTTTCGACCTGCCGGCCGGGCCGGTCGATCTGCAGTTCAACGGCAGCCCGGCGCCGGAGGTTCAGGTGATGGTCCTGCCCTGGGCGCCGCGGTAGTCCGGGTCGAAAGTCGCGTCCCGGAACTGACCGGGATGCGTCCGGACAGGGACATCGGCGCGGCGCCGGACCGGGCGCTCACAATGGGCTGACAGTCCTGGACGAGGCGGCGACCCTTGCCGTGCCAGCCGTTCTGGGCAAGTCTGGTGCCGCGCGGAAGGAAGGCTCAGGATGACCCGTTTCAATCAACCTCTCGGCGGCAACGAGATGCCGCGTTTCGGCGGGCCGGCGACGATGATGCGGCTGCCCGCGGCGACCAGCGCGACGGGGCTGGATGCGGCCTTCATCGGGGTGCCGATGGACCATGGCACCTCGAACCGGCCGGGCACGCGGCTGGGGCCGCGACAGATCCGCGACGAAAGCCGGATGATCCGGCCCTACAACATGGCGACGGGAGCGGCGCCCTTCGAGCATCTTCAGGTCGCCGATCTGGGCGACGTGGCGATCAACACCTTCGACCTGAAGAAGACGGTGGACATCATCACGGCCCATTACCGCAAGGTGCTGGCCCATGGCGTCATCCCGCTGACCCTTGGCGGCGACCACACGCTGACCTGGCCGATCCTGCGCGCGATCAGGGAAAGCCACGGGCCGGTCGCGCTGATCCATGTCGATGCGCACGCCGACATCAACGAAACCATGTTCGGCGAGACGGTGGCCCACGGCTGCCCCTTCCGCCGCGCCTGGGAGGACGGTTGCCTGCAAAACGACAAGGTGTTCCAGATCGGCCTGCGCGCCACGGGCTATGCGGCGGACGATTTCGACTGGGGCCGCCGGCAGGGCTGGACCGTCGTGCAGGCCGAGGAGTGCTGGCACAGGTCGCTGACCCCGCTGATGCGGATCATCCGCGAGCGGATCGGCGATGCCCCGGTCTATCTGTCCTACGACATCGACAGCCTGGATCCGGCCTTTGCCCCCGGCACCGGCACGGTGGAGCCGGGCGGCCTGACCACCTGGCAGGGGTTGGAGATCATCCGCGGCTGCGCAGGGCTGAACCTCGTCGGCTGCGATCTGGTAGAGGTCTCGCCGCCCTATGACCCCACGGGAAACACCGCGCTGATCGGTGCGAACTTCCTTTACGAGATGCTTTGCGTGCTGCCCGGCGTGCCGCAGGCGGCGTCGCGGTTCTCGGGTCTGACCTTCTAGGTCGGGGCCGTCAGTCGCCCCCGACCGTGCAGCGCTTGACGCCGTCCTTGCCGGTCTTGCAGGACAGGGCCTTGCCCGTGTCCTCGGGCGCGGGGGCGGCCTGATCCTCGCCGCCGCCGAAGAGCCCGCCCAGGAACCCGCCGCCCTCTCCCGACCCGGCCTGCGTGCCTTCCGCCTGTTCGGCGGCGGCGCGATCGGCGGCCTCGCGTTCTGCCTCGGCGGCGGTGCGGGCGTCGCGGTCGGCGAGATAGGCCTCGCGCTCGGCCTGTTCCATGGCCGAAGCGAGCACGATCACCGGCACCTTGCCGAGGCCTTCGACCTTGTCGATCACGCTGGCGTTCATCGCCTCGACATGCAGGGTCTGGAAGAAGGGCACCAGTTCGACGTCCTTCATCCGCTTCGGCGCGAGCACCCGCAGATGGATCTGCGCGCCGACGTCGGCAAGGAAGAGGCGGCCGCGAAAGCCCTCGGGCAAGAGGTCCTCGGTCACGTCGAGGCCGCGCACGGTCATGAATTCGGTGCCGCGGAACTCGGCCGTCATCATCTGCAACTGCATCCGCTGCTGCATGGCGGCAAAGCTGGTGAAGATGATGTTCGGGTAGCGCACCGCCTTGACCAGCACGGTGCGGTCGTCCTTTTCATAGGCGAGCGTCACGGTCTCGGTCCCGGCGCCGGCATCGGCCTCGACCATCCTTTCCAGGCTGGCCAAGGCCTTGCGGTCGGCCTTCTGGGTCGATTTCGGCAGGAAGGGCTTGATGTCGTCGGGCGTTGTCGCGCGGACCTTCCAGCCCTCGGGCGGCTTTGGCAGCATGTCGGCCAGTTTCGTCGGCATCCCCGCCGCATTGGCCGCGCCGGCCAGCCCGGCGACCCGACCGGTCAGTCCCGAGACATATTCCTGAAAGGTCAGCCCCTCGGCATCCTCGCGCCCGGCCCATTTCGCCGACATGCGGAAGTCGAAATAGAGGTAGCCGCCAGCCATGATGGCGAACAGGATCAACGAGCCGACAAGGCGTATCACTGGTCAGTCCTTCCCTTGGTCCCGGCGTTGCGGGTCTGTGCACAATGCCGTCCTAGCGCCAGATTTTGGCAAGCTTCGGGCAAGGCCCGCAAATTTTCATGCCGTGCGCCGTGCCGAGGCCAGCGCGAACAGCGCGGCGGCGACGACGATGATCGAGGGGCCGGTGGGTGTGTCCTGCCAGAGCGAGAGCCTGAGCCCGCCAAGCCCGGAAAGCGCCCCGATCAGGATCGCCAGGCCCGCCATGGCCTCGGGCGTGCGGGCGAAGCTGCGGGCGGTGGCGGCGGGGATGATCAGCATGGCCGCGATCAGCAGGGCTCCGACGATCTTCAGCGCGACGGCCACGACCAGGGCAAGCGCAAGGACCAGGATCAGCCGCTCGCGGTCGGGTCGCAGGCCGGCGGCATGGGCGAGATCCTCGGACAGCGTCGCGGTCAGAAGCGCCTGCCAGCGCCAGGCGAGAAGCGCAAGGACGGCCAGCGCCCCCAGCCAGACCATGGCCAGGTCGGCGCGCGACACGGCGAGGATGTCGCCGAAGAGATAGCTTGAGAGGTCCGTGCGGACGGTGGGGAAGAAACTGACCGCAACGAGGCCGAAGGCCAGCGCGGAATGGGCGAGGACCCCCAGCGTCGTGTCCATCGCCCAGCCGCGCGCCGACAGGCCCGCGACGGTGACGGCCATGGCCAGCGCCACGGTCAGCGTGCCAAGCCCGATGGGCAGGTCGGTCGCCAGCGCCAGCGCCACGCCCAGGATGGCGGCATGTGCGGTGGCATCCCCGAAATAGGCCATGCGCCGCCAGATCACGAAGGCGCCGAGCGGGCCGGTGGCCAGCGACAGGCCCACCGCCGCCAGACCCGCGCGGATCAGGAAGTCGTCAAGCATGGTCGTGCTCGCGGTGGTCATGCGGGTGGTGGTGGTGATGGTCGTGCGCCGGACCGTCCTCGTGCCCGTGGTCGTGTTCGTGGCGGTAGAGCGCCAGCGCGCCTTGCGTGCCCAGCCCGAACAGCGCCCGGTATTCCGGCGCGGTCGACACCACGCGCGGCGTGCCCTCGCAGCAGATGTGCCCGTTCAGGCAGATCACCCGGTCCGAGGCCGCCATCACCACATGCAGGTCGTGGCTGACCATCAGCACGGCGGCGCCGGTCTCGCGCCGCACTTCCTCGACCAGGCGGTAGAAGGCGGCCTCGCCGGGCTGGTCGAGGCCCTGGGTCGGCTCGTCCAGCATCAGAAGCTGCGGCCGGCCCAGAAGCGCGCGCGCCAGTAGCACGCGCTGCGACTGGCCGCCGGAGAGCGCGGTCATCTGCTGTGCGCCCTGTCCCGCCATCCCGACACGGGCCAGCGCCTCCTCCGCCGCGGCATCGTCGACGCGCACCGGAAGCGACAGGAACCGTCGCACGGTCAACGGCATGGTCCGGTCGATCGCCAGCTTCTGCGGCACATAGCCGATGCGCAGCCCGGGCGCGCGGATGATCCGGCCCTCGGCCACCGGCACGATGCCCAGAAGCGCACGCAGAAGCGTCGATTTGCCCGATCCGTTCGGGCCGAGGATGGTCACGATCTCGCCCCCCGCCACCGAGAGGCTGATATCGTGCAGCACCTCGGTTGCGCCGTATCGGACGCAGACATGCTCGGCCGAGATCAGCGTCATGCTGTCTCTCCTTGACAGGCGGGGCAGAGGCCCAGCGCCTCGAGGGTCAGCCGTTCCACGCGGAAACCGGCGCGGGCGGCCTCGGCCTCGACGGCGGCGCGGGCGGGGGCGGCGGCGGCCTCGGCGACGCCGTGGCAGGCGCGGCAGATCAGGAAGGCGGGGGCGTGATCCTCGCCGGGATGAACGCAGGCGGTGAAGGCGTTCAGGCGCTGGATCCGGTGGGCAAGGCCCTGATCCACAAGAAACTCCAGCGCGCGATATGCGACCGGGGGTTGGTTGCCGAACCCGTCCTGCGCCAGCCGCGCCAGCACGTCATAGGCGCCCAGCGCGCGGTGATGCTCCAGCAGGATCTCCAGCACCCGGCGTCGCACCGGAGTCATCCGGGCACCGCTGGCCTCGACTAGCGCCTCGGCCCGGACGAGCGCGTCGCGAGCGCAGAGCGCATGGTCATGCGCGGCAAAGGCCAGGTCGGGGGCGGCACAGCCCGGGCAATCGTGAGAGTCCTGCATGGCGGCGGTCCAGGGTTGACATGTTATGATATTACATACATAGAGGGGGTCGAAACGGAAAGGCCGACTGATGCGTTATATCATTACCCTTTTGCTGACCGCCACCCCCGCCGTCGCAGAAGTGCCAAGCGTCGTGACCGACATTCCGCCGGTGCAATCGCTGGTGGCGCAGGTGATGGGCGATCTTGGGCAGCCGGAGCTGCTCCTAGCGCGTGGCGCGGACGAGCATGACTTCCAGCTGAAGCCGAGCCAGGCGCGGGCGGTGGCCGATGCCGGGCTGGTCGTCTGGGTCGGGCCGGAGCTGACGCCCTGGCTGGACAGCGCGCTGGCGGTGCGGCCTGCGGGTGCAGCGGCGTTGGCCTTGCTGGATGCCGAGGGCACGCTGCGGCGTGCCTATGGCGAGGCGGGCTCGGGCGAGACGGACGAGAACGCAGGCCATGACCACGGCCATGACCACGGGGCCGAGGATCCGCATGCCTGGCTCGACCCCGGCAACGCGCGGGTCTGGCTGGGGCTGATCGCGGTGGAACTCGGCCGGCTGGACCCGGAGCATGCGGCGACCTATGCCGCAAATGCGGCAGCGGCGGCCGAGGGGATCGCGGCGCTGGACGCCGAGGTCGCGGGCCTGCTGGCCCCGGTGAAGGACCGGCCGATCCTGACCTATCATGACGCCTACGGCTATTTCGCCGAACATTACGGGCTGAGGGTGATCGGCAGCATTGCCGAGGGCGATGCGGCCGCTCCGGGCGCGGCGAAACTGGCCGGGCTGCGCGAGGCGGTTGCCGCGGGCCTGGGGGTCTGTCTGTTCCCCGAGATCCAGCACGACCCGAAGCTGATCGCGCAGCTGGCCGAGGACACGGGCGCGAAGATCGGCGCGGCGCTGGATCCCGTGGGGTCCTCGCTGGAGCCGGGCCCGGGGGCCTATGCGGCGCTGATGCGGGGGTTGGCCGGGGCCATCGCCGAGTGCGCGGGCGGCTGAGGGCGGGCGGTGATCGGGGCCTTGCGCCTGTGGCCGCGGGCGGATGCCTCCGGCGGGAGTATTTGGGAAAAGAGCAAGAGCAGGTGCTGGGTCAGCCGGCGGCCAGCCTGAGCAGGCGGTCGCAGTCGAGGTGACGGGCGAGGTGGTCGGCGAGCGCGTCGAGCGTTTGCTCTACAGTCCGGTCATAGCCGGCATTGCCCGGGGTCGCGCCGAGGCTGGCCAGGAAGGCGCGGCGGAAGGCGTCCTCGGTGAACATGCCGTGCAGGTAGCTGCCCATCACCCGGCCATCGGCGCGGACGGCACCTTCGGGTTGGCCGTTCACGGTGAACAGCGGGCGGGCGCGGTCGGGGCCTTCCGTTCGGCCGAGGTGGATCTCGTAGCCGCGGACGCGGGTGTTCGAGGCGGGGTGCAGCGCCTCGGTTTCGCTCACGCGCTTGTCGGGGGTCATGGTGGTGGTCAGGTCGAGGAGGCCAAGGCCGGGGACGGAGCCGGGTTTGCCTTCGATGCCTTGGGGGTCGGCGATTTCCCGTCCCAGCATCTGATAGCCGCCGCAGAGGCCGAGGACGCGCGCGCCACGGCGCAGGGCGGCGGCCAGGTCGATGTCCCAGCCTTGCGCGCGGAAATGCGCAAGGTCGGCGATGGTGGCCTTCGATCCGGGCAGGATGATGAGGTCGGCCTCGACCGGCAGGGGCTGGCCGGGTTTGACGATCTTGAGCGTGACGCCCGGTTCCTGGGCCAGCGGGTCGAGGTCGTCGAAATTGGCGATGCGGTTCAGGTGGGGGACGACGATGAGGAAGCTGCCGGTCCCTCGGGTGCCGCCAAGATCGGCGGCGTCCTCGGCAGGGAGCTTGTGGGCGTCGCCGAACCACGGGATCACGCCAAGGCCGGGCCAGCCGGTGCGTTGTTCGATCAGACGGTAGCCGTCGTCGAACAGACGCGGGTCGCCGCGGAACTTGTTGACGAGGAACCCCCGGATCATGGCGGCGTCGTCGGGGTCCAGCACGGCTTGCGTGCCGACCAGTTGCGCGATGACGCCGCCACGGTCGATGTCGCCGGCGAGGATCACCGGCACATCGGCGGCGCGGGCAAAGCCCATGTTGGCGATGTCGCCCGGGCGGAGGTTGACCTCGGCCGGGCTGCCCGCGCCCTCGACGATCACCAGATCGCCCTGGGCTTGCAGTCGGCGGAAGCTGTCGAGGACCGGGGCCATCAGTTGCGGTTTCAGCGCGGCGTAGTCGCGGGCCTTCACGCTGGTCAGGCGCTGGCCCTGCACGATGACCTGCGCGCCGGTTTCCGATTCGGGTTTCAGGAGGACCGGGTTCATGTCCACATGCGGCGCGACCCCGCAGGCGCGGGCCTGCAAGGCCTGGGCGCGGCCGATCTCTCCCCCCTCCGCCACGGCGGCGTTGTTCGACATGTTCTGCGGCTTGAAGGGCCGCACGGTCAGGCCCTGACGCGCGAAATGGCGGCAGAGGCCGGCGACCAGCATCGACTTGCCGACGTTCGACCCCGCCCCCTGGATCATGATGCGTTTCATGATCTGCCGAGTATCACGCCCGCCGCGCCATGAGCCAGAGGAAGAACAGCCCGCCGACAAGGCCGGTGACAACGCCGATCGGCATGTCCTCGGGCGCCATGACCACGCGGGCGACGGTGTCGGCGACGACAAGGAAGATGGCGCCGGCAAGGGCCGAGAGAGGGAGGACCCGGGCGTTGTCGCCGCCCACGGCAAAGCGGACGAGGTGGGGCATCATCAGGCCGACAAAGCCGATCAGGCCGGAAAAGGCGACCATGACCCCGGTGATCAGCGCGCCCGCGACAAAGACCGAAAGGCGGAAACGGGCGACGGGGATGCCCAGCGAGGCGGCGGTTTCGTCGCCAAGGCTCATCGCGTTCAGGGCCGGGGCCTGGGACCAGAGCCAGAGGCCAGCCTGGACCAGAACGGCCAGCGGGTAGATCAGGTGCGACCATTGCGCGAGTCCAAGGCCGCCGAGCATCCAGAACACAACGGTATGGGTCGCCTTCGGGTCGCCAAGGAAGATCAGGATGTTGGCTCCGGCCATGATGACAAAGCTGATGGCGACGCCCGCCAGCACCAGCCGGTCGGCCGAGGTGGCCCCGGTCAGGCGGGCGGCGGCAAGGACCATAAACGTCGCGGCAAGCGCGCCACCGAAGGCCATGAGGGGCACTGTCAGGAGGCCAAGGAACAGCCCCGTGTGCAAAAGCGCGGCGATGGCCCCGAAGGCCCCGCCCGAGGAGATGCCGAGCAAATGCGGATCGGCAAGCGGGTTGCGCGTCACCGATTGCAGGGCTGCGCCGGTGATCCCCAGCCCTGCGCCGACCAAAGCGGCAAGAAGGGCACGGGGAAAGCGGATGTCCCAGACGATCGCCTCGCGCCCCGGGGTCCAGTCGGGGGTGAGCAGGCCGGGGACAAGCTGGTTCGCCAGCACGCCCCAGACGGTGGACAGGGGCACCGGCACGGCACCGACCGAGACCGCAAGCAGGATGGCCAGGGCCAGGACGCCTCCGCCAGCCAGCGCCAGACCGGCCCCGCGCGTCAGGCGCAGGGCAGGGGAGGCAGAGGTGGCAAGCGGGGTCTCGGTCATGGCAAGTGTCGGGTCGGCTCGTCGAAGCACTTCGTGCACTCCTCGCTGTCGCCTGCCGGCGGGCACAAGCGAAGAGCGGCGAAGCCCTGCGATGAGCGGCGGTCGGGCATCACTTTCCCCAGAAACCCGCGACCAGCTTTTCCACCGCGCGGATGTTGCGGGGGCCGGGGGTGGCTTCGACGTATTCAAGGACCACATAGCGGTCATCCTTCACCGCGTCGATATTGGCGAAGGCCGGGTTGCCTTCCAGAAAGGCGATCTTCTGGTCCGCGGTCACGTCGCCAGTGTTGACGATCACGATGACCTCGGGGTTGCGCTCGACCACCGGTTCCCAGGCGACAGTGGCCCAGCTTTTCTCCAGATCGTCCATGATGTTCACCCCGCCTGCCGCCTCGATCAGAGCCGTCGGGATCGCATAGGCCCCGGCGGTGAAGGGGGTTTCCTCGCCCGAATCGTAGACAAAGACGCGCAGCGGTGTCGTGCGGTCAACCCCGGCCGTCACCTCGGCCAGCCGCGCCTGCCAGCCCGCGACCAGCGCCTGCGCGCGGTCCTCGACCCCGAAGATGGCACCAAGGTTCAGGATGTCGGCATACATGTCCTGCATCGAGGATTTGGCCTTCGGCCCGATGTGGATGCAGCTTTCGGTCAGCTCGTAAGTCTTGATGCCCAGCGGTTCCAGCGTTTCCGGCGTCACCTCGCCACCGACCTTCATGCCGTAGTTCCAGCCGGCAAAGAAGAAATCCGGCTCGGCCCCGGCCAGCACTTCCCGGGTCGGATACTTGGCCGACAGTTCCGGCAGTTCGGCGACACCGGCGCGCATCTCCTCGTCCAGCGTTTTCCAGCCGGAAATGCCGGTATAGCCGACCATGCGGTCGGAAAGGCCAAGGACCAGCATCATTTCGGTCAGGTTGACATCGTTGGAGATTGCCCGTGACGGCGCGGCGTCGAATGTGACGTTGCGATTGCAGCTTTGCACCGTGACCGGAAAGGCCAGCGCGGGGGCGGCAGAGATCAGAAGGGCGGTGAGGGCGTATTTCATCTTAGTGTCCATGCAGTTGAAACGAGAAACGCGGCGCGGGGCCAGTGCGGTCCACGCGGGCGGTGACATTGAAGGCGCGGGCGATCGTCGCCTCGGACAGGGCCTGATCGGGCGGGGCGTCGGCGATGATGCGGCCCTGCGACAGGACCAGCACCCGGTCGGCGAACTCGGCGGCAAGGGTCAGGTCGTGCAGGGTGGTGATGACCGTCAGGCCAAGCCTGCGCAGCAGGGCGAGAAGTTCCAGCTGGTGGCGGATGTCCAGATGGTTGGTGGGCTCGTCCAGCACGATCACCCGCGGCTCCTGCGCCAGCGCCCGGGCGACCATCACCCGCTGGCGCTCGCCGCCCGACAGGGTGCCGAAAGCGCGGTCGGCGAAGGCGGTCAGGTCCATCCGGCGCAAGCTTGCCTCGACCACCGCATTGTCCAGCGTGCCGGGGCCAAAGCCCTTGCGGTGCGGCAGGCGGCCAAGGGACACGATCTGTCGGGCGGTCAGGGCAAAATCGGTCGGCTGTTCCTGCAACACGGCCGCGACGATGCGGGCGGCCTCGGGCACCTTCATCAGCCAGAGGTCGCGGCCCATCAGCCGGATGGTGCCGCGGCGCGGTGCCTGATGCCGGTAAAGAAGGCGCAGAAGCGATGACTTCCCGGCCCCGTTTGCACCGCAGATGGCAAGGACCTCGCCCGGTTCGACCGAGAAGGTCAGGTCGTGCAGGATGTCGTCGTGCCGCCTTGGCCCCCAGGACACGCCGGAAAGTTCGACGGTCGGGGTCATTGCACCGCCCCTTCGCGCGTGACGATGATCGCGGCGGGGATGCGGGCCAGTGTGGTATCGCAGAGGCCGGGTGGCAGGTCGCGGCCCGACATCCAGCCATCGTCAAGCGCGGCGTAGGCCTTGGAAAACGCGACCAGTTCGTCCAGGGACTGATCCGGGTCGATATCGCCGAACAGCCAGGTCGCCTTGGCGGTTGCGCGCCAGCCGACGACGCAAGGTGCCCCGTGGGCGGGCACGCAACCGGCAAGGCAGGCAGTGCCCGAGACCTCGAAAGCGTCGCCCAGACCTGCCGTCTGAATCGCGGCGCGAATCTTCTTCAGCAGATCGAAGCCCGGCTTGCAGGCCTGACCCTGATGCTTGCAGGCCTTGCAAACCAGAATCTGATGCGGCGCGGATTGCGCCACCAAGTAGGGAGGAGAGGCCACAGGCCCCGGTTTGGCGTCCATCGAACTCTCCTTCCGGGGCACCCCGCCCGGCGGTAACGGGTTTTGATGGCAGGTCTCCTGACTTCGCGGGTCTCGGCTTGCCCTCACCTTCCCGGCTGTGCGGCCAGTGGCATGAGAGGGGTCGCTCGCCGCTTACAGTTGCGGGGGCAGTCGGGGACTTGGCGGCTGATGCCTACACCTCACCCCGTTCCCTTTTCACCCGGCGGCGCTTGGCGCTGTGCCGGGAACCATCGCCGCATCTCTGCGCCGGATCGGACGGTCGCGCAAGACGGAAAGCGACGCACGGCGCGCCGGGGGCGTCAGCGCAGCGGTGCGATGTCGGATGAGGGAAATTGGTGGCGAGGGAGGGACTCGAACCCTCGACCTTGCGATTATGAGTCGCACGCTCTAACCAGCTGAGCTACCTAGCCACTGGCGGGCGGATTAAGGGCGGCTGCGACTGAGGTCAAGGGTGAATCGCCCGGCCCTTCCGACTTGCCGTCCGCGCGGCGGCCGAAAGTCTGCGGCGAAGAAATCCGGCCCCTGCGTCTGTCTCAGCGCGCGACGCGCGGCCGGCCCGAGGCGGTGGCGGTGATGCGGGCCTCGATGAACATCTGCCGGCCTTCGATCTCCACTTCCTTGACCGCGCGGTCCAGAGTAATCCGCAGGTCCACCGCGCCGGCGGCACGGGCACGGTCCGAGGCTTCGGCGACGAGCGCCGTCTCCAGCGCGGCAAGCGCGGCATCGGCGGTGGCAAAGACTTGCAGCCCCTCGGCCAGATGGGCGACGAAGCGGCCCTCGGAGGGCGAGGTGACGATGCCGGTCGCGCGCTGGCTGACCTGGCCGGCCACCGCGCCGATGGCATTGGCCACCCCGGCATGTTCTGGCAGGATCATCGGGCAGTTCAGCCTTTCGCCCACCGCGCCGTAATAGGAGGGTGCCGAGGCGCCGAGCCCGATCACCGGCACGCCGAGCCGCAGATCCACCTCAAGCACGCCGCGATGCCGACCCAGCCCGGTTCGGCTGAGCGCATGACGCGCCAGGGCCTGCGGATCCTCGCCCGCGAATGCGGGATCCTCGCCGAAGGCTGCTTCAAGCAGGCAGTCGACCGTCTGCTGCGTCAGCTGGTCAACGACCGCTTGCGCAAAGGCCTCCGGCCCGGGTGCGAACCGCTCGCCCGCCACCGTCCGCCGCCGGGCGATCAGCCGCAGCGCCTTTTCCGCCGCCGCCCGGTCCCATGTGTCCAGCCGGCCCAGCACATGCGCCGCGTCCGAAGGCGTGACCCCCGAGACCATCACCAGCCCGCGCGCCACCAGCCGCTCCAGCGCCGCCACCTCCAGCCGCGAGGTCAGCGCGGCGGCCATCGGCATCGGCGCCGCGATCCGGTCCAGGACCGCCAGGTCGCGGGCGTTGAGGCCCCCGCGTTGGCCGGGCATGGGGACGACAAAACGCCCATCCATCTCGCCCACCGCCTCGGACATAAGCCAGCGGTCCAGCGCGGCATGGACCATCGGGCCATGATCGACGGCCAGAAGCGAGACCGGCATCAGACGCCGCGGACCAAGGCGCAGGCCGCCCTTCAGGCCCTCGGTCACCAGATGCACCTCGCTGTCGCCGCCAAGGCCCGTGGTGCGCATCGCCACCGCCTCGACCATGGTGCGGAAGCCGCCGACGCGGGCGCCCTCCGGGTCGATCTCGGGCAGCCCGTCGCGGAGGAGCGCGACATCGGTTGTCGTGCCGCCGATGTCCGAAACCAGCGCATCCCGCGCCCCGGTCAGCCAGCGCGCGCCGACGATCGAGGCGGCGGGTCCGGAGAGGATGGTCTCGATCGGGCGTTCGCGCACCATGGCTGCGGAAATCAGCGCCCCGTCGCCACGCACCACCATCAGCGGCGCGTCGATGCCGGTGGCGGCGAGGTGACGCTCGCAGGCCGCCACAAGCCGGTCGATCATCCCGATCAGCCGGGCGTTCAGCACCGCGGTCAGCGCGCGTTTCGGGCCGTTCAGGTTGGCGGACAGTTCGTGCGAACAGGTCACCGGTCGGCCCGTGACGCGGCGGATCAGGTCGCGCGCGGCGATCTCGTGCGCCGGGTTTCGCGTGGCGAACTGGGCGGCGACGGCAAAGCCCGAGACCTCGTCGCCCAACGCGCGCACCATCAGCTCCAGCATGGCAAGGTCGAGGGGCGCGACTTCGGTCCCGGCATGGGTATGGCCGCCGGGCAGGCGCACCACGGGATCGCCCTTCAGCGCCTCGGTCAGGCCACCCCGGCCCAGATCGGCGTCGTTGAAACCGATGAAGACCAGCGCCACCCGTGCGCCCTGGCCCTCGACCAGCGCGTTGGTGGCAAGCGTGGTGGACAGCGAGACGAGCGCCACATCGGCCGGGCGGACCCCGGCGGCGGCGATTGCGGCATCGACCGCCTGGCCGATCCCGATGGCAAGGTCCTGACGGCTGGTCAGGGCCTTTGCCTTGCCCAGGACGGCATTCGCGCCCTCGTCCAGGATCACCGCATCGGTATAGGTGCCCCCGGTGTCGACACCTAGAAAGATCGCCATTTTGCCGCCGTCCCAACCCCGTTTCCTGCCAGCTAGTGCAGGATCAAGGCCCTGTCAGCCCCGGAAACGACATCAGGTCCGTCGCCTGCGCCGATGCGCGGGGGGCAGGTTCAGCATCGTGCGGTATTTCGCCACCGTGCGCCGGGCGATGGGCGCGCCGCCCTCGGCCAGCGCCTCGGCCAGCGACTCATCCGACAGGGGGTGATCGGGGTCCTCGTCGGCCACCAGCCGCGCCAGACGGTCGCGCAGCGCCCCGGCCGAGGGGCCGCCTTCGTGCAGAGCGCGTGTGAACAGGCTGCGCAGCCACCAGGTGCCGCGCGGGGTATCGATGGCAGTGCCCGCCACGACCCGGCTGATCGTGCTTTCGTGAAGGCCAAGCGCGTTGCCGACCTCGGCCATGGTCATCGGTTGCAGCGCGCCAAGCCCCTGTTCCAGCGCGGCGGTCTGGCGGGCCATGATCTCCTGCCCGGCGGACAGGAGCGTGGCATTGCGCCCCTCGATCAGGCGGATCAGCGCGCGCGCCTCGGCCCGGCCCTTGCCCCGCCCCTCGGCAACCGAGACCGAGGGCAGTGCCGAGCGGTTCAGCGAAACCATCCAGCCCGAGGCGCCCTTTTCGGCGATCAGGTCGGGTTCGCGCACCGGGGCGGCGAAGGGCTCGAACCCGGCGCCGGGCTTCGGATCATAGCTGCGCAACCGTCCGAGAGCCGTGCGGATCTCGGCCACATCCAGCCCCGCATCGCGGGCGATGCGTTCGATATCGCCTCTGGCCAGAAGGTCGAGCCGGTCGAGCAGCGCTGACATGGCGCGGTCCAGCTCTCCTGCCTCCTGGGCCTGAAGCCGCAGGCAGTCGGCCAGGTTGCGGGCGAAAAGTCCGGTCGGCTCGGCCCGCTTCTGCAGGCGACTCAGCACGCCTTCCACCGCGGCGACCCCGACGCCCAGCTGCGCAGCGATGGTTGCGGGGGCGCGGCCCAGCCAGCCCGAGGGCTCCAGCGCCTCGGCCAGCGCCATGGCGATGCGGGTCTCGGCGGGGTCGAGGCGCAGGGCCTCGATCACCGACAGGACATGGCCGACGAGGCTTGGACCGGGGGCCGCCTGTTCGGGGCGCTCGACATCCGCGGCGAAGGCGGTCCGCCAGCGCGGGATCCACTCCTGCACCTGGGGTCGGGTCAGGATGATCTGCGGGTTTTCGGCCGCCGCTTCCTCCAGATAGCGCGACAGGCCCGCGGCATCGGCGCGCAGGATGCGGATCGAGGTTGCCAGCCCGGTGGTCAGCGCCAGGCGCTGCGTCTGGTGGACGGAGATCTGGGTGCGGGATTTCATGGCCCGATGGTTCCCATGGAGGCATGGCTATCGCAAGGCCATGCTGTGTCAGGAAAAGATCCCCTCGCAATACCATTGGTCGGTCACCGCCCCGCCCCGGCCGTAGAACAGCCAGAGCCTTTCGCCCCCCTCGGTCTCTATCCGCCAGTAGTCGCGGGTGCCGCCGCGCCAGTCGGGATCCTCCAGCCACCATTCCGGTTGCAGCCGTTCCGGCCCCGCGGCCATGCGCAGGGCAAAGTCGCGTCGGCGCCAGCGGAAACGGGCGGGCGGGTCGCGTGTCTCGGGCGCCTCGACCGGCTCGGGGCGGAACATGACCAGCGGGCGGGGGGCGGCGGGGGCGGGCCAGGGGCCGTCGTGCGGCTGGCTCCAGGCGGCCATCAGAACCTTCGCCGCCTTCGCGGGCACATGGCTGTCGGCCGGGTGCAGGCGCAGCACGGCTTCGGTCCCCAGTCGCGCGCCCAGGCGGCCGATCAGGTCCTCCAGCGCCTGCCCCGGCGCCGGGGGGGATCCCGCCAGCGCCTGTTCCGTCACGGCGATCTGCCCGCGATGCTGGACGGGGCTGACGGCTTCGGTGGCCAGCGCCTCGAGCCGCAGGCAGTCGATGCCGAAGCCCGCGTCCAGCTGGTCGAGCT
>JBKBJC010000005.1:0-81387 GCA_046294075.1 Tabrizicola sp. | reverse complement strand
TTGAGGTGCAAGAGCGGGCGGATCCGGTCGGGGCTGTCGGTCGCCCGCGCCAGCCCGACCTCGACACAGGTCGTCCCGCCATCGGCGCGGAAGCCCTGGAACAGCAGCCGCCGCACCCCCCGGCCCCGGGCACGCAGCCGGTCGCAGAAGGGCGGCAGCAGGCGGTCCAGTGCCGCCTCGACATCCGACCGCAGGCCGATCGGGTCGGGCAGGGTCAGCCGCACCGCGAAATGCATCGGCGGGCGGGCGGGGTTGAGCGGCTCCGGCTCCATCCCCAGGGCCTGGTCCAGCCGGCGCAGCGTGTCGGCGCCGAAGCGGCGCGCAAGCGCGGCGCGGGGGATTCCGGTGATGTCGCCGATCCGGCGCAGGCCCAGGCGGGTCAACCGGTCCACCACGTCGCCGGGCAGGCGCAGCGCGGCCAGTGGCAGGTCGGCCAGCGCCTCATGGAGCCGCCCCGGCGGGGCGATCACCGCCGTCTCGGCCCCGCGCGCGGCCACCACGCGCGGCGGGCCGCCGCCCCGCTCCCATCCCCGGCGTTTCGCGGCGCGGGACCGGGTCGCCCGCGCCTCCTGCTCGATGGCATCGCCCGAGCGCAGCGGCGCCACCCGCGCGCCGCCAAAGCGCGCCAGCGCCCAGGCCGCGCCGGGCGTGTCGGCGATCGCGGCCCGCACCGTCAGGCCCAGCCCCTCGCAATCCTCGGCGACCCGGGCCAGCACGCCCTCTTCCCCGCCATGAAGATGCGCCGCCCCCGTCAGGTCGATCATCAGCCCCGCGGGGGGTTCTTCGGCCACCCAGGGCGACAGGCGCCCGGCCCAGCGGCGCAGGGAAAGCAGGAACTGCGCCTCGGCCGGGGGATCGGCGGCGACGGTCAGCAGCGCCGGGCAGATCGCGGTTGCATCGCGCAGGGGCTGGCCCAGGGACAGGCCTGCCGCCTCGGCCTCGGCCGAAAGCGACACCAGCACCTGCGCGCCGTTGCGGTCCCCCACCACGGCCAGCGGCACCGGCACCGCATCCTTCCGCCGCCGCGCGACCCGGTCTGCGGCCAGCCGCGGAAACCACAGCGACAGGATGCGACGCCCGGCCATCCCCCGACCTTTCCGTTCCGACTCGTTTGTTCGCTTTATGTTCTCATGATGCCGCCGGGCCGCGAGCATGTCGAGTCCCCGCACAGCCGCAGATGACAAGTGCGTGAGAGCACAGAGCCGCAACTACCGCGTCACAAAGTCGCGTCTATACTGCTTCCGGAAAGCCAACGAGGGAGCCAGTTCATGAAGTTCGTGAAAGCCGTGATGATCGGCGCAATCCTGACCGCAGGGGCCGCCTTTGCCGAGGGAGACCGTACCGACCCGAACGCCATTGCGCGCTCGGACCTGATGAAGATCGTCGGCAAGAACACCGGCATCCTCGGCGGCATGGCCAAGGGCGAAGCCGCCTATGACGCTGCCGCCGCCGAAGGCGCCAAGGCTGCGCTGATCGAGGCTGTGGCCAGGATCGAGGAAACCTTCAAGGACCAGGGCGGTGCCGACCCGGCCTCGGAAGCCAAACCGGAGATCTGGGCGAACTGGGAGGACTTCCTGACCAAGGCCAAGGCGCTTGGCGATGCGGCGGGGGCGATGGATGTCGCCTCGGCCGAAGCGATCGGCGCCGGAATGGGCGCGCTGGGCGGGGCCTGCAAGGACTGCCACACCACCTATCGCGTGATGAAGCAGTAACCGCTGCGCCGCCGCGAAACAGAGGGCCCCGGTCAGCCGACCGGGGCCTTTCTCATCCGCACCAGACCCGGACGATGCGCCCGCGCGCGTCGAGGTCGAGGTTCAGCCGCTGCGCGCTGTAGTCCTTGGTGATCGGCATGCCGGGCGTGATCACCCGGCTGCCCATTGGCAGGGTCATGGCAGCGAGGACCGAGCGGCTCCGGCCGACCAGATCCTGCATCCCCGAGGCGCCGCAGGCGTCCGGCCCGGAGGGCGGCAGGGGCGTCGGCACGGGCACCTCCCTTGTCACGCAGGCCGCAAGCAGCACCGCCACCAGCAGGGCCGCCCGAGGCAGAAGCAGCCGCTCAGCCACAGACCACCCGCTCGATCACGTCGCGCCGGTCCAGCCAGAAGTTCAGCCGGTCGGCGCGATAGTCCGTCGTCACCGCCATGCCGTGCTGGATCACCCGCACCTCCTGGGAAAAGCGCATCCCGTCCAGCACCACGCCAGGTTGGCCCACCAGATACTGCAACTGGCTGGCCCCGCAGGCGTCCGGGCCGGGATCGACCGGTGCAGGCAGCGGCTCGACGCAGGCGGCAAGCAGAGGGGCCGAGAGGGCAAGGGCGAAAATCTGGTATCTCATCGTCATTTCCCGAATTGCGTTCTGCGACAGTCTGGCACACCTTGGCCCGGACCTTAAGGGAGGGAATACCAGATGCGCACCCGTGCCGCCGTTGCGGTCGCCGCCGGAAAACCGCTGGAAATCATGGAGGTGAACCTCGACGACCCCAGGGAAGGCGAGGTTCTGGTCGAGATCAAGGCCACGGGAATCTGCCACACCGACGAATTCACCCTGTCGGGGGCCGACCCCGAGGGCATCTTCCCGTCGATCCTCGGCCATGAAGGCGCGGGCGTGGTGGTGAAATGCGGCCCCGGCGTAAAGACGTTGAAGCCGGGGGATCATGTGATCCCGCTTTATACCCCGGAATGCCGGGAGTGCCCGTCCTGCCTTTCCCGCAAGACAAACCTCTGCACCGCGATCCGCGACACGCAGGGAAAAGGGCTGATGCCGGACGGGACGACGCGGTTCTCGATGCTGGATGGCACGCCGATCCATCACTACATGGGCTGCTCGACCTTCGCCAACCACACCGTGTTGCCGGAGATCGCCCTGGCCAAGGTCCGCGAGGACGCGCCCTTCGACAAGATCTGCTATATCGGCTGCGGCGTGACCACCGGGGTCGGCGCGGTCCTGAACACCGCCAAGGTGGAACAGGGCGCGACGGCGGCCGTCTTCGGCCTGGGCGGCATCGGGCTGAACGTCATCCAGGGTCTGAAGCTGGCCGGGGCCGACAAGATCATCGGCATCGACATCAACGACGACAAGGAGGAGTGGGGCCGCCGCTTCGGCATGACCCATTTCGTCAACCCGACGAAGATCGAGGGCGATATCGTCCCCCACATCGTCAACATGACCAGGACGCCTTTCGACGGGATCGGCGGGGTGGACTACAGCTTTGACTGCACCGGCAACGTCAAGGTGATGCGGGCGGCGCTGGAATGCACCCATCGCGGCTGGGGGCAGTCGATCGTGATCGGCGTGGCTCCGGCCGGGGCGACGATCGAGACGCGGCCATTCCAGCTGGTCACCGGCCGGGTCTGGAAAGGCACGGCCTTCGGCGGGGCGCGGGGCCGCACCGATGTGCCGAAGATCGTGGACTGGTACATGGACGGCAAGATCCAGATCGACCCGATGATCACCCACATCCTGACGCTGGACGAGGTCAACAAGGGCTTCGACCTGATGCATCAGGGCAAGTCGATCCGCTCGGTGGTCGTTTTCTGATCCTGCGCTAGCACGGATAGGAATACCTGACTTGGTGCACGGCCCGACTGGCGCGATCCTCTGCTTCGGCCGGTGATTTTGCGGCCGGTCTTTCTTGAGGATATAGGAGCAAACCATGTCAGACATGTCCCGGGGCCAGGTTTCGGCCCTTCTGCCCGCGGTTCTGGTCGCCTCGGGCCTTTCCCTTTCCGCATCCGATCCCGCACTGGCGGTGGGATCGGCCGTCTTGCCCGCCACCGGAGAGCTGCCCGCCGTCATGCAGGCGCTGCCGCAGGGCTTTGCGATCCCCGACCGGCTGGCCGCCTATGAACGCGAGCAGGCCGAAGAGACCCAGGTCGCCATGCGCTTTCTGGACTGGATCTTCGGGGACGAGCCGGTGAACCGCTGCGGCACCACCTCGGGCTGCCGCTCGGGCTGGGACGACAGCGACTGCTTCTAGGCCGTCCTGCCGGGGCATGCAGGCTGCGTGCCCCGGTGCATCAGCCGAAAGGATCTTTCCGATGACCAGACCACCCCGCCTTGCGGTCGTGACCGTGGCCGATGACCTGCATGCCCATGTCCTGCGCAAGGTGCTGCGCGACCGCCACGCCTGCGACCTTGCCATCATCCACTCCGATCGCCTGGCTGCCACCGGCCTGGTGAACTGGTCTGCCGATGCCGCGCGCCCGGCCACGCTGCCCGATTGCGACGGCCGCCCGGTGGAGCTGGCGCCGATGGATCTGATCTGGTGGCGCCGCCCCTCGGGCAAGGGCTGGAACCCGAACTCGGGCTTTCTGGCCAGCGTCACCGACGAGGCCGCCCGCGACCTGATCTACAACGACTGCGTGGCCGCGCTGAACGGGCTGGTGCAGACCGATTTTCGCGGTGCCTGGGTGAACCACCCCGAAGCCACCCGCCGGGCCGAGATGAAATTCGTCCAGCTGCGCGCCGCGCATCAGGCCGGGCTGAAGGTGCCGCGCACGCTGATCAGCCAGAACCCGCAGGAGATCCGCGCCTTCTGCGCGGGGGGGCGGATGATCGTGAAGGCCATCGCCGGAACCGTGAAGACGCCCCTGATGGCCCAGCCGGTCACGCCTGCGCTTCTGGCCAATGACGCCGCGCTGAGCCTGTCGCCCGCGATCTGGCAGGAACATATCGGCGGCACCCGGCACCTGCGTGTCCATGTCTTCGGCGACCGGATCGTCGCGGCTGAGCTCGACTGCCCGGAACTCGACTGGCGCGTTCACCTGGAAAAGACCGCTGTCACCCCGGTCGGGCTTGACCCCGGCCTGACCGCGGCCCTGCGCCGGGTGATGGCTGCGCTTGACCTGCGGATGGGCATATTCGACCTTAAGATCGACCCTGAGGGCCAGGTCTGGTGGCTGGAGGTCAATCCGCAGGGGCAGTTCCTGTTCATCGAGGGCATGTCCGGCCTGCCCCTGGCCGAGCCCTTCGCCGCCTTCCTTCTGGACGAGGCCGATAGCCCCGCGGCCCGTGCCGCCTGACTTGCGTCCGGCTCGGGCTGGGCTAACCTGACAGGATGCACAGCCCGAGCCCTTCTGCCGCCACCATGCCCCCGGACCGGGCCGCATCGTCGCGCATCAGCCCTGTCCTGCCGCGCAGCCTTGGCTCTGGTGCGCGACCGAGTGTTGAACCGCAGGGAGGCTCGGTTGATGCCTGACAGACCGAAGGTGGTGGCAGCACCCGGACCGGGCCCGTGGAAGCTCCGGCAGGTGCGGGTGCTGGGGTGGCTGGCCGCGTTCTGGCTGGTTTCGGACCTCGGCTACTATTTCGGCCTGCCCGCGCTGGGCGTCGGCAACGACTACAACGCCAACCCGATGCCGGTCGCGGCCTTCTACCTGTTCTGGTCGGGCCTGGCCGCGATCGTGTTCTGGCCGCTCTACAGCCGCTGGAATGCTGACGGCCCCTGGCCCACCTGGCAGAACCGGGTGCTTGCGGCGGCGATCTGGACCGGTGCCTTTGCCCTGGCGCTGGCCTTCCTTAACTGGGGCCTGCCGGCCCTGCCCGAGGCCAGCTGGCCCGCCGATCTGGGCGAGCCGCCCGACCTTCTGGTCGCAACGCCCGCCTATTTCCTGCCAAAGACAGTGGAGATCGTCTTCCAGCAGCTTCTGGTGCTGGCAATGATCGTCAGCCTGTCGCTGGACGGTTTGCCGATGCGAACCCTTACGCTGTTCTCGGCGCTGCTTTTCGGTGGAATGCACATCCTGCTGGCCTTCTCGGGCATACCGCCACGCGCGGTGATCGTGTTCCTGCTGGGTGCCACCCTGTTCGGCGCCCTGCTGCCCCGGCTGATCCTCAGGACGCGCTTCGGCCTCGGCGTCGCCTTCGCGCTGCACTGGACCTTCTACGCCGCTGCCCTGACCCAGGCCCGGATCTTCGGCCCGCATGTCGCAAGTTCGGTCATGGGATAGATCCATGTCCGCCACCCCCGCCCTGCGCGCCCTTGCCGCCCTTGGCATCGACGTCACGCTGCATCCCTACGCCTACGACCCGAAGGCCGAGGCGACAGGGTTGCAAGCCGCCGAGGCGCTGGGGATCGACCCCTCCGTGATGCTCAAGACACTGATGGTCGAGGTGGACGGGCGTCCGGCCTGTTGCGTGATCCCGTCCGATCGGCAGCTCTCCATGAAGCGCGTCGCCGCCGCCTTCAGGGGCAAGTCGGCCGCAATGATGCCCGTTCCCAAGGCGGAGAAGCTGACCGGCTACCATGTTGGCGGCATCTCTCCCTTCGGCCAGAAGCGCGCGGTGCCATCCGCCATCGAAGCGACGGCCTGCACCGCCCCCCGCGTCTGGATCAATGCCGGCCAGCGCGGGCTTATCCTGTCGCTTGCGCCCGAGGCGGCGCTTGCGGCGCTGGGCGCCCGGGCCGCCGCACTGGTCGCCTGAAGCTTGGGTGCAAGAGCTAGCGCCCCTTTGTCCAGACGCGATAGGGCCGCTCTGCCCGCAAGGCTGCCATGACCGAGACGGCCGTTGCCAGCACGCCAAGCGCCAGCATCCGAGCCAACGAGCCGTAGGGGGCGACCCCGGCCATGCGCAAGAACGTTCCGGCGACCGAGAAGACCAGGAGATGCAAGAGGTAAAGCATATAGGACGCCTCGCCCCAGACCAGCGTCCAGCCCGGCATCCGCCAGCCACCCGCCGCGAGCCCATAAACCAGAGCGGCCGAGGGCAGACCTGCCACCCATTCCCGCCCCCAGGCAAAGGGCAAGAGCCCGGTCACAACCGCCATCAGCCCCAGCGCGCCGGCCAGCGTCGCCAGCCCGGCGCCACGTCGCCAGCCCGCTGTATGGGCCAGCGCGATCAGCCCGCCGAACGGGAACTCGATGACCCCGGAATAGAGGATCAGCCCCAGCCAGCCGGGCAGCGACACATGCGCATGCTTCAGCCCCTGCGTCACCAGAGCCCATGCGATCAACGCCGCCATCGCCCCCCGCGCGCCGAACCGGAAGAAGCTGGCAGCGAAGACCAGGTAGAACAGCCCCTCGACCGTCAGCGTCCAGGCCACCGCCATCACCTGATCGGGCAGCGGCAAGAGCAGCACCGAGACGACAAGGCTCCACCCCCCAGGCCAGGCCGACCAGTCGCCGCGCGCCATCGCCAGCCCCGCCATTGCCGCCAGCGTCAGCCCCAGCGCGGCCCAGTAGGGTGGCAAGATCCGCCAGAACCTCTGCCGCAGGAACCAGGCCGCGCCCTGGTCCTGCCGGCCCATGGCCGCGTGAAAGATCACGAAGCCCGACAGGACGAAGAACACGTCCACGCCCGCCTCGCCGCCGTGGAACCAGCGCAAGAGCCCCGGGTCATGCCCCTCGGCCACCGCGGCGGCCTGAAGGTGGAACAGCACGACCAGTGTCGCGGCCGCCCCGCGCAACATCTGCAATCCGCCGATCATCCGTCCGTCCTGGCCTTCCGCAGGCGATTTCGCGCGCAGATCGACCCAAGTCAACCGGGCGATTGCGCTTTCCTTGTAGCCGCCGCTCGGCCACAAAGGGGCAGAACAATGAGACTCGCCATGCCTGACCCCCGCGCCCTTCGCCTTGCCGTCCTGATCGACGCCGACAACATCCCCGCCCGCCATATCGAGGCGGTGCTGGATGAACTTGCCACCTATGGCGAACCCTCGGTCCGCCGGGTCTATGGCGACTGGTCCTCGCAGGCCCTGTCGCAATGGAAGGAAAAGGCCCGCAGTCTGGGACTGGTCATGCACCAGCAGTCGGCCAACACCAAGGGCAAGAACGCCAGCGACATCGGCCTTGTCATCGACGCTATGGACATCCTGCATGCCGGCAAGGTCGATGGCTTCGTGCTGGTGTCTTCCGACAGCGACTTCACCCGGCTGGCCAGCCGCATCCGCGAGGACGGGCTTCAGGTGATCGGCGTGGGCGAGGAAAAGACGCCGGAATCGCTGCGCAAGGTCTGCAACCGGTTCATCTTCCTGGAAAACATCGCCCCCGCGCCTGAGGCCAGCAAGCCCGCGAAGGAACAGGTGAAACCGGCCGAGACGCCGGAAAAGCATCCGCCGTCCAAGGCGATCCCGCTGGTCCTTGCCGCGATGAAGAAGATCGGGATCGAGGAGGACAGCTATCCGCTGGGCCAGCTTGGCCAGGTGCTGACCCAGCTTTACCCCGATTTCGACAGCCGCAGCTATGGCAGCGCGCGGCTTTCGGACCTGTTGAAGCGCACTGGCCGCTTTGACGTGCAGAAGGGCGAGACCAATCAACTGATGGTGCGCGACAAGGCGTGACCTTGCCCGAAAGGCGCTTCCCTCCCCCCCTTTGTGGGGGAGGGAGAGGGTGGGGGGCTCCCGTGCGGTCAGCGCGTCAGAAGATCGTCGCCAGCCAGTCTGCGAAGGCCTCCACCGCCGGACGGCGCGGGCCCTTCGGCAGGACCAGCGCATAGGTCACCTCGGGCAGGCCGGTCAGCGGCAGCCGCACCAGCCGCCCGGCTTCCAGGTCGGCGCGGCAGATGATCTCGGTCGCCGTGGCCGCGCCCAGGCCCTGCCGGCAGGCCGACATCTCCAGATGCGGGCTGCCGATTTCCACCAGCTTCAGTTTCGAGACATCCAGCCCGGTGCGCGCGACTTCCTCCATTTCCCACGCGCTGCCGGCCCTGATCACCCATGGCATGTCCTGCGGGTCAAGCCCGGAGGCGGCAAGCCCCGGTGCGCAGACCGCCAGCACCTGCGACCGGCAGAGCGGGCGGATCTCAAGGTCGGGGTCTTCCGCCCAGCCGTCGGCAAGCGCCCGGATCGCCATGTCGAAGCCGCCCTGCGCAAAGTTCTGTTTCGTCGGGTCCGGCGACATGGCGACCTCCACCCCCGGATGCCTGGCCCAGAACTCGGGCAGGCGCGGCATGACATGGGCCTCGGCGATGAAGGTCGTGGTGGTGACGCGCACCACGCGCCGCGCCTCGGCCTGGCGCAGGGCGACGATGCCCGCCTCCAGCCGGCCAAAGCCTTCGTCCAGCGCCCGGGCCAGCGCCGCGCCCGCCTCGGTCAGCGCCACCGTCCGCCCCGAACGCCGCACCAGCGGCACGCCCAACTCACCTTCCAGCGCCCGCACCGACTGGGCCACGGCGGCATGGGTCACATTCAGCGTCCGGCCGGCCTCGGCGAAACTGCCGGCCCGCGCGGTGGCGTCGAAAGCGCGCAACATCGACAGGGAAGGCAGGTCCCGCCAGCGCATGACGTAAGTTCAGCTTTCGTCCCAAGGAAATTCCTGATTCGGATAATCACTACATTCATGGCATTTCCAAGGGGTATATCCGATTTGGGACGAAAGCCATGCACGGCGTCAATCTCGACCTTTTGCGCTGCACGATCCACCATCCGGACGGCAGGCCGAAGGATCCCCACGCCCATCACCGCATCGCGCTGGCAGAGCGCCGCCATGAGGCCCGCCTCCGCCGCTGGCGCGCGCTGTTCGGCCGGGTCCCGGCCCTGTTCCGCCGCCGCCGCGAAGTCGCATATCCGGCCTTGCGGTGAAAAGCCTTTGGCCCGGGCGCCGGAGCTGGTGGCCGGAAGGCCGCATGGCCTGCGCTACAGCGCACCGCCCCCCAGATGTCGTGTGCCGCGACGCGCCGCCAGAACCATTTGCCGGTGCCGTTCGCGAAACCGCGCGCGGTCCGCGGCGGAATGTTCCGCTTCGCAAGCCGGACAGGCGACGCCCTCCTCATAGGCCGGATGCGCTTGATCGGCCGGCGTCACTGGCCGGCGGCAGGCGCCGCAGACCCTCAGCCCGCCCGGCTGCAATCCATGCCCTACCGACACCCGATCGTCGAACACGAAGCATTGTCCCTGCCACAGGCTTTCCGCCTCGGGCACTTCCTCGAGGTATTTCAGGATGCCGCCCTTCAGGTGATAGACCTGATTGAGCCCTTGTCCCAGAAGGTAGTTCGTCGATTTCTCGCAGCGGATGCCGCCGGTGCAGAACATCGCGATGCGCTTGCCCGCGAACCGTTCGCGGTTGGCCTGCCACCAGGCGGGAAACTCGCCGAAAGCACGCGTCCCGGGGTCCACGGCGCCCTTGAAGGTGCCGATCGCCACCTCGTAATCATTGCGGGTGTCGATCACCACAGTATCCGGGTCGCGGATCAGCGCGTTCCAGTCGGCCGGTTCCACATAGTGCCCGACCCGTGCCAGAGGGTCCACGTCCGGCAAACCCATGGTGACGATCTCGCGCTTCAGCTTGACCTTCATCCGGCCGAAAGGCATCGTGGTCGCAAAGCTTTCCTTCCAGTCCAAGGCTTCGCATCCCGGCAGCGCCCGCACCGCCGCCAGCACAGCGTCGATCCCCTCGCGCGTCCCGGCGATGGTGCCGTTGATCCCCTCGGGCGCCAGCAGGAGCGAACCCCTGACCCCGTGGGCCATGCAGACCTCCAGCAGCCCCGGCTTCAGCGCGGCGGGCTCGGGAAAGCGGGTGAAGTGATAGAGGGCAGCAACGGTCAGCATTGCCCCCGTTTGCGCCCATCTCCCCGGAATTTCAAGCGCTTCGCTTGACGCATGACCGACCCGCCCTTACGCAGGCAGGATAGCCACCCGGAGACCGCCATGAGACCCCAGACCGAAGCGCTGATCGTGATCGACGTGCAGAACGACTTCTGCCCCGGAGGCGCGCTGGCGGTGGCGGGGGGTGATCAGATCATAAGCCGGATCAATGGCTTGATGGATGATTACGCGACCGTCGTCCTGACGCAGGACTGGCACCCGGCGACGCATGCCTCCTTTGCCGCGAACCATCCTGGCGCGGCCCCCTTCAGCCTGACGACCATGCCCTATGGCCCGCAGGTCCTGTGGCCCACGCATTGCGTGATCGGCACCGAAGGCGCGGCCTTCCACCCGGATCTGCGCACCGATGCCGCGCAACTGGTGATCCGCAAGGGGTTCCGGCCGCAGATCGACAGCTATTCCGCCTTCTTCGAGAACGACCGCATCACCGCTACGGGACTTGAGGGCTATCTGAAGACTCGAGGGGTGACTTCGGTCACTCTTGTCGGTCTCGCCACCGACTACTGCGTCGCCTATTCCGCACTGGATGCGGCGCGGCTGGGGTTCAGGGTCACGGTGCTGGAGGGTGCGACCCGCGCCATCGACCTGAACGGCAGCCTGGCCGAGGCGCGTGACAAGATGGGCGCGGCCGGCGTCGCGCTGGAGGACTGAGATGGTGGACATCGCGACCCGGGTCTGGAACCACAAGTGGAAGATCGACCCGATCGTGCGGTCTCTGATCGATACAGACTTCTACAAGCTGTTGATGTGTCAGTCTATTTTCCGCAACAAGCCGGATACGACGGTGGTGTTCAGCCTCATCAACCGCTCCTCCAGGGTGCGGCTGGCCGACCTGATCGATGAGGGCGAACTGCGCGAACAGCTGGACCATGTGCGCTCGCTGTCCCTGACGCGCGGCGAAAGCACCTGGCTGCGCGGGAACACGTTCTACGGCAAGCGGCAGATGTTCCGCCCCGATTTCATGGAATGGTTCGAGGGCCTGCGCCTGCCCGCCTATCACCTGGAAAAGTGCGACGGCCAGTTCGAGCTGACCTTCGAGGGCCGCTGGCCCGAGGTCATGCTGTGGGAGATTCCAGCGCTGGCCGTGCTGATGGAACTGCGCAGCCGCGCGGTGCTGCATCACCTCGGCCGGTTCGAGTTGCAGGTCCTTTACGCCCGCGCCATGACCCGGCTGTGGGAAAAGATCGAACGCCTGCGTGGGATCGAGGGTCTGAAGATCGCCGATTTCGGCACCCGGCGGCGGCACGGGTTCCTGTGGCAGGACTGGTGCGTGCAGGCGATGCAGGAGGGGCTGGGGGCCAAGTTCATCGGCACCTCGAACTGCCAGATTGCCAAGAACCGCGATGTCGAGGCGATCGGCACCAATGCGCACGAACTGCCGATGGTCTATTCGGCGCTGGCCGACAGCGACGAGGAGCTGCGCAAGGCGCCCTATCGCGTGCTGGCCGACTGGCACGAGGAACATGACGGCAACCTTCGCGTCATCCTGCCCGACACCTACGGCACCGAGGGATTCCTGAGCAACGCGCCCGACTGGCTGGCGAAATGGACCGGCATCCGCATTGACTCCGGCGATCCGGTGCGGGGCGCGGAAACGGCGATCCGCTGGTGGCAGGAACGCGGCGAGGACCCGCGCGAGAAGCTGGTGATCTTCTCGGACGGGCTGGACGTGGAGAAGATCGAGCAGCTTTACGCCCGCTTCCACGGTCGGGTGAAGATCTCGTTCGGCTGGGGCACCATGCTGACCAACGATTTCCGGGGCCTGGTGGCAGATGACGCGCTGGCGCCCTTCAGTCTGGTCTGCAAGGCGCTGTCGGCGAACGGTCGGCCGACGGTAAAGCTGTCGGACAACCCGGCAAAGGCGATGGGCCCTGCCGACGAGATCGAACGCTACAAGCGGGTGTTCGGTGTCGGCCAGCAGGAGGAAATCGAGGTCGTCGTCTGAGGCGGGTCAGTCCAGCACCGCCTGCGTGCAGTGCAATGCACGGGCGAGGTGGCTGGCGTGGATCGGGTCGTCCGGCGCCAGCCGCGGCATGGTCCAGCCGACCGAGGCCAGCGTCCGCGCCAGTGTGAAGGCCTCGACCATCGCGCGGTCGGTGGTGCCATAGCCTGCCATCAGCGCCTCGCGCAGCTGTGGCTGTTCGGGATGCGCCCAGGTCTGCACCAGCGCGGTGCCGAGGTCGTAAAGCCGGAAGCCGAATCCCGCATCGTCGAAGTCGATCAGGGATACCGAACGCCCGTTCACCAGCACGTTTTCCCGCAGCACGTCGGCATGGATCAGGCCCTGATCGCCCGTCAGCCGCTCCCGCAGGGCGTCGCGCGCGCGGACAAGCACCGCGCGCTGGTCGCGGCTGGCGGCAGGATGTTCCCAGAACCGGCCCCAGAGCGGATTCTCCCCGACCAGCCCCGCGAGGTCCCAGTGCGGACGGGTGAAATCCCCTGGAAACACCAGCGCATCGGTCGCCCGGTGCACCCGGGCCAGAAGAGCGCCGAGCGCGTGGTAGAGGTCCAGCACCTCCGTCAGCGGGCGGGAGAAGGGCAGGGCGGCCTCGCCCAGTGCCTCACCATCCATCCAGGCGATGGCGGAGGCATGGCGGCCATCGGCCAAGGGCACCAGGAGCCTGCCGTCCAGCGCGGGCAGCGCGGCCGGCACCTGCAAGCCGGCGCTGGCCAGTTCGGCGCACCACCACAGTTCCGACCGGATCGCGGCCGGGGACTGATAGCCAACCCGGTGCAGCCGCAGCGCCGCGCGCGCGCCAAGGGGCAGAGCCATTTCGAACACATGGTTTTCACGGTCGCGCAGAAGGCGCAGCACGCGCCCGCCCCAGGACTGCGCGGCGGTTTCGGCCGGGGTCATTCCTCGTCCCCGACCTTGCCGCGCATGGCCTTGACCTCGCCCCGCTGGATCTTTGCGGCGATGCGACGCCGCTGGCTGCCGAGCGTGGGCTTGGTCGCGATCCGGCGCTTGGGCGCAACCAGCGCGGCGCGGATCAGTTCTGCCAGTCTTTCGCGCGCGATCTCCCGGTTGCGGGCCTGGCTGCGTGTCTCGTCCACCTGGATGACGATGGCGCCCTCGGCCGTCCAGCGCCGCCCTGCAAGCCGCTTCAGCCGTGCCTTGACCCCCGGCGTCAGATGCGGCGAACGCTCGGCCTCGAACCGCAATTCGACCGCGGTCGAGACCTTGTTGACGTTCTGCCCACCCGGACCGGAAGCCCGCATGAAGCTTTCGCTCAGTTCCCAGTCGGCGATGGCCAGCGTCTCGGTGACATATAGCATTGTGGTGTTATGGCGCGGCCATTGACATCAGGCGAGCGCAAAATTCGAGGGCAACCAATTCCTGCGCCCGGAAAAAGGCGCATTCCAAAAGAGAAAGGGTTGCCCTGCTCAGGCAACCCTTTCCGAGATCCAAGGAGATGGGCCAGTTAGGCATCCAAATCCAATCGGTGGTCTATTTCCTAGGGGCTGCCCTTAGAAAATATCCCCTCCGACTGTCCCGACACCTCTCTCCAATATCACTCTAGACACTGGATCACCTCCTTTCAAAAAGTTGCCGATACGGGGAGCGTGCCACAGATTTTGTGTTTGTCAAAAGAAATTACGCTACCTTTGCGCCGAGCTTTGTGACTGCCAATCGAAATGGCAACAATGCCACCAAAGCCAGCCCAAGCTTGACAAGCCAGTCACCAACCGCGAGCGAGACCCAGAACGGCGCCTCCGGGCCAAGGCCCAGGAGCGGTGCCGGCGCCGTGGCCCAGGTGACGTCGTTGCCGGGTTCCAGAAGGGTCAGAGCGGCCGAGAAGGCGATGGTGAAGAACAGCGCGGTGTCCAGCGTCGAAGACAGGAGCGTCGAGACCAGCGGTGCTTTCCACCACGATCCCTGCCGCAGCCGGTCGAACACGGCCACGTCCAGAAGCTGGGCGCAGAGGAAGGCCAGGCCCGACCCCAGCGCGATGCGCAAGGTGACGAGCGGGCCGAACGCGCCTGTGATCTGCGTGCCGACGAAGGAACAGAGGATCCCCGCCGCAAAGCCTGCCAGCACGACGCGGCGGGCGGCGGCGGGACCTTGCAGCCGGTTGGTCAGGTCGGTGACGAGGAAGGCGAAGGGATAGGTCAGCGCCCCCCAGGTCAGGAAGGCGCCCAGCGGGAACTGGACGAGGATGTTCGAGGCGACGACGATGGCCGCCATGGCGAGAACGCCGGGGATCAGGATGCGCATGCTGTGGTCCGTTTTGGCAAGGTCGCGGAGACTTGGCCCCGGGGCGGGGCGAGCGCGACCTATACCCGGCACGGACCGCAGTCAACCTCAGTCCGAAGCAAGCACTGCCTGGCACTGTTTCGGCAGGTCGGCCATCGTGAACTCGCGCGGGCCTTTCTTCTTCGGCGCGTCGTCTTCCTTGGGCTTCTTCGCCCCCGGCTTGGGCGGGTCAAGATAGTCCGTAACCCACCACATCAGCGTCTCGTCGCAGCCGTCTCCGCCCTTGGACAGGTCCGCGACCGTGGGCGTCTGCGTCTGGCAAAGCCGCGCCCCGGCCGGGCATTTCAGGCGGACATGGAAATGCGTGTCATGTCCGGCGACGGGGCGGATCTTCTGGAGCCATTTCCGGTCCGATTTCTTCGCGGTCTTGCACATCTCGATCTTGACCGCCGCGGCCACGAAGATCCGGTCCACGCGCGGGTCGCTGGCCGCTTCCTTCAAAAGACGGTGATGCACCTTCGTCCAGTTCGAAGTGACCGACCGCTGGTCGGCCGAGCGCACCGGGATCGAGCTGATCTCTTCGCGCTCGGCGACGCTGAGCGACAGGTTCTGCGGCGGCAGCATCCAGATGTCGGCATCCAGGCCGATCTGGTGGCTGGCATGGCCCGAGGTCATCGGCCCGCCGCGCGGCTGGCTGATGTCGCCGATGTAGAGGCCCCGGCCGAAACCGATGTCGCGGGCGGTCTGCGACAGGTCCATCAGGAACCGGATCATCTCGGGCTGACCATAGTTCCGGTTGCGCGACAGCCGCATCGCCTGCCAGGTCGGCCCGGTCTCGGGCAACTGCACCAGGCCCGCCGCGCACCCCCTTGCGTAGGAGCCGATGGGCATCGGTTCCTGTCGCGAGGGTGAGGCCTTGGCACCGAACAGCTTGTTGGCAAGCTTTTCGGCCTGGGCAGGGGTCGCAAGAAGGCAGGCCAGCAGGGCAATGCGGATCAGGGTCATGCGGGCATCTCGCCTTTCGGTTTGACGAAGCTTAGCAGAATCAGGCCGATCAGGAACAACAGGATCAGCGGAGCGATGCCGATCCGCTGCGATCCGCTGATCGTGGTGGCCAGCGCGATCAGGGTGGGCGCCATGAAGCTGGCGACCTTGCCGGACAGCGCGAACAGCCCGAAGGCCTCGGTCGCGCGGTCCGGCGTGGTGTGGCGCGCCATCATCGTGCGGCTGGCGGCCTGAAGCGAGCCGCCGGCGGCGCCGATCAGCGCGCCGCAGGCAAAGAAGATCCGGTCCGACATCGACGAGGCGGGGTCGAGCGCAAGGCCCCAGAGGCTTTCGCGGGTCATGCCGACGATGATGACGCAGACGAGGATCAGCACCAGAATCGACACGACGATCACCGGCTTAGGCCCGAAGGCGCGGTCGGCCCGCCCGCCGATCCAGGCGGCGATCATTGCGGTGACGGCGCCGACGATGCCGAAGATGCCGATCTGGATGATCGACCAGCCAAGGACACCCGAGGCATAGACGCCGCCAAAGCCATAGAGCGCGTTCAGCGCGTCGCGGTAGAACAGCGACGAGGCCAGGTAGGCCGACAGGCTGCGCCGGTAGCGCAAGGAGCGGATCAGGTCGCGAAGGCTGGCGAAGGCACGGCCAAGGTGCAGCGGGCGGCGGTCGGTGTGCGGTTCCTTCACCCACAGGAAGAAGGGGATCATGAAGACGACATACCAGAGCGCGGTGAAGGGCCCGACAAATCGCGTGCCCTCGCGCGCCTCGGGGTCCAGGCCGAAAAGCGGCGGGGTGCCCATGAGGGTCCGACCGCTGTCGGACCCTTCGGCGAAGAACAGAAGCATCACGATCAGCGCCAGAAGGCCGCCGAGATAGCCGAAGGCGAAGCCAGAGCCCGAGATTGCCCCCAGATCATCGGCCTGGGTCAGCGAGGGCATGAGCGCATTGGTGAAGATCGTGGCGAACTCCATCCCGATGAATCCTAGGCCGAACAGGCAGACTGCCCAGAACAGCATCCCCTCTCCCCCGCCCGGCGCCACCCACCACAGGCCTGCCGAGCCCACGACATAGAAGGCCGAAAAGGTCCAGACCCAGACCAGCCGGCGCCCGGTGCCATCGGCGATGGCACCCAGGATCGGGGCCAGCACGGCGATGGAGAACGAGGCGATCGCAAGGCCCCAGCCCCAGTAGGCCTGGGCGGCGGCCTTGGCGGCCTCTTCGTCCAACCCCGCGCCCATGTAGTAGCCGCGAGCGATCTCGGCGAAATAGGGGCCGAAGATGAAGGTCAGGAGCAGGGTGTTGTAGGGCTGGCTGGCCCAGTCGAAGAAATACCAGCCCCAGATCCGCTGTCGTTCGGTCGCCATGCCCGCCCCCCCTGCTTTTTGCGCGAGTGAACCCGGAAACCGGTCGCGGCGCAAGCGAAGGCTCTTCACGGCGCTGCCGCCTGCTCATCGTGGCGCGGAGCGCATCGTATTTCGGCGATGGGCCGGTCAGCGCCGCTCGGGCGGCCAGGGGCGGGTGGCTTCGGCGGCGATCCACGCCTCGACCCATGCGGGCAGGGATGGGCTCTCCGGCGCGGCGCCCAGCGCCACGGCCAGCTCTGCCGGGGGCACGATCCCGGTCCGCGCACCGTTCGTTCTGCCCACGACGGCCGAGCGGATCAGCACCTGCGAGGCGCAGTCGTCGCCCTGCCACATCGACTGTTCGGTATAGAGGAACCGGTCGTCCCAGCCGAGGCAGCGGCTGTAGGTCGTCAGTCGCGAGAACATCGTCACCCGCCGCCGGTAGCGCACGGAAGAGCCCGCGACGGTCATCCCCCAGCCCTTCGCCTTCAGGATCCGATGCAGGCCGGTGCGTGCCCCCAGCGGCAGGCGGCCCAGGTCGTAAAGCGTCAGCGTGCGGCCGTTGTTCAGCTCGACCCAGGGGTCCAGATCCCAGGGCCAGCAGAGGTGGTGGCTGACATGGGTATCGAACAGCCCGAGCGCCGGCATGCGGCGGGCGCGGGCCAGTTCCTTGAACATGCGCAGGAAGGGATACATCGGCACTCTCCGGTTGGGCGCCCTGACTTGCCGGGCCGCGCGCCCGCGTCAAGCGGAACGCTGCGGAAGCCATTGCCCTTCGCCGCCCCCGCGGCTACCTCTGGCGCAGACCGGACGGAGTGCCCGATGACCTCGATTTACGAAATCCTGATGCTGATCCTCGGGATCGCCAAGTTCTTCATCCTGGCGCATTTCGTGATGAGCTGGCTGATCAACTTCCAGGTGCTGAACATCCGCCAGCCGCTGGTGGCGCAGATCTGGCACGGGCTGACGCGGCTTCTGGAGCCGCTTTACGCCCCGATCCGCCGCATCCTGCCCGCGATGGGCGGGATCGACCTGTCGCCCCTGATGGTGCTGATCGGGATTTATGCGCTGGAAATCATCCTGCGCAACAATGTGGCGGCCTTCCTCTGACCGCGACCTGATCCTTGGACCACGCGGCCCAGTTTCTCCACTCCGTCTTCGGATTTCCCGAGTTCCGGCCGGGCCAGGCCGAGATCGTGCAATCGGTGCTTCAGGGCCGGAACACGCTGGCCATCATGCCGACCGGCGGGGGCAAGTCGCTGTGCTTCCAGTTGCCGGCGCTGTGCCGCGACGGGGTGACGGTGGTGATCTCGCCGCTGATCGCGCTGATGCGGGATCAGGTGCGGGCACTTCGGGCAGCCGGGGTGGAGGCCGGGGCGCTGACCTCGGGCAACACCGACGACGAGACGGAAGAGGTGTTCCGGGCCATCGACGACGGGCGGCTGAAACTCCTCTACATGGCGCCGGAGCGGCTGGCCTCGGCCGGAACGGCAGCGCTGCTTCGGCGGGCCGGGTGCAGCCTGATCGCGGTGGATGAGGCGCATTGCGTCAGCCAGTGGGGCCATGACTTCCGCCCCGACTACCTGCGGATCGGCGAGTTGCGCCGGTCCCTGCGGGTGCCGCTGGCCGCCTTTACCGCCACGGCGGATGAGGAAACGCGGGCCGAGATCGTCGCGCGGCTCTTCGATGGCGAGGCGCCTGTCACCTTCCTGCGCGGATTCGACCGGCCGAACATCCATCTGGCCTTCGCGGTCAAGGATGGTCCGCGCGACCAGATCCTGCGCTTTGCCGCCGCCCGGCGGGGGCAGTCCGGCATCGTCTATTGCGCGACCCGCGCCAAGACCGAGACGCTGGCCCAGGCGCTGCGCGAGGCGCGGCACCCGGCCGTGGCCTATCATGGCGGGATGGAGGCCGAGGAGCGGCGCCAGGTCGAGACCCGGTTCCAGCGCGAGGACGGGCTGATCGTGGTGGCGACGGTCGCCTTCGGCATGGGGATCGACAAGCCCGACATCCGATGGGTGGCCCATGCCGACCTGCCGAAGTCGATCGAGGCCTATTACCAGGAGATCGGCCGCGCCGGCCGCGACGGCAGCCCGGCCGAGACGATGACTCTCTACGGCCCCGACGACATCCGCCTGCGCCGGACCCAGATCGACGAGGGCGCGGCGCCGCCGGACCGGAAGGCGGCCGACCACGCGCGGTTGAATGCGCTCCTCGGTCTGGCCGAGGCGCTGGGCTGCCGGCGTCAGGTTCTGCTGGGCTATTTCGGCGAGACGGCCGAGCCTTGCGGCAACTGTGACCTCTGCGACCGGCCGGCGCAGCTGTTCGATGCGACCGAGGCGGTGCGAAAGGCGCTGTCGGCAGTGCTGCGGACGGGCGAGTGGTTCGGGGCGGGACATCTGATCGACATCCTGACCGGTTCGGCGACCGCGAAGGTGCGCGAGAAGGGGCACGACCGTCTGCCGACCTTTGCCGTGGGGCGCGATCTGTCCAAGGCGGCCTGGGGCGCCGTGTTCCGGCAGATGATGGGGCGAGACCTGGTGCGCCCCGACCCCGACCGGCATGGCGCGCTGCGCATGACCGAGGCCGCCCGGCCGGTGCTGCGCGGCGAGGCGACGGTGATGCTGCGCCGCGACACGGTGGCGGCGGCCGGCACGCGCGAGCCGGTGGTGCGGGCCCAGGTGGCGGAAGAGGACGCGGGCCTGCTTGCGGCGCTGAAGGCCCGGCGGCGGGCGCTGGCCGAGGCGCAGAACGTGCCGGCCTATGTCGTCTTCCCGGACCGGACGCTGATCGAGATGGCGGAAAGGAAGCCTTGCACCCTGGACCAGATGGCCGGGATCACCGGCGTGGGTGCGAAGAAGCTTGAAAGCTACGGGGCCGCCTTCCTGGAAGTCATCACCGGGGCGGCGGAGGGGCTGCATCCGGCGCGGCTGCGGCTGGCGGGGCGACCGGAAGGGGTGCTCTACGACCGGCTGGCAGAGGTGCAACTGGCCCTGGCGAGGGGTAGGGACGGGACCGGGAAATACCTGTCCTGCACGCCCGCCACCCTGCGCGCCATCGCCAAGCGGCGGCCGTCCAGCCTGGCCGGACTGGCCCGCATCCAGGGCATGGGCGCGGCAAGCCTGGAGCGGTTCGGCGCGGCCTTCCTGGCTGTCCTCGACGGGGAGGAACTCTCCACGCCGGACAAATCCTGATAATCTGCAGGGTCAGAAGATTGCCTGTGGGCATCAGGGGTTTCGAACCTTTTTCCGCGTCCATGGATGACCGGAGCCGTCCGGGACCGGAGCGCCTTGCGGCGCCGGTTGGCCGTCTCGCCTCTGGCCTGCGGCCAACCGGCTCGGCCGCGGGGCGCTTCGCCCCCCGCACCCCCCAAGAGTATTTCGGCAAGGGGCAAGTTCGGCGGCTGCCAGCTTGACCCCAGGGGTGGTCCGGGCGCGACGGGTGCCCCGGGGGTGGCGATCAGGCGGCGCTTTCCGCCACGGGCGCGACAGGCGGCCGGGCCTCGGGCGGGCAATATTCCGTCAGGGCGGTCTCGATGGCGGCCTTGCGCAGGGGTTTGGTCAGGTAGCGGTCGATCCCGGCGTCCAGGATCCCCTCGGCGTCGCCCTCCATCGCGTGCGCCGTCAGCGCCACGATCGGCACGCTGGAACCGGTCGCGCGGATGGTGCGGGCGGCTTCCTTTCCGTCCATCTCGGGCATCGAGATGTCCATGAAGATGAGATCGGGTCGGAAGTCATTGAACATCTCGACCGCGATGCGGCCGTTGTCGGCAAAGCGCAGGTCGATGTCCATGTCGCGGACCATCTTCTGGAACACGAGCTGGTTGGTGCGGTTGTCCTCGGCGGCAAGGATCCGCATCCGGCGCAGATCGGCCGCGGCGGGCGGGGGGGCGGGCTCTTCGGCCACGGTCGGCGGCGCGGTCAGTGCCTGCAGACGGCGGTAGAGATCGGAGCGCAGGATCGGTTTCTGCAGGATCGCCGCGAAGTCATGGGCCAGGGTGTCGAGGCCGGAGGTGTTGGACGACAACAGGATCACCGGCAGCGTGTGTCCCGCGGCGCGGATGTTGTCCAGGAGTTGCACCCCGTCCATCTCCGGCATGGCATGGTCGGTCAGGACCACGTCGCACTCCGGGTCGGCGGCGAGCCTTTCCAGCACCTCGGCCCCTGAACGGCAGAGCGTGACCTCGATCCCGCAGGGTGCCAGCTGGCGTTCCAGAATTGTGCGGTTGATGAACTGGTCGTCCACGACGATGACACGCCGGACAGCGACGGGCGCCTGCACCGGTCCGGCATCCTCGGCAACCGGCAGGGTGAAGCTGAAGCCGAAGGAAGAGCCACGGCCCGGCTCGCTGTCCACCCAGACCGCGCCTCCCATGTGTTCGATCAGCCGGCGGGTGATGGCGAGGCCGAGGCCGGTGCCCTCGAACTTGCGGTTCCGCTCGTCCTCGACCTGATTGAACTCGCCGAAGATGTGGTCGAGGTGTTCCGGCGCGATGCCGATGCCGGTGTCCTCGACCGTGATATGCAGGGTCCGGGTTCCTTCCCCTTCGTCGACGCCGATGACGCGGGTCAGGACATGGCCTTTTTCGGTGAACTTGACCGCGTTGCCGATCAGGTTGGTCAGCACCTGCCGCAACCGGCCGGGATCGGCCACGAACCGGGTGGGCAGGAACATGTCGAAATCGATCATCAGATCGATGCCCTTTTCCCGCGCGCGGGGCTGGAGGAGCATCGTCACCTCGTGGATCGTGCGTTCCAGGTCGAAGGGTTCGGGGCGCAGGGTCACACGTTCGGCCTCGATCTTGGAATAGTCGAGAATGTCGTTGATGATGACCAGCAGCGCCTCGCCGGAAGAGCGGATCGTTTCGGCGAAGAGCCGCTGTTCCTCGGTCAGGGTGGTGTCGCAGAGAAGTTCCGCCATGCCGACGACGCCGTTCATCGGCGTGCGGATCTCATGGCTCATGTTGGCGAGGAAGGCAGATTTTGCGCGGTTCGCGGCCTCGGCTGCGGCGCGGGCGGCCTCGAGCTGCGCCTGCTGTTCGCGTATCGCGGTGATGTCGGTGCGCAGGCCGACACGGCCGCCATCGGGGGTGACATGATCCGATTCGAGGATCACCCGTCCGTTGGCCAGCGTGTTCTCCTCGATCGTGTCGGCGGCGCGGAAATGGGCGAGACGATCGGCAAGCCAGTCCTCCTCGCGCCCCACGGCTTCGGGGACATGGGCGTTTCGCAGCCCGTGGCGGAGGAGTTCCTCGAAGGTGACGCCCGGCTGCATGACCGGCGCACTGTCGGGGAACATTTCGCGGTAACGTTGATTGCAGGCCAAGAGCCGTTCCTCCCTGTCGAAAAGGACGAAGCCATCGGGCAGCACGTCGATCGCGGCCCAGATGCGCATCTGTTCGGTGATGTCGATGATCAGCGAGACGATCCCGCCATCGTTGGCCCGGCGTTCCTGAAGCTTGATCCAGTTGCCGGATTTCAGCTTGAGCGTGACGGGCTCGATCCGCTCTGCCTCCAGCCGGGCGCAGATGCGGTCGGCGACGGCTTCGGGTCTTTCCTCGCCGAGGTCGACCATCGTGCGGGCAAAGACGGCAGCCAGTTCGGCATAGGGGATGCCCGGGGCGACGGGATGGCCGGCGAACCAGGACATGCAGGCCTCGTTCGCCAGCACGAGCTTCAGGTCGGCGTCGAACACGGCAAAGCCGTCCCGGATCGTATTGATCGCGTCCCGGAGCCGGCGTTCTGCCATCACGGCCGCGGTATGGGCGCGGTCCAGATCCTCTACGAAACGGGTGTTCTGATGCTTCAGGAGTTCGGCTTCGGTGAGGGCGGATCTTACCACCTGGCGCTGTTCGATGATCTCGTCGGACAGCGCGCGCGCATGGATTGCGAGCTTTTCGTTGGCCGCGTGCAACTCGCGGCTCTTCTGGTCGAGCAGGCGTTCGGCCGCCAGTCTGGCGCGCCGTTCCCTGACCAGTCGTTCGGTAAGATTCATGCTGCCCCAGCCGGCGATGCCAAATTCCGCGTCCGGAGCCGGGAACCCCCGCACGTCCGGTATTCGCGACTAGCCTCGTCGATCAGGATGAACCAAGGCTTAACGGCAAACGGGTTCGCGCGAGCTTGCTTCGCGGTGGGGCGGCGTGCGACATTCATGCCAATCGGTCAGGGAGGCATTTCGATGCGCGGGTTTATGAAAGCTGCGGTTGCGGCGGCATTTGTGGGCGTGGCGGGCGGTGCGCTGGCGCAGGATCTCATCCCCGACCGGCGATTCGTCGTCACCCAGGACGAGGATCTGCCGGGGGGAGACATTGCCTCGGCCTTCGACACCACGGTCGAGGCCTGCGAGCGCGCCTGCCTGACCAATCCGCGCTGCGAGGCCTATGTGTTCAACACCCGCAACGGGTCGTGTTTCGTGAAGAACAGCCCCGGTGAGGGCGCGTTCTTCGCCGGGGCGCTGTCGGCGCGGGTCGTCGAATCGGACCCCGCCGTTCGTGCCGCGGCGGTCGAGCGGCGCAAGGAGCTGGGCTTCCTGCCGGACTGGGACATCCAGCCCGCCTTCGATCAGGCGCAGGGGATGGGCCGGCAGCATACGACGGGTCCGTGGAGCGCCGAGGAGCATCTGGCGGCGGCTGCCGAGGCCGAGGCACGGGGCGACTGGGCGGGGGCGGCGGCCTTCACCGGGGCGGCGCTGAACCGGACCGACGACGCGGCGACCTGGGGCGAGTTCGCGCGTCGGCAGTTCCAGGCGGGGATCGCGGACCCGAACCAGTCGGGCTACTTCTTCTACCAGGCGATGCTGTCCTCGGTGAACGCCTACCTGCGCGCGGACAATCCGGCGCTTCGGCACTCGATCCTGGTAACGATGGGTGAGGTGCTGGAACGCAACGGCCGCGGGCGGGACACGGTGCAGGCGCTGCGGCTGGCCCAATCCTTGCAGGAGCGGACCGATACGGCCGCGCTCTTGGATGCGGCGATCGGCAAATACGGCTTCCGCATCGCCGAGACCGTGGTGCAGTCCGACCTGGCCCGTCCGCGCATCTGCGCCACCTTCAGCGAGGATCTGGTGGCCTCCGGCGTGGACTATTCGACCTTCGTGCAGCTGAAGGACCCCGGTCTCGTCGTGGAAAACGGCGGGTGGCGGCAGCTGTGCGTCGCGGGGCTGGAGCATGGCAAGCGCTACAGCATCACCTTCCGCGAAGGGCTTCCGGCGGCCGACGGCCAGACCATGGCCAAGTCGGTCGAGATCACGCAATACGTCCGCGACCGCAATCCGGGAGTTAAGTTCCCAGGCCGCGGCTATGTGTTGCCGAAGGCCGGCGATCCCGCCCTGCCGGTGCAGACGGTGAACACCGAAAAGCTGGACCTGACGCTCTACCGCGTCACTGACCGCAACCTCTTGCGGTCGATCCAGACCAACTATTTCGGCAGCCCGATCGACGTCTATTCCGAGGAGTATTTCTCGGGCGAGGTGGGCGAGAAACTCTGGACCGGCTCGGCCAGCGTGGCGCAGGAGGTCAACCGTGACGTAACCACCCGCCTGCCGATGGGCGAGGCGCTGGCCGGCCAGCCGGCGGGCATCTATGCGCTGAAGGCCGAGGTGCCGGGGGTGGACCCCTACACCATTCCGCCCGCCTGGCAGTGGTTCGTGGTCTCGGACCTGGGCGTGACCACGATGTCGGGCGTTGACGGGCTGCATGTCTTTGTCCGCAGCCTGTCCACCGCGCAGGCCAGGGCCGGTGTCGCGGTCGAGCTTCTGAACCGCGCCAACGCGCCTCTGGGCACCGCAGCGACCGACGACCGGGGGTATGTGCGGTTCGACGCGGGCCTCACGCGCGGCACTGGCGGCAGCGCCCCTGCGATGGTGGTGGTGAAGGACGGCGAACAGGACATCGCCTTCCTGTCGCTGACCGAGCCGGAGTTCGACCTGTCCGACCGGGGCGTGGCGGGACGCGAGGCCGCGCCGCCGGTGGATGTGTTCCTGACCACCGACCGCGGCGCCTATCGCGCGGGCGAGACGGTCTATGTCACCGCCCTGGCCCGCGACCCGGGGCAGAGGGCGGTCGAGGGGCTGCCGCTGACTGCGGTGCTCAAGCGCCCGGACGGGGTGGAATATTCCCGCCAGCTGGTCGAGGACCGCGGCGCGGGCGGGCATGTGTTCAGCCTGCCCATCACGGGCAGCGCGCCGCGCGGGGTCTGGCGGCTGGAGATGTTCGCCGATCTTGAGGCACCGGCGCTGGCCTCGAAAACCTTCCTGGTCGAGGACTTCCTGCCCGAACGCATCGACTTTGACCTGACCATGGCCGACGCTCCGCTGACGCTGGGTGCAGAGCCGGTCGATCTGACCCTTGGCGCGCGCTATCTGTTCGGCGCGCCGGGGGCAGGGCTTGCGGTCGAGGGCGAGGTGCTGTTGCGCGCGGCCAAGGGGTTGGAAAAGTTCCCGGGCTATGTCTTCGGTCGCCACGACCAGCCCTTCAGCGCGCAGATGCAGACGCTGGACGGGACCGAGACGGACGAGGCGGGCACTGCTGTCCTGCCGGTCTATCTGCCGCCGGTCGATGATCCGCTGCGCCCGCTGGAGGCACGGGTCACGGTGCGCGTTGCCGAGGGCTCGGGCCGTCCGGTGGAACGGTCGGTGGTCAAGGCACTGGCCCCGGCCGAACCGATGATCGGGATCAAGCCCCTGTTCGACGGCGTGGCGCAGGAAGGCGGGCAGGCGCGGTTCCAGCTGATCGCGGTCGGCGCGGGCGAGGCGGCGGTCGATCTGCCGCTGCGCTGGAAGGTCAACCGGGTGCAATACGACTACCAGTGGTATCAGAACTTCGGCGAATGGAGCTGGGAGCCGGTGGTCAGCCGTCAGCTGGTCGCCGAGGGCGAGGCGCGGCCCGGTGCGCAAGCGGCGGAGATCGCCGCCGATGTGACCTGGGGCACCTACGAGATCGTGGTGGAACGGGCGGATGGCGGCAAGGCGGCCTCGTCGATGGAGTTCTACGCGGGCTGGTATGCGCCCGCCGATGCCTCGGCCACGCCCGACACGCTGGAACTGTCGCTGGACAAGCCCGCCTATCGCCCCGGCGAGACGGCGACCTTGCGCGTCGTGCCTCGGGCTGCGGGGACGGCGCTGGTCACGGTTCTGTCGAACCGGCTGGTCGCCATGCAGGCGGTCGAGGTCAAGGAGGGCGAGAACCTGATCTCCCTGCCGGTGACCGACGACTGGGGTGCCGGGGTCTATGTGACGGCCTCGGTCCTGCGGCCGATGGATGTGGCGGCGGGGCGGAACCCGGCGCGGGCGCTGGGGCTGACCCATGCGAAGATCGACCCCGGCGCACGCGCGCTGGCGGCCAAGGTCGAGGTCGCGGCCGAGGCCGCACCGCGCGGGCCGCTCGACGTGGCGGTGAAGGTCGAGGGCGTGACGGCAGGCGAGACCGCCTGGGTCACCATCGCGGCGGTGGATGTGGGCATCCTGAACCTGACCGGGTTCAAGGCCCCCGATCCGCAGGACCATTACTTCGGCCAGCGCCGGCTGGGTGTCGGCATTCGCGACCTTTACGGGCGGCTGATCGACGGGCTGAACGGCGCGACCGGAGAGGTCCGCTCGGGCGGCGACGCGGGTGCCCAGGCGCGGTTGCAGGCACCGCCCCCGACAGAGGAACTGGTGGCCTATTTCACTGGCCCGGTAGAGGTGGGCGCCGACGGCCATGCGCGTGCGAGCTTCGATCTGCCGAGTTTCAACGGCACGGTGAAGGTGATGGCCGTGGCCTGGTCGAAGACCGGGGTCGGGCAGGCATCGGCGGATGTGCTGGTGCGCGATCCGGTGGTGGTGACGGCATCCCTGCCACGCTTCCTGTCTCCGGGCGACACCTCGCGGCTCTTGCTGGAGGTGGTCCATGCCACCGGGCCTTCGGGCAGGATGAGCCTCGATGTGACCGCGAACGGGCTGACGCTCGGCGCGGTGCCTTCGGGCTTTGACCTCGGCGACAAGGCCAAGGCCGTGTTCGAGGTTCCGGTGACGGCGGGGGATGTCGGCGTGCAGACCATCGACATCGGCCTGACCACGCCGGACGGCAAGGTCTTGAAGAAGACGCTGACGATCCCGGTGCAGGTGAACGACCCGGAAGTGGCGCGGATCAGCCGGGTGGACCTCGCCTCGGGGCAGAGCTTCACCTTTGACGGCGACGTGTTTGCCGGCCTCGTGCCGGGGTCGGGCAAGGCGGTGATGGCGGTCGGCCCCATCGCGCGGCTGAACGCGCCGGGGATGCTGGCGGCGCTCGACCGCTATCCCTATGGCTGCACCGAGCAGATCACCTCGAAGGCGCTGCCGCTTCTCTACTTCGACCAGGTGGCGCAGGTGATGGACCTGAAGGGGGCCGAGAACATCCAGACCCGCATCGACGAGGCGATGGTGGAGATCCTGGCCAACCAGTCCTCGTCCGGGGGCTTCGGGCTCTGGGGGCCGGATCAGGGGGATTTCTGGCTGGACGCCTATGTGACCGACTTCCTCAGCCGGGCGCGGGCGCAGGGCTATACGGTGCCGGACCTCGCCTTCCGCAATGCGCTGGCCAATCTGCGCAACCAGGTCAACTACGCGCCCGACTTCAGCGCCGAGACCAACGGCGGCGGCGAGGCGCTGGCCTATGCGCTGATGGTGCTGGCGCGCGAGGGCGCGGCGGCGGTGGGCGACCTGCGCTATTATGCCGACGTGAAGGGTGACGATTTCGCAACGCCCCTGGCGCAGGCGCAGCTGGCGGCTGCGCTGGCCTCCTACGGCGACCAGCCGCGGGCGGATGCGATGTTCCGCAAGGCGCTGGCAAAGCTCGACCGGCAGGAGCCGGAGAAGGGCCAGCTCTGGCGGGTGGACTACGGCACCCGCTACCGCGATACGGCGGCGCTTCTGACGCTGGCGGTCGAGGCCGGGTCGAATGCGGTGGACCGCGAGGCGCTGACCGACCGGTTGGCAGCGCAAGGCACCAACCTGTCGACGCAGGAGGCGACCTGGGCGCTTCTGGCCGCCAATGCGCTGATCGACCGGCCGGGGGCCGAGGGCATCACCATCGACGGCCAGCCCGCCGAGGGCCCGCTCGTGCGTGTGCTGGAGGCGGGCGCCGCGACCCCGGTCGTCGTGCGCAACGCGGGGCCGGACACCAGCGTCACGGTGACGACCTATGGTGTTCCGGCCGAGCCGGAGCCTGCGGGCGGCAACGGCTATGCGATCAGCAGGACCTACTACACGATGGACGGGCAGCAGGTTGCGCCCGGCAGCGTGGCGGCGGGCACCCGGCTGGTGGTGGTGCTGGAGGTCACGCCCTTCGCCTATGGCGAGGCGCGGCTGATGGTCAGCGACCCGCTGCCCGCGGGGCTGGAGATCGACAACCCGAACCTGATGTCGGCGGGCTCCACGTCGGAGCTGGGCTGGCTGGATGCGGTGCAGGATGTGGCCCATGCCGAGTTCCGGCAGGACCGGTTCCTGGCTGCAATCGACCGGCGGTCGGATGCGCCGTTCCGGCTGGCCTATGTCGTGCGCGCGGTCAGCCCGGGCAGCTTCCACCACCCTGCGGCCTCGGTCGAGGACATGTACCGCCCCGATTTCCGGGCGCGCAGCGAGACCGGGACGCTGACGGTCACGCCGTGACGGACCGGCAGCGCATTGCGCCTCCCCTCTCCGTGATGGGGAGGGGATGGGGGTGGGGGGCGTGTCGGACAAGGGCCCTGATCTGGCATCCGGCCCCCCCTCCCTCTCCCTCCCCCACGAGGGGGGAGGGAACCGCCAACCCCGTGCTGCAGGTCCGGTTTTGTCGATGATCCGCGCGCGCTGGCTGTTTGCCGTTGTCCTTGGCCTCTGGCTGGGCGCGCTGGGCCGGGACCGGTTCGATGCCTTCATCGACGCGACCATCCTGCCGCCCCTTGCGGTAGAGATGTCGGTCGAGGTGCTGGACCGCGAGGGCGACCTCTTGCGCGCCTATACGGTGGCCGATGGCCGCTGGCGGCTGGCTCTGCCACCCGACCGGGTGGATCCGCTCTACCTGCGCATGCTGGTGGCCTACGAGGACCGCCGCTTCCGCGACCATGGCGGCGTGGACTTGCGGTCGCTGGCGCGGGCGGTGGCGCAGGCGGTGCGGAACGGCCGCGTCGTCTCGGGCGGATCGACGCTGACGATGCAGGTCGCGCGGCTGCTGGAGGAGGGAACGACCGGCAAGGTTGCGGGCAAGCTCAGGCAGATGCGGGTGGCGCTGGCGCTGGAGCGGCGGCTGTCGAAGGACCAGATCCTGCAGCTTTACCTGCATCTCGCGCCCTTCGGCGGCAACCTCGAAGGGGTGCGCGCGGCCTCGATCAGCTATTTCGGCAAGGAACCCGCCCGCCTGACCCCGGCCGAGGCGGCGCTTCTTGTAGCGATCCCGCAGGCTCCGGAAAGCCGCCGCCCCGACCGCGCCGCCGACCGGGCCGAAGCCGCGCGGAACCGTGTGCTTTCCCGCGCGGTGGCGGCGGGGGTGCTGGACCCCGAGGCCGCCGAGGCCGCCCGGCGCGAACCGGTGCCGGGCTTGCGCCAGCCCTTCCCGGCCCTGGCCGCGCATCTGGCTGACCGGGTGCGTGCCGAACGCCCGCAGGACGGGATGCACCGCCTTACGCTGGACGGCGACCTGCAACGGCGGCTCGAGGCGCTGGCGGCCGAGGCGGTCGCCGACCGGGGGGAGGCCTTGCAGGTGGCGATCATGGTGGCCGACCATGCCTCGGGCGAGATCCTGGCCTCCGTCGGCTCGGCGGGCTACCAGGCCGATCTGCGGCAGGGCTTCGTCGATATGACCCAGGCGCTGCGTAGCCCCGGATCGACGCTGAAACCGCTCGTCTATGCCCTGGCCTTCGACGAGGGGCTCGGCCATCCCGAGACGATGATCGAGGACCGGCCGATGCGCTTCGGCTCTTACGCCCCGCAGAACTTCGACCGGCTTTACCTGGGTGCGATCCGCATGCGCGAGGCCTTGCAGCTGTCGCGCAACATTCCGGTGGTGGAACTGACCGAGGCGCTGGGCCCGGCGAAACTGATCTCGGCGATGGAGAAGGCGGGGATGAAGCCGGTCTTTCCGGGCGACCAGCCGGGGCTGGCCATCGCGCTGGGCGGGGTGGGGGTCACGCTGCAGGACATGGTGCAGCTTTACGCCGCGCTTGGGCGGGGCGGCGTGGCGCGGCCACTGACCTGGCGGCTTGGGGCCGAGGGGGCAGAGGGGCAGCGCCTGGTCTCGACCGTGGCGGCCTGGCAGGTGGGCGACATCCTCGCGGGTCTCGCGCCGCCGCCGGGGGCGCCGGCGAACCGGTTGGCCTACAAGACAGGCACGTCCTACGGCCACCGCGACGCCTGGGCCATCGGCTATGACGGGCGGCATGTGGTGGGGGTCTGGATGGGCCGGGCGGACGGGACTCCTGTGCCAGGGGCTTTCGGTGCGGATGTGGCGGCGCCGGTGCTGTTCCAGGCCTTCAACCGGCTGAAGCGCAGGCTGGATCCGCAGCCGCCCGCGCCACCGGCGACCCTTCTGGTCGCCAATGCAGCCCTGCCGCAGCCGCTGCAACGCTTCCGGTCGCGCGCGGCGGCCTTTGCCGAGGCGGCGGATGCCCCCGCCGTGGCCTTCCCGCCGGACGGGGCGGAGGTGGAGCTTCTGGCCGCCGGTCTGAAGGTCAAGGTCGCGGGCGGCACCGCGCCCTTCACCTGGCTGGCCGACGGGGTGCCGGTGGTCGTCGGCTCCGAAGCGCGCGAGGAGATGCTGGCGCTGCCGGGCACGGGGTTCGTGACGCTCAGCGTGATCGACGCCGAGGGCCGATCGGACCGGGTGCAGGTGCGGCTGCGCTGAGCCGGCAGCTCGTCGTCGCTCCGTTGCTCCTCGCAGGGTCCGTCCGCCGAGGAGACGCAGTCGAACGAGGAGGGGTCAGGCGCGTTCGATGGCCAGCGCGATCCCCTGGCCGCCACCGATGCACAGGGTGATCAGCGCCGTGCGCCCGCCGGTCCGCTCCAGTTCGTGCAGCGCCTTGACCACCAGTATCGCCCCGGTCGCCCCGACCGGATGCCCCAGAGCGATGGCCCCGCCGTTCGGGTTCACCCGCCCGGGGTCGAGGTCCAACGCGCGGGAGACGGCGAGCGCCTGGGCCGCGAAGGCCTCGTTCGATTCCACCACGTCGAAGGACTGCGGCCTGACCCCGAGCTTCGCACAGAGCGCCTGCACCGCCGGGATCGGTCCCAGTCCCATGACCTTGGGGTCCACCCCGGCCAGCGCATAGCCCATGATCCGCGCGCGACTGCCCTTGGACTTCCGCGACAGGACCAGCGCGGCCGCACCGTCGTTGATGCCCGAGGCATTGCCGGCGGTCACCGTGCCATCCTTCCGGAACACGGGTTTCAGACCCGCCAGCGCCTCGGCACTGGTGGCCTTGGGGTGTTCGTCGGTGTCGAACGTCACCGGGCCCTTCCTGCCGGCGATCTCGACGGGCACGATCTGCTCGCGGAACCTGCCTTCGGCGATGGCGCGGGCGGCGCGGCTTTGGCTTTCCAGCGCGAAGGCGTCCTGATCCTCGCGGCTGATCCCGTGCAGCGCGGCGACGTTTTCTGCCGTCACCCCCATGTGCCCGGTGCCGAAGGGGCAGGTCAGCGCCCCGGTCATCATGTCCAGCGCGCGGGTGTCGCCCATCTTCTGCCCGAAGCGGGCGGCAGGCAGGATGTAGGGCGAGCGGCTCATGCATTCCGCCCCGCCGGCAAGCGCCAGTTCGGCATCGCCCAGCATCAGCGCCTGCACCGCCGAGACCACGGCCTGCGCACCAGACCCGCACAGCCGGTTGACGTTCATCGCCGGCGTCGTCTCGGGGATGCCGGCGTTCATCGCCATCACTCGGCTCAGGTACATGTCGCGCGGTTCGGTGTTGATGACATGGCCCATGACCACCTGGCCGATCTGGCCGCCCTCGACCCCCGCCCGGTCCAGCGCGGCCTTTGCGGCATGGGTGGCGATGTCGATGGGCGGCAGCGAGGATAGCGTGCCGCCGAAGCCGCCGATGGCGGTGCGGGCGGCGGAAAGGATGTGGATCTCGGTCATGTGGGCCTCCGGTCTTTGCCCCAGCATGCACCAGAGCCGGCGCGAGGGGGCAGGAAACGTCGCGTCACGGCGGCCATTGACATGCGCTAACAGCCGGAAGAGACGGTGCGGGTCAACGGGAGACCGATCTTGAACGACCTGATCCGCGCCCATGCCGGGCTACTGTTTGCCGGAGTGGCGACCTTCATCCTGATGGGGGCGGGGCAGGCGCTGTTCGGGCCTGTGCTGCCGGTCTATGTCCGCGAATTTTCCCTTGCCGAGGGCGAGGCGGGGCTGTTCGTCGCGCTCCTGTGGGTCGGCTGCTTTCTGGGCGTCGGCATCATGTATGTCCTGGGCGCCCGGATCGGGCCAAGGCATGCGCTGGCGGCGATGGCGGCGGGAACGGCGGTCATGGCAGCGGGCCCCGGCTGGTGGCTGACGCTGGCGGGGGGCGCACTGTTCGGCGTGGGCTACGGCATGGCGACGGCGGTGTTCAACCCGCGCGTGATGAGTGCCTTCGGGGCAAGGGGGCCCTCGATGCTGAGCCTGCTGAACGCGACATTCGGTGTCGGCGCAATCGCGGCGCCCCTGGCCTTCGTCGGGATGGGCAGCGATCCGGCCTGGACCTTCGGCATGGTTTCACTGGCGCTTCTGGCAATCCTCGCGCTTGCCGGCCCTGCTGGTCGGGTCACGGCGGCGCCGCCGGGAGAGGTCCGCGCCTTCCGGCCGCATTGGGGGATCCTGGCCTTCGGAATGGTCGCCATCGGCATGGAGGCGAGCCTTGCGGGCCTTGGCCCTTCGGCGTTGATCCGGGCAGGCGTGGAGGAGGTGCGAGCCGCCGAACTGCTCAGCGCCTTCTTCGTCGTGTTCCTTCTGGCGCGCGTGGGGCTGATCTTCATCGCCCACCGGGTCGAGCCCTTCGTGCTGTATACCGCCGCCATCGGCTCTGCCGCGCTGTTCGCCATCGGGGCGGCGGCCCTGTCGCCTGAGGTGTTCTTCGTCGCCATGGGCGCCTCGGCCGGGGTGTTCTTTCCCGGTTACTACGTCACCGCCAGCGGCAAGATGGGCGAGGACATCCGCGTGCCGCCGACCATCGTCGCCTCGGGGCTGGTGGGCGCGATCGCGGCGCCCCTGATCCTAGCGCCTGTCAGCGGCCTCCTCGGCGACCGGGGGTTCTTCATCCTGGTGGCCGGCATCCTGCTGGGGTTGAGCCTCACTGCGGTCCTGTCGCTGCGGAAGATGCGGGTCTAGGAACCTTGGCGCCGGATCCCGGACCTATCGTGCGGCCTGCCAGTCGGCGATCCAGTCCACCGGGTAAAGCAGCATCAGCACGTTCAGCGCGAGGCCGTCGCGGATGATCAGGATGGTCACCGCCTCGAACAGGATGATGAGGGCAACGGTGGCCCAGACCGGCAGGCGGCTCGCCAGCCAGAAGCCCAGAATCATCGCCGTCACGTCCGAAACCGTGTTGATCACCGAATCTCCGTAATAATCCAGCGAGATGGTGACGGTCCGGTAGCGTTCGATCACCGCGTCCGAGTTCTCGACGATCTCCCAGCCGCATTCGATCAGCGTGGCAAGCGCCAGACGCCAGCCGAAAGCCAGGCGCCGGGCGACCAGCCAGAGGGCGCCGTAGAACAGGAAGCCGTGGATGATGTGGCTGGGCGTGTACCAGTCCGAGATGTGCTGCGAGTTTTCGGCGCTGACGACCTCGCCATGCCAGAGCTTGACGTAGCCGCATGTGCAGATCGGCTCTCGACCGATCCAGAGGAGCCAGGCGGCCGTAAGCAGGATGATCCCCAGGGTGACGAGGATCGGGGCAAGGCGGTTGCGGATTGCGGTGTCGGTCATGGCGGGCAGGCAAGCATGCTGCCCGGTGCCCGTAAAGTGTGGCATGCGTTACCCTGGCAGAAAGTGGTCCGCTGTGGCGGCGGTGCAGGAGGCGAGGCGATGGACGAGAAGAACCCCTGGCGTTTCGGCCCGACGCGGGGCGAGCTGTGGTTCTGGCTCTGGGCCAGTCTCGGGGGGCTGGGGCTGATGGGCGTGGCCCTTGCGGTGCGTGGCATCCCCGATGGACCGGCGATTGCCGAAGTAGTTGGACTGGCGCTGATCGTGTTCGGCTATCTTGGTGGCCGGTCGGTCAAGCGGTTGATCCGGCGCGAGCATCCCTAAGCCGGTCAGGCCCCCGGGATCGGTGGGTGGGGCAGCGTCCTGCGACCCTGCGGGGTCAGAAGGGCAGCCTCGCGCCCCTCGATCACCACGACGGACAAGGGGCCGCCATAGGCCGCACCACTGTCGAGGTTCAGCCGGTTGCCGTAATGGGTGGCGGCATCGATCGCGGTATGGCCGTGCACGATCAGCGGGCCGTGGCTGGTGCCTTCGCTGAGGAAGGGCTCGCGGATCCAGAGAAGGTCGGTTTCGGTCTGGGCCTCAAGCGGCACACCGGGGCGGATGCCGGCATGGACGAAGGCGGCCTCGCCCGCCCGGTGCAAGGTCGGGCGGGTGGCGAGGAAGTCGAGATGCGCGCGCGGAACGGCGGCCAGCGCCTCGGCATGGACCTTGTCGATCGGACGGTCGGCCGCGTTCGCCACACCGTAGGACCGCAGCGTGTCCGCCCCACCGAGGCGGGGGTGGAGCCAGGAAAGCTCGGCCCGAAGGCCGGGCTCCGGCTCCCAAGGGTTGCGCAGGAAGCGCCAGAACATGCGGTCGTGGTTGCCCTTGAGCACCACCCAGTTGCGGCCTTCGGCACTGCCGGCGATCAGGAAGTCGATCACCCCGCGGCTGTCCGGGCCGCGATCGACGAGGTCGCCGACATGGATGACCGGGGCGGGGCCGTGGCGGGCCATGTCACCGGCGATCAGGTCATGCGCGGCCCGCAGAAGGTCGATATGTCCGTGGATGTCGCCGATGGCGTAGATGTGCATGCGTCAACTCCCGGTGGCAGGCGACCGGGGGGTCACACCCCCCAGTCCGCCGGTTACTTGAACCGGTGGCGTAACCGGCTTCCCACCCGTGGAGTATTTGGGAAAAGGCCAAGCTGCAAGGCGGGGTCAGGCGACCTCGAACTGCAAGGCCTTGACCTGCTGGAACATGCCGGTGCCTTCCAGCGTCTCGATCACCTTGGGGTCGATCGGCTGATCCAGATACAGGATCGCGATCGCGTCCTGCCCCACGCCGGACCGGCCGAGGGTGAAGTTGGCGATGTTGACGTTGTTCTTGCCCATGGTCATGCCGAGAAGGCCGATGATGCCCGGCACGTCCTCGTTGGTGGTATACAGCATGTGCCGGCCGATCTCGGCGTCGATGTTGATGCCCTTGATCTGGATGAAGCGCGGCTTGCCGTCCGAGAAGCAGGTGCCGGCAACCGAGCGTTCGCGCTTGTCCGTCACCATCGTCACCTTGATGTAGGCGTCGAACACGCCGGTCTTTTCCTGACGGGTGGTGGAGATCTGGATGCCCTTCTCCTTGGCCACCACCGGTGCGGAGACGAGGTTCACGTCCGGGTTCTGCGCCTTGAGGACACCGGCGATCACCGCCTGATTGAGAGCGGCGAGGTTCATCTCCGCGACCGAGCCGTCATAAAGGATGTTGATCGCCTTGATCGGTTCCTCCGTCATCTGGCCGATGAAGGCGCCCAGATGCCCGGCCAGCTTGATCCACGGGCCCATCACGGCGGCCTCCTCGGCGGTCACGTTCGGCATGTTCAGCGCGTTCTGGACGGCCCCGGTCAGAAGGTAGTCCGACATCTGTTCGGCCACTTGCAGCGCCACGTTCTCCTGCGCTTCGGTGGTCGAGGCGCCAAGGTGCGGGGTGCAGACGACGTTCGGATGATTGAAGAGCGGGTTCTCGGTGGCAGGCTCGGTCTCGAACACGTCGAGCGCCGCGCCGGCGACATGGCCGGAGTTCAGCGCGTCGAGCAGGGCGAGTTCGTCGATCAGTCCGCCGCGGGCGCAGTTGATGATGCGCACACCCTTCCTGGTCTTGGCCAGGTTCTCGCGCGACAGGATGTTGCGGGTCTTGTCGGTCAGCGGGACATGCAGCGTGATGAAGTCGGCACGGGCCAGAAGTTCGTCGAGCTCGACCTTGGTCACGCCAAGGGCTTTCGCGCGTTCGTCGGACAAGAAGGGGTCATAAGCGATGACCTTCATGTGCAGGCCCACGGCACGGTCGCAGACGATGCCGCCGATGTTGCCCGCGCCGATCACGCCAAGCGTCTTGTTGAACAGTTCCACCCCCATGAACCTGGACTTTTCCCACCTTCCGGCATGGGTGGAGGCGTTGGCTTCGGGAATTTGTCGGGCAACAGCGAACATCATGGCGATGGCATGTTCCGCCGTGGTGATCGAATTGCCGAAGGGCGTGTTCATCACGATGACGCCCTTCTTGGACGCCGCCGGGATGTCGACGTTGTCAACCCCGATCCCGGCGCGGCCGACGACCTTCAGGTTGGTGGCCTTCTCCAGAAGCTTCTCGGTGACCTTGGTGGCCGAGCGGATGGCTAGGCCGTCGTATTGGCCGATGATCTCGGCCAGCTTTTCCTTGTCCTTGCCGAGTTTCGGCATGTAGTCCACCTCGACCCCGCGGTCACGGAAGATCTGGACGGCGGTTTCGGAAAGTTCGTCGGAAACGAGGACTTTGGGCATTTTGTGCAACCTGTTTGTTCGGGGACATCGCGTCCCGGGCCTGACCCGGGGGCTCGCGGGGTATGGGGAGGCCCCGGGTCAGGCCCGGGGCGGGGTTTCTCAGGCAGCTTGCGCCAGCGCCGCGATCTCGGCGTGGAACGCATGGGCGATCCAGGGCATCAGCGCCGCGACATCCGCCGTCTCGACCGTCGAGCCGCACCAGATGCGCAGGCCGGGCGGCGCGTCGCGATAGGCGCCGAGGTCGAAGCCCGCGCCGGCCTTCTCGATCCGCTTGGCCACGGCCTTGGCGAAGGCCTCGCCGTCGGTGATGCGCGGGTCGGTGAATTTCAGGCAGACCGAGGTGGTCGAGGCCGTCGCCGGGTCCTCGGCAAGGTTCGCGATCCAGGGGTTCGCGGCGCAGAAGTCCCAGACGACCCTTGCGTTTGCTTCCGCCCGGGCGATCAGCGCCGGCAGGCCGCCGATCGACTTCGCCCATTTCAGCGCGACGAGGTAATCCTCGTTCGCCAGCATCGAGGGCGTGTTGATCGTCTCACCGGCAAAGATGCCTTCGATCAGCTTGCCCTTGGCGGTCAGGCGGAAGATCTTGGGCAGCGGCCAGGCGGGGGTGTAGCTCTCCAGCCGCTCCACGGCGCGGGGCGACAGGATCAGGACGCCATGCGCGCCTTCGCCACCCAGCACCTTCTGCCATGAGAAGGTGGTGACGTCGAGCTTGTCCCAGGGCAGGTCCATCGCGAAGGCGGCAGAGGTCGCGTCGCAGATCGTCAGGCCCGCGCGGGTCGCCGGGATCGCGTCGCCGTTCGGGACGCGCACGCCGCTGGTGGTGCCGTTCCAGGTGAAGACCACGTCCTTGTCGAAATCGACCTCGGCGAAATCGACGATCTGGCCGTAGGGCGCCTTGCGCACCGTTGCGTCCAGTTTCAACTGCTTGACCACGTCCGTGACCCAGCCTTCGCCGAAGGATTCCCAGGCCAGCATCTCGACCGGGCGCGCGCCGAGGAGCGACCACATCGCCATCTCGACCGCGCCGGTATCCGAGGCGGGAACGATGCCGATCCGGTAGTCGGCCGGAACGCCGAGGATTTCGCGGGTGAGGTCGATCGCCTCTTTCAGCTTGGCCTTGCCGACGGCGGCACGGTGCGAGCGGCCAAGGGGCGCGTCGGCCAGCATGTCGAGCGAATATCCGGGGATCTTGGCGCAGGGGCCGGAGGAGAAGCGCGGGTTTGCCGGGCGCTTGGCCGGCGGAGTCAGGTCTGTCATGGTAGCCTTCCAGCTAAAAGCCCTTCGGTGGGGAAGGGTGTCCCGCTGATCGCATTACGGGCCCGCCCGCACTGGCGCAAGCGGAAAAATCGCGATAAAGCGCCGCATCGTCGCGGAAAAGCGACGCGGACGTTCACTATCGGAAACCTGCGCCCCATGTTCACCGTTACTCTGCTGAGCAGTCCCGAGACCCCGGTGCTGGGACGCGACCTGATCGAGTCCCTGCGCAATGCCTGGGGCGGGGGCGCGGCGCGCTGGCTGGATCCCGGCGTGGCGGCGGAGTTCGATCTGGAAGCCGTTCCGGACAACCGCTGGCAGGTCTGGACCGACCTTCAGGCGCTGCGGGTGGACATGGTCGTGCAGCCCGCCGAGGGGCGCCGGAAGCGGCTGCTGATCGCCGACATGGATTCGACGATGATCCGGCAGGAATGCATTGACGAGTTGGCCGACGAGGCCGGGGTCGGCGCGCGGGTGGCCGAGATCACGGCCCGGGCGATGAATGGCGAGCTCGATTTCGAGGGGGCGCTGCGCGAGCGGGTGGGGCTGTTGCGCGGCCTGCCCGAAGCTGTCATCGGGCGGGTCCTGCGCGACCGGATCACGCTGATGCCGGGCGGCAGGGTGCTGCTTGCGACCATGAAGGCCAACGGCGCTCATGCGGCGCTGGTCTCGGGCGGGTTCACGGCATTCACGTCGGCAGTGGCGGGGATGCTGGGCTTTGACGAGAACCGGGCGAACATGCTGCATGTCGAGGGCGGCAAGCTGGCCGGGACGGTGGCCGAGCCGATCCTCGGCAAGGAGGCCAAGCTTCAGGCGCTGACCGAGATCACCGGACGGCTGGGGATCACCCCTGCCGAGGCGCTCGCCGTGGGCGACGGCGCGAATGATCTGCCGATGCTAAAGGCCGCCGGGACCGGGGTGGCGCTGCACGCCAAGCCGCGCGTGCAGGCCGAATGCGCGATCCGGGTCAACCATGGCGACCTGACGGCACTGCTCTACCTGCAGGGCTATTCGCGCGAGGAGTTCGTGCCCGCGTGACCTTTCCGGGCTGCGCGCGTGCCGGGGGTTTCACCCCCGGACCCCCGAGAGTATTTGGGAAAAGAGCAAGCTGCATTTGCCCTTTTGCCAAATACTCCCGCCGGAGGCAGCAACCTTTCCGGTTGCGCGAGGTTTCCAGCAGGGTCCGTTGCGGCCCCTTGCCCCCGGAGATGGAACGGGCCAGAAGCCAAGGTCATGTTCGAGGTTGCCACGCATCTTGCCCTGCTGCTGATCCTTGCCGCCTTCTGCGCCGGGTTCATCGACAGCATCGCCGGTGGCGGCGGGCTGATCTCGGTTCCCGCGCTGCTTCTTGCCGGAGCCTCTCCGGTCGAGGCGCTGGCGACGAACAAGCTGCAAGGCACCTTCGGGGCGGCGACGGCCATGGTGGCCTATGCCCGGGCGGGGCATGTCAGGCCGCAGGAACAGCTCTGGATGGCGGCGGTCAGCGCATTGGCCGCGGCAGGGGGCGCGCTGGTCGCGCACTTGATCCCGGCCCAGGTGTTGCGGCTGGTCATGCCGATCATTCTGATCGGAGTGGCGGCCTACTTCGCGCTGAAGCCGGGGCTGTCGGATGACACGCGGGCAGAGCGGATGAAGCCGGCCGTCTTTGCGGTGACGGCGGTTCCGCTGATCGCAGCCTATGACGGGTTCTTCGGCCCCGGCACCGGGTCGTTCTTCATGATGGGCTTCGTCCTTCTGGCCGGCTACGGCGTCCTGAAGGCCACGGCGCATACCAAGATGTTGAACCTTGCCTCGAACATCGGCGCGCTGCTGGTGTTCATCCCCTCGGGCGCGATGTGGTGGGCGGTGGGCCTGGCGATGGCGGCGGCGCAGGTCGCCGGGGCCTCGCTCGGTGCGCGGCTGGCGATGCGGGTGGGCGCGCGGGTGATCCGGCCGCTCCTGGTCATCACCTCGACCGCGATGGCGTTGCGGCTCTTGTGGCAGGCCTTCGGCTAGCGGCCCCAGTCCGCCCCCTGCATCTCGCGCAGCCGGCTGGCGGTACGTTCGAACTCGAACGCGCCCTCGCCCTCGATGTAGAGCCGTTCCGGCACATCGGCGGCCGAGGCGATCAGGCAGACCTTCGCTTCATAGAGTGCGTCGATCAGGGTGACAAAGCGTTTCGCCTCGTTGTAGTTCGCCGAGGAAAGCTGCGGGATGTCCTCCAGGATCAGCACCCGGACCGCGCGGGCGATGGCCAGATAGTCCCCCGGACCAAGCGGTTTGGAGCAGAGGTCCCAGAAGCTGGCGCGGCCGATCCCGCAGGCAAAGCGCGGCAGGACGACCTGACGGCCGTTCACCTCCAGCGCCAGCGGGGCTTCGGGGCTACCCCCGGTCAGGTCGGTCCAGATCGCGGCGATCTCGGTCGTGGCGGTGCGGGCGGGGTGGAAATAGACCTGCGCCCCCGCCAGCCGGTGCTGGCGGTAGTCGGTCGGGCTTTCAAGCTCCACCACCTCCAGCCTTTCCTCCAGCATGGCGATGAAGGGCAGGAACAGCGCCCGGCTGAGCCCGTCCTTGTAGAGGTCCACCGGCGGGCGGTTCGAAGTGGTGACGATGACGACGCCCGCGGCGAACAGCTTTTCGAACAGGCGTCCCACGATCATCGCATCGGTGATGTCGGTGATCTGCATCTCGTCGAAGGCCAGAAGGCGCAGCTCGCGGCTGATTTCGTCGGCGACCGGGCCGAGCGGGTCCTCCACCCCGCGTTGCCGGGCCGCGTGCATGCCCTTGTGGACCTGTTGCATGAAGGCGTGGAAATGCACCCGGCGCTTCTGCGCGATGGCGGTCGCCTCGGTGAAGAGGTCCATCAGCATCGACTTGCCGCGCCCGACCCCGCCCCAGAGGTAAAGGCCGTGCGGCGGGGTGATCGGCTTGGCGAAGAGGCCGGCGAAGAGGCCGACGCGACGGGTAGCGTTGGCCTCGAGCCAGCAGCGCAGCGCCTCGAGGCGGGGCAGGACCGCGTGCTGGGCGGGATCGGCCCGCAGGCTGCCTGCCGCCACGCGGGCCTCGTAGATCTCGGTCAGGGTCTGGCGCATGGGCCAGACTTAGCGGCGGGCGCCGGTCAAGGGAAGGGCGCTTGCCCGGCCAGCCGGTCAGGCGGCGCTGACCACGCATTCCGGCAGAAGCCGCATCACGTCCTCGGGCCGGCAAAGCTGGGTCGCATCGGTGGTGACGGCGGCAGAGGCCGCGGCAGAGCCCATGGCCAGCGCCTCGGCGTTGGACTGGCCGCGGGCAAGGGCCAGGACGAAGGCCGCGACGAAACTGTCGCCGGCGCCGACGGTGGACTTGACCCGCACCTTCGCTGCCCTCGCAAACAGCCGCTGCCCGGCATCGGCCAGCACGTTGCCCTCGGCCCCGCGCGCAACGATCACGGTTTTCGCCACGCCCCGGTGGACCAGCGACTGCGCGAATTCCGCCGTGTCCTCCAGCGTGGGCAGCGGCCGGCCGGCAAGGTCCTCGCCCTCGGGGCCGTCCATGCGCAGGACCTCAAGCCCGGGGATCGGATGGCGCACCGCCTCGGTCAGGGTCGCGCCGGAGGTGTCCAGCACCACACGCGACTCGGGCATCGAGGCGGCAAGCTGGGCCGGGAAATCGACCGGCACGCCCGGCGGCTGGCTGCCCGAGATCACCGAGATCCCGCCCGGCCGCGCCGTGGCGCGCAGAAGGGTAAAGACGCGCGCGCGTTCCGCCTCGCCCCAGACAGGACCGGGCAGCATGAAACGGTACTGCTTGCCGGTGGTCACCTCGTTCACCGTCAGCGACTGGCGCGTCTCGCCGGGGCCGAGGATGGACAGGAAGGTCACCCCTTCCGCCCGGATCAGCCCGGCCAGCCGGTCGCCGGTCAGCCCGCCGATGGCAACGAGCGCAAGGCTGTCGCCCCCAAGCGCCTTGATCGCGCGGCTGACATTCAGACCGCCGCCGCCAGGGTCGAGCAAGGGTTCGGTGCAGCGCAGCTTGTGGCCGGGGATAAGTTCATGCACCTCGGTCGCCATGTCGAGCGCGGGGTTGAGCGTCAGGGTCAGGATCGGGGCTTGGGTCATGTGGCACCTGTTCGTGTTACCGCTATCATAGCCCCTTCACGCCGAAATGGAACCGCCCCCGGCGGTCGCGGCCGGGGGCAAGAGTTTTGGAAAAATTTTGCAAAATCCCTCGAAGGATTTTGCGCCCGGGCTCAGCCGTTCAGCATCAGCTGGCAGCTGGCCCGGACATGGTGGACTCCGTCGCTCATCGCCTCGACATGGTTCGCGCCGGGGACGGGCCTGTGGAGCGTCGCAGACGGGGATGCGGTCGGCGGTGATCTGGCCGAAGACCTGCCTGCGCGCAGCGGCGGTGGGCATGCCGATGTTGCGTCCCGCGACTTGGCCGGTCATGGTGACATCCAAGGCGTCGATGCAGCACGGATAGGCCGGGCTTTGCCTGCGGGAGGTCACGGGGCCGTCATCTCGGGGGCGCACATGCACAGGTGCCGTGCGCGAGGGCCGGGAACCCCCTCACTCCCACCAGCGGTCGATGGCGGCGATCTGGTCGTCGGTCCAGCCGAAATGATGGGCGAGTTCGTGCACGACCACATGCCCGACAAGGTCCTGGATCGAGACATCGCCGCGTTCGGCCCATTCGTCGAGGATCGGCCTGCGGAAGAGCCAGACGACATCCGGGCGTGTCACCTGCTCGGCGGTGGATTTCTCGGTCAGCGGGATGCCGTCGTAAAGGCCGGTCAGGTCGAAGGCATCCTCGATGTCGAGCTCCTCCAGCATGGTATCGTCGGGAAACTCCTCGACGCGCAGGCGCACATGGGTCGCGGGCCCGCGGAACGGTTCGGGCAGAGTGGACACCGCCTCGTGTGCCAGCTGTTCGATGAAGGCGAGCGAGGGGGCGATGCTGTCGGGTGCGGGGTTGGTCATGGTTGACAGATAGGAAGGAAATCCGCGGGGTTGAAGAGGCAAGCGGCGCATTTTGCGGCGGCCCGACCGGGCCCGAGGCGGCGCTTCAGCCGAATGCCAGCCCGACCGCGCCGAAGGGGCCGAAATCGGCGTGAAAGCGGCTGCCGGGTGGGGCCTCGACCGGGCGGATGAAGGAACCGGACAGAAGGATCTGCCCGGCTTCGATCCCCTGCCCGTAGCGGGCGAGGCGATGAACCAGCCAGAGGATCCCCGTGACCGGATCGTTCAGCACGCCCGCGCCGAGGCCGGTTTCTTCCACCACCCCGTCGCGGGTGACGATGGCCCCGACCCAGCGCAGGTCGAAGGCATGGACGTCATGACGCTCTGGCCCCAACACGATCCCGGCATTGGCGGCGTTGTCGCTGACCGTGTCGGTGATGATCCGCGCCCGGCCCGTCGCGGGATCGGCACGCAGGATGCGGGTGTCGAGGATTTCAAGCGCGGGCGCTACCCATTCGGTCGCAGCCAGCACCTCGTCGCGTGTCACATCGGGTCCGCAGAGCGGGGAATTCATCCCGAAGGCGATCTCGGCCTCGATCCTCGGCTGGATGAAGCGCCCCCGGGGCACGGTCGCGCCGTCGGCAAACAGCATGTCGTCCAGCAGGACCCCGGAATCGGGCGTGTCGATCCCCAGCGCCTGCTGCATCGCCCGGCTGGTCAGGCCGATCTTCCAGCCGATCCCCCGTGCCCCCGCCGCCCGCTTGCGCGCAACCAGGGCCGCCTGAACGGCATAGGCCTCGTCCAGCGTCATCCCCGGATGCAGCAGGGACACAAGCCCGCATTGCCGGCCGGTGCGCTCGGCCTGAAACAGCATCTCCGCGGCGGCTTCGATCTCGGCGCCGGTCATTCGTCGGCCACCCCGTTGCGCAGCGTCCCGATTCCCTCGGCGCTGACCTCGACCACGTCGCCCGGTTGCAGCCAGACCGGGGGTTGCAGCCGCGCCCCCGCGCCGGTCGGGGTGCCGGTGACGATGATATCGCCCGGCGCCAGCGTGGTGAAGGTCGAGATATAGGCGATCTGCCGCGCCACCGGAAAGAGCATCCGCCCGGTCCGGTCCGACTGGCGCAGCGCGCCGTTCACCCGGGTCTCCAGCGCGATGTCGAGGATCTGGGACGGATCGCGGAACGGCACGAGCCATGGCCCCATGGCGCCCGATCGGTCCCAGTTCTTGCCCTGCGTCACGTTGAACTTGGCATGGCGCACCCAGTCGCGGATCGTGCCTTCGTTGCAGAGCGTCAGCGCGGCGATGTGGTCCAGCGCCCGCGCCTCGGGGATGCGGCGCCCGGGCGTGCCGATGACGACGGCGATCTCGCCCTCGTAGTCGAGTTCAATGCTTTCCGGCGGGCGGATCAGGGACGCGCCATGCCCGGTGAAGCTGCGGGCAAAGCGGGAAAAGAGCGACATGAAGGCCGGCGCCTCCTGCCCGTCGCGGTATTCGGCGTTGCGGTCGGGGAAATTGACACCGACGCAGATGATCTTCTCGGGGTCGGGCAGCGGGATGTCGTAGGCGAAGCTGCCCTCGGCATGGCTTGCCGGGCGGCCGGCGGCGGCCTTCAGCACCCGGTCGATGGCCCCGGCCTCGATCACATTGCGCAGGCTTCGCCACTGGGGGAAGTCCTCCGACAGGGCGACGACCCCGCCTGGCGCGGTCGCGCCCCAGAGCTGCCGCCCGTCCGCGGTGAAGGTGACGAGATTGCCGGTCATGGCGCGATGATCGGGGTGGCCTTCAGATCGCTGTCAGTCAGCGCCGCGCCTTCGAAGGTCGATCCCAGCTCGAACCAGGACCGGGGTGCGGGGGCGCCCCAGAGCGTCTGGCGCTGCGGGTCCTTCAGGTCCCATTTGATCGGCTCCAGGTCCGGGTCGCAGGTCTGGTAGTCCGAGCAGTAGATCTCCGTCCGGTGCCCATCCTGGTCGCGAATGTACAGGAAGAAGGCGTTGGAGATGCCATGACGGCCGGGTCCGCGTTCGATATTGGCAAGGTAGCCGGTGGTGGACATCAGGTCCAGGAGGTCGATGATGTTCATCGGCGTCGGCACCCAGAAGGCGCTATGGTGCAGGCGCGGCCCGGTGCCGTTGGTGAAGGCGATGTCGTGCACCCCGCCCTTGCGGTGCATCCAGGCGGCCCAGGTGCGGCCCGTCTCCTCGTCGGCGGTGTATTCGGTGACGCGGAAGCCCATGTCGCCGTAGAACTCCACCGCCCGGTCCACGTCGGGTGAGAACAGGTTGAAGTGGTCGATCCGCAGCGGCTTGACCCCGCGATACAGCCGATACTGCTGATGGATCGGGGCCAGACGGTCCATCTTGGCGTAGAACTCCAGCGGCACGCCCCAAGGGTCGCGCGTGGCCAGCACCCGGCCCATGAAGGGGCGCTCGGTCCAGTCCACCGGCAGGCTGCGGCCCGCGAACCAGTGCGCGGCGCGGTCCAGGTCCTCTTCCGACCAGAGCTTGAAGCCCAGGACGCCCACTGAAGGGTCCGCCGCCCGGCGCAGGATCATCGAGTGATGCCCGCGTTCCTCCATCGCGCGCAGATAGAGCGCGTCGGGGTCTTCATGCGTGACCTGAAGGCCGAGCGTATCGACGTAATAGGCGCGGCTCCAGGCGAGGTCGGTGACGCGCAGCTCGACATGGCTGAGGCGGACAATGTTGAAGGGCGGGGTCAGGTTCGGGGCGGGAATGGGCATCGGTCCTCCTCCTCCTCCTCAGGAGCCGAGACGCGGGATCCTGTGGGATCCCAGCGCGAAGGCCACGTTCTTCTGTTCCATGTAGAATTCGAACGACCAGTCGCCGCCGTCGCGGCCGATGCCACTGGCCTTGACCCCACCGAAGGGGGTGGGCAGGTGGCGGACGTTTTCCGAGTTCACCCAGATCATCCCGGCCTCCAGCCGGTCGCCGACCCGCAGCGCGCGGGTCAGGTCGTTTGTCCAGACATAACCCGTCAGGCCATAGGCCACCCCGTTTGCGATGGCCAGCGCCTCGGCTTCGTCCGTGAAGCGGATCGAGGTCAGGAAGGGGCCGAACACCTCTTCCTGGGCGATGCGCATCTCGGGGCGGGCCTCGGTGAACAAGGTCGGGCGGATGAACCATCCCGCATCGCCGACCCTCGTCCCGCCCGCGGCCAGTGTCGCACCTTCGGCCAGGCCGAGCGCCACATAGGAAGCGACCTTGTCGAAATGGGTTTCGTGGATCAGCGGTCCGATCTCGGTTGCCGGGTCCAGCGGATGGCCGACGCGGATACGGTTCACCCGCTCAACCAATCGGGCGTGGAAGCTGTCGGCGATCGAGTCCTGCACCAGAAGCCGGCTGGAGGAGGTGCAGCGTTCGCCGTTCAGCGAATAGATCATGAAGATCGCGGCATCCAGCGCGCGGTCGAGATCGGCATCGTCGAACACGATGACCGGGTTCTTGCCGCCAAGCTCGAAATGGACCCGCTTCAGCGTCTCGGCCCCCTGGCGCATGATCGCGCTGCCGGTGCGGCTTTCGCCGACGAAGGCGATGGCGCGGATGTCCGGGTGTTCGGTCAGCGCCCGGCCCGCGCCCTCGCCCATGCCGTTGACCAGGTTCAGGACGCCGGGGGGCAGGCCCGCCTCTTGGCAGATCTCGGCCAGCAGTCGCGCGGTCAGCGGCGAGAACTCGGCCGGCTTGTGGACGACCGTGCAGCCGGCAGCCAGCGCCGGGGCGATCTTCCAGGTGGACAGCATGAAGGGCGTGTTCCAGGGGGTGATGACGCCTACCGGGCCGATCGGATGGCGCGAGGTGACGTTCAGATGGTCGGGCGTGGGCAGGCTCTTCCCGTCCCGCGCGCTGGGGGCGAGGTCGGCGAAGAAGCGGAAGTTCTCGGCCCCGCGCAGGGCGGCCTTGGACATGAAGCGCCAGGCCTGCCCGGTGTCCCAGCATTCGCACAGCGCGATTTCCTCGGCGCGGGCTTCGATCCCGTCGGCGATGCGGTGCAGGATCGCCTTCCGTTTGTCGCCCGGCAGGGCCGCCCAGGCCGGGAAGGCCGCCTTTGCAGCCCGGGCCGCGCGGTCCACCGTCTCGGCCGTGCCCAGCGCCACGCGGGCGATCAGGCTGTCGTCCACGGGAGAACGGGTCTCGAACCAGTCGTCCGCCGCCACGTCCTGCCCGTCGATCAGGTTCAGGATGCCGCCCTCGCGGAAGCGCGCCAGATGGCCGGCAAGTTTCGCCTGATGCGTGGCAAGGTCGGTCACTGGCTGTCTCCCGGCAGGTAGCGGCGGATGGAGGAGGTCTTGGGCGAGAGCGCAGGGTCGATGTCGCGCATCTCGAAGGACAGCATGAAGGACGAGGTGGCGAGAACCTCGGCGCAGAAGGTTTCGGCGGCGGCGAAGATCTCGGCCGTGGCGCGGGCCTTGTCCCCGGCGCTGCGCCCGCCGCGCAGCCGCAGCGAGATGTCGAGGAAGGCGTGGTCCGGGTTGCCGTCCGCGATCACGACATGGGTGCAGGCGATGGCGCGGACCCGGATTCCGGCCACAGGCAGGATCCCGGTCTTGGCAGCGGCATCGCGCAAGATCCGGCAGAGGCCCGCCACGTCGAGGCGGTCTTCCAGGTTCGGGGAATAGTCGATCTGGATATGCGGCATCGGTTCGGACCCGTTGATATTTGCTTTGTTAAATAAAGGGTGGGTCGTGTCAATGGTAATGTGCGAAAGCCGGAAGGGGGGAGCCGCCGCCGGGGGCATCGAGCCCCCGCCGGCGGCGCTGCCGCGGACTGAAGGGTCGTGGCGGGCCAACTGGACAAATCCGGGGGCTTGTGACAGGGAAGGGCGGTTCAAGGAGCCGTCCCCCATGTCCGTCACCACCCGCTTCGCCCCCTCGCCCACCGGCTGGATCCATGTCGGCAACCTGCGCACCGCGCTGATGAACTACCTCATCGCGCGCCAGAACCGCGGCACCTTCATCCTGCGGCTGGACGACACCGACCAGGAGCGGTCCAAGCAGGAGTATATCGACGGGCTGAAGGCGGATCTCGCCTGGCTGGGGATCAGCTATGACCGGGTGGAGCAGCAGTCGAAGCGGCTGGAGCGCTATGCCCAAGCCGCCGAGCAGCTGAAGGCCGCCGGACGGTTCTACGAATGTTTCGAGACGCCGGTGGAACTGGACCTCAAGCGCAAGAAGCAGCTGAACATGGGCAAGCCCCCGGTCTATGACCGCGCGGCGCTGAGCCTGACCGAGGCGCAGAAGGCCGCCTACCGTGCCGAGGGGCGGCAGGGCTACTGGCGCTTCAAGCTGGACCAGGAGCGGATCGAATGGACCGACGGGATCATCGGGCCGATTTCCATCGACGCCGCCTCGGTTTCGGACCCGGTGCTGATCAAGGCGGACGGGCAGGTGCTATATACCTTCGCCTCGTCGGTGGATGACGTGGACATGGGCGTGACCCACATCGTGCGCGGCGCGGACCATGTGACGAACACGGCGACGCAGATCCAGATCATGAAGGCGCTGGGCGGCACCCCGCCGACCTTTGCGCACCACAGCCTGCTGACCGGACCGCAGGGCGAGGAGCTGTCCAAGCGGCTGGGCGTCCTTTCGCTGCGCGACCTGCGCGCGCGGGGGGTGGAGCCGATGGCATTGCTGAGCCTGATGGCGCGGCTGGGGTCGTCGAAGCCGGTGGAACTGGCGGGTTCGATGGAGGAGCTGATCGCAGGGTTCGACGTGGGGTCCTTCGGCACCGCGCCGACGAAGTTCGATGCAGAGGACCTGTTCCCGCTGACGCGCCACCATGTCCAGTCGCTGCCCTTCGCGGCGGTGAAGGAAAGGGTGTTGGCGCTGGGCGTGCCCGAGGCCGAGGCCGAAGCGTTCTGGAACGTGGCCAAGGGCAACATCACCGTGCTTGCCGATCTGGGTGACTGGTGGGCGCTGTTCCGCGACGGGGCTGCGCCGGTGATCGAGGAAGGCGATCGCGATTTCGTCGCGCAGGCGCTGGCCATGCTGCCGCCGCGGCCCTGGACCCAGGCAACCTGGGGCGAGTGGACCTCGGCGGTGAAAGAGGCCACGGGGCGCAAGGGCAAGGACCTGTTCCGCCCCCTGCGCCGGGCGCTGACGGGTCGGGACGCGGGGCCGGAGATGGCGGACGTGATGCCGCTGCTGCGCAAGGTGCCGAGCGTCTGAGCCCCCGGCCGGCCCCGGGAGGGCTGTCTGCCCTCCCGGACCCTCCCGAGGATATTTGCAGAAGAGAAAGGGCTTTGCCGGTTTCTCTTGAGGAGCAGGAATGGCAGGCCAACGCGCGAAATTCGTCGAGGGGAACCTGTTCCGGCATGTGTCGGTGATGGCACTGACCTCGTCGGTCGGGTTGATGGCGGTGTTCGTCGTCGATCTGGTCAACATGCTCTACATCGCGCTGCTGGGGCGCGAGGAACTGGCGGCGGCGATCGGCTATGCCGGGGCGATCCTGTTCTTCACCACCAGTTTCGGCATCGGCATGTCGATTGCCGTGGGGGCGCTGGTCGCCCGGGCGCTGGGGGCGCGCGATCCGACCCTGGCGCGCGAGAAGGCGACGACCGGCCTGGTGCTGGGCTTCGTCTTCGGCTCGGTCTTTGCCGCGGTCGTCTGGCTGGCGCTGTCGCCGCTGGTGACGCTTCTGGGCGCCACGGACGAGACGCATGACCTTGCAGTGCATTTCCTGGCCATCGTGGTGCCCTCGCAGCCTCTTCTGATGATCGGCATGGTGGGCGGGGCGATCCTGCGCAGCCATGGCGATGCCCGGGCGGCGATGATGGCCACGGTCTGGGGAGCGTTGGCGACGGCAGTGCTGGACCCGATCCTGATCTTCGGCCTGGGGTGGGAACTGACCGGGGCCGCGCTGGCCAGCGTGGCCGCGCGGGTGGTGATCGCGGTCATGGCGCTGCAGCCGATCCGTGCGAAATACGGCGGGTTCGACCGACCGAGCATGGCCCAGGTGCTGGCCGACATGGGGCCGATCTGGGCGATTGCGGTGCCCGCGATCCTGACCCAGGTGGCAACGCCGGTCGGTCAGGCCTTTGTCACCCGCGCGACCAGCGCCTATGGCGAGGCGGCGGTGGCGGGCATGGCGATTGCCGGGCGGCTGACGCCGGTTGCCTTCGGGGTGATCTTCGCGCTGTCCGGCGCCATCGGGCCGATCATCGGGCAGAACTTCGGGGCAGGACGGATGGACCGGGTGCGGCGGGCCTTCCTCGACGGGCTCGTGTTCACCGCGCTGGTCATCCTTCTGGTCTCGACGGCCCTCTTTGCGCTGCGTGCACCGATTGCCGACCTCTTCCGTGCCGAGGGACTGACGCGCGACCTGGTCTACCTTTTCTGCGGGCCGCTCGCGCTGTTGTGGTTCTTCAACGGGATGATTTTCGTCGGCAACGCGGTCTGCAACAACCTTGGGCGACCCTTCTGGTCGACGGTGGTGAACTGGGGTCGGCACACGCTGGGGACGGTCCCGCCAGCCCTCTGGCTGGGCGGCCATTGGGGGGCGCAGGGGGTGCTGGTCGGACAGGCCATCGGCGGCGTGGTCTTCGGGCTGGCCGCGGCCTGGCTGGCGTTGCTGGCGATCCGGGCTCCGGGGGCAATCCGGGCCCGGGGACGGCAGGGTCCGGATCGCGAAACGGGGGCCGGGTCCGGCGCCGGCCCCGGACAACCCCGCGCTTGACGCATTCGCACGGCATACTGTCGTATTCCGCTTTCCCCTTGCCCGGTCGGGCGCAGATGCGCTAGTGAGGTCGCGTCAGTTTCGGGAGAATCCGGCGGGCTGGACCCGTCCGTCGGTGCCGAAGGAGCAACCGCCCCGGTAAACTCTCAGGCGCAAGGGACCGTAGCTGACGACAGACTCTGGAGAGTTCCCGGTCAGGGCCGGGACGCCGAAGGGATAACGATCTCAGGCGCACCTTGGGGTGCAGGGACAGAGGGGGCATCGCAGGGTGGGGATTGGCCTGCCTGACGGTGCCGGTGCGTTTCTCCGGCCAGACATGGGAGGGGCAGGCGATGGCCAACCTCGAAGAGTTCGAGCTTCTTCACCTGGGGCTGGAAGCCCTGCATGAAGAGTTGGGTGGCAAGATGGTGCCCTTCGCGGGCTACCGGATGCCGGTGCAGTACCCCGAAGGCGTGCTGAAGGAACATCTGCACACGCGCGCGGCGGCGGGGTTGTTCGATGTCAGCCACATGGGCCAGGTGATCCTGCGGCCGACGGGGTCGATGGACGACCTGAAGCTGGCCTTCGAGGCGCTGATGCCGGTCGACGTGCTGGGCCTCGGCGAAGGGCGGCAGCGCTACGGCCTCTTCACCAGTGACGCGGGCGGAATCCTCGACGACCTGATGTTCACCAACCGGGGCGACCACCTCTACGTCGTTGTGAACGCAGCCTGCAAGGCAGCCGACATCGCACATATGGCGGCGGGTATGCCGGGCGTGTCGGTGGAGCCTGTGACCGACCGGGCGCTCCTTGCATTGCAGGGGCCCGGGGCAGAGGCGGCGCTGGAGGCGCTCGTGCCGGGCGTGGCCGCGATGCGCTTCATGGATCACCGGGTCGTCGGCGAGATCTGGGTCAGCCGGTCGGGCTATACCGGCGAGGACGGGTTCGAGATCTCGGTCCCCGAGGCGCAGGCGGAGGCTTTCGCGCGACGGCTGCTGGCCCAGCCGGGCGTGGCCCCCATCGGCCTTGGCGCGCGTGACAGCCTGCGGCTCGAGGCGGGGCTCTGCCTTTATGGCCATGACATCGACACGACGACCAGCCCGGTCGAGGCCAGCCTCGCCTGGGCGATCCAGAAGGTCCGCCGCGCGGGAGGTGCGCGCGAGGGCGGCTTCCCCGGTGCACAGCGGATCCTGAAAGAACTGGCAGAGGGTCCGGCGCGGCTCCGTGTCGGCCTGAGGCCGGAAGGCCGCGCGCCGATGCGCGAGGGCGTCGAGATCTTCGCCGTGGATGGCACGCCTGTCGGAAAAGTGACCTCCGGCGGGTTCGGACCTTCGGTGAATGCCCCGATTGCGATGGGCTATGTTGCCCGCGCCCATGCTAGCATCGGCACCGGACTCATGGGCGAGGTGCGTGGCAAGCGCCTGCCCGTGACCGTGACCGGGATGCCGTTCCAACCGACAACCTACAAGCGCTGAGGACTGACTGATGAAATACACCAAGGAACACGAATGGCTGCGCGTCGAGGGTGACCTCGTGGTCGTCGGCATCACCGAACACGCCGCGACCCAGCTTGGCGACGTGGTCTTCGTGGAACTGCCCGAACCCGAGACGCAGGTGGCCGAAGGCGACGAAGTCTGCGTGATCGAAAGCGTGAAGGCAGCAAGCGACATCCTGGCCCCGGTGGACGGCGAGATCGTCGCCGTCAACCAGAAGCTGGTGGACAATCCCGGCCTCGTGAACGAGGACCCGACCGGGGCGGCCTGGTTCTTCAAGATGAAGGTGGACGACCTGTCGGTGCTCGACGATTTCATGGACGAGGACGAGTATCAGGACCTGATCGGCTGACCGTCCCGCGCCCGGAGTCTTTGAAAACTCCGGGCAATCTTCTTCGAAGTGAATTGCAGATTCCTTTGCAGGAATTTGCCTGCCCCTTGCCAAAGGTATGCGCCATGACCTTCACGCCCACCGTCTACAACCCCTACGATTTCGCCAACCGTCGCCATATCGGCCCCTCTCCGGTCGAGATGGAGGAGATGCTGGCCGCCGTGGGCGTCCGCACGCTGGAAGAGTTGATCGACCAGACCGTGCCGCCCTCGATCCGGCAGGCGCAGCCCCTGGGCTGGGCGCCGCTGGCCGAACATGAGCTTCTGGCGAAGATGAAGGAAGTGGCGGCGAAGAACCGGGTGATGACCAGCCTGATCGGGCAGGGTTACTACGGCACCGTCACCCCGCCGGCGATCCAGCGCAACATCCTGGAAAACCCCGCCTGGTACACCGCCTATACGCCCTATCAGCCCGAGATCGCGCAGGGCAGGCTCGAGGCGCTGCTGAATTTCCAGACCATGGTCTGCGACCTGACAGGGCTCGATGTGGCCAATGCCAGCCTTCTGGACGAGGCGACGGCGGCAGCCGAGGCGATGACCATGGCCGAGCGCGTGGCGAAGTCGAAGGCGAGGGCGTTCTTCGTCGATCGCTTCTGCCATCCGCAGACCATCGCCGTCATCAAGACCCGTGCCCTGCCCCTGGGCATCGAGATCATCGAGGACGACGTGCGCAAGCTGGACCCGACAAAGGTCTTCGGCGCGATCTTCCAGTATCCCTCGAGCTACGGCCATGTGATCGACTTCACCCAGCGCATCGCCAGCCTGCATGCCGCCGGGGCCATCGCCATCATGGCGACGGACCTGCTGGCCCTGTGCCTTCTGAAGGAACCGGGCGCGATGGGGGCGGATATCGCCGTGGGGTCGGCGCAGCGCTTTGGCGTGCCGATGGGCTATGGCGGCCCGCATGCCGCCTTCATGGCGGTGAAGGACACCTACAAGCGGCAGATGCCGGGCCGGATTGTCGGGGTGTCGATCGACGCGCAGGGCAACAAGGCCTACCGGCTGGCGTTGCAAACCCGCGAGCAGCATATCCGGCGCGAGAAGGCGACCAGTAACGTCTGCACGGCGCAGGCTTTGCTGGCGGTCATGGCCTCGATGTACGCGGTTTTCCACGGGCCTAAGGGCCTGAGGGCGATTGCGGAGCGGGTGCATTTCCTGACCCAGCGCCTGGCGCGCGCGCTCAAGGCTGCGGGGGCGAAGGTGGATCCGAAAGCCTTCTTCGACACGATCACCATCGAGGTCGGCGTCGGACAGGCCGGCATCCTTGCGGCCGCCCGCAACGAGGGGCTGAACTTCCGCAAGATCGGCAACAACCGGGTGGGCATCAGTCTGGACGAGACCACCGACGAGCGGGTGCTCGTCAAGGTCCTGCGCGCCTTCGGAATCGACGGCATGCCACCCCACCGCGCGACCCTCGGCTTCCCGGAGGAGATGCTGCGCACCACCGACTACCTGACCCATCCGGTCTTTCACATGAACCGGGCGGAGTCCGAGATGATGCGCTACATGCGCCGCCTGTCCGACCGCGACCTCGCGCTCGACCGGGCGATGATCCCGCTCGGCTCCTGCACGATGAAGCTGAACGCCGCGGCCGAGATGATGCCGATCACCTGGCCGGAGTTCGCAAGCCTGCACCCCTTTGTCCCGCGCGACCAGGCGGCGGGCTACCATGAGGCGATCGAGGACCTGTCGGCGAAGCTCTGCGAGATCACCGGTTACGACGCGATGTCCATGCAGCCGAACTCGGGTGCTCAAGGCGAATATGCGGGTCTCTTGACCATCCTCGCCTATCACCGCGCGCGGGGCGACGCCGAGCGCAAGGTCTGCCTGATACCGACCTCGGCTCATGGCACCAACCCGGCCTCGGCGCATATGGCGGGGATGGAGGTCGTCGTCGTCAAGTCCGCCCCCAACGGCGACGTGGATGTGGACGACTTCCGCGCCAAGGCCGAAGCGGCGGGCGACAGGCTGGCGGCCTGCATGATCACCTACCCCTCGACGCATGGCGTGTTCGAGGAAACCGTGCGCGAAATCTGCCGGATCACCCATGACCACGGCGGGCAGGTCTATATCGACGGGGCGAACATGAACGCGCTCGTGGGCCTGGTGAAACCCGGCGAGATCGGCGGCGATGTCAGCCACCTGAACCTGCACAAGACCTTCGCCATCCCGCATGGTGGCGGGGGCCCCGGCATGGGGCCGATCGGCGTGAAGGCACATCTCGCGCCGCACCTGCCGGGCCATCCCGAGACGGACAATCCCGAAGGCGGCGGCCTGAAAAGCACCGACCGGGGCACCGTCGGCGCCGCGCCTTACGGGTCGGCGTCGATCCTGCTGATCTCCTGGGCCTATTGCCTGATGATGGGCGGGGCAGGGCTGACGCAGGCGACGCGGGTCGCGATCCTGAACGCGAACTACATCGCGGCGCGGCTGTCAGGGCACTACCCGATCCTCTTCATGGGCAACAAGGGTCGGGTGGCGCATGAATGCATCCTCGACACCCGCCCCTTCGCCGACCATGGCGTGACGGTGGACGACATTGCCAAGCGTCTGATCGACAACGGCTTCCACGCGCCCACGATGTCCTGGCCGGTATCGGGGACGCTGATGGTGGAACCGACGGAGTCCGAGACCAAGGCCGAGATCGACCGCTTCATCACCGCTCTGCTGTCGATCCGCGAGGAGATCCGCGCGGTCGAGAAGGGCGAGATCGCGGCCGAGGACAGCCCGCTGCGCCATGCTCCGCATACGGTTGCGGCGCTGGTGGGCGACTGGGACCGGAAATACAGCCGCGAGACAGGCTGTTTCCCGCCGGGGTCGTTCCGCGTCGACAAGTACTGGCCGCCCGTCGGCCGGGTGGACAACGTCTACGGCGACCGGAACCTCGTCTGCACCTGTCCGCCGGTCGAATCCTATGCCGAGGCGGCAGAGTAGCGAACACCCGGGCGCTTTTTCGCGAAAGCTCCCGGGTCTCGCCGCGGCCCGCATCAGGGCTGCGGCTTCGGCACCGGCGTGCCAAGGGCGCCACCCGGGCGCGTGCCGAGCCCCCCGTCCGAACCGATGCCGCTGGTCCTCGGCCGTGAAGAATCGGGCATATCGGGCGCAGCCTTGACCGGGGGAGCCGCCTCCTGAGCCTTGCCGCCGGCGCCGCCTTGCCGGGCCAGACAGTCCTTCGCCTGCACCAGTGCCGGGCTGATGCCGTCAACGTCGAAACCGTCGTCGATCCCCATGCCCAGCATCCGCAGATAGCGCCCGCTGGTCAGGAAATCGGCCGTTGCCGCGATCCCGGTGTAGGTGATCCCGCCGTAGCTCTCGTCCCAGGCTTCGCCCTTGCCGATCATCGGCAGGCCGGTTTCCATCATCACCCAGAGCTCGAAGGTCTGGCCGGGCTTGAACTTGACGTTTGGCTGCGACAACAGGATCGACAGGGTGTCGTTGGGATAAAGCCCCAGCCAGAGCGTCTGGCCGTTCATGTAGCTGACCGTCGCGTAGCAGTACGAGAACTTGCCGTCGGCATCCGCGTAGGCGCCCCCGATCCAGTTGCCCGCCTCGAACGCGGTTCCGGGTATCTCGCGGACTTCGGCGAAGGCGGGGGCGAAGACAAAGGTGAAGGTGGACGCGGCAAGGACCGCGGCAAGGGTGGGAAGGCGCATGTTCTGGTCCTGCGGCAATTGGCTGTCTCGGGGCAGAGTGGCTGGCAGGGACGGGGGGATCAAGTCAGGCTTTCCACAGCGGACCTGGCCATTGACCGCGGGCCCTTGCCCGCGCTAGCCCTGCGCGGTGATGGCCGCGACCAAGCCCACCTTCCTTGCCGGACTGGCAGCAAGCCTGCCCATCGTCATGGGGTATCTGCCCATTGCCTTCTCTTTCGGCGTGGCCGCGACCCGCGCCGGGTTCAGCGCGACCGAGGCCTTCGCCCTGTCATTGTTGATCTATGCCGGGGCCTCGCAGTTCCTCGCGCTTGCGCTCTTGTCCGGCGCGGCGCCGGTCCTGGTAACGGCCTTCACCCTGATTGCGATGAACCTGCGCCATGTGCTTTACGGCCCCTCCCTGATGCGCGAGGCGGGAGAGGGCGCCTCTACCCGCCATGCCTGGGCCTGGGCCTTCGGGCTGACCGATGAGGTTTTCGGCCAGACGCTGGGCACGCTGGCCCGCGGGCAGCGGTTTTCCGAGGCCTGGATGTTCGGTCTGGGGATCGGGGCCTATGCGGCCTGGGTCGGCGGCACGGTGATCGGCGCGCTGGCCGGCGGCGGCGCGCTGGACGGCTGGCCCGCGCTGAGCGCCGGGCTGGGCTTCATGTTGCCGGCGCTGTTCCTGGCGCTCCTCCTGTCGATCCTCGGCCGCCGCCAGTTGCCCGTGATCGCGGTGGCGGGCCTGGTGACGGTGGTGGCGACGCTGGCCGTCAGTGCGACCAGCGGCATCCTGATGGGAATGCTGGCCGGGGCGCTGACCGGGCTGGTGCGCCGATGAACCGGGACCTGCTGATCGTGGCCTTGTTGGCCGGCGCCGCGAACTGGGCCTTCCGCGCCTTGCCGGTGATCCTGCGCAGCGACCGCATGGCCGCCATCGGCTGGCTGGAGCGGTTCCTCTCCGCTACTGGCCCAGCCGCGATCGCCACCCTCTTCGTCGCGGCGATCCTGCCGGCGCTGTCGCCTGAGATGCGCGCGCTGGCGCCGGTCGCGGTGGGCACGCTGGCCGTGCTCGCTGTCTTTGCCGCCGGCCGCTCGGTCGTGCTGGCAACACTCGCCGGGTCGCTGGCGCATGGGCTGACGGTCTGGGCCATCGGGGCGGCTGTCCTCTGACGCATCGCTTGCGCCGGGGCGCGGCTTGCGCGACCATGGTCCGGGAAAGGGAGGCCCGCCATGCTGGAAATCAGCCCGCAGAAGGTCGTGCATGTCATCTACCTGGCGCGCGAGGCCGGCGTCGGTGACGCCGAGCTTCATGCGTTCATCGATGCGCTGAACGATGACGAAAAGGCGCACTTGACCGCCGTCGCCTGGGTCGGCCGGGGTGCCTTCGAGCCCGAGGATTTCGCCGACGCCGTGGCCACCGCTGCCGCCGAGGCCAGCACGCCCACCGCCGACTACCTGATGGGCATGCCGCATCTGGCCGAGAATCTGGAAGCCGGACTCGACGCCCTTGGTATCGACGTCTCCGGCGAGGAAGAGGATTTTCTCTGACCTCGCACGCCTGACCCTCTTGCGCAGCCTCTGCGACGCACACATCTTCAAACCTGACTAGATGTGAGGTCTGCCATGCCTGTAGCTGATGCCCTGAAACTGACCTGCACCGCCTGCGGGCAGGCGAATCGCGTGCCTGCTTCCCGTCTGGGCGAAGCGCCCAGGTGCGGGGTTTGCGGGGCTGTCCTCGTCAACGGCGAGGTTGCCGAACTGGACGCTGCCACCCATGACAAGGTGACGCGGGCCGACAGCCTGCCGGTCCTCGTGGACTACTGGGCGCCCTGGTGCGGCCCCTGCCGGATGATGGCGCCGGAATTCGCCAAGGCCGCGAAGATCCTGGCGCAGGAGGCGCGGCTGATGAAGCTGAACACCGACCAGCATCAGGACATCTCGGCGCGTGCCGGGATCCGCGGTATTCCCGCGCTGATCCTCTACCGGAACGGACGCGAGGTCGCGCGGCTGACCGGAGCCCGTCCTGCGGCGGACATCGTGGCCTTCGTCCGCCAGCATGCCCGATGATCCGGCACCGACGCCGCTTGACACTCCCCGGGATTTGCGCTGAATAGCGCCCTGCGGATGGGGCAGTAGCTCAGTTGGGAGAGCGTATCGTTCGCAATGATAAGGTCAGGGGTTCGATCCCCCTCTGCTCCACCAGTTTTCCCGCCGAAATGATCTGACACCGGACCGCAGGGGTTCGGGGCCGGCCCATGATGGCTCAGTCCTCGGTCCGGTCGGGGAACACCTTGCGGCGCACCGCCCTCAGTGCGGACAGTCCCAGGCCCAGGCCCCTGCCGGCCAGTCCGCCAAGCTCGGCCAGGGCGGCGACGAGGCTTTGCGACAATGCGCTGGGCTCCACGCCGAACTGATGCCCTCGGGCCAGCATCGCCGTGCGAATGGCCAGCGTGACCACCGTGCCTAGCGCAATCCCGGCAACCGCGTCGCTCATCCAGTGCACGGCAAGGAAGGGTCGCGACAGCGCGGCGATCCCGCCAACCGCCAGCCAGGCCCAGGCATGGCGCGGGCAGGACAGCGCCAGCGCCACCGCGCAGGCGGTCGCGGTGGTGGCATGGCCCGACGGGAACGAGGCCCAGCTCGGCATCAGCGCCAGGGGGGAAAACTCCAGCACCCCGATGTCGGGCATGGCCGAGGGGCGGGCGCGACCGATGATGTTCTTCGCCAGATTGGCCAGGATGCCGCTGATCGCGACCGAGGCGATCATGAACCACAGCGTCGAGCGCAGCCGCATCAGGTGCCCCGAAGGATCGTCCGGGGTCCTGCGCCGCGCCACGGCAACGCAGGCCAGAAGCGCCAGCCCGATCCCGAGTGGCCAGGCCGAGTTGCCGAACTCGGTCGCAAGGCGCAGGGCATGGACCACAGTCGGATCCAGCGTCCGGGCATAATCGCGCACGACGGGGTCCAGGACCACCGCCACCAGGAACAGTGCGCAGGCCAGGCTGACAACCAGCGACAGCCGGCTTTGCGGTGCACCGTGTCGCGGTGCGGCCGCGGGGGGCTGCGGCTCCGTCTGCTCCGTGGGCGTCCGCGGCAGCAGATCGTCTCGCGAACCGGCGTGTTTCATTGCCTGCCTCCGCAGTCCAGAACGTCCAGCGTCACTCGTTTGCCTGCTCCGATCGCCAGCCCTGTGACCGTCCCGGACAACTGGCAACCCATTGCCAGCGCGTCAAGGTCCAGTGCTCCGTCGCGCAGGTGGATGACCACTTCGCAGGCACCGGGGCGGACGGCCAGGTCGGCGGGGGTCGATGCCGCGACCAGCCGGGTGTCGCGTCCCCCGCGCCAGACCAGCGAGGGTTCTTGATAGCCCCAGCCGGTCAGCCGTGGCCGGTCGCAACCCTGCGCGGCGGCGACCTCTCCGGCCAGCGCGACGGCCGCCTCGGTGGGCCAGAGCCCGGGGATGCGCGCCACGGCCGAGATCAGTGCTCCATGCAGGACCACCCCCGCCATCGCCAGGGCGACGACAAGGCCCCGGGGCTCGGACCGGCGCCAGAAGCGGATCGCCAGGCCGCCCGCGAGGACCGCGCCCGCAAGCCCGGCCAGCATAAGGACTGCGGCGGCCCGGTCGCCAGCATTTGCGCCGTAGCTCAGGACTAAGCCGCCCAGGGCAAGGCCGGGCAGGAAGGCCAGCACCGCCAGCCCTCGCAACAGACGCGGGACCGCGCTTGCCGTCGCCGGCAGGTGCCCCACGGCCAGAAGGGCCAGCGCCGGCAGGGCGGGCAGCGTGTAGTGGATCAGCTTGGTGGGCACCGCCTCGTAGACCAGCCAGACCGGGATCGCCCAGGCCAGGCAGAACCGCGTCGCCGCCTCGCGCCGCGCTCGCCAGATCGCCGGCAGCGCCAGGATCAGAAGCGGCAGCGCCGGCCAGAAGGTGAAGGGCAGCGCCAGCAGATAGGTTCCCGGCGGGGCGCCCTTGCCTTCCTGTCCCGCGGCGATCTTCGGCAGGAGGTCGGCGCCGACCGATCCGGTCCAGAAGGCCCCCTCCGTGCGCAGCGTGATCGCGACGAACCAGGGCAGGACCAGCACCAGCGCCGCGCCGATGGGCAGGGGGGCGGCCAGCGGGCGCAGCCAGCCCGCGCGGCGGTCCAGCGCCACCAGCGCCAGCGCCGTCAACCCCGGCACCATCGGTCCGATCGGTCCCTTGATCAGCAGCCCGGCCGCGATCGCCAGCCAGAAGCCCCAGACCGCCGCCCCTCCGACCTTCTGTCGCAGATAAAGCCGCGCCAACACCGCCTGCGCGCCCAGGGTCGTCGCCAACAGCGCCGCATCGGTCTTGGCGATCCGCGCCTCGCCGCCGATCACCAGGGTTCCCGCGAACAGCGCCGCCGCCAGCAATGCCGGTTTCCGCCCGAACAGCGGCGCACCTGCGACCGCCACCAGCAGCACCGACAGCACCGCCCCCGCCAGCGAGGGCAGCCGGTAGACCCAGAGCGGCGCCTCCGGCCCGCCGCCCACGGCCACGGCGGCGGCGCTTTGCAGCCAGTAGATCCCGACCGGCTTCTTGTGGCGGGGCACGTCCTGAAAGCGGATGTCAACGAAGTCGCCGCTCTCCACCATCTGCCGGCTGGCCTGGACGAACCGCGCCTCGTCGCGGTCGGTGACCGGCAGGGCCGACTGCGCGGGCAGGAAGGCCAGCAGCGCGAAGAGCGCCAGCGCCAGCCAGGGCCAGGCGGCGCGCGTGCCGGTGGCGGGATGCGGAGCGGAAAGGGTGGTCAATGCACGCCTCTGCGCTCGCCCGATTGCGGCCGGGTCGGGCGCGCGGCCAGCAGGGGCAGATGGCGCCGGGCCGCGTCGATGCGCAGGACGGGGTAGAGGGCCAGCGCCGCGCCGGCGCCGAACAGCACCGAAAAGACCGCATCGCTGAGAAAATGCCGGCCCAGCCCGATGCGCAGCAGTGCGACCAGCGCAATGTAGGCGACCGCGGCCCCGACTGCCAGCGGACGGGTGCCCCGGCGCGTCAGATGCGGCCAGAGGATCGTCAGGATCGGCAGGGCCAGCCCGGCGGCCAGCGCCACCTCTCCCGACGTGAACGAACAGTTGCGCGCGCACTCCTGCACCACCTGCCAGGCCGGTGTGAAGTCTGCGGTGCCGCCGAACTCGGCCACGGTGTCCGGGCGGGCGCGGCCGACATGGTGTTTCAGCAGCAGGTTGGCGATGACACCGCTTGCCAGCGCCACGCTGAGGACCGGATAGGCCAGAAGCCACAGGTCGTCGCCCCTGAACCTGCTGTCGAACAGCCCGACCAGATAGGCCAGAAGCAGGAGAAGCGTGACAAGCTCGCCCAGGCGGCGGACCACCAGGTTGATCGTCGGCCCCGGCCCCGAAGCCCAGGCGAACCCGCCGCCTTCAGCCGCAAACAGCCGGGATACCGCGAGGTCGATGCCCGGAAAGGCGGCGAAGATCGCCTGCGCGAGGACGAGGATCAGCAGATAGGCGATCACGAGGCGCTGGTAGGTCATGTCAGGGCTCCGTTGAAGGGGGCGCGGCGGGGCAGGCCGCGCCGGGCAGGCGGTAAAGCACCAGCTCCTGCCCGCCGGCAAAGCCGGGCGGGGCGGCCAGACGGGCGATCTCCGGGGCGTCGGCGGCGGCAGGCTCGACGCCCGCGCGCAGAAGCAGCAACGCGCAGCCATCCCGTCCGGGATCGTAGGGCGCGGTCATCTCCCAGTGATGCGCGGGCAGGCCCCGGGGCGGGACGGCGCGGATCGCCAGCCCGCTGTCCGCGCCGAACCACGACAGGTCGGCCAGAAGATCGCGGTCGCGCGCCACCAGCGCCGCTGCGCCTGCCTTCTGCGCCGTCTCGACTGCCCAGGCCGCGATCTCGCCATGGCCCAGATAGCGCGACAGGACCGGACGGCCTTCGGGCCGCAACACCCCGGTGCCGAAGGCTTTCATCAGCGGCAAGGCCAGTGCGACCAGCATGCCCAGTCCCAGCGCCAGCCGGGCCAGCCCGCGTCGTGGCGCCAGCCACAGCGCCCCGATGATCGCGCCGGGCACGAGATACAGCACCGCCCAGTTGGCAAGGGCCGGGCCCTTGGCGGCCTGCCCCAGCACGATGACCAGCGGCACCAGCGCCAGCGCGGCCAGCCCGACCGGCGCCCCCCCAGCCACCAGCCCCAGAATCATTGCCGGGAACAGGATCGGCCCGGCGACCAGCAACTGCTCGGCCAGAAAGCGCAGCGGGCGCGCGAGCGACAGCCCGCCGCCGGTGGTGATGTCCTCGACATGGCGCAGCGTGATGAAACCGTGCTGGCGCAGCCAGACCACATGCGGCGCGACGACGACCAGCAGCACCGCCAGCGCCAACAGCGCATCCGACCGTGTCGGGCGCAGCGCGGGCGACAGGACTGCGGCGGCCAGGCTGCCGGCCAGCCAGAACAGCATCGCATGCTTGGCCAAGATGCCCAGCCCCAGCGCGAGACCCAGCACGACGGCCGCGGCCCGGTCCCGGCCACCGGCCTGCCGCGCCTCTCCGGTGCGTAGTTGCGCCCACAGCGCCACCGCAGCCGCCAGCAGCATCGGCGTGTCGGTGGTCATCACCGCAGACCCCAGCGTGACCGCCGGAGCAAGGAGATAGAGCAACGCCGCCAGCTCGGCCACCGGGCGCGGGGCCAGGCGGCGGGCGACCAGGAAGATAACGCCCGCCGTCGCGGCGTGGAACAGCACGGCGGGCAGGCGCACGGCCCAGACGCTTTGGCCCAGAAGCTCGGTCGAGGCGCGCAGGATCCAGCCGATCAGCGGCGGCTTGGAATAGGCGCCAAACTCCAGCCTCTGGCCCCAGAACCAGTATTGCGCCTCGTCCGTCGAAAGCTCGGTCCGGTCCAGAAGGGCAAGGACGACCCGGAAACCGATCAGCCCGAGTGCCAGGATCAGGGCGCCACCCGCGACGGCCTGACCCGACCGGTCAGTTGCGGGCATCGGCCGCGCGGTCGGGGTGCTCGGCATGGATCAGCCACAGGTTGCGGATGTAGATGAACAACCCCATGGATTGGCCCAGGATGAACACCGGGTCGCGCCGCCACAGCGCGTAGGACAGCAACACCAGGCCCCCCGCCATCGAGAAATACCAGAAGGCGAGCGGGATCACCGACCGCTTCTCGCGTTCCGAGGCGATCCACTGCACCAGGAAGCGCGCGGTGAACAGAAGCTGGCCGGTCAGCCCGATCATGACCCAGGTGAATTCCTGCCAGCTCTGCACATGCAGCCAGGCCCAGAGCGTTTCACGCATCGACGGTGTCTCCCGCGACAGGAACCGGCCGTGCCTCGGCAGGGGCGGGTTCGGGTGGGTTGTTGATGGCCACTGGATGTGCCCGCGCACGCTTGCGGCGGCGGATCAGCCAGGCGACCCCGATCAGATCGACGATCCCGACCAGCGCGCGGTCTAGGTTGCCATATTTCGACCGGCCGGTCTGGCGCGGTGCATGGGTCACGTCCACATGGGCGACCTGCCAGCCGTCGCGGGCAAACAGCGCCGGCAGATAGCGGTGCATGTGGTTGAAATAGGGCAGGGCCAGGAAGGCCTCGCGGCGGAAGGCCTTCAGCCCGCAGCCGGTGTCGCGCGTGCCGTCGCGCAGCACGGCCGAGCGGATCGCGTTGGCCGCGCGCGAGGCGAGGCGCTTGGACAATGTGTCCTTCCGCCCGACGCGCTGCCCGGCGACCAGAGCGAAGACCGGGTCCGACCCGGCGCCGATCAGCGGCGCCAGCAGGGCCGGCAGGTTCCCGGGCGGGTTCTGGCCGTCGCCATCAAGCGTGGCCACGATCGGCGCGCAGGCCGCAAGGACCCCGGAATGCAGCGCCGCCGACTGCCCGGCAGAAACAGGATGACCCAGGACCCGGATCCGTCCATCCCTTGCCGCCAGGCCGAGGCATTTCGCCCGGGTGCGGTCGGTCGATCCGTCATCCACCAGGATAAGCTCGAAGGAAATCCCGGACATCGCCTCGACAATCCCTGCGACCAGGGCTTCGATCGCGCCCTCCTCGTTACGCAGCGGCACCACGATCGACACTTCCGGGCCACCGACCAAAGCCGGAACCGTCGGTTGGATTGGTAGCGATTGGTTCTGCCGGTCGCTGGGCATTGCGCAGGCCTAGGATGGATCCATGACGGTCATGTGACGTGTTCAAAGCGGTGGCGCATACTAGCCGGGCCACTTGCCGCGGTCCATAGCACCCCCTGCGACGCCTTGGCGAGAGGCAAATACCCGACCATGTCGCGAATCTTTCATCTGGGTTGCACATCCCTGTCGCACCGTCCCGACAGCATCTGCACGTCGCAGACGCAGGAAACTTCCGACATGACCTCTCGACCGCTCCTTGGCGCCGCGCTTTGCCGCGAGAGCCTCGCCGCCCACCGCAACTGGCTGCTGGAGGCCCCGCGAGACCTCGAACTTCAGCACTTTGTCGATGCATCGGTGCTGGACTGCGACTGGTCGGGTCTGGCGGACGAGGTGAACCGGCATCTGGACGGCCATCAGGGCCGTCGCGGCATCCACGGGCCGTTCTGGGGCTTCACCATCGCCTCCTACGATCCCGAGGTGCGCCGCATCGTCGCCCGCCGTATGGATCAGGCGCTTGATGTCTGCGCCGCCGTGAACGGTACGCATGTCGTGATCCATTCGCCCTTCACCACCTGGGGCTACAACCACCGCGGCCTCTACCCCACCGACACCGCCCGGATGCTGGAAGCTGCCCGCGACACGCTGGGAGCCGCGCTGAGGCGGGCCGAGGACATGGGCGTGACCTTCGTGCTGGAAAACATCGAGGACGTGGAGCCCTCGGACCGCGCCATGCTCTGTGCCGAACTCGGCTGGCAGGCGCTGGAGCTGTCGGTGGACACCGGACACGCGCATTATGCCCATGTCTCGACCGGCGCGCCGCCGGTGGACTTCTACATCCGCGCGGCCGCGGGTCGGCTGGGCCATGTCCACCTTCAGGATGCCGACGGCTTCGCCGACCGGCACTGGCAGATCGGCCACGGCACGATCCTGTGGCCCTCGGTCTTTGCCGCGCTGGCCCAGGCCCGCGGCGTCGGAGCGAGCCCGCGCCTGATCCTCGAATTGCGCGACAAGGCGGGCGTAATTCCCTCGGCGCAATATCTCAAGGCCATGGGGCTTGCCGAATGACTCCGCTGAAATTCGTCATCCTGTCCGACCTGCACTTGGCCGCCCCGGGCGTGCCGGTGAACGGGCTGGACACATCAGAGCGTACGCGTCAGGCGCTCTACACGATCCTGCGCGACCATGCCGATGCGGCCTTCATCCTTCTGGCCGGAGACCTGGCCGACCGGGGCGAACCGGCGGCCTACCGCAATCTGCACGACATGATCGCCGACCTGCCGATGCCGGTCTATCTGACGCTCGGCAACCACGACGACCGTGCAGCCTTCCTTTCGGTCTTCGGCGAAGGCCACGACGATCCGATGGGCCGGGTGTCCACCGCCTTCGACGCGGCCGGGCACCGGATCATCCTCCTCGACACGACCGAGCCGGGCCTCGTCGGCGGTCGGCTCTGCCAGGGCCGCCTCGACTGGCTGGCCGCAAGGCTGGACGAGGCTTCGGACCGCCCGGCGCTTGTCGTGCAGCATCACCATGCGAACCCGCTGTTCCTGCCGGTGGACGCCATCATCCTGGAGAACGCCGCCGAATATGTCGATGTGCTGAACCGCCACCCCGAGGTGCGGCAGGTCATCGCCGGGCATGTCCACCTTCCGACCTCCGCTGTCTGGAAGGGCATCCCGATGACCACGCTGGCCGGGTCGCACTATTCCGTCACGCCGCATGTTCCGGGCGTGCCAGGCCGCCAGCGCCAGCTGGAAGGCCCCGCGCAGATGGCGGTCGTGCTTCTGCATCCCGAAGGCGTCACCGTGCATTTCCAGGACCACGGCGAGCGCCACCTGACCATGGCGCCGGGCCTGTTCCACTAGGGCCCGGGCCCGCAGCATCACCTGACCTTCGCCTGCCGCGTCACCCCGGCGGGCTATCGACATTTTTTGATAAGTATATGATCTATATATTAATTTTTGCCATTCTGTCGTCAATCCGTCATCGAATCCCCGCATAAGGGCGCCTCGATCCAACCTTCCAGAATGGAGACAGGGACGATGACCCAGAAACTTGCGACCGCCACGCTTCTGGCGCTTGCCGCCACGGCCGGCACCGCCTCGGCCGAACGCGTGAAATTCGAATACTGGTATGGTCTGACCGGCGATCTCGGTGCCGTCGTGGCGGAAACCTGCAACCGCTTCAACGCGTCCCAGGACCAGTTCGAGGCCGTCTGTGTCGGTCAGGACGGCTATGAGAAGGCCGTGCAGAACACCATCGCCGCCTTCCGCGCAGGGAAACACCCGACGCTGCTGCAATCCTTCGACGCAGGCACCGCCGACCTGATGCTGTCGGGCGAGTTCTACCCGGTCACCAAGCTGATGGCCGACACCGGCGTCACCGTGGACTGGGCCGACTATTTCCCCGGCATCGCCAACTACTATTCCTCGTCCTCGGGCGAGTTCTTCTCGATGCCCTGGAACTCCTCGACGCCGGTCTACTACTGGAACAAGGACCTGTTCGCCAAGGCCGGACTGACCGAGGCGCCGATCACCTGGGAAGGCATGGAAGAGGCGTTCAAGGCGCTCAAGACCGCCGGCGTCGACTGCCCCTATGCCTATGCGCCCTCGTCCTGGATCGACCTGGAACAGTTCTCGATGGCCCATGGCGTGCCGGTCGCCTCGAACAACAACGGCTATGACGGGCTGGACAGCGAGCTTCTGTTCAACACCACGCTGCACGTCCAGCACATGGAAAACGTCAAGCGCTGGATCGACGAGGGCCTGGCCCAGCTGCGCACGCCTGCCGCCGGCAAATCCTCGCGCGACAGCTTCGTCGAAGGCGAATGCGCGGTGTTCTTCTCGTCCATCGCAGACCACAACACCGTCCACAAGCTGAAGCCCGCCTTCGCCTGGGACGTGCAGATCATCCCGACCTACGAAGGCGTGGAACGCAAGAACACCGTTGTCGGCGGCGCTTCGCTCTGGGTGCTCTCGGGCAAGACGGACGCGGAATACAAGGGCGCGGCCGCCTATCTCGCCTTCCTCGCCACCAAGCCGGAACAACAGTTCCTGCTGGAAAACTCGGGCTACATCCCGGTGACGAAGTCCACCTACGAGGCGCTTAAGGCCGAGGGCTTCTACGCGAAAGAGCCCTACGTCAACCGCGACATCGCGATGAAGTCGCTGACCTGGACCGAGCCCACCCCGCTGACCCGCGGCATCCGTCTGGGCAGCTTCATCCAGATCCGCGCCGAATGGACCTCCGAGGTCGAGGCGGCACTGGCTGGCCAGAAGACGATGAAAGAGGCGCTGGACACCGCTGTCGCCCGTGGCAACGACCATCTGAAGCGTTTTGCCCAGACCTACGCCGGCAAGTCCTTCCCGTAACCTCTCCGATCCCAACGAAACCGGGCGCGGCGGCCCCCTGCCGCGCCCACGCCTTCTGACGGAGACCACATGCGCCGCGCCCATTTCAAGTTCAGCTGGATCGTGCCCCTGCTGCTGGCCCCGCAGCTTCTGGTAATCTTCACCTTCTTCTACTGGCCCTCGGCCCAGGCGCTTTACTGGGCCTTCACGCTGGAACAGCCCTGGGGCGGCGGCAATACCTGGGTCGGCTTCGACAATTTCCGCAAGGTGCTGGCGGACCCCTATTACTGGGGCTCGGTCCGGGTCTCGGTGATCTACGCGCTGGCCACGACCGCGCTGGCGATGGGCATGGCGCTGACGCTGGCCCTGTTCGTGGACCGCCAGCTTGCCGGCTACCGGGTCTGGAGGATCGGGATCATCTGGCCCTATGCGGTGGCCGCCCCTGCGGTGGGACTGGCCTTCCAGTTCGTCTTCAACCCCGGCGCCGGCATATTCAGCTACATCAACACGATCTCCCCCGGCTGGTGGGACCTGTCGAAATATCCCTGGCAAGCTGTCACCGCCATCGTCATCGCCGGGGCCTGGAAACAGGTCGCCTACAGCTTCATCTTCTTCCTCGCAGCCCTCCAGTCCATACCCCGCAGCCTTACCGAGGCCGCCGCGATGGACGGGGCGCGCCCGCTGCGCCGGATGCTGGACCTGCAACTGCCGCTGCTCACCCCAACCTTCTTCTTCCTTCTGGTCATCAACATCACCGACAGCTTCACCGACAGCTTCGGCATCGTGGACACGCTGACCGGGGGCGGCCCGTTCCGGGCGACCGACCTGATGGTCTACAAGATCTACTCCGACGGGTTCCGCGGCCTGGACTATTCCGGCGCCGCCGCGCAGTCGATCATCCTGATGTGCCTCGTCATGGGCCTGACCTTCATCCAGTTCCGCTACATCGAGCGGCGCGTGCATTACACCTGAGGGCTGCCATCATGATCGAACGCACCCCCGTCCTGAACCTGATGACGCACCTGATCCTCGGCCTTGGCCTTGCGATCATCCTGGTACCGGTCTGGCTGGCCATCGTGGCCTCCACCCTGACCCTGCAAGAGGTCAACACCGCCCCGGTCGAGCTCTGGCCCGGCGACCAGTTCTGGCCAAACCTGCGCGAGGCCTGGGCGCAGTCGGATTTCGGGCCGAAGTTCGTGAACAGCTTCATCGTCGCGGTGGGGGTCGTCGTGGGCAAGGTCACGCTGGCCTGCATCACCGCCTTTGCACTCGTGTTCTTCGACTTCCGCGGCCGGATGCTGATCTTCTGGGCGATCTTCATCACCCTGATGCTGCCCCTGGAGGTCCGCATCGTCCCGACCTATGCTGTGGCCGCCAACGCGCTGTCGCCGTTCCAGACCATCCTGGACGCGACCGGGATCAGCTGGCTTCTGAACACGCTGTCCGGCATCGAGGTCAGCCTCGAATGGAACCTCTTGAACAGCTACACCGGCCTGATCCTGCCGCTCGTTGCCACCGCCACAGGTACCTTCCTTTACCGGCAGTTCTTCCTGACCATTCCCGACGAACTGGTCGAGGCCGCGCGGATGGACGGCGCTGGCCCCCTGCGCTTTCTCTGGGACGTGTTGATCCCGCTGTCCAAGACCAACATCGCGGCCCTGGCGACGATCATGTTCGTCTATGCCTGGAACCAGTATCTATGGCCGCTTCTCGTCATCACCGACCGGGCGAACTACGGCGTCGTGGTGGTGCAGCTCTCCGACCTCGTGCCCGACCAGCTGACCACCGGCGGCGGCACGCCGACCTGGCACCTTGCCATGGCCGCGACCCTGGTCGTCATGCTGCCGCCCATTGCCGTCGTCGTCCTGATGCAGCGCTGGTTCGTGCGCGGCCTCATCAACACCGACAAGTAGGGGGTTCCCATGGCCGAGATCGCCATCCGCAACGTCGCCAAGACCTTTGGCAAGACCACGATCATGGAAGGGGTGAACCTCACCATCCGCAATGGCGAGTTCGTCGTCATCCTCGGCCCCTCGGGCTGCGGCAAGTCCACGCTCCTGCGCCTGATCGCGGGGCTGGAAGAGATCACCGCCGGCGAGATTTCCATTGCCGGGCAGGTGGTGAACGACCTCGAACCCCGCGAGCGCGGCTGTGCCATGGTGTTCCAGAATTATGCGCTTTACCCGCACATGACGGTGGCCGAGAACATCGGCTATGCGCTGAAGGTCGCGGGCGTGCCCAAGGCGGAACGCCAGGCCCGGGTCGCGGCCACGGCGGCCTCGGTCGGGCTGGGCGATTACCTCGACCGCAGGCCGGGGCAACTGTCGGGCGGCCAGCGCCAGCGCGTCGCCATGGCCCGCGCCATCATCCGCGAGCCGAAGGTGTTCCTGTTCGACGAACCCCTGTCGAACCTCGACGCCAAGCTGCGGGTCCAGATGCGCCACGAGATCCGCCGCATCCATACCCAGATCAAGGCGACCTCGGTCTTCGTCACCCATGACCAGCACGAAGGCATGACGCTGGCCGACCGGCTGGTGGTGATGAACAAGGGCACCATCGAACAGGTCGGCACGCCCGACGAGATATACGACCGCCCCGCCAGCCTGTACGTCGCGGGTTTCATCGGCAGTCCGGCGATGAGCTTCCTGCCCGGCCGCGTCGATGCCGGCCGCCAGGCGCTCGTGCTCGAGTCCGGCGCCGTGCTGCCCCTGCCGCGCGCCTTGGCGCAGGTGGCGGCCGGGCGGCTGGTGCAGGCGGGCCTGCGCCCCGAAACCCTGTCGCTGACCGCGCCCGGCAAGGGCCAGATCGATGCGCGGGTGGATTTCGTCGAGGAACTGGGCGCCGAACGCCTCTATCACCTGATGGTCGAGGACCTGCCTTTGTCGGTCCTCAGCACCGAAAAGCAGCGCCCCGCCGAGGGCGCCCCGATCGGCGTCTCCGTGCCGACAGACGCGTTGCACCTCTTCGACGCCGGCACCGGCCGGCGGATCGAGTCGGAGACCGCGGATGCACCGGTCGGGGTGATGGCATGACCCTTGCCGAGGACCGGACGGCGATGCTTGCCTGGCTGACCGGCGCCGCGACGGGAGGAGCCGCACCGGCCTCGGTCGGGCAGAAGCTCACCCCGGCCGGCGCGGTCATGCCCTATGCCGGCAACACCTTCATCTGCCATATCCCGCAAGGTCCAGCGCATGACGCGCTGGCCGAGACCGCCGCCCGCCTGCGCGCCGCCGCCCCGGCCGGCGCCTATGCCTTCCTGCCGCCCGCCTCCTATCACATGACGGTGTTCGAGGGCGTGACCGACCGCGACCGGACCGGCGGGCGCTGGCCCGAGGATCTTGATGCCGCCCTGCCGGTCGAGGCCGTCACCCGTGCCTTCCTTCCGCGTGTGGCCGGGCTGGACCTGCCCGTGGCCATCCGGGTCCGGCCGACCGGGATCTTCGCAGGAACGACCGTGCAGTTGACCGGCGCGACCACGGCGGACGAGGCCGCGCTCCGCGCCGCGCGCGAGACCCTGTGCGCGGCAACCGGCATCCGTCGCCCGGACTTCGCCGACTACCGGTTCCACATCACGCTGGCCTATCTCCTGCGCTGGCTGACGCCGGCCGAGGCCGCCGGGATGGCCGATCTCTGCGCAAGGCTTGCAGCCGGGCTTGCCGACCTCCAGCCCGAGATCGCGCTGGCCGGTGTCGAGTTCTGCAGCTTTGCCGACATGCACGCCTTCCCCCTCGTCGCGCGCCTGTCCTGACCCCCCCCGGCCCGGCAACCCGCGCCGACGGGGCACCGAAAGCGTCTCGATTCCGCACCGCGGGACCGGCAGGCCCCAGGGTCCGACACGCCAGAGTTGCGCACAAAAGTCTTGATCGAAAGGCGTTATCAGGCGACATTTCCTAAATTCTCATCGGAAGTCGATATCGGAAACGCCTGCATTGCAGACGTCGAGCCGGATTGCGCATGTCATTGGAGTGATTGCATTGCAAACCGCCCGGATTTGTTCACTCATCACCGGTCGTCTCGGCACCCGGGATGGCTCTTGACCGGCTGGCGTCCTTCCGGCCGCATCCCCGGGGTCGCCGAGGCGCAGGTGCGCCCTGATGCCGTCAGGCCCGGCGCGGCCGGGGCCCCGGTCCTGCAACTGCGCCATGGGCCGGCCGGGGTGGCGCTTTGCGGAACCGCGACGGCCCGCCTTGGCCACCGGCCCACGCCGCCCGATACCGCGCTCGGCCTTCACGGCGGCTGGGACTGGGACGGCCGCACCCTGACCGCAAATGTCGATGCGCTGGGCTATTTCAGCCTGTTCTACTACAGAAAGGGGGCCGAGATCGCCGTTTCGCCCTCGATCCTGCAACTGCTGGCGCTTGGGGTCGATGCCGAACCGGACCCGGTCGCGCTGGCCGTCTTTCACCGCCTCGGGCACTTCCTCGGCGAGGATACGCCCTTCCGGCACATAAGGGTGCTGCCTCCAGCCGGCAGGCTGGTCTGGCGCGACGGGGTGGTCACGGTTTCCGGCCACCTGCCCATCCCGCGCGAGGCCGGGCTGAGCCGATCGCAGGCGGTCGAGGCCTTCATCGAATTGCCGCGTGCCGCGATTCGCCGCTTTCTGGCCGACTGGGACGGGCCGATCGTCCTGCCCCTCTCGGGCGGCCGGGATTCGCGCCACATCCTGCTGGAAATGCTCCACCAGCGCCGCAAGCCCGATATCGCGGCAACCTTTCACCAGGGCGGTCGGATCCTGGATCGCGAGGTGCAGGCGGCGCGGGCGCTGACGGAACGGGCGGGCGTGCGCCATGGCCTGCTCGGCCATCCGCGCGGTCGGCTGCGCGATGCGCTCCGCGCTCTGTTGCTGACCCAGTTCTGCGCCGACGAACATGCGCAGATGATGCCGATGCACGACTATCTGGCCGGCACGCCGGGTGTCGCGGCCATGGACGGGATCGGCGGCGACATCCTGACCAATCCCGACGATTCGGCAGCCGATTTCTTCGACCGTGCCCGGAAGGACGATTACGATGGCATCGCCCGTCGCCTGACCGCCGGGCACAGCAGCGTCATCAGCCGCCCGGGGCATCCGGGCGGGGCCGGGGCGATCCATTCGCCCGATCTCGAAGAGGCTGCCATCGCCCGCATCGCCCAGGCGATCCGCGCCTTCGACGCCGCGCCCGACCCCTATCAGGCCTTCTGGTTCTGGAACCGCACGCGGCGCGAGATCGCCTTCGTCTCGACCGGCATCCTTGGCCCCGCGGCGCGGGTCGGCTGCCCCTTCCTCTCGCCCGAGTTCGTGGAACTGGGCCTTTCGCTGCCCTTTGCCGTCACGCGCGACCAGCGGCTGCATGATGATGCCATCGCCCGGGCCTATCCGGACTTCGCCGACATTCCCTATGCCGAAGGGTTCCGAAACCCGCGCCTGCCACGCCTGCGCTGGGCGCGCATGGCAAACCTCCTCGACGGTCTGCGCGTGGCGGCACTGGCGCAACCGGACCGGCCGATCGGGGCGATGCGGCAGCTCCTGTCCCGAAAGCCGCTGCACCGCAAACCTGCCGACATCTACAGGCTGCACGACCATTTCGTCAGGAAGATGGATGCGGGCGAAGCCCGAAGACTCATCGCGCTCGAAGACCGGCTTCTGGGCAAGGCGCCGAAGGGCGAAAGGGTGGTGACCGATGTCCTTGGCGCTTGAGGCACAGCTCATCCGTATCCGCAAGTTGCTCGACCGGCGCCGGGCAGACCGGTTCCGCCGGCGGGCCATGGCGCAGCCCTTTTCGCCCGGCGCGCGGTCGCGTCTCTTGCTGGTGACCCAGCCCGAGCGGTTGCCGCAAAGCCAGATCTATCCGTTCCACCATTACGCCTCCGACTTCAGGCGGCTCTACGGGACCGAAATCCGCGAGACGGACCTTGGCGACATGCTGGCTGGCCGACCGGTCGCCGCGCGAGGCGCGACGACGGTTGCCTTCCAGACGCCCTACGACGTGTCTGACGCCGATCTTGCCCGGCTGTTCGACCGTCTGCGAACCGACCATCCGGGCGCGCGGGTGGCCTGCCTCGACTGGTTCGCGCCGACCGACCTGCGCAATGCCTCCCGGATGGACGGCATGGTGGACGTCTACATCAAGAAGCACATGCTGCGCGACCGCAGCGCCTATGGTCGCCCGACGCTCGGCGACACGAACCTGACGGACCACTATGCCCGCAGGCTGAACCTGCCCGAGCCGGAGGTCTGCTTCCCGATCCCGCCCGGCTTCCTCGACAAGCTGGTCGTCGGCCCGTCCTTCGTCACGGCGCCCACGATCCTGCCCACCCTTCTGCAACGCCCGCCGTCCTTCCGGCGGCGTGACATCGACCTGCATGCCCGGTTCGAACTGGACGGCACGCCCTGGTACCGCGCCATGCGGGCCGAGGCCGATGCGGCCGCGACCTCGCTTGCCGGGATGATAGTGGCGCACGGTGCGGGCGTGCATATCGCGCAGTTCCTGTGCGAGCTGCGCCACTCGAAGGTCTGCCTCAGCCCCTTCGGCTATGGCGAGGTCTGCTGGCGCGATTACGAGGCGGTGATCTCGGGCGCGGTGCTGCTGAAACCCGACATGAGCCATGTCGAGACAGCCCCCGACATCTTTGTCCCATGGGAGACCTATGTGCCCCTCGCCTGGGACATGTCGGACCTGTCCGAGGTCCTGCACCGCCTGCTTGGCGACGCGCCGCTGCGCGAAAGGATCGCGATGCAGGCTTTCGACCGGCTGCGGGCCTGGGTCGTCTCGGACAGCTTTGCCCGCCAGATGGCACCGATGCTTGCGGCCTAGCCAGTGATCTGCACCCCGGTTCCCCAATCGGTGCACTTGCGCATCAGGTCGGTGGGCAGGGGCCTGTCGGTGTAAAGCGCGGTGATCTCCGCCAGCGAGGCAAGGCGCGCCGGGGCCGAGCGGTCCAGCTTAGAATGGTCGGCAACAAGGAAAACCCTGCGCGACTGGCGGATGATCGCCTTCGATACCCGCACCTCGGCCAGGTCGAAGTCCAGAAGGTCGCCGTCGCGGTCCAGCGCCGAGGCGCCGATCACCGCGTAATCGACCTTGAACTGCTCGAAGAACTGCGTCGTCAACTCGCCCACCAGGCCGCCGTCCGTCCGCCGCAACGCGCCACCGGCCACCACGATCTCGCAGCCCGGATTGGCGACGAGGATGTTGGCCACGTTCATGTTGTTGGTGATGACGGTGATGTTGCGGTGCGTCAGCAGCTCGCGCGCCACCGCCTCGGTCGTGGTGCCGAGGTTCAGGATCAGGCTGCAATTGTCCGGGATCGCCGCAGCGCAGGCCTTGGCGATGGCGGCCTTGGCGCCCTCGTTCATCCGCCGCCGCGCCTCGTAACCGATATTGGCCACGCCGGTGCGCAGCATCGCCCCGCCATGCACCCGGTCCAGATGCCCCGCATCCGCCAGATCGGCCAGGTCGCGGCGGATCGTCTGCAAGGTCACGTCGAAGCGCTGCGCCAGGTCCTCTACCATGACCCGGCCTTCGGCTCGGGCGAGTTCCAGGATCTCGGTCTGCCGGAAATTCAGTGCCACTCCGGGCTCCTTCCCGCTGCGTTATCCCGTCTATTGCCACGTCGTATCGCTTCTGTCAGCGGCTTTCTGCGATCGCTCGCACCGTTTCGTTTACTTGCGTTTGCGGAAAAATCCCTTTGCATTCGCAGAAATGACCTTAGGTCATTGCGCGTGGATGTTCGTTTTTTCAAAAATCGCGCGAAAACGAAAAATTCTCGTTGACGAAGCCGTGACAATCGGCGCACCTATCCTGAGGGGAGATTCAGGTGACAGACGCATCGGCCGGGGTCGTCAGCGACCTTTTCATCATCGGCGGCGGGATCAACGGCTGCGGCATTGCCCGCGACGCGGTGGGCCGCGGCCTCACGGTGACGCTGGCCGAACAGGGCGACCTGGCGCAGGGCACCTCCTCGGCCTCGACCAAGCTGTTTCACGGCGGCCTGCGCTATCTGGAATACTTCGAATTCCGCCTGGTGCGCGAGGCGCTGGAGGAACGCGAGACGCTCCTCGTCGCCATGCCGCACATCAGCTGGCCCATGCGCTTTGTCCTGCCGCTCTCGCCCGACATGCGCTTCGACTCCGATACGCCGACCTCGCGGCTTCTGGGCTGGGTCATGCCCTGGGCGCGCGGGCGGCGACCGGACTGGCTGATCCGGCTGGGCCTTCACCTCTACGACACGATGGGCGGGCGCAAGATCCTGCCCGCGACCCGCACTCTGGACCTGCGCAAGGATCCCGCCGGGCGGCCGCTGAAGCCGAAGTTCACCAAGGCCTTCGAATATTCCGACTGCTGGGTCGAGGATTCGCGGCTGGTCGTGCTGAACGCCCGCGATGCGGCCCAGCGCGGCGCGCGCATCCTGACCCGCACCCGCGTCATCAGCGCCGACCGCCAGGGTGATCTGTGGCATGTCACCACCGAAGGCCCGCAGGGCCGCGAAATCCACCGGGCCCGCGCGCTGGTGAACGCTGGCGGCCCCTGGGTCGAGGAGGTGATCCGCAACGTGGCCCGCATCAATTCGTCGGAAGGCGTGCGCCTCGTGCGCGGCTCGCACATCGTGACGAAAAGGCTTTTCGACCACGACCGCTGCTATTTCTTCCAGGGCTCGGACGGGCGGATCATCTTCGCCATTCCCTACGAACAGGACTTCACCCTGATCGGCACCACCGACAAGGACCACAAGGGCGCCCCCCGCGATGCCCATTGCACCGACGAAGAGCGCGACTACCTCCTCGCCTTCGCGTCGCAGTATTTCGACCGTCCGGTGACCCGCGACGACGTGGTCTGGACCTATTCCGGCGTGAGGCCGCTCTATAACGACGGGGCCAAGTCGGCCACGGCGGCGACACGGGACTATGTCCTTTCCCTCGACCAGTCCGGCCCGCCGCTTCTGAACGTCTTCGGCGGCAAGATCACGACCTATCGCCGTCTGGCCGAATCGGCCATGGCGAAGCTCGCGCCCTTCTTTCCGCAGGCGAAAGGGGCATGGACGGCCCGTGTGCCCCTGCCCGGCGGCGACTTCCCGCACGACGGGGTGGCGGCGCTGACCGCGGGGCTGAAGCAGAACCACCCGTTCCTGACCGACTACTGGGCTGCCCGACTGGTCCGCGCCTACGGGACAGACGCCGAACGCATCCTTGGCAGCGCCACCACGGCCGAGGCCCTGGGCCAGGACTTCGGCGCGACGCTGACCGAGGCCGAGGTGCGATGGCTCATGATGCAGGAATATGCGGTGACGGCGGCGGACGTGGTCTGGCGGCGCTCGAAGCTGGGCCTGCGGATGGCCACCGACCAGATCGAGACTTTGGACCGCTTCATGGCGGACGCCGCCCGGGCCACCCGCCCGGCGGCGGAATAGGGGGACGGGGATGACGCTGGAACTGCAGGGGGTCTCACGGACGGTCGCGGGGAAGGTGCATATCCACCCCACCGACCTGACCCTGAAGAACGGCACGATGAACGTGCTTCTCGGACCCACCCTCGCCGGCAAGACCAGCCTGATGCGGCTGATGGCGGGGCTCGACAGGCCCTCGACCGGGCGCATCCTGTGGGAAGGCGCGGACGTTACCGGCCAGCGCGTGCAGGACCGCAAGGTGGCGATGGTCTACCAGCAGTTCATCAACTACCCCGGCCTCAGCGTTTACGACAACATCGCCTCTCCCCTGCGCCTGATGGGCCGCCCGAAGGACGAGATCGACCGGGCGGTGCGCCAGACCGCCGAGATGCTGCGCCTGACCCCAATGCTCACCCGCAAGCCGCTGGAGCTGTCGGGCGGTCAGCAACAGCGCTGCGCGCTGGCCCGGGCGCTCGTGAAGGGCGCGGGGCTGGTGCTTCTGGACGAGCCGCTCGCCAACCTCGACTACAAGCTGCGCGAGGAACTGCGGGTCGAGATCCCCCGCATCTTCGAGGCCTCGGGCGCGATCTTCGTCTATGCCACGACCGAACCGGAAGAGGCGCTTCTCCTCGGCGGCAACACAGCGACGCTCTGGGAAGGCCGCGTCACCCAGTTCGGGCCGACGCCGCAGGTCTATCGGCTGCCCGAGGACGCCACGACCGCCCGCGTCTTTTCCGATCCGCCGATGAACTTCGTGACCACCCGCAAGGAGGCCGGCCGGCTGACCTTCGGCGAAAGCGCCCACGCCTCTGCCACCGGCGAGGCCTACCATCTGCCCGACGGCACCTATCAGGCCGGGTTCCGCGCGAACCATGTCACGCTGAATCGCCATTCCGGCGACGCGGTGGAGTTCCGCTGCACCCTCGGCGCGACCGAGATCACCGGGTCGGAAACCTTCGTCCACCTGACGCATGGGTCAGAGCGCTGGGTCGGCCTGGTCCACGGCGTGCATCCGCTGGTCGCCGGATCGCAGACCTCGGTCTTTGTCGATCCCGCGCATGTCTATCTGTTCGACTCGACGGGCCGGCTTGCCGCGCCTGCTCCTTACGCAATGGCGGTGTGACATGGCCCGGATCACGCTATCCAACCTTGCCCACAGCTACCTGGCCCATCCCGCCGGCGAGGTCGACTATGCGCTGAAAGAGATGGACCACGTCTGGGACGACGGCGGCGCCTATGCACTGCTCGGTGCCTCGGGCTGCGGCAAGACCACGCTTCTGAACATCATCTCGGGCCTGCTGCGCCCGTCGCAGGGCCGGGTTCTCTTCGGGGATCGCGACGTGACCGACGCGGCCACCACGGAACGCAACATCGCGCAGGTGTTCCAGTTCCCGGTGGTCTACGACACGATGACTGTCCGCGACAACCTGGCCTTCCCCCTGCGCAACCGCGGCATGGATACGGCCTATATCGCGCGTCGCGTCGACCAGATCGCGAAGATGATCGGCATGGAGGGCGACCTGAACCGCAAGGCGCGCGGGCTGACCGCGGATGCCAAGCAGAAGATCAGCCTCGGCCGCGGCATGGTGCGCGAGGACGTGAACGCGATTCTCTTCGATGAACCGCTCACCGTGATCGACCCTCACATGAAATGGGAACTGCGGACGCAGCTCAAATCTCTGCACCGCGAATTCGGCCACACGATGATCTACGTCACCCATGACCAGACCGAGGCGCTGACCTTCGCCGACAAGGTGGTGGTCATGCACGATGGCCGCGTGGTGCAGATGGGCACTCCGGAGGAGCTGTTCGAGACCCCCGCCCACACCTTCGTCGGCTATTTCATCGGCTCTCCGGGGATGAACCTCCTCGACGCCGAGGTCGCGGGATCCGAGGCGCGCCTGCAAGGCGTCTCGGTCGCGCTGGGTGCGGCCTACGGGCCAACAACTGGCCGCACCCAGATCGGGATCCGACCGGACTATGTCACTTTTTCGGACGAAGGCCTGCCCGTCACCATCCGCCGGGTCGAGGATGTAGGCCGTCACCGCATCGTCCGGGCCGAGTTCCAGGGCCAGCCGCTGAACGCGATCCTGTCCGAGGGGATGACGCTTCCGGCTGAGCCCCGCGTGGCCTTCGCGTCCGCCAAGATCAATGTCTATGCCAACGACTGGCGCGTTTCACCCAAAGAGGCCTGACCGATGGAAAAGACCCAGAACAACAAGGCGTGGTTCCTGGTCCTTCCGGTCCTCGTGCTGGTGGCCTTCTCTGCCGTCCTGCCGCTGATGACCGTCGTCAACTATGCCTTCAACGACACGTTCGGCCAGAACGCGTTCTTCTGGGCCGGGATCGACTGGTTCGAAGAGATGGTGACCTCCTCGCGCCTGCATGCCGCGCTGGGTCGGCAGATCCTGTTCTCGGTCATCATCCTGGCGATCGAGGTGCCGCTCGGCATCTTCATTGCGCTGAACATGCCGAAGTCCGGCTTCTGGGCCTCGTTCTGCCTCGTGCTGATGGCCTTGCCGCTCCTGATTCCCTTCAACGTGGTCGGCACCATCTGGCAGATCTTCGGCCGCGTCGACATCGGGCTTCTGGGCCATACCCTCGCCGCCCTGGGCTTCGACTACAACTATACCAATGATCCGCTGGACGCCTGGATCACCGTCATCGTGATGGATGTCTGGCACTGGACCTCGCTGGTGGCGCTGCTGTGCTACGCGGGCCTCCAGTCGATCCCGCAGGCCTACTACCAGGCCGCCAAGATCGACCAGGCGACCCGCTGGTCCGTGTTCCGCTACATCGAGCTGCCGAAGATGAAGGGCGTGCTGCTGATCGCCGTCCTCCTGCGCTTCATGGACAGCTTCATGATCTATACCGAGCCCTTCGTCGTCACCGGCGGCGGCCCCGGCAACTCCACCACCTTCCTGTCGATCGACCTTGCCAAGATGGCCACCGGCCAGTTCGACCTCGGCCCCGCCGCCGCCTTCTCGATCATGTACTTTCTGGTGATCCTGTTGATCTCCTGGGTCTTCTACACCGTGATGACCAACCTTGACCGCGAGGAATCCCGCTGATGCGCATCCGGTCCAATGCCTTCGTGATGACGATCTACCTCCTGTTCCTGCTGGTGCCGATCTACTGGCTGGTGAACATGAGCCTCAAGACCAACACCGAGATCACCTCGTCCTTCACGCTGTTCCCCGCGAACCTGACCTTCCGCAACTACATGGTCATCCTGACCGACCCCAGCTGGTACATGGGCTATGTGAACAGCCTTGTCTATGTGGTGCTGAACACGGTCATCTCGATCACCGTGGCCTTGCCCGCGGCCTATGCCTTCAGCCGCTACAGCTTCATGGGCGACAAGCACCTGTTCTTTTGGCTGCTCACGAACCGCATGGCGCCTCCGGCCGTCTTCGCGCTGCCCTTCTTCCAGCTCTATTCGGCGATGGGCCTGATCGACACCCATATCGCGGTCGCCCTGGCGCACTGCCTGTTCAACGTGCCGCTGGCGGTCTGGATCCTGGAAGGCTTCATGCGCGGGGTGCCGAAGGAAATCGACGAGACGGCATATATCGACGGCTATGCCTTCCCGACCTTCTTCGTGAAGATCTTCATGCCGCTTATCGCTTCCGGCATCGGCGTAGCGGCCTTCTTCTGCTTCATGTTTTCCTGGGTGGAGCTGTTGCTCAGCCGCACGCTGACCACCACCGACGCCAAGCCGATCGCCGCGACGATGACCCGCACGGTCTCGGCCAGCGGAATGGACTGGGGGGTGCTCGCCGCCGCGGGCGTCCTGACCATCGTGCCGGGGGCGCTCGTGATCTACTTCGTCCGCAACTACATCGCCAAGGGCTTTGCCCTGGGGAGGGTGTGACCATGACCGCATCCCGCTGGACGACGATCTACCTCGTCATCGCCGCGATCATGCTGGCCATTCTCGCCATGCTGTATGCCGCCGTGCCGGTGAAGGACGGGGCAAGGGAATGGACCGGACAACTGATCCCCGGCTTCTGGATGGCCTGGACCTTCCCCGTTGCGCTGTTCTTCTGGTGCATCGCGGCCCTGCTGATCGTCATGACGCTGCTGGCGATCCGCTTTCCCGAAACTCCGCGTGTCGGCATCCTCAGGATCGAGACGACCCGCGGCGACCGGCTGTTCATCACCCTTCTGGGCACGGCCTTCATCCACCTGGCCTGGCTCTTCTTCGCGGGTCCCGACGCACTCTGGGGCGCGCTTGTGCTCTCCCTCGCCTATGCCGCAGCGGTGTTCCGCTGGGTGTAAGGGGGCATCGACGGCCCCGGGGCGGGACCTCCCGGCCCGGGGAAAGCAATACCAAACGTCTCAACATTCTGGGAGGAATCACGATGAGACTTCGTTCAACCGCAACGGCGATGGCGCTTGCGCTCATGGCCATGAACGCTCCGGCCT
>JBKBJC010000056.1:0-13447 GCA_046294075.1 Tabrizicola sp. | reverse complement strand
GACGGTCAGGAAGAACATCGCCTTCCCGCTGAAGATGGCCGGGATGGACCCGGCCGAGCAGAACAGGCGCGTCGAACGCGCGGCGAAGGTGCTGAACCTGTCGAACTACCTCGACCGCCGTCCGGGCCAGCTTTCCGGCGGCCAGCGCCAGCGCGTCGCCATCGGCCGCGCCATCGTGCGCGAACCGGCGGCCTTCCTGTTCGACGAGCCCTTGTCGAACCTCGACGCCGCCCTGCGCGTGGGCATGCGGCAGGAGATCAGCGAACTGCACCAGAGCCTCAAGACGACGATGATCTACGTCACCCACGACCAGGTCGAGGCGATGACGATGGCCGACAAGATCGTCGTTCTGAGCGCCGGCCGCATCGAACAGGTCGGTGCGCCGCTGGAGCTTTACAACCACCCGCGCAACCTGTTCGTGGCGGGCTTCATCGGCTCTCCGCGCATGAACTTCATCGAGGGCGCCGAGGCGGCCAGGCACGATGCCCATACCATCGGCATCCGGCCCGAACACATCGCCGTGGGCGATGGCCCGTGGGAGGGGGTTGTCGGTCTGTCCGAACATCTCGGCTCCGACAGTTTCCTCAAGGTCGCTGTGGACGGCATCGGCACCCTGACTGTCCGCGCGCCGGGCGAGGTGAACGCACATCACGGCGACCGCATCAGTCTTGCCCCCTCGGGCAAGATCCACCGATTCGACACGAACGGACTTGCACTATGAGACTTGCCGGAAAATCCGCCCTGATCACCGGGGCCGCGCGCGGCATCGGTCTGGCCTTCGCCCAGGCCTACATCGTCGAGGGGGCCGAGGTCGTCATCGCCGACATCAACCTTGACGCCGGCCGCGCGGCTGCCGATGCGCTCGGTCCCAAGGCCCATGCCATCGCGCTGGACGTGACACGGCAGGAATCGATCGATGCCACCTTCGCCGAGGCGGTTGGCCGGATGGGCAAGCTCGACATCCTGATCAACAACGCCGCGCTGTTCTCCGCCGCCCCCATCACCGAGATCACACGGGCCGACTACGACCGCCTCTTCGCAGTGAACGTGGCCGGCACGCTCTTCTGCCTTCAGGCGGCCGCACGCCACATGATCGACCGCGGCCAGGGCGGCACGATCATCAACATGGCGTCCCAGGCCGGTCGGCGCGGCGAAAGCCTGGTGGCCGTCTATTGCGCCACCAAGGCCGCCGTCATCAGCCTGACGCAATCGGCCGGGCTGAACCTGATCCGGCACGGCATCAACGTGAACGCCATCGCGCCCGGCGTGGTGGATGGCGAACACTGGGACGGCGTGGATGCCTACTTTGCGAAATACGAAGGCAAGGCCCCCGGCCAGAAGAAGCGCGAGGTCGGCGCCGCCGTTCCCTTCGGCCGCATGGGCACGGCCGAGGATCTGACCGGCATGGCGATCTTCCTTGCCACCGACGAAGCCAGATACATCGTCGCCCAGTGCTTCGGCGTGGACGGCGGCAACTGGATGGCCTGACCGATGACTGTTTCCCTTCCCGCCTACGACCGCTCGCGCCTGACCCCCGGCATCGTCCATATCGGGCTGGGCAACTTCCACCGTGCCCACATGGCCGTCTATCTGGACGACCTGTTCAACCTCGGGCTCGACCACGACTGGGCGGTCCTTGGCGCCGGGGTGCGCGAAGCCGACGCGCGGATGCGCGAGGCGCTGAAGGCGCAAGGCTGCCTGTCCACGGTGATCGAACTGGATCCGAAGGGAAAATCCGCCCGCCGGGTGGGCTCGATGATCGACTTCCTGCCGGTCGAGCCCGACAACGCCGCGCTGATACGCGCGATGTCGGCCCCTGAGATCCGCATCGTCAGCCTGACGGTGACCGAGGGCGGCTACTTCATCAACCCGGCGACCGGGCAGTTCGACCCGACCCATCCCGAGATCCTGGCAGATGCCGCTCACCCACACCGGACGGCCTTCGGCGCGATCATCGCGGCGCTGAAGGCGCGGAGGGCAGCAGGGGTAGCGCCCTTCACGGTCATGTCCTGCGACAACCTGCCGGGAAACGGGCATGTGACGAGGGCCGCAGTGACGGGCCTTGCCAGGATCAGCGACCCGGACCTTGCCGCCTGGATCGCGGTCAATGTCGCCTTCCCGAACGGCATGGTGGACCGCATCACCCCGGCCACCGGCCCGCGCGAACGGGCCCTGGCCGCGGCCTTCGGTCTGGCCGACGACCCGGTGCCCGTGACCTGCGAGCCCTTCCGGCAATGGGTGTTGGAGGACAATTTCCCCACCGGCCGTCCCGCCTTCGAACAGGTGGGGGTGACGCTGACCCCGCATGTCCACAATTTCGAGCTGATGAAGATCCGCATCCTGAACGGCGGCCATGCGACCATCGCCTATCCCGGCGGGCTGATGGACATCGAATATGTCCACGAGGCCATGGCCGATCCGCTGATCCGCGGCCTGCTCGACAAGGTCGAGGTGCACGAGATCATCCCCTATATCCCGCCGGTGCCCGATACCGACCTTGGCGACTATTACCGGCTGATCGTCGAGCGCTTCTCGAACCCCGAGGTGGCCGATACCGAACGCCGGCTCTGTCTCGACGGGTCGAACCGGCAGCCGAAGTTCATCGTGCCCTCCATCCGCGACGCGCTGGCCGCCGGCGGTTCGGTCGAAGGGCTGGCGCTGGTCTCGGCCCTGTGGTGCCGCTACTGCTTCGGCCAGACGGACAGCGGCACCCCCATTCCGCCGAACGATCCCGACTGGGATGCGCTGGTCGCCCGGTCGCAGGCGGCAAGGTCGCGCCCGGCGGCCTGGCTGGAGATGACCACGGTCTATGGCGATCTCGGCCAGAACACGCGCTTTGCTTCGGCCTTCGGGCGGCACCTCAACCGGATCTGGGCCGTGGGCACCCGCCAGACCCTGGCCGAGTTCCTCGCCTAGGGCGCCGGTGCCAGAACCGGCGCGGTGCCGGTCGGGGTGAAGTCGGGAACCACCCACAGCTCGACCCGCCGGTTCATCTGGCGGCCCACCGGGGTTTCGTCACAGGCCATCGGCAGCGCCTCGCCGAAACCTTCCACCACCGGCATCTGCGCCGGCGACAGGTCGGGTGCCACAGCCGCCAGTTCCTGCGCCACCCGCGCCGCGCGGTCGATCGACAGCGCCAGGTTCGCATCGGCCGCCCCCGAGCCGTCCGAGAACCCGGCCAGCACCAGTCTCTGGTCGCGGAACTGTCCCGCCGCGATCAGCCGGGCGAGATCCTCCAGACTGTCCTGCGAGGTTGCGTCCAGCGTGGAGGAGCCGTCCTCGAAGCGGAAGGTGAAGGACAGACGGTCCGCCCCGTCCATGATTCCGGCCAGCCGTTTCAGCTCTTCCAGCGTCACGTCCTCGCCCGCGCCCTTGATCGCGTTGATCAGCCGCAGCCCGTCCGCCGTCATCGGCTGGCGCGCGGGCGAGCGGTCGATGAACCCCGCCGCCGTCACCGCCGCGTCCGAGGCCGGCGTGCGCAGGAAGGCGAGGAACTCGCGCGTCATCAAGGGCAGTCGCCGCTTGGCCGACAGCAGGAACACCGGCAGCGACAGCGGGTAGTCCCCCGCCTTGATCGCCAGCGTCGTGGGCAAGAGCGGAAAGCCGCAGGAATCGGTCAGCGGCATCCGCCGCGCCGGCACGATCGCCGACCGCGCGGTCAGCGCGATGGCCCAGGGGTCCCTTGACACGGCTTCGGCCAGGGCAGCGAGGTCGGGATGCAGCACGTCGGCCGCTTCTCCCGTCTCGCGCAGCCGCGCCGCAATGGCCTGTTGCAGATCAGTCTCGGCCGCAAGCGCATGCAGCACGACGGGCATGTCCGGTCCGCCGACCTGCACCCAATTGTCCACCTCTCCCGAAAGGATGCGGGCCAGGTCGATGGTCGAGATGGCCGGGGTCGGGTTGTCGGGTGCGACGATCGCCACCATGCCGTCCATGGCGATGGAATGGGCGGCGAGGCCCGGCTCGGAGCTGAACGACAGTTTCAGATCGGCAGAGCCGGAACTGACCGCGGCGCTGGCGGCTTCGGGCGGCAGGGGTTGGAAGGAAAGATCGGCCAGCACCTGGCGCGTGGTCGGGTCAAGGATGCGGGCGGCATAGGACTCGCCGGTCTGCGGTTCGTAGACCAGCCCGCGGGCGTCCGCAAAGGCCTGGAACAGAGTCGGCAACAGCGATGCCGCGTCCTCGGCGCCAACGACGCGGATCGCCGCCCGTGGGGCGACCAACTCGGGACAGGCCGGTCCCTCGCAGATCACGCCCTGACCGTCGACGGTCAGCAGGCCGTAACTGGTATTGATCCGGTAGAACTCGCCATCATAGCCCTGAAGCGTACCGCTCAGAACGATACCGCCCTCGCGTGCCACCAGGGTCACGTCCTGGGCGGCAGCGGAAACACCAAATATTGCCGCAACGCACAGCGCCGCCAGCCCTGCCTTCACACCCATCAACTGCCAATCCGGAGCCTACTTCGGAGTGGCGAGTTTCGGAGCAGGCGAAAGATTCTTCAACAGCAGAATGTCACCTGCCGTGCCGCACAGCGGAACCGCAACATCGCGATCCTGCGTCGTCGTGAGACCATTGGCGGCATAGACGATGCCCAGCCGCAGGGTCCGCCCGCAGGAGGCGGGGGTGATCCTAAGCTCGGCCGACAGCGAGACGTTGCCCAGATCCCGGCCCGGCACCGAAAAGACATGCGCCATGACAGGGGACTGCACATCCGGCGACCCGAAGGACATCATCCGTGGCGGCTCGCCCGCAGACGACGCAGCGGTGGCCACCAGCACACGGTTGCCCTCGGTCGCACGCAGTTCGACCTCGGCCGGCCATTCCCAGGTCATGGCCAGACGCGCGTAGGACACTGCGTCGGGGACGGTGACCTTGCCCAGCACCAGGCGGGACTCGGCCAGGTAGACAGCCACCACGGCATCGGACTTGAGGGCCGGAATCAGCATCCGGGCAGAGCCGCCGGCGTCGGTCCGGGTGGCGAAAGCCATGCCGGAGTGACGCATGACGATCCGTTCGCTGCGATTGCAGGGTGCGGAGAGCGACAGCAGGATCATCGCACCGGGGGCGGCCTGCAACTGCATGACCGGGTGGCAATGATCGCCCGCGACGGCCGGAACCGAGGCCGCGACCGGGGTGATACCGACCAGTTTGCCCAGCGGCGCGTCCGCAACCGCGCCAAGCGAGGCGGACGGCGGCACGGCACCGACGCTACCGGCAGCGGCCGCGCGCTCGGTCGCAAAGCGTTCGGTGGCCGCCAGAACCAGCGACTGCGTGGTGCCGTGACCTTTCTGACTTTCGGCCGTATGGGCCGCCAACGCGGCCACCGCCACGGCAGCGGTGATCCGCAGAACCTTTTTGCCCCAAAGCATGGCAGTGCTCCGGTACGAGAATCGCACCGTTTACGGTTAGGGGCCAATCGGGGCGGAGAAATGGCATTTATGGGGTGCAGATGGGGATTGCTTTCCGAACGTCATGAAAACGCCGCGTGGTCAGACGCGGCGCCCGATCTGCGGCGGTCGTGGCGATCTCAGACGATGCGCCCGTGGCAATGCTTGAACTTTTCCCCCGAGCCGCAGGGGCAGGGGTCGTTGCGACCCGGATTGCCCCAGGTCGAGGGATCGGATTCCACGAACCCCGGCCGTGCGGCGGCAGACGACGCTGCGGCGGCCAGACCTGCGGCGGTGGCCGGGCCGGCTGCTGCGACTTCCACCACCTTTGGCCGTGCGGCGGCCTGCTGTTCGGCCAGCATCTGCCGCATCATCGCCTCCTGCTCTTCCCGGGTTACCGGGCGGATGCGCGACAACTGCTGGGTGACCTGCTCGCGCAGCGAGTTCAGCAGACCCTCGAACAGCTGGAAGGCCTCGGTCTTGTATTCGTTCAGCGGGTCGCGCTGGGCATAGCCGCGGAAGCTGACCACCGACCGCAGGTGTTCCAGGCGCAAAAGATGCTCGCGCCACTTCGTGTCGATGGATTGCAGCAGAACCTGCTTCTCGATGGTCTGCATCGTGGCCTGTCCGAAGGCTTCGGCCTTTTCGGCCATCATCCTGTCCGAGGCCGCAACGATCCGCTCGTAGACCCCGGCCTGGTCCACGCCTTCCTCGGCGGCCCAGTCTGCGATCGGCAGGTCGAGGTTCAGCAATTCGCGGACCGCAGCCGTCAGACCTTCGATATCCCAGGCATCCGGGTAGGACCTGGGCGGCATGTTCAGATCGACCAGATCCTCGATCACCTGGTGGCGCATGTCTGCCGCCACGTCGGCGACGTGATCGGCCTGCATGATCTCCATGCGCTGCGCGAAGATCGCCTTGCGCTGGTCGTTCATAACGTCGTCGAATTTCAAAAGCTGCTTTCGAATGTCGAAGTTGCGCGCCTCGACCTTCGCCTGCGCCTTTTCCAGGCTCTTGTTGACCCAGGGGTGAACGATGGATTCACCTTCCTGCATGCCCAGCGTGGACAGGATCTTGTCCAGCCGTTCCGACCCGAAGATGCGCATCAGGTCGTCTTCCAGGCTCAGGAAGAAGGCAGACCGCCCCGGGTCGCCCTGCCGGCCCGACCGGCCGCGCAGCTGGTTGTCGATCCGGCGGCTTTCGTGGCGTTCGGTGCCCAGTACGAACAGGCCCCCGGCCTGCTTGACCGCCTCTTCCTCGCTGACATGCGCGGCCTCGATCCGGGCGCGGATGGCGACGTGGTCGCCGTGCGGTTCGGCGGCGATGGCCTCCAGCACCTTGAATTCCACGTTGCCGCCCAGCTTGATGTCCGTGCCCCGGCCGGCCATGTTGGTGGCGATGGTCACCGCGCCCAGCTTGCCGGCATCGGCGACGATCTTCGCTTCCTGTTCGTGCTGGCGGGCGTTCAGCACGTTGTGCGCGATCCCGGCGCCCTTCAGCAGCGCAGAAAGCTGCTCGGACTTCTCGATCGAGGTGGTGCCGACCAGGATCGGCTGGCCCGTCTCGTGCGCTTCCTTGATCGCCTTCAGGATGCCGTCATACTTTTCGCGCGCGGTGCGGAACACCTTGTCATGTTCGTCGATCCGGGCGACGGGGCGGTTGGTCGGCACTTCGACCACGCCGAGGCCGTAGATCTCGCGGAACTCCTCGGCCTCGGTCGCCGCGGTGCCGGTCATCCCGCCCAGCTTTTCGTAGAGCCGGAAGTAGTTCTGGAAGGTGACGCTGGCATAGGTCACGTTCTCGGGCTGGATCTTCACGCCTTCCTTGGCCTCGATCGCCTGGTGCAGGCCATCCGACAGGCGGCGGCCCTTCATCATCCGGCCGGTGAACTCGTCGATCAGCATCACCTCGCCGTCGCGGACGATGTACTGCTGATCCTTGAAGAACAGCTTGTGCGCCCGAAGCGCCTGGTTGACGTGGTGCACGATCGAGGTGCTTTCGGCGGCATAGAGGCTTTGCCCCTCGGGCAGGATGCCCGCCTGGCGCAAGAGATCCTCGATCACGTCGTTGCCCTCTTCCGTAAGGGTCACGCCGCGGGTCTTTTCATCCACTGCGTAATGTTCCGGTTGCAGGTGCGGGATCACCTTGTCCACCGCCTGATAGAGCGGGCTGCGGTCCTGGCTCGGGCCCGAGATGATCAGCGGCGTCCGCGCCTCGTCGATCAGGATGCTGTCCACCTCGTCGACGATCGCGTAGTAATGCCCGCGCTGCGCCATGTCCTCCAGCGAGGACTTCATGTTGTCGCGCAGGTAGTCGAAGCCAAGCTCGTTGTTCGTGGCATAGGTGATGTCGGACCGGTAGGCCGCCAGCTTCTCGGCATCGGGCTGGTGCGAGTAGACGACGCCCGTGGTCATGCCCAGCTGGGCATAGACCTTGCCCATCCACTCCGCGTCACGCTTGGCCAGGTAGTCGTTCACCGTCACGACATGCACGCCCCGACCGGTCAGCGCGTTCAGATAGGCCGCAAAAGCCGCGACCAGCGTCTTGCCCTCGCCGGTCTTCATCTCGCTGATGTTGCCCTGATGCAGGAACATCGCGCCCTTCAGTTGCACGTCGAAGGCCCGCAGGCCCAACGCCCGCCGCGCCGCTTCGCGGCAGTTGGCAAAGGCCTCGGGCAGGATCGCATCCAGGCTTTCGCCGCTCTTCTGCACCCGCTTCTGGAATTCGCGCGTCTTTTCGACGATGCCCTCGTCCGACAGCGCCTGAAACTGGGGCTCCAGCGCATTGATCTGCGCCACCACCGGGCGGACGGACTTTACCTTGCGGTCGTTCGGCGTGCCGAACACCTTCCGCGCGAGCGTTCCCAGACCCAGCATTTCATCTCCCGAAGGGCAGCTTCTGACAGCATCGTGTGACCCTTGGGCTTGCCCGGCCCCGACAGCTTCCCTAGAAGGGCCTGTGTATGACCGGATGGCCCCGCTTCACGCGACTGTCGCGATGTAAGGGGAAGGCCCGGGATAGTCAACTTGGGCAGGCGGATCGCCCCGATCAGGAGATGGTGAAAATGACGAAACACATCGGGTTCTGGCCGGTTCTGGCCCTGGCCGCCGCGCTCTCCGGGCCGGCGCTGGCCGAAGGCGAGACGGCCGACACCGTCGTCGCCACGGTGAACGGCACGCAGATCACACTCGGCCACATGATCGCGCTGCGTGAAAGCCTGCCGCCTGAATACCAGCAGCTGCCCGACGACGTGCTGTTCAAGGGCATCTTCGAACAGCTGATCCAGCAGGAGGTGCTGGCCCAGTCGGTGCCGGACCTGCGCCCCCGCGCCCTCGCCACCATCGACAACAACAAGCGCGGTCTGGCGTCCGGCATCGCCATCGAGGCCATCGTGAAGGATGCCGTGACCGACGCGGCGCTTCAGGCCGCCTATGATGCCCGCTTCAAGGATGCCAAGCCCCAGACCGAATACAATGCCGCCCATATCCTCGTCGAGACCGAGGAAGAGGCCAAGGCGATCAAGGCCGAACTCGACGCCGGGGGCGACTTTGCCGAGATCGCGAAGGCCAGGTCCACCGATACCGGCTCGGGCGCGAACGGGGGCGACCTCGGCTGGTTCGGTCTCGGGATGATGGTCAAGCCCTTCGAGGATGCAGTGGTCGCCGCCAAGGTCGGCGAGGTGGCCGGCCCTGTGCAAAGCGATTTCGGCTGGCACCTGATCCTGGTCAAGGAAACCCGTGTCGCCGAGCAGCCGACGCTGGACCAGCTGCGCGACGAGCTGGCAACCGAGGTCGAGAACGCCGCGATCAACGCGAGGATCGCGGACCTGACCAAGGAGGCGACCGTCACCCGCGAGGGCGAGGGGCTGGACCCCGCGCTCCTGAAGAATTCGGCGCTGATCGACTGACAACCTGATCCCGGGGGGGGCGACGCAGATGGCAAAGACCGACTGGAAGGCCGAAGCGAAGGCACTGAAGAAAAAGGTCCGCAAGCTGAAGGACAGCCTGACCTCCGCGGCCGGCCCCGTGGCCGAGGCGGTGCAGGAGGCGGTGGGCGATGTCGTCGCGGCGGCGAAGAAGGCGATGAAGCCGGTCTCGCCGCTTGCCCCGGAGCGCTTCCCCGTCCTGCCCGCGATCAAGGGGGCAGAGTTCGCCGCCGTCGAGGCTGGCGTGCGCTATCAGAACCGCAAGGACGTGATGCTGGTGCGCCTTGCCCCCGGCACCACGATTGCTGGCGCCTTCACCCGGTCCTCCACCCGGTCGGGGTGTGTGCGCGACTGCCAGGCGAAACTGGCGCTGAAGGTGCCCGCCGACGCGGGGGCGGCGATCATCGTGAACTCGGGCAATTCCAACGCCTTCACCGGGCGCGTGGGGGACGAGGCCGTTGCCGCCGTCACCGGCGCGGTGGCCGAGGCACTGGGCCTTCCTGCCAGCCGCGTATTCTCGTCGTCCACCGGCGTGATCGGCGAGCCGCTGCCTTTCGAGAAGATCACCGCGAAGGTCCCCGACCTCGTGGCCGCGCTCCGGGAAGACGCAATGGAAATGGCCGCCCGGGCGATCATGACCACCGACACCTTCCCGAAAGGCGCTGCGGCGACCGTGCAGGGTGACGGCGGCACGATCCATATCGCCGGCATCGCCAAGGGCTCGGGCATGATCGCGCCCGACATGGCAACGATGCTGGTCTACATCTTCACCGACGCGAAGATCGGCGCCAACCCGTTGCAGAAGATCCTGTCGCGCAACGTGGACGCCACCTTCAACTCGATCACCGTGGACAGCGACACCTCGACCTCGGACACGCTCCTGATCGCCGCCACCGGCCAATCTGCAGCGGCAGAGGTCAAGGGCCCGGTGCTCAAGGCCTTCGAAACCGCGCTGCACGGCGTGATGCGCGACCTGGCGCTCCAGGTGGTGCGCGACGGCGAGGGCGCGACGAAACTGGTCGAGGTCCGGGTGACCGGCGCCGCCTCGGACGAGGATGCCGCGAAGGTGGCCTTCGCCATCGCGAACTCGCCCCTGGTCAAGACGGCGGTCGCCGGGCAGGATCCGAACTGGGGCCGGATCGTCGCCGCCATCGGCAAGTCGGGTGCGCAGGCCGACCGCGACAAGCTTGCCATCCGCTTCGGTGACATCCTCGTCGCGCAGAACGGCTGGCGGAACCCCGATTACCGGGAAGAGGATGGCGCGGCATACATGCAGGGGCAGGAACTGGTGTTCGCCGTTGACCTTGGCCTCGGCAGGTCCCGGCGCAGCGTGTGGACCTGCGATCTGACCTCGCGCTACATCGAGATCAACGCCGACTACCGCTCCTGATCTTGCCCTTTTGCAAATACTCCACGGGGGGCCGGGGGGTGTGAAACCCCCCGGGGCCTGCCACAAGGACCACCCATGAAGATCGTCCTCGTCTCCGCCGTTGCCCTGATCGACCCCGACGGCCGTGTCCTTTTGGCCCAGCGGCCCGAGGGCAAGTCGCTGGCGGGCCTCTGGGAATTTCCCGGTGGCAAGGTCGAACCCGGCGAGACGCCCGAGGCCGCGCTGATCCGCGAGCTGAAGGAAGAGCTCGACATCGACACCTGGGCCTCCTGCCTTGCGCCGCTGACCTTCGCCAGCCACAGCTACGACGACTTCCATCTGCTGATGCCGCTCTTCGCCTGCCGGCGCTGGCAGGGCACGGTGCGGTCACTGGAGGGTCAGCAGCTGGCCTGGGTCAGGCCGAACCAGCTGCGCGACTATCCCATGCCGCCCGCCGACCTGCCGCTGATCCCGATCCTGCGCGACTGGCTCTGACCGCCGCTCGTCGATGCCCTTCGGGCGCTCCTCGCTCCGCCCGCGAAGAGAAGCCGAAGGCGCAGGACGCGCCTTTCGCACGAAAACGCCGGACCCGAAGGCCCGGCGCAATCCTTTCCCAATTCCTAACGCCCGCAACCAGGTCCTTGACAGGAAAAGGTTTCCGGCCTCTGTCCACCGTGGACAGGCGGATCAGTCCAGCTTGCGCTGGACCTCCTCGCGCTCGAAGATCTCGATCACGTCGCCCTGGCGGATGTCCTCGTAGTTCTCGAAGGCCATGCCGCACTCCTGGCCCGAGATGACTTCCTTCACCTCGTCCTTGTAGCGCTTCAGGGTCTTCAGCGTGCCCTCGTGGATCACCACGTCGTCGCGCAGAAGGCGCACGCCGGCCGAGCGACGTGCCACGCCTTCTGTGACCAGACAGCCCGCGACCTTGCCCACGCCCGAGACCTTGAAGACCTCCAGGATCTTCGCATAGCCGATGAAATGCTCGCGTACCTCGGCCTTCAGAAGACCCGAGGCTGCCGCCTTGATGTCGTCCACCAGGTCGTAGATGATCGAGTAATACCGCAACTCGACGCCCTTCTGCGTGGCCGCGGCCCGCGCAGTCGCATTCGCCCGGACGTTGAAGCCGATGATCGGCGCCTTCGACGCCTCGGCCAGCGCCACGTCGGTATCGGTGATGGCCCCCACGCCCGAATGCAGCACGCGGACGCGCACCTCCTCGTTGCCGATCTTCTCCATCGCCTGGACGATGGCTTCGGCCGAACCCTGGACGTCGGCCTTGATCAGGATCGGCAGTTCCGCGACCGACTGGTCAGCCTTGGCCTTGGCCATCAGCTGCTCCAGCGTCGTCGCGGCACCCGCCGCGGCGCGCTTGTCCTTGGCGGACTTGATCCGGTAGTCCGCGATCTCGCGCGCCTGGGCTTCGGTCTCCACGACGTTCAGGGTGTCGCCCGCCGACGGCGTGCCGCTGAGACCCAGGACCTCGACCGGGACCGAGGGTCCGGCTTCCGGGATGGTCTCGCCCTTGTCGTTTATCAGCGCGCGGACCTTGCCCCACTGTTCGCCGACGACGAAGATGTCGCCCTTGCAAAGCGTGCCGTTCTGCACCAGCACCGTCGCCACGGGGCCGCGGCCGACGTCGAGCTTTGCCTCGATCACGGCGCCCGAGGCCGCCCGGTTCGGGTTGGCTTTCAATTCCAGCACTTCGGCCTGCAGCGCGATTGCGTCCAGAAGGTCATCCAGGCCAAGGCCGGTCTTGGCCGAGACCTCGACATCCTGCACGTCGCCGGACATGGCCTCGACCACGACCTCGTGCTGCAACAGGTCGGTGCGCACCTTCTGGGGATTGGCCTCGTGCTTGTCGATCTTGTTGATCGCCACGATCATCGGCACCTTGGCGGCCTTGGCGTGGTTGATCGCCTCGACCGTCTGCGGCATCACCGCATCATCGGCCGCGACCACCAGCACCACGATATCCGTCACCTGAGCCCCCCGCGAGCGCATCGAGGTGAAGGCCGCATGGCCGGGCGTGTCGAGGAACGTCACCAGCTGTCCGTTCGGCGTCTTCACCTGGTAGGCGCCGATGTGCTGGGTGATCCCGCCGGCTTCGCCCGACACGACATTGGTCCGGCGGATCGCATCGAGGAGCGAGGTCTTGCCGTGGTCGACATGGCCCATGATCGTGACGATCGGCGGACGCGGTTTCAAGTCCTCGGGCTTGTCCTTCACGGTGTCGATCACCTGTTCCACGTCGGCATCCGAGACGCGCACGGCCTTGTGGCCGAATTCCTCGATCACCAGTTCCGCGGTGTCGGCGTCGATGGGCTGGTTCATCGTGACCATCATGCCCATCTTCATCAGGGCCTTGACCACGTCCGCGGCGCGTTCGGCCATGCGGTTCGCCAGTTCCGAGACCACGATGGTCTCCGGCAACTGCACGTCGCGCACCTGCTTTTCGGCCTTGTGCCCCAGACCCAGCGCCTTCGCCCGGGCCTTTTCCTGCTTGCGCTTGATCGCGGCGAGGCTGCGTTGGCGACCGCCTTCGTCCGAAATCGCGTCCGACAGGGTCAGCTTGCCCGAACGGCGGCCCTCTTCGCCGCCGCGCTTGGCGCCGCGGTCGGCGCGATCGTCCTTTTCCCGGTCGGTCTTGCGGGGCGAGAGCCCCGGCTTTGCCGAAGCAGGGCCGCGCGCGTCGTCCCCGGTCGCCGGCGCAGCCGGCCCGGCGCGATCCGCCGGCTTGGCGGCGGCCGGCGGCGGCGTCGC
>JBKBJC010000055.1:0-15172 GCA_046294075.1 Tabrizicola sp. | reverse complement strand
AAGCCGGTCCTGTTCCTGCATCCGAAGGATTTCAATGGCTGCCTGGTGGAGCTGGAGCAGGCATGACCATCACGGCTGCCCTCGTCCTCTATTCCGTGACCTGGTTCCTGACGCTGTTCTGCGTGCTGCCATTCCGCACCCAGTCGCAGGACGAGGCGAACGAGGTCGTCCCCGGCACGCCGCCCGGTGCGCCGGCGGGCGAGGTGATGAAGCGCAAGGCCTGGATCACGACGCTGATCGCCACACCGATCTGGGCGCTGATCTCGGGCATCATCCTGTCGGGCTGGATCACGGTTGCCGACCTGGACTGGTTCGGCCGGATGAAGCCCTGACGCCCGGAAGGAGGCAAAATCCTTCGAAGGATCTTGCAAATCTTTTCGAAAAGATTTGCGCCTGCTGCTAGCGGCCGGATTGTGAAAGCCGGTGGAAGATGTGGGTGAAGGTCGCCACGCCCAGCGTCGGGATCAGCAGGTTCACGATCGGAACCGACAGCGGCGCGGCCATGAGGGTGCCGGCCGCCCAGAGCGTCCAGCGGTTGCGCCCGCGCATGGCCCTGACCTCGGACGCCGGCAGGCGGCGGAGCGCGACCAGGCTGAAATACTCGCGTCCCAGGAGGAAGCCGTTCATCGCCCAGAACATGAGCGGAACGCCGGGTCCGGCAAAGGGATAGAGGACCAGTGCGCCGAGGTTCACCGCGATCACCACGCCCAGGAAATTGATCGACTGGCGCAGGCTTTCGCCCAACGGCAGGGGTGTTGCGGGCGGCAGGTGGGGGTAGTGCCGGTCCTCGACCGCGTCGGCCACGTCCTCGAGGAAAAAGCCGGTGAAGGTTGCGGCTACCGGGACCATCAGGAAGACTGACAGGCCCAGCATGAAGAACAGCGAGGTCCAGCCGAGGAAGGTCTCGATCCCCGAGACGGGGCCGATCACCGGAAGGTCCACCGTATCCGGCGCCAGCCACCAGATGCCTTGCAGGAACAGGAGATAGGCCGCGAACAAGAGCGCCAGCGCGAGGAGGACGCCGAGCCCCAGCACCCGGCGGAAGCGCCGGTCGCCCAGTTGGCCGACAGCCCGGAAGAAGGCGGTGAAGATCACGCCTGAACCCAGGTCACGATCCGTGACAGGTCCGGCCGGGGGCGGTCGGGGCCATCGGCGGGCGGGGTGGCGATGTGGACGATGCCGGCCACCGTCTCGCCTTTGGTGCAACCGTAGGCGCGGGCGGCAAAGACGGGGTCATGTGCGGGCCAGCCGGTCAGCCAGCAGGCGCCCCAGCCCGCCGCCTCGGCCGCGTTGACCAGGCCAAAGCACAATGCGGCGGCCGACATCAGTTGTTCCACCGCCGGGATCTTCGGCGAGGGCTTCGGCGACGCGATGACCACGACCGCAAGCTTGCCGGTGTCGTATTGCCCGCGCCCCTTGGCCACCATCTCCTCATCGCCGCCCAGTTCGCGGGCCCGCGCCTCGGCGAGATCGGCCAGCCGCGCAAAGGCCGCACCTTCGACGACGATCAGGCGCCAGGGCTCCAGCTTGCCATGGTCGGGGACGCGGGTCGCGGCGGTCAGGATCTCTTCCAGTTCGGCGCGCGAGGGCACGGGCAGGGCGAAGAGCTTCGCAGGGCGCGACCGGCGGGCTTTCAGGAAGGCAAGGGCGGCATCATTGCGGACAGGCATGTCGGATCCATCGATTGGGGGCAGGTTTCAGAGGCCGAGCGCGGCGGCGGCCTCGTCGATCCAGGTGCGGGCGAAGGCATCAAAGCGCGCGTCGGGCTGGCGTCGGGCCAGCGTTGCGGCCAGGGGGTCGGGTGCGGCAACCGGGGCGGCCGAGAGTTCCTCGAGCACGGCATGGCCGCAAAAGGGCACATAAACCTCGGAATAGCCGCCCTCGTGGACCAGCACCAGCCGGCCGTCGCAAAGCCGGTCGGCGGCCTGCATCACCATGCGGGTCAGGACGCGGAAGGTTTCGGCCGTGAGAAGCATCCGTCCCAGCGGATCGACCGCCGCCGCGTCGAAGCCGCTGGCGACGACGATCGCCTCCGGACGGAAGCGGTCGAGCGCGGGCAGGACCACCCGTTCCATCGCATGAAGGTAGGCGGCATGGCCGCAGCCGGGCGGCAGGGGCAGGTTCAGGTTCGACATCGGCGCCGAAGGGCCTCCCGTTGCCTCGACCGCGCCGGTGTCCAGCGGATAGTTGCGGTCCTGGTGGAGGCTTATGGTCAGCACCTCCGGGTCGTCCCAGAAGATCGCCTCGGTCCCGTTGCCGTGGTGCACGTCCCAGTCGATAACGGCGACGCGCCGGACCAGCCCCTCGGCCTGAGTCGCACGGATCGCCACGGCGATGTTGTTCAAGAGGCAGAAGCCGTTCGGCCAGTCGGCGGTGCAATGGTGCCCCGGCGGGCGTGACAGGGCATAGGCGTTGCGCGCCCCGCCTGTCAGCACGTCCCGCAGCGCGGCCCTGGCCAGCCCCGCTGACAGCGCCGCGATTTCGTAGCCGCCGGCGCCGAAGGGGGTGCGCAGGCCCAACTCGCCCCCGCCCGCGTCCGAGGCCGCCTTGAAGGCCGACAGATAGCTGTCTGGGTGGACGCGCAACAGATCCTCGCGGCTGGCGGGTTCGGCCCCGCGCATGGCCAGATGCCGGGTGAGGCCGGTGACTTCGATCAGGTTCCGAAGGCGGCGCTTGGTTTCCGGGTTCTCGGGCAGCCCGCCGGGGCTGGGCTGGACAAGGCCGCCGGCCGGCAGGGTGAACGCGTAATTGCCCCCGCCGTGCCAGAAGCAGCGTTCGTCGGAATAGAAGGCGGTGGTCATCCGGTGTCTCCCTTGCACGCCGAGCCTAGGCAATGGCGCGCGGATTGGCCAGCCGTGCGGGCCACTGGGCCATCTCTCACGATCATTTGTGTCAAGTCGCCTTTTGCCATTTGTGCCCGGCGGGATAGTTCGCTTTACTGACGGCATCGGACCCTGAAGGGAGCATGAGGCATGGCCGACAGCAAGGCGCTGGTCGCGGAAATCGAAGCACTGGGCGCGGTCTTGGGTCAGGCGAAGGCCTCGATCAACCGCCGCTTCATCGGGCAGGAAAAGGTGGTGGACCTGGTCCTCGCCTCGATGCTTTGCGGGGGCCATGCGCTGCTGGTCGGTCTGCCGGGGCTGGGCAAGACCCGGCTGGTGGATACGCTGGGCACGGTGATGGGTCTGAAGGCCAACCGCATCCAGTTCACGCCCGACCTGATGCCCGCCGACATCCTGGGGTCCGAGGTGCTGGACACGGCTGCCGACGGCAGCCGCGCCTTCCGCTTTGTCGAAGGCCCGATCTTCTGCCAGCTTCTGATGGCCGACGAGATCAACCGTGCCTCCCCCCGCACCCAGTCGGCGCTGTTGCAGGCGATGCAGGAGAAGGAAGTCACCATTGCCGGCCAGCACCGCCCGCTGGGCCGCCCATTCCATGTGCTGGCAACCCAGAACCCGATCGAGCAGGAGGGCACCTATCCCTTGCCCGAGGCGCAGCTTGACCGCTTCCTCGTACAGGTGGACGTGGAATACCCCACCCGCCAGACCGAGCGCGACATCCTGATCGCCACCACCGGGGCCGAGGAGGCCGAGGCGCATCAGGTCTTTGCCGCCGAAGAGCTGATCCGTGCGCAGGGCGTGTTGCGGCGGATGCCGGTGGGCGATCAGGTGGTGGAAGCGATCCTCGACCTGGTGCGCGCCTGCCGTCCGGGCGAACCCGAGGGCCGCGATCTGGCCGACAGCCTGTCCTGGGGGCCGGGGCCGCGCGCGGCGCAGGCGCTGATGCTGATGGTGCGGGCGCGGGCGCTTCTGGACGGGCGGCTTGCGCCCTCGGTCGGCGATGTCGCCGATCTGGCGCAATCGGTGCTGATCCACCGGATGGCGCTGTCTTTTGCCGCCCGGGCAAGGGGCGAGACCCTCTCGGGCATCATTGCCAGGGTGACAAACAAGACCCTGCGGCTTGAGGCGGCGGCGTGACCCTTTCCCCCGATCTGCGCACCCGCGCCGAGGCGCTGGGGCAGACCCTGCCGCCCTTGCTGGCCGAGGCCGAGATGCTGGCCTCGACGGTGATGATGGGCGAGCATGGCCGTCGCAGGGCGGGGCTGGGGGACGAGTTCTGGCAGTATCGCCCGGCGCATCAGGGTGATTCCGCGCGGATAATCGACTGGCGGCGCTCGGCCCGGTCGGATGCGCATTTCGTGCGCGAACGCGAATGGCAGGCGGCGCAGTCGGTGACGATCTGGGTCGATCCGGCGAAGTCCATGTCTTTCACCGGAGACCGGGCGCGTCCGCCCAAGGCCGACCGGGCGCGGCTTCTGGGGTTGGCGCTGGCCGTCCTCCTGCTGCGGGGGGGCGAAAGGGTGGGGCTGGCGGGGCTGGCCAGCCCGCGGGCCGGCCGGGCACAGCTTTTGCGGCTGGCGGCGCGGCTTTCGGGCGACGAGGCGGGCGAGGACTACGGCGCGCCGGAGACCGAGGGCATGGTCAGCCATGGCCGGGCGGTGTTCCTGTCCGATTTCCTGGGCGACCTGAAGGACATCGAGGCGGGACTGGCCCGCGCCGCCGACCGCGGGGTGAAGGGTGTGCTGATTCAGGTCCTGGACCCGGCTGAAGAAGAGTTTCCCTTCGACGGCCGCACGATATTCGAATCGATGGGTGGCACGCTGCGGCACGAGACCCAGCAGGCTGGCGAGTTGCGCCGCCGTTACCTTGCCCGGCTGGCGGACCGCAAGGATCGGCTTGCGGGGCTGGCCCGGGCGGTGGGCTGGCACTTCACCACGCATCACACCGGCGCCCCGGCGCAGGCAGCGCTTCTGTGGGCCTACATGGCCCTGCAGGGGGGACGCTAGATGTTCACGCTCGGCCCTCTCGGCTTTGCCACTCCCTGGCTTTTGCCGGCGCTGGTGGCGCTGCCGATCCTCTGGCTTCTGCTGCGCGCCGTGCCGCCCGCGCCGATCCGGCGGCGGTTCCCCGGCGTGGCGCTGCTGCTGGGCCTGAAGGACGAGGAGGTCGAGGCCGACAAGACCCCCTGGTGGCTCTTGCTCTTGCGGACGATCGCGGTCGGGGCGCTGATCCTGGGCTTTGCCGGGCCGGTCCTGAACCCCGAGGAACGCGGCGCGGGCACCGGCCCCCTGCTGATTGCGGTCGATGGCGGCTGGGCCGATGCCCGCGACTGGCCGGAACGCCAGGCTCGCGTCGAGGCGCTGGTCGAGGAGGCAGGCTCTCGCGGGCGTCCCGTGGCTCTGGTCCGGCTGAGCGATGCGCCCGAACGGATGGCCTTCCAGACCGCCGAGGCCTGGGCCGGCCGTGCCGCGGGCCTGAGCCCGCAGGCCTGGGCGCCGGGCGACTTCGCCGGCTGGGCCGCGGCGCTGCCCGAGGGCGGCTTCGAGACGGTCTGGCTGTCCGATGGACTTGCGCACAAGGGCCGGGAGGAACTGGTCGCCGCCCTGCGCGCTCGCGGCGACCTTCGGGTGATCGAGACCTTGCGCCCGGTCCTTGCCCTGCATCCGGCCTCGCATGCCGAGGGACAGGTAACGGTCGCCGCTTCGCGCGTCCCAGCCGGTGCGGCGCTGTCGGTCGAGGTCATCGCACGGGGGCCGGATCCGGCCGGCGTCGAACGCGACCTTGGCCGCGTGACGCTGGCCTTCGAGGCAGGCGCGTCGCGCGCCGAGGCCGTGATCGACCTGCCGCCGGAACTGCGCAACCGGATCACCCGCTTCGCACTGGAAGGCGCGCGGACGGCCGGCGCGGTCAGTCTGGCCGATGACAGTCTCAGACGGCGCAAGATCGCCCTGGTCCGGTCGGGTGCGGATCAGGAGACGCTGCAGCTTCTGTCGCCGATGCATTACCTGCGCCAGGCACTGGCCCCGACCGCCGATTTGATCGAGGCCAACCTGACCGATGCGCTCATGGCCAGCCCGGACGTGGTGATCCTGGCCGATGTGGCCGATGTCTCGGGCCCGGAACGGGCGAGCCTGACGGAATGGGTGCAGAAGGGGGGCCTCCTGTTGCGCTTTGCCGGGCCGGTGCTGGCGGCCAGCGATGTCAGCCGCATCGAGGAGGACCCCCTGTTGCCCGTCCGCCTGCGCGAGGGCGGCCGCACCGTGGGCGGCGCGATGAGCTGGGGCGAGCCGAAGGCACTGGCGGCCTTCCCGGAAGGCTCGCCCTTCTTTGGCCTGGTGCCGCCTGCGGATGTGGTGGTGCGCCAGCAGGTGCTGGCCCAGCCCGATCCCGACCTGTCCGAACGCACCATCGCCGCGCTGGACGACGGCACGCCGCTGATGACCCGCAAGGTCATGGGGGCGGGGCAGGTGGTGCTGGTGCATGTGACGGCGAATGCGGAATGGTCCTCGCTGCCCCTTTCGGGCCTTTTCGTGCAGATGCTGGAACGGCTTGCCGTCTCGACCCGGCCTGCCGCCCCCGAGGTGGGCGACCTCGCCGGCCAGACCTGGGCGCCCGAGGTGGTGCTGGATGCCTGGGGCCAGAGCTCGGATGCCGGGGAACTGCCGGGGGTGGAAGGCGAGGTCCTGGCCCGTGCCATCGCCGAGGGGCCGACCCCGGCAACGCCGCCCGGCCTTTACGCCGGGGCGGACCGGCGCGTGGCGCTGAACGTGGTGGGGGCGGAGACCGTGCTGGAACCCGCCGTCTGGCCCGCCGGCGTGCCGGTGGACCGGCTGGAGGCGCGGGCCGCGCGGCCCTTGAAGGGCGAGTTCCTGACGCTGGCCACGGTGCTGCTGCTCATGGACGTGCTGGCCGCGCTGTGGCTGGCCGGGCGCCTGCGCGGCCTGGTGCGCGGGACTGCGGCGGTGCTTGCCCTGGTGCTGGTGACGGGCGCGCCGCAGGGAGCGCAGGCGCAGCAGGCCGCGCAGACGCCCGATCCCAAGGCCGAGGACTTCGCGCTGGAGGCGACCAGTGCGGTCGTACTGGCCTATGTCCAGACCGGCGACCGCAAGGTGGACGAGATGTCGCGCGCGGGGCTTCTGGGCCTGTCCGACAAGCTGTGGCAACGCACCTCGATCGAGCCGATGCTGCCCATGGCGGTCAACATCGAGACCGATGAGCTGGCCTTCTTCCCCTTCCTCTACTGGCCGGTGGTGGCGGGGGCGACGCAGCCCTCGGACGCGGCCTATGCGAAACTGAACCAGTATCTGCGCACCGGGGGGATGATCCTGTTCGACACCCGTGATGCCGATCTGGCGGGCTTTGGCGGTGGCACGACGCCCGAGGGCCAGGCGTTGCAACTGATCGCCTCGGGCCTCGACATCCCGCCGCTGGAGCCGATGCCGCCCGATCATGTGCTGACCCGGACCTTCTACCTGTTGCAGGACTTTCCGGGTCGCCATCAGGGCGGGCAGGTCTGGGTCGAGGCCTCGCCCGAAGCGCAGGCGCAGGCAGCAGAGGGCATGCCCTTCCGCAACCTCAATGACGGGGTGACTCCGGTGGTGATCGGCGGGGCGGACTGGGCCTCGGCCTGGGCTACGGATGATGTCGGCGTGCCACTGGTGCAGATCGGACGGGGCTTCGCGGGCGAACAGCAGCGCGAGATTTCCTACCGGTTCGGCATAAACCTCATCATGCATGTTCTGACCGGCAACTACAAATCCGACCAGGTCCATGTGCCGGCGCTTCTGGAAAGGCTGGGACAATGACCGCAAGCCTTGTCTTTGCGCCGCTGGTGCCCTGGGCACTGGTCTATGTGCTGGGGGGGCTGGCGGTGGCGCTGGTGGCCTTCGCGCTGTGGCGCGGGTTGTCGGGCTGGTGGCTGCGCGGCCTGGCACTCGCCGCGCTGGTCGCGGCGCTGGCCAACCCGGCCTTGCAGGAAGAGGAGCGGCAGACGCTCTCGGACATCGTGGTCCTCGTCGTGGACGAAAGCGCGAGCCAGGGCCTTGCCGACCGCCGCGCCCAGACCGAGGCCGCTGTCGCCGCCGTCGAGGCTGAGGTCGCGGCGCTGCCGAACACCGAGCTGCGCATCCGCCGGGTCGGCGACGGGGCCGAGGACGCGGGCAGCCTGGTGATGACCGCGCTGTCCGAGGCTCTGGCCGAGGAACCGCGCGCCCGCATCGCCGGGGCGATCGTCATCACCGACGGCCGGGTGCACGATGCGGGCGTGGTGCCGAACCTGCCCGCGCCCTTGCAGGTGCTGCTGACCGGGCGCGCGGCCGACTGGGACCGCCGCATCGTGATAAGGAACGCCCCCGCCTTCGCCATCATCGGCGAGGAGTTCAAGCTGGAACTCAGGGTCGAGGACGTGGGCGCCCCGTCCGCCTCGACCGGGACCGACGTGCAGCTCACCATCGCCATCGACACCGAAGAGCCCGTGACCTATACCGTGCCGCTGAACGAGGATCTGGAACTGCCGGTGACGCTGCCGCATGGCGGGGCGAACGTGCTGCAATTCTCGGTCGCCCCGGTCGCGGGCGAGATCACCGACCGCAACAATGCCTCGGCCGTGCAGATCAACGGGGTGCGCGACCGGCTGCGGGTGCTGTTGATCTCGGGCGAGCCGCATGCCGGCGAAAGGGTGTGGCGCAACCTCCTGAAATCCGACGCGTCGGTGGATCTGGTGCATTTCACCATCCTGCGCCCGCCGGAAAAGCAGGATGGGGTGCCGGTGGACGAACTGTCGCTGATCGCCTTCCCGACGCGCGAGCTGTTCGTCGAGAAGATCGAGGAATTCGACCTCATCATCTTCGACCGCTACCGGATGCGGGGCATCCTGCCGATGTCCTACATCGACAACATCGTCACCTATGTGCGCAATGGCGGCACCGTGCTGGTCGCTGCAGGGCCGGAGTTCGGCGCGGTGGACAGCCTCTACCGCTCGCCCTTGGCGGAAATCCTGCCGGTCGCGCCCACGGCGCAGGTGATCGAGGGTGGCTTCCGGCCTGCGCTGACCGATCTGGGCCGCCGGCACCCGGTGACCGAGGGGCTGGAAAAGGAAGCGCCCGAGGGCGGCTGGGGCCGCTGGTTCCGCCAGATCGAGGTCCGGCAGACCGCCGGGCAGGTGCTGATGTCGGGGCCGCGCGACCTGCCGTTGCTGGTGTTGAACCGGGTCGATCAGGGGCGCGTTGCGGTGCTGGCCTCGGATCAGGCGTGGCTCTGGGGCCGGGGGTATGAAGGGGGCGGGCCGCAGCTGGAACTCTTGCGCCGGCTTGCGCACTGGATGCTGAAGGAGCCGGAGCTGGAGGAAGAGACCCTGACCGCCGAGGTGCGCGGCGAGGCCCTGACCATCACCCGCCGGACGCTGGCCGATGCCGATCCGGGGCCGGTGACGGTGACGGGCCCGGATGGGGCAGAGCTGGAACTGGCGATGCCGCTGGCCGCGCCCGGGCGTTACGAGACCGTCTGGCAGGCCCCGGCGCTCGGGCTCTACCGGCTGGAGCAGGGCGACCTGACCCGGGTGATCGCGGTCGGCCCCGCGACGCCGCGCGAGTTTGCCGAAACGATCGCCTCGGGCGATCTGCTGCAACCTGTGGCCGAGACCACCCGGGGCGGCGTCACCCGGCTGGAACCGGGCATCCCGGACATCCGCGCGGTGTCCGAGGGCAGGGTTGCCATCGGTCGCGGCTGGATCGGCATCACCCCGCGCGAGGCCTACCTGACGGCCTCGGTCAACGTGGTCCCGGTCCTGCCGGCCTGGGCCTGGCTCTTGATCGCGGCCGGGCTGGCCGTGCTGGCCTGGCTGATCGAGGGCCGCAAGGGCGCGAAGGCGGCCTGACGCGGGCCGAGCGCGCGTCGTTGCCCGTCGTTCCCCCCTTGACCTGCGGTCCCCTGCGACCGCAAAGCGGCCAGCGTCGACGTCTGCGATCGTGCGGTCGCTTTCCACGTGCCACCCGTCCCCTTCGGCTTGGAAACCCCGTCCCGGACGGCTAGTCTCGGCCGGAAAAGGAGACCCCGATGCCCCGCGCCGAGACCATTGCCCTGATCCGCCGCTACTATGACGCCTTCAACGCCGGCAGGCCCGAGGAGATGCTTGCCTGCCTTACCGACGACATCGAACACCGGGTGAACGAGGGCGGGCTGCGGATCGGCAAGGCGAAGTTCGCCGAGTTCTGCAGCCATATGGGGGTCAGCTACCGCGAAGAACTGAAGGACATGGTGATCTTCGCCACCGACGACGGCCGCCGGGGTGCGGCGGAATTCGTGGTTCACGGCACCTATCTGCAAACCGACCCCGGCCTGCCCGAGGCGAAGGGCCAGAGCTATGTCCTGCCGGCCGGTGGGTTCTTCGAGGTCAGGGACGGCCGCATCAGCCGCATCACCACCTTCTACAATCTCAACGACTGGGTCCGGCAGGTGAGCCAGTGAACATCGACGACATCGACGTCCGCGCCCTGAGAGGCCCCGACCTGGAAGCCGCCCTTGACGGTGTCGCACAACTGCGGATCACGGTGTTCCGCGACTGGCCCTACCTCTACGACGGCTCGCTGGACTACGAACGCGAATACCTGGCCACCTACCGGGACAATCCCGGCGCGCTGCTGGTCGGCGCCTTCCACGAAGGCCGGCTGGTCGGCGCGTCCACCTCGACGCCCATGGAGGACCACGCGCCGGAATTCTCGGCCCCGTTCCGCGACATGGGCATCCCGATCGAGAAGATCCTCTACGGTGCGGAGTCCGTGCTGCTAAGACCCTATCGGGGGATCGGCCTTGGCCACCGCTTCATCGACCTGCGTGAGGCCCACGCCCGCGTGCTGGGGCGGACCCATGTCGCCTTCTGCTCGGTGGTCCGGCCCGATGACCATCCGGCCCGGCCGGCAGTCCATCGCGGCAACGACGCCTTCTGGCGCGGTCGGGGCTACGAACCCTTGCCCGGCGTTGTCGCCCGCTTCAGCTGGAAGGACGTGGGAGACTCGAAAGAGACCGAGAAACCCTTGCAATTCTGGATGCGCTCCCTTGATTAGAAAGAAGGATCAGGGACATGGCAGCAGACAGCACCCCGGCCATCCACGCCGAGACCGTCCGGCACGCGCTTGAAGCGTTCGAGGCCCGGGCAGAAGGGCTGACCGCGGCCGAAGCCGCGCGACGGCTGGCCGAACACGGTCCAAACCGCCTGCCCGAAATCAGGGCGCGCGGGCCGGTCATCCGTTTTCTGGCGCAGTTCAACAATGTGCTGATCTATGTGCTGCTTGGCGCGGCAGCCGTGACGGCGGGTCTGCAACATTGGGTGGATACCGGGGTGATCCTGGCCGTGGTGCTGGCCAATGCGGTGATCGGCTTCATCCAGGAAGGCAAGGCCGAGGCGGCGATGGGGGCGATCCGCTCGCTCCTGGCGCCGAAGGCCGCAGCCTTGCGCGACGGGGCGCGGGTCAGCGTGCCGGGGGCGGACCTGGTGCCCGGCGACATCGTGCTCTTGGAGCCGGGCGACAAGGTCCCGGCCGACCTCCGGCTGATCGAGGCGCGGGGGCTGGCGGCGCAAGAGGCGATCCTTACCGGAGAGTCTGTGCCGGTGGAGAAGGACCCGCGTCCGGTCGCGGCCGATGTGCCCTTGGGCGACCGCCGCTCGATGCTGTGGTCGGGGACGCTGGTGACGCAAGGTACCGCGAAGGGGCTGGTGGTCGCGACCGGGCAAGGCACCGAGATCGGCCGGATCGGCGGGCTTCTGGCGGGGGTGGAACAGCTGACCACGCCACTGGTCGCACAGATGGACCATTTCGCGCGCTGGCTGTCCTTCCTGATCCTGCTGATCGCGGCGCTGATCCTGGCCTGGGGCTATTTCGTCGGCCATCAGGACTTCGGCGAACTCTTCATGGTGGTGATCGGCGTGGCCGTCGCGGCCATCCCCGAGGGCCTCCCTGCGGTGATGACGATCACGCTGGCCATCGGCGTGCAGGCCATGGCCCGGCGCAACGCCATCGTCCGCCGCCTGCCCGCGATCGAGGCGATCGGCTCGGTCTCGGTCATCTGCACCGACAAGACCGGCACGCTGACCCGTAACGAGATGGTCGTGGCCGCCGCCGAGACGGCCGATGGCGCCTTCACCGTCACCGGCGACGGCTACGAACCCAGGGGAGAGATCGCGCCGGCGGGCGACCTGTCCCGGCTGGCACGGGCGGCGGCGCTGTGCAACGACGCTGCGCTGCGGGAACGGGACGGCCAGTGGTTCGTCGAGGGCGACCCGATGGAGGGGGCGCTCCTGGCCTTTGCCGCCAAGGCGGGTGGCGTCGCCGCGTCTGCCCGCCTCGACGCGGTGCCCTTCGACAGCCGCCACCGCTATATGGCGGTGCTGACCGGGGAGGGGCTGACGCTGGTCAAGGGCGCGCCGGAGCGGGTGCTGCGCATGTGCTGCGACATCGACCGGAGCCACTGGCATGACCGCGCCGAGGCGATGGCGAAGCGGGGTCTGCGGGTGCTGGCCTTCGCCGAACGCGCGGAAACCGGCGAGCGGATCGACACGTCGACGCTGGACGACGGGCTGACCTTCATCGGCCTTCTCGGCCTGATCGACCCGCCGCGTCCCGAGGCGATTGCGGCGGTGGCCGAATGTCGCTCGGCCGGGATCCGGGTCAAGATGATTACCGGCGACCATGCCGGAACCGCCGCCGCCATCGCCGCACAGATCGGCCTGGCCAGGCCCGGGCGCGTCCTCACGGGGGCCGACCTCGACAAGCTGGACGATGCCGAACTGGCGATGGAGGCGATGGACGTCGATGTCTTTGCCCGCACCAGCCCCGAACACAAGCTGCGGCTGGTGACGGCCCTGCAATCGCAAGGCCTGTCGGTGGCGATGACCGGCGACGGGGTAAACGACGCGCCCGCCCTGAAGCGGGCGGATGCCGGGATCGCCATGGGCCTGAAGGGCTCGGAGGCTGCGAAGGAGGCCGCCGACCTGGTGCTGGCCGACGACAATTTCGCCTCGATCGCCGCTGCGGTGCGCGAGGGGCGGACGGTCTACGACAACCTCAGGAAGGTCATAAGCTGGACCCTGCCGACCAATGCGGGGGAAGCAATGGTCGTGGTGCTGGCGCTGCTGTTGGGCCTGGCGCTTCCGGTGACGGCGGTGCAGATCCTGTGGATCAACCTGATCACTGCCGTCACGCTGGGCCTGGCGTTGGCCTTCGAGCCGACCGAGGCAGGCACCATGTCCCGCCCGCCACGCCCGCGCGACGCACCACTGCTGACGGGGGGGCTTGTCTGGCAGGTGATCCTGATCGCGGGCCTGTTCCTGGCCGCGACCTTCGGCATCTTCAGCTATGCGATCCAGAAGGGCCATTCCCTGGCTCTGGCGCAGACCATGGCGATGAACACGCTGGTCGTGCTGGAGATATTCAACCTGTTCTTCATCCGCAACATGCACGGCACCTCGCTGACCTGGGCCGCGGTGCGGGGCACCCCGGTCATCTGGGCGGTGGTGATCGTCGTCACCCTGGCGCAGTTCGCGGTCACCTATCTTCCGCCCCTGCAGGCGGTCCTCGGCACTGCTGCGGTGCCGTTCGGGGACGGCGTCCTGATCGTGGCGGTGGGCGTGGTGTTCTTCGCGCTGACCGAAATCGAAAAGCAGGTCCGGCTGGGCCTGCGTGCCCGGCCCGCCGCACGACCAGAAGAATCCGCTTGAAAACCGGCCCTTTCGGGGGCATACGGCCCGGCGGAAGCCTGCGGGACATGCCGCGCGGGCCCATCTGCAATGGAGAGACCATGGCCAAGGAAGACATTCTCGAATTCCCCGGTGTCGTGAAGGAACTCCTGCCGAACGCGACATTCAGGGTCGAACTCGAGAACGGCCATGAACTGATCGCCACCATGGCGGGCAAGATGCGCAAGAACCGCATCCGGGTTCTGGCCGGCGACAAGGTGCAGGTCGAGATGACGCCCTACGACCTGTCGAAGGGCCGTATCAACTATCGCTTCAAATAAGCGCATCCCGAAAAGTGGTTACCGGTTTTCGGACCAAGATGCGCGGCAAACGCCAATGCGCCTGATCCTGGGATCGGGCAGCCCGCGCCGGAAAGAGCTTCTGGCGCAGCTTGGCATCCTGCCCGACCTGATCCTGCCGCCCGACATCGACGAGGACCCGAAGAAGGGCGAGCTGCCCCGCCCGTACTGCCTGCGTCTGGCCGAGGAAAAGGCCCGCGCCGTCCCCGCCGGGCCGGATGACGTGGTTCTGTGCGCCGACACGACCGTTGCCATCGGCCGCCGGATCCTGGGCAAGCCTGCCGATGCGGGCGAGGCGGCGGCCTTCCTCACCGCGCTCGGCGGGCGCCGCCACCAGGTGATCACCGCGTTGGCCGTGCGGCGGGGCGACCGGGTTCTGGTGCGCGAAAGCCTGAGCACGGTAAAGATGAAGCGGCTGTCGGATGCCGAACTCAACGCCTATCTCGCCAGCGGCGAATGGCAGGGCAAGGCGGGCGGCTACGGGATCCAGGGTCTGGCCGGGGCGTTCATCCCGTGGATCTCGGGGTCCTTCACCGGGATCATGGGCCTGCCGGTGGCCGAGACCGCGGCGCTGCTGACGGCCATTGGCTATCCGGTCTGGAGGCAGGCATGAAGGGTCGGGTTCTGGTCCTTGACGAACTCGGTGGGCGGCAGGCCGCCGCTCTGCTGGTGGACGGGCGGCTGGAGGAACTGGCCATCGACCCCGAGGGTGACGTGGCGATCCCGGGCGCGATCTACCGCGCCGTCGCCGACCGTCCGGTCAAGGGCCAGGGCGGCATCTTCGTCAAGCTGCCGGAGGGCTCGGGCTTCCTGCGCCAGATCTCGGGCGTTGCCCCCGGCCAGCGGCTTCTGGTTCAGGTCACCGGCCCGGCCGAACCCGGCAAGGCGGTTCCCGTCACCACGCGCCTTCTGTTCAAGTCGCGCTTCGCCATCATCACCCCCGACGCGCCGGGCCTGAACATCAGCCGCCGCATCCGGGACGAGGAGCGCCGGGCCGAGCTGTCCGCTCTGGCCGAAGCAGGCATGTCCGGCGCGGCCGACAGCCTCGGCCTCATCCTGCGTTCCGGCTGCGTGGAGGCCGAGGATCAGGCCATCGCCGAGGACATCGCCGCGATGCGTGGCCTGGCCGAGGCGGTGCTGGCCGATGTCAACGGCCCGCCCGAACTCCTGGTCGATGGTCCCTCTGCGCATGACCTCGCCTTCCGCGACTGGCTCGACCCGCCGGTGGACGACGCCGACACCGACCCCGAAAGCTTCGAACGCCACGGCGTGATCGAGGCGGTCGAGGCGCTGCGCACCCCCCG
>JBKBJC010000054.1:0-15306 GCA_046294075.1 Tabrizicola sp. | reverse complement strand
AGAACGCCGGAGCCGGAGAATCGACTTGCAGAACCTGATCGCCATCTGGACATCGCTTGACCTGCGCCGTCGGATCATCCTCATCGGTGCCACTGTGGCAATGTTCGCCGCGGTGCTTGCGCTCAGCCGGATGGCGGGGCGGCCGGAAATGGGCCTTCTCTATGCGGGGCTCGAGCCGTCTGCCGCGGGCGAGGTGGTCGCGGCGCTCGATCAGCAGGGCGTGACCTACGAGATCAGGGGCGACTCGATCCTCGTGGACGTCAGCCAGCGGGATGCCCTGCGGATGGCCCTTGCGGCGGACGGGTTGCCCAGTTCGGGTGGCGGTGGCTACGAGCTTCTGGATTCGCTGTCGGGCTTCGGAACCACATCGCAGATGTTCGATGCGGCATACTGGCGGGCCAAGGAAGGCGAGATCGCCCGCACGCTTCTCGCCATCCCGCAGATCAGGGCGGCGCGCGTCCACATCGCAAGCGCCCCGAACCGGGCCTTCCGGCCCGAGGGCAGGCCGACAGCTTCGGTCACCCTGACCACGGCATCGGGAAACACGGACGAGGCGACGGCAAAGGCAATCCGGCACCTCGTTTCCAGTGCCGTGGCCGGGATGACGCCAGAGGCCGTGCAAATCATAGATACGGTCGCGGGCCTTATCGGGGGTGGAGAGACGCCGGAGTTCGAGTCCGGCAATGCTCAGGACCGTGCCGCTGCGATCAAGGGCAATGTCGAGCGTCTGCTGGCGGCGCGCGTGGGCCCGGGAAAGGCGATCGTCGAGGTTTCCATCGAGCTCAATTCCGACCGGGAATCGATCACCGAGCGCAAGTTCGATCCCCAGGGCCGCGTGGCCATTTCCTCTGAAACCGAGGAGAGGAGCGGGTCAAGCACCGAACCGGGTGGCGCGGTGACTGTCGCGTCCAACCTGCCGGAAGGCGATGTGGCGACGGGTGGTTCGGGCAAGAGCCAGAACTCCGAGACCCGGGAACGTGTGAACTACGAGGTTTCCGAGACTCAGCGCGAGATCCAGCGCAGCCCGGGCGCCGTGCGCAGGATGACCGTTGCGGTCATGGTCGATGGCGTGGTGTCGACAGCTGCCGACGGAACACGCAGCTGGTCGCCCAGATCCGAGGAGGAACTCGCAACCCTGCGAGAGCTCGTGGCCTCGGCCGTGGGCCTGGACGAGGCGCGAGGGGACGTGTTGACTTTGAAATCGCTGGAGTTTCAGGATCTTCCGATGCCCCCTGGGACCGAGGCAACAACAGCCAGCATCTTCCCGGCGATCGGACAGATCGATGTCATGTCCATCATTCAGACAGCGGTGCTTGCGGGTGTTGCACTGGTCCTGGGGCTTTTCGTGATCCGCCCCGTGCTGGCATCGGCAAACCGGTCGGCGCTGCCGTCGCCCGAGCTTCCATTGGCGCTGCCGCCAGCGGCACCTGTCGCACCTGTTGCACTCACGGGCGAAGTTGACGAGGCACTCGACTATGGCGAGTTTGCGGGTGTTCGCCGCGCGACATCGACCGATACGGACGATGGCGCCGAGGAAGACCCTGCCACCCGGTTGCGTCGCCTGATCGAGAAGCGTCAGACCGAGTCGATCGAGATCCTTCGCGGCTGGATGGAACATGACGAGGAGCGTGTCTGATGCCCGCTCCGCGTCTCGAAGTATTTGACACTGCAGCGACGGGTGACGGCTCGCTACTGCCGCTGGTCGAGGCGACGGCAGTCGAAGAAGCCAAGGTTGCCGGCTTCGAGCAGGGCTATACTGCCGGCTGGGACGATGCCGTTGCCGCCCAGCAGTCCGATCAGACCCGGATAAGGGCAGATCTCGCCCGAAACCTGCAAAGCCTGGCTTTCACCTTCCAGGACGCGCGTGCCCATGTCCTGAGCTCTGTTCGGCCCCTGCTGCTTGAGATGACCAATCGCCTCCTGCCGGAAATCGCGCGCGAGGCGCTGGCGCCGACCGTTCTGGAAGCGCTGACCCCGCTGGCCGAGGAAATGGCCGACGCTCCCCTCACCCTTGTGCTCAATCCGGCGGTCCGTGGCCAGGTCGAAAGCCTTGTGGCCGAGGCGAGAGGCCTTCCGGTGATTGTCGAGGAAGAACCCTCGTTGCCAGAGGGCCAGGTCTACATCCGCTTTGGTGCAGCTGAGGCGAGTGTCGACCTGTCCCAGGTCACCGCCGACATCGCGGCTGCCGTCCGCGCCTTTTTCACCCTCAACACCTGAGGACCCCCATGGAAGACATCGCAGACACCAACCCCTTCAGCCAGGTCCCGATCGAGGTCACGATCTCTGTCGGACGCGCACGGCCCCTGGTTCGCGATCTGCTGCGCCTGTCCAAGGATGCCGTGCTGCAACTTGACCGTAGGGTAGACGATCCGGTCGAACTCTATGTCGGGGATCGTCTGATCGCTCGTGGTGAGCTGACCGAACTCGAGGGCGATCACGCGGGACAACTGGCGGTCCGCCTGACGGAAGTCGCCAACCTGCGAGGCGGATTGTGAGGCTTTCCCCCGGCCTGACCGCGGCACTGGTCGTCGCGCTGGGCCTGCTGTCCGGGCCGGCGCTGGCGCAACAGATTTCGATCGACCTTGGCGGGACGGGTGCAGAGTCGCTGTCGCTGCGTTCGGTTCAGCTTTTGTTGCTGATAACCGTGCTGTCGATCCTGCCAGGGCTGGCGGTGATGGTGACCTGCTTTCCCTTCATCGTCACCGTGCTGTCGATCCTGCGTCAGGCCATCGGCTTGCAACAGGCTCCGCCCAACATGCTCATCATCAGTCTGGCCATGTTCCTGACCTGGTTCGTGATGGATCCGGTCTTCACCGAAGCCTGGGTCAAGGGCATCGAGCCCATGACCAACGGGACGATGGAGATCGGTCCGGGGTTGCAGGCGGCGATTGCGCCGTTCCGGGCATTCATGGCGCTGCGGGTCGATCCGGAAACCCTGCAGACCCTGCAGGACCTGCGGCTGGACGCGCCGGTCGCTCCGGCCGACGCACCTTTGTCTCTTCTGGTGCCCTCGTTCCTTCTTTCCGAGATCCAGCGGGCCTTCGAGATTGGTTTCATGATCTACCTGCCCTTCCTGATCATCGACCTGGTCGTCGCGGCGATCCTGATGTCGATGGGGATGATGATGGTCCCGCCGGCCGTCGTCTCGCTGCCGTTCAAGCTGATCTTCTTCGTGGTGGCTGATGGCTGGGCATTGATCTCGGGGGCATTGGTGCGCAGCTATTTCTGAGATGCGCCGCAAGACTGTCCACGGTGGACACTTCTGGAATATGGCGTGATATCATATTGATACTCTTGGGCATTAGGAATTTGTAAAGCTTCGACCCTGCCGCTGCGAGCGTAACCGCGAGACCACGGATTGCCCCTTGCGAGGCCGGCGGCCCAGGCGCGGCTGGCGGGTGCCGTGCACAGGGCCGCAGGGCTATCGGACCGCAGCCCGCGCTGTTGCCGATCCGGACGCGCCGCACCCTTCGCATCCGGTAGATCGGCCGCTTCCGAAGCGACTTGCACGCCCGGTGCCGCATCGGTTTCCGAGACGGCGAGGTCGGCGCGACGAGGCTTGAGCAGCAAGTTGCGCAAACAGGATCAGCCGAGGATCCTTCCGGCCGCGGTCCACCAAAACGGATGGACCTCCCGGAAGGCCGCTGCCGCCGACGCGGCGGCCTCCGGGGTTGCAAACAGGCCGAAATGCGTGCCGCCCGACCCTGACATCCGCGCAAGCAGACAGCCGGGGGTGGCTTCAAGTGCCCTCTGGACATCAGCAAGAACCGGGGCGATGGCCCGTGCGGGGGCGACCAGATCGTTGCGGCTGTGCGCCGCCAGCCAGCCGGCAAACGCCGCGGCAGAGGACAGCGCAGCGGCGGGCAGGTCCGGAAGCCCCGGATTGTCGCGCCCATCGAGGCCGGCAAAGACCTGTGGCGTGGGCACCGGCAGGCGCGGGTTGACCAGAACGCATCCCAGCGCCGGCAAGGACGGGAGGGGGGTCACGCGCTCGCCGATACCGGACATCCGGGACGGACGGCAGGCGAGGCAGACCGGCACATCCGCTCCAAGCCGCAAGACATCGGACATTGCGGGCAAGGGTCGCCCGGTCAGTCGGGCAAGCGCGCGCAGGGTCGCCGCGGCATCGGCCGATCCGCCACCGACGCCCGAGGCGATGGGCAGCTGCTTGTCCAGCACCAGCGCGGCATCCGTCACCCCCATGCAGCGGGCGGCGCGCAGGACCAGATTGTCGGCTTCGGCCTGGAGACCTGCGCCCTCCGGCCCGGCCACGACAAGCGAAAGACCACGCGCCGGGCTGGCGAACACCCGGTCGGCGATATCGGCAAAGACCACCAGGCTGTCCAGCAGATGATAGCCATCGACCCGGCGGCCGGTCACATGCAGGCAGAGGTTCAGCTTGGCGGGCGCCGCTTCGCTGACGGCCTCAGTTGCCATTCTCGGCGGCCTTGACCGGGGCCGGTGCGGTGCCCTCGTCGGCCATCACCGCATCCAGACCGACCTCGAGCTTGCGCAGGATGCGCGCCTTGTCCTTTTCGGTCGGGTTGAAGGACAGGGCGCGGCGCCACTGGAAGCGGGCCTCCAGCTTGCGGTCGTTCATCCAGTAGACATCGCCCAGGTGGTCGGTGACGATCGGATCGACAGGCTCCAGCAACGAGGCCCTTTCCATCGGCTCCAGCGCTTCGGAATAACGGCCCAGCTTGAACAGCGCCCAGGCGAGGCTGTCGATGATGTAGCCCTGCTTGGGGTCGCCGGCCACGGCCTTCTCGATCATGCCAAGCGCCTCGTCCAGCTTTTCGCCGCGGTCCACCAGCCCGTAGCCGAGATAGTTCAGCACCTGTGGCTGGGTCGGGTTCAGCTCCAGTGCGCGGCGGAAGTCGGCCTCGGCGGAGGCCCAGTCCTTCGATTGCTCGTGACAGATGCCGCGGTAGAAATACGGAACCCAGTCCTCGTTCCCGGCCGCCTTGGTCAGGTCGATGGCGGCGGTGTAGGCCGCGACGGCTTCGGCAAAGCGTTCCTGTCCGCGCAACATGTCGCCCAGCGAGAACTGCACTTCCACCAGGTCGCCATGTGTCCGTGCCAGCGTCCGCAGCGCCTCGATGGCGGCATCGGTCTTGCCTTGCGACCGAAGTGCGCCTGCCCGCCCGATCTCGGCCGTGACGAAGGCGGGATCCTCGGCGGTAAAGGCAGTGTAGGTCTCGGCGGCAAGGTCGTGCTGGCCGAGGTTTTCCAGGACATCCGCCGTCATCAACAGGGCGTCGCTGTGATCGGGCCGCAGATAGCCTGCGACCCGCAAGTGGAGCAGCGTGTAGACCGGATCGGCCCCGCCCTGCAAGGCGGTCGAAATCGAGTAGAACACTTCGGCTATCCCGTCCCGGGCAGTCCGCACGGTGTCGAACGGGATCGGCTCTCCGGCCTGCAGGCGGCGTCGGATGGGATCGACCATCGGATTCGGTCCGGGGCCGAAGCTGCGGTCCAGAAGGGCCAGTGCATCGGTGTTGCGTTCCAGCTGGCTCAGGATCTGCGCATGGGCGAAGACCCCGCGCCGCATCACGACGATCGGCCCGGCGGCCTTGCCCGACAGGATCTCGTCCGCGCCTTCGAAATCGCCGACCGAGGCCAGGGCAAGCGCCTTGTGGAAATAGCCGAAGGCCTCGTAGCCCTGCTTCTTCGTGACCGCGTCGAAAGCCTCGAGCGCCTCGGACATCTTGCCGTCGCCAACCTTGGCCCAGGCCAGGACCAGCTGGTTGGCGAGGTCGCCGACATCGCGGCCAGTGCCGGCTGCTGCCTGGATCGCGGCGTAATCCTCGCGCTGCGCCTCGTCGGCCAGCAGCACCAGGTCGGCCAGATGGCTGCGGTCGATGCCCTGGTCCTTGCCCAGGTCGCGCCGCATTGCTGCAAGCTCGATCGCCGCGGCGAATTTGCCGAGGCCGATGTCTGCAAGCATTGCCCCGTCCAGAAGCGCCGGGTTGCCCGGGTCTGCCGCGATTGCCTGGGCGTACCAGCCGGCGGCGGCGCGGAAGTCGTTCTCGCGTTCGGCGATCCGGGCCGCGAGATAGGCCCCGGTGTTGATGTCATCCTCGGCCTGAAGTGGCGCGCCCAGGGCCGCCGCGAGCACAAGGGCGGACAAGGTGCGGGTAATCACGGAACGCATGGGCCTCTCCTGGACGGTCATGGCGAAGGTAGCCCGGCTGCGGCGGTCGCGCAACGTGGCGAGGCCCGACCTGGCGGCCGGGCCAGCGGGAATTGGACAAGCTTTCGTGAGTCGCCCCGGAAAGCGGTCACATGTTGGGATAGTTCGGCCCGCCGCCGCCCATCGGCGTGGTCCAGGTGATGTTCTGCGAGGGATCCTTGATGTCGCAGGTCTTGCAGTGGACGCAGTTCTGGAAGTTGATCCGGAACGTCGCGTCCTCGCCTTCGCCCAGTACTTCGTAGACACCGGCGGGGCAATAACGCTGGGCGGGTTCGGCGTATTGCGGCAGGTTGACCCGGATCGGGATCGAGGGATCCTTCAGCACCAGATGGGCGGGCTGCGCCTCGTCATGGTTGGTGAAGCTGAAGGCGACGTTGGTCAGCCGGTCGAACGACAGCTTGCCGTCGGGCTTGGGATAGTCGATCGGCTTGAAGTCCCTGGCCTTACCGGTCGCGGCAGCGTCGGACTTGCCGTGGCGCAGCGTGCCGAAGGCGGTCAGGCCGATGGTATTCAGCCACATGTCGAGCCCTCCGCCCATCAGGCTGGCGGTCAGGCCATAGCGCGACCAGATTGGCTTGACGTTGCGCACCTTCTTGAGGTCGCGGCCAATGACGCCAGAGCGGACCTCGGTCTCGTAGGCGGTCAGCTCATCCCCGGCGCGGCCGGCGGTGATCGCGGCGTGGGCGGCCTCGGCGGCAGCTTTGCCGGACAGCATCGCGTTGTGGTTGCCCTTGATCCGCGGCACGTTCACCAGCCCCGCCGAACAGCCGAGAAGCGCCACGCCCGGCGCCACCATCTTCGGGATCGACTGCCAGCCGCCTTCGCTGATCGCGCGGGCACCGTAGGCGATGCGTTTGCCGCCCTTCAGCAGGTCCGCGACCATCGGGTGATGCTTGAAGCGCTGGAACTCCATGTAGGGGTAGAGGTAGGGGTTCTCGTAGTTCAGGTGGACCACGAAGCCGACGTAGACCTGATTGTTTTCAAGATGATAGATGAAGCTGCCGCCGCCGGCATTCTTGCCGAGCGGCCAGCCCATCGTATGCGTCACCGTGCCCTCGCGGTGCTTCGCCGGGTCGATCTCCCAGATTTCCTTCATGCCGAGGCCGAACTTCTGCGGGCAGTGGCCTTTCGACAGGTCGTATTTCTCGATCACCTGCTTGGCCAGGCTGCCACGCACGCCCTCGGACAGGAACACATACTTGCCGCGCAGCTCCATGCCGGGCTCGTAAGAGGGGCCAGGCTCGCGGGTTTGCGGGTCGCGGCCGAATTCGCCCGCCACCACGCCGACAACCTTGTCACCCTCGAACACCAGTTCCGAGCAGGCCATGCCCGGGAAGATCTCCACCCCCAGCCCCTCGGCCACGCCGGCCATCCAGCGGCAGACGTTGGCCATGGACACGATGTAGTTGCCGTGGTTCGACATCAGCGGCGGCATCGGCCAGTTCGGGATGCGGACCTTGCCGGCGGGGCCGAGGAGATAGAAGTTGTCCTCGCGCACCGGCACCTTGATCGGAGCGTCCATGTTGCGCCAGTCGGGCAGAAGCGCATCCAGACCCGAGGGGTCCAGCACCGCGCCGGAAAGGATATGCGCGCCGACTTCGGAGCCCTTTTCCAGCACGACGACCGACCGGTCCGGGTCCAGCTGTTTCAGCCGGATCGCGGCCGACAGGCCCGCTGGCCCCGCCCCCACGATCACCACGTCATAGTCCATCTTCTCGCGCTGGATCGAAGTCATCGCTTGTCCTTCCCCGGGCGGTCGGTCCCGGCCGTTAAACGGTGGCTTGTTGCGGCCCCCCTGTTGCCGCAGGTCGGACCCGAGGTCAACCGTGACGCAACATCACGCCAAGACCGGCCCGGCCGGGCGAAACATTCTGTCCCGCCGGCGACCGGCCGCCGACCGCAAGCGGCATGAGCTCTTGCATTTCGGGGTCTCATCGGGTGAGGTGAAGCCAGCCTGAACCGAAGTCATGGATCGCGCCTCGATCCGTGACTTCTTCTTTTACTGTGGAACGTCGATGGAAAAGATCCCGATGACCCGGCGCGGGTTCGATGCGCTGGATGCGGAACTGAAACAGCTCAAGACGGTGGACCGCCCGGCAATCATCCGCGACATCGCCGAGGCGCGCGAACACGGCGACCTGTCCGAGAACGCCGAATACCACGCCGCGCGCGAGAAGCAGGGCTTCATCGAGGGCCGGATCAAGGAGCTGGAGGGCATCCTGTCGCTGGCCGATGTGATCGACCCGTCGAAACTGTCCGGCCCGGTCAAGTTCGGCGCGACGGTGACGCTGGTGGACGAGGAAACCGACGAGGAAAAGACCTACCAGATCGTTGGCGAGGTCGAGGCCGACATCGAGAACGGGCTGCTGAACATGCGCTCTCCGCTGGCCCGCGCCCTGATCGGCAAGGAGGAAGGCGACAGCGTCGAGGTCAAGACGCCGGGCGGCACCCGGTCCTACGAAATCCTGTCGATCCGTTACCTTTGACCCGGGGGCGCCCTGGTGAAACCGCCGCATGATCCCATCAAGGTTGCCAGAGGGCTTGGATCAGGCCCTTTGGCCCAGATGAACGACCCGCCAGGCCGCGGGTTGGAGATTGCGGGCGTCGGCCTCAGCCTCGTCTGGGTCCTGCTGATCCTGGTCTATGTGCTGGTCACGCCCCCGGGCAGCGAGACGCGGACCCTGGGCCTGATCATGACCCTGCTCATGGTCTTTCTGCCCATCGCGCTGATCTGGGCAGTTGTCATCACGCTGCGGTCGATCCGGGAGCTTCGCGCCGAGGCAAGGCGGTTGCAGGCCACGGTCGATGCCATGCGGTCCAGCTATGTGCAGGCGCAGGGGCAGCCCTCGGGCCTGACCTCGGCGGTCGAAAGGAAGATCGACGAGATCGCCGCCTCGACCAGGCAGGCGGAAACGGTTCTGGCGACCTTCTCCTCGCGCCGGGACACGGCCCTGTCGGTGCCCTCGGCCGACCGCAAGGCCGCCCTGGTCCAGCCGCGCCCGGAACCGGCCGCCGAAGAACCGACCCTGGCGCTGGGCACCCCGCCCGAGGAGTTCCGCCCGCCCCTGTCGGTGGCAAGCTTCATCCGCGCGCTGCAGTTCCCCGAGACGCCCGAGGACAAGGAAGGCTTCCGCGCCCTGCGGCTGGCGCTGGAGGACCGCTCTTCGGCCAAGCTGATCCGGGCGGCGCAGGATGTGCTGACGCTCCTCAGCCAGGACGGCATCTATATGGATGACCTGCAACCCGACATGTGCCACCCTGAACTGTGGCGGCGCTTTGCCGCCGGCGAGCGCGGGCGGTCGATCGCCGCGCTGGGCGGGATCCGCGACCGTGCCTCGCTGGCGCTGACGGCGGCGCGGATGAAGTCGGACCCGGTGTTCCGCGACGCCGCGCACCATTTCCTGCGCGCCTTCGACAAGGCTTTCGCGGCCTTCGAGCCGAACGCCACGGATGCCGAACTGGCCGAGCTGGCCGACACGCGGACGGCGCGGGCCTTCATGCTGTTCGGCCGGGTGACGGGAACCTTCGACTAGCCCCGCCATTCGGGACGTTCTTGCCGTGCAGGGCGCCCACGGTGGAACTCTTTCCTTTTTGTCGGCGCCGGCCTGCCGGGGGATGAAACCCTGTTCCAAACGGCATATGTTCCCCGCCAGACAGGAGTCCAACCGAACGAGGTGCCAGATGGCCATCCGCATCAACGACATTGCCCCCGATTTCACCGCCGAGTCCACCGCCGGCACGATCCGGTTTCATGAGTGGCTGGGCGACAGCTATGGCATCATCTTCAGCCACCCTCGCGATTTCACCCCGGTCTGCACCACGGAATTCGCCGCCGTGGCACAGCTGGCGGCGGAATGGAAGAAGCGCAACACCAAGGTGATCGGCGTGTCGGTGGACAGCGTGCAGGACCACGAGAAGTGGAAGCGCGACATCGAGGCCTTCGGCGGCGCGCCGGCCGATTTCCCGATCATCGACGACACCAGCCTGACGGTCGCCAAGGCCTTCGACATGCTGCCAGCAGATTACTACCTGCCGACCGAGGGGCGGACGCCTGCCAACTCGGCCACTGTGCGGACGGTCTACATCATCGGCCCGGACAAGAAGATCCGCCTGTCGATGACCTACCCGATGTCGATCGGCCGCAACTTCGCGGAAATCCTGCGTGCGCTGGACGCGGTGCAGAAGACCGATGGCGTGCCGCTGGCCACCCCCGCGAACTGGGTGCCCGGGCAGGACGTGATCGTGGCTCTGGCGCTGGACAACGATCAGGCCAGGGAACGCTTCGGAGAGCTGGACATCAAGCTGCCCTATCTGCGCTTCGCCAAGTCTCCGGCCTGACTGACCTGCCGCCTCCCCGGCGGCAGTGCCCTGGCATCGCCCGGCCGGGTCCGCCGGACCGATGCAGGGGCGCCCTCGGAGGGGTGAGAGCGGAAAAGGCTTCCGGTCGTCTGGCAGCAATGATCCACCCGTCCGTGGCTTTGCAGGGCCATCGCTTTCACACCCGGGCACGGTCATGATCCCGGGCCAGATCTACGCCGCCCTGCAATTGACCGGAATACGGCATGGCGCGCCTTTGCTGCCCACCAGACGGTGACGGGACCTCATGACGCTTGACGTCCAGGGCAGGGCAGGAGGACGCTGGACGTTCCAAGCAACAGGGAGAACGACCCATGTGTGACGCCTGCCTGATCGAAAGCATCAAGTCCTCGATGCTCTCACGCCGTGCCCTCTTCAGCGGAGTTGCCGCCACGACCGCCGCCGTGGTGGCAACCGGCCTGACCTCCGCAAAGCCCGCGCTCGCGCAGTCTGCGGGCAGGGTGGTGGACCTGACCCATGCCTATGACGGATCCTTCCCGACCTTCGGCGGCGACCCCGGCATCCTCTACGAACCCGCCGTAAAGTTCGCCGACTCGGGCTATCAGCTGTGGAAGCTGACGATCTACGAACACACCGGCACGCACATCGACGCGCCGCTGCATTTCACCTCCGACGGCACCTCGGTTGCGGATCTTGCCCCCGAGAAACTGGTCTGCCCGCTCTGCGTCATCGACCTGACCGCGAAGGCGAAGGACGATGCCAACGCGATGGTCGAACCCGCCGACATCGAGGCCTGGGTTTCCGCCAATGGTGACATCCCCGCCGGATCCTGCGTCGCGATGAATTCGGGCTGGGCCGCCAAGGTCGCCACGCCCGGCTTCCGCAACACGCCCGACGGCGCGCTGGCCTTCCCCGGATTCTCCAAGGCCGCGACCGACATGCTGGCCGGAATGGATGTGGCCTGCATCGGGGTGGACACCCTGTCGCTCGACCCCGGCAATTCCGCCGATTTCGCGGTGCATTTCAGCTGGCTTCCCGGCGGGCGCTTCGGGATCGAGAACATGGCGAACCTCGACCAGCTGCCCGCCCAGGGCGCAACCGTGTTCATCGGCGCGCCCAAGCACAAGCAGGGCACCGGCGGCCCGGCCCGCGTGATGGCGGTGGTGTGATGGCCGTCGTTCGGCCTCTGAGCGATGAGGAGGCGGGGGCGGAAGCCCGCGCCGTCTTCGATGACATCCGCGCCAGGCGGCAGACGGACTATGTCAACAACTTCTGGCGCGCGCTGGCGCATGACCCTGCACTTCTTCGCGCAACCTGGGAGAGGGTGCAGCAGGTCATGGCCCCCGGCGCGCTGGATCCTCTGGTCAAGGAGCTGATCTACATCGCCGTCTCCGCCGCCAACGGCTGCGACTACTGCGTGCACTCCCACACTGCGGCGGCCAAAGCCAGGGGGATGTCACCCGCCCAACATGGAGAGTTGTTATCGGTGATCGCACTGGCCGCACAGACCAATGCCCTGGCGACGGCCCTGTCTGTGCCGGTCGATGACCGGTTCCGCGCATAATGAGGAGAGCTTGCCCATGTATCCGATGATGACCCCGGCCCAGATGATCGCGCTGTCGCTGAAGACCGGCATCATGCTGGTGGAGGCGCAGATGGTGATCGGAATGCGGATGATGGGGATGGCGGGCCTCTGGCGCGTCACCCCATCCGAAACCGCCCGGATGTCGTCCGAAAAGGTCGCGGCAGCGACCCAGTCGGCCATCGCCACCGGCAAGGCGATCATGACCGGCAAGCCTCCCGCCGTGATCGCCGATCTGGCGCTGAAGCCCATCGCCCGTCGCACCCGCTCCAACGTCAAGCGTCTCGCCCGCCGCGGGCCAGGCCAACCCTGAGCGAACCGTGCCCGTCCCTATCGTCGAGGTTGAACGCGCCCTCACCACCAGCGCCATCGATTGCTGCTTATCCGTCGCGGACCAGATGGGCGTCCGGGTGGTGATCCACACCGATACGGTGAACGAAAGCGGCTTCGTCTAGTACACGCCGGTCACCTGGAGGTGCCGGCCGATCCATGCCTTCCACACCGAAGGCACGGGCGGGGCCATGCGCCCGACATGATGAAGGTGGCGGGCTGGAGCGGACGATCGCCGCCGGAGACGTGACCGACGCCACCAGCTTTGAGGAATGGCTGAAGAACATCCTTCCCTTGGGTGCGGGCTGGCAGGACACGGTCCTGCTGACCCTTGCGCTGGCCACATCTTCGGAGGAATCCGACACCGCGCGCGCGGGCAGCGGCCCTGTGTCATGGCCCGGCTTCGGCACGATCAGGGCCTGGTCGAAGCGGTCGATTTCATCATCCGGTGCGGCGGTCCGCGGCTGAAGACTGACGCGGCGTGAACGCAAGATGTCAGCGGGACCATTGCGACCTGGTTGAAAGAGCGGCTTTTGCTGGCCGACCGGTGGAGGATCGGATAGGGTACGCTCGCGTCCCGACAGCGCCGCGAGACCCCATGAAGCTCGAGCACATCGCCCTTGCCCGCCGATCCCTGCTGCTGGCTTCGGCCCCCGAGGCGGTGGCGAAGGCCGTGCTGGACAGCGCGCGGGTGCGGCAGTTTTCGCGGGGGGAGACGATCTTCCTGCAAGGCGAGCGGGCCAGCGCGATCTACATCGTCGCCGAGGGCTGGGTGAAGCTGTACCGGATCGCGCCCTCGGGGGCCGAGGCTGTGGTGGGGGTGTTCACGAAAGGCTCCAGCTTCGGCGAGGCGGTGGCGTTCCGGCACGACACCTACCCGGTGGCTGCCGAGGCGGTGACGGACTGCACGCTGATCCGGATCGAGGCGGATGCCTTTCTGCGGCAGATCCGCGAAAACCCCGAAGTGGCGATCTCGATCCTGTCGGCAACCTTCGCGCACCTGCATGCGTTGGTCGCGCAGGTCGAGGCCCTGAAGGCGCAGACCGGGGCGCAGAGGGTGGCGGAGTTCCTGTTGGAGCTGGCGCCCTGCCCGGCGGGAGCCTGCGAGGTGACGCTGCCCTACGACAAGGTCCTGATCGCTGGGCGTCTGGGAATGAAGCCGGAGAGCCTGAGCCGGGCCTTCGCGCGGCTGAAGGAACATGGCGTGACGATCCGGCAGAACACGGCCTTGATCGACGATCTGGAGGCACTGCGGGACTACGTCGAGGAGGACCCGGCGCTGGCCTGGTCGAAGGGGCAGTAGAGTCCGTCCACGGTGGACGAACGCCAACCATTGTTCACTTGCAATGACTTGGGCCTTTCATTTTACCCGGCCTCAACGTTCAGGCCGGCGAGGGCAAGGACCGCGAAAGCCAGCATCAGGAGGGCAAGCCCGAGGTCGAGCCCGCGCAGCCAGGCGGGAGCGACCGACAGGCCAAGGTAATCCCGCAGGATCAGGTGCGCCTTCAGCCCGGCGAGCATCAGGACCGGCAGCGCAAGCGTGGCGCCGGCGAGGCCGGAGGCCGCAAGAGCGGTCGAGGCGGCAGAGAGGGCGAGGAGCATCGCCCAGGCTCTGGTCGCGTGGCTCATAGCAGATAAACCACGGGAAAGAGCAGCACCCAGACGAGGTCAACCATGTGCCAGAAGGCCGCTCCGGTCTCGACCGCCTTCGGCGAGCCAAGCCAGCCGACGAGGCCGAGCAGGATCATGCCGGCCAGGACATGGGCGGCGTGGAAGCCGGTCAGGAGAAAGCTGAAGGTGTAGAAGGCATGGGTTTCCGATCCGATGCCTTGCGCGAAGAGGTCGGCATATTCGGTGGCCTTCAGGATCAGGAAGACCGCTCCCATGAGGCCGGCGCAGCCGAGGAGAAGGCGCAGGCGACCGGTCCGGCCGGAACTGGCGGCCTGCGTCGCCAGCGCGGCGAGCCAGCCGGAAGTGACGAGGACAAGCGTGTTCGCGGCGGCTCCGGTGCGGTGGAGGTGGGATTGTGCCTCGGCAAAGCCGGCAGGATCGGTCAGGCGGGTGGCGAGGAATGCCAGTAGGCCCGCGCCGAACACGGCCAGTTCGGAGAAGATGAGGACCCACATCAGGAGTTCGCCGGGGAGCGGGCGGGAAGTGTCCCGCGGGATTGCCGGCCTCGCCGGGAGCCTTTCTGCTTCCCGCACCCCCCGAGGATACGTTCGGGCAGATGAATGGGGCGGGGGTGTCATCCCGTCACGAGTTGCCGGTAGATCTGCGGCAGGGCCCGGGTGAGCTTCTCGGGGTGCGGGATCAGGGCGAAGGCACCCCGGCCAAAGAGACGCGGGAACCAGCTCTTGCCGTCGCGGTCGACGGTGATGCCGAAGACGGAATGCCCGGCACGGCGGGCTTCCAGCACGGCCATGCGGCTGTCCTCGATCCCGTGCCGGCCCTCGTAGTGATCGAGGTCGTTGGGCTTGCCGTCGGTGATGACGAGAAGGAGGCGGCGTTTGCGGGCCTCCCTCGTCAGGAGGAACGAGGTATGGCGGATCGCGGCTCCGAGGCGGGTGTAGTGGCCGGGTTCGAGGGCGGCGATGCGGCGTTCGATGGTCTCTGACATCGGCTCGGCGAAGCCTTTGACCTCCTGCACAAAGACCCGGTCGCGCCTCAGCGAGGAGAAGGCGTGAATTGCGAAGCTGTCGCCGCATCCGGTGAGGCCCCAGGCCAGTGCCGCAAGAGCTTCGCGCTCGATGTCGATGACCGAGCGGCCGTCGTGGCCATGGCCTGGGATCGCGCTTTCGGTCGATCGGCTGACGTCGAGGAGGATCGATACCGCAAGGTCGCGGCGTTCGGGCCTTGTCTGGCGCCAGACGCGGTCGGTGCCTTC
>JBKBJC010000053.1:0-15562 GCA_046294075.1 Tabrizicola sp. | reverse complement strand
GGTGAAGCCCGGCGTGCCCTTGTCCACGAAGAAGGCGGTGATCAGCTTCTTCGGCCCGCGCGCGGTCTGCTCTTCGCCGCTGGCCATGAACACGATGGCGAAGCCCGCGAGGTCGGCATGGCTGATGAAATGCTTGGTCCCGTTCAGCACCCAGTCGCCGCCCTCCTGCCGGGCGCTGGCCTTCATCCCGCGCAGGTCGGACCCCGCGCCGGGCTCGGTCATCGCCAGGCAATCCCACGTCTCGCCACGGACACAGGGCATCAGATAGCGCTCGCGCTGTTCGGCATTGCCCGCCAGCAGGATGTTCGACGGCCGCGCCACACAGGTCCAGTGCAGCGCATAGTTCGCCCGACCCAGTTCCTTTTCATAGAGCAGCCACGAAAGCGTATCGAGCCCCGCGCCCCCGACCTCCACCGGCATGTTGGCGGCATAGAGCCCCGCCGCCATGGCCTTCTGCTGGATCTCGCGGATCAGCTCCAGTGGCAGGTGGCCGGTGCGTTCGACCATCTGCTCGTGCGGGTAAAGCTCGGTCTCCACGAAGGCGCGCGTGGTGTCGACGATCATCCGCTGTTCATCGGTCAGGCCAAAGTCCATCGCCTCACTCCCTTCTCTGGCCGACGGCCCGCCCCGCGCCTTCCGGTAAAGGCAAACCCGCCTGGGCGTCCGCGATGGCCCTGAGGTTCTTCCAGACCTCGGGCGCCGCCGGCACGGTCTTTCCCGCCTTCATGTCGACGTGCAGGCACAGCTGTTCGACCGTCGCCACACATGCTTCCCCCTTCATGATCCGCACGAAGGACCGGAAGCGTTTCTCATCCACCGAAATGATCTGCAGCTCGCCACGCAGCTGGTCGCCCAGCTTGGCCTCGCCCAGGTGGCGGATATGCGTCTCGGCCGAGTAGTAGGAGTGCCCGGCCGCGACATAGTCCATCCCCGCGCCGATCATGCGCAGGAAATTGTCCACCGTTTCCGAGTTGGCAAAATAGTAGCGGCTTTCGGTCATGTGACCGTTGTAGTCGATCCATCCCGGCAGGACCTGGCCCCGCCACATGACCAGAGGAGCCGCCTTCGGGACCCTGTCCAGACCCTGCGCCATCTCGGCAATGAAGGCGGCGGCGCGGCGTTCGTCATGTTCGCGCAGGACCTTGCCCGCACCCCAGTTCCGCTCCTTCAGGGCCCGCAGGAAGCCCACCAGATTCCGGTCACGGATGCGCTCCAGCTCGCGGATGCCGTACATCCCGGACTGCGCGTCGGACTGGCTGGCCACCAGGTCCACCAGGTCGTCGTTGAACTCGGGCACGTCCATCAGCTTGGTCCAGGGCCATTTCAGGGCCGGGCCGAACTGGGCCATGAAGTGCCGCATACCTGCCTCGCCCCCGGCAATCCGGTAGGTCTCGAACAGGCCCATCTGCCCCCAGCGCAGGCCAAAACCCATGCGGATCGCCTCGTCGATCTCTTCCGTGGTGGCGATGCCGTCCTTCAGCATCCACAAGGCTTCACGCCACACCGCCTCGAGGAAGCGGTTGCCGATGAATGCGTCGATCTCGTGCCGGATCACCAGCGGGAACATCCCGATGTCCTTCATGATCTGCACGGTCCGATCCACCACCTCGGGCGGGTTCGCAGGAGAGCCGCTGATCTCGGACAAGGGCAGAAGATAGACCGGGTTGAACGGATGCGCGACGATGATGTTTTCGGGCGCAACGCTTGATTTCTGCAAGTCAGAGGCCTTGAACCCGCTGGTAGAGGACCCGATCAGCACCTTGGGGTTCGATTGCTGCAACTGGGCATAAACCCTGTGCTTCAGCTCGATACGTTCCGATACCGACTCCTGCACATAGTCCGCCCCCTCGACCGCCTCGCCGATGGTGCCGTGGAAGGTCAGCTTGCCTTCGGGCGGCATCGGCACGTCCGACAGTGCGGGCAGCGCCGCCCGGGCGTTCGACAGCACCGCCGCGATCTTGCGCTCGGCCTCGGGGTCGGGATCGAAGATGCCCACATCCCAGCCGTTGAGGAGGAAGCGCGCCGCCCAGCCGCCGCCGATGACCCCGCCCCCGATGATTGCCACCCTGCGCGCCATGTCCGCCTCTCCCTGCCTGCCCGATAAGGCCGGCCTTTCTGCTTTCGTCGTCGTGCAAATGTCCCTGCCGGAGGCGCTGGCTTGCCGTCCGCGTCTCGGCCGAGGCCCCTACCGCGCCACCGGAGCCCGCTTCTCCAGCTTGAGCCGCGCACGCACTTCGGCCGGAGTGATGACCCGCGCGCCAAGGTTCTCTATGATCGTCGCCGCGCGTTCCACCAGCTGGGCATTGGTCGCAAGTACCCCCTTTTCCAGCCAGAGGTTGTCCTCCAGCCCCACCCGCACGTTGCCCCCGGCAATCGTTGCGGCCGCGACATAGGCCATCTCGTTCCGGCCCAGCCCGAAGGCGCTGAAATGCCACCCCGCCGGGACATTGTTGACCATCGCCATGAAGGTGTTCAGGTCATCCGGGGCCCCCCAGGGCACGCCCATGCAGAGCTGCACCAGCACGGGTTCCGGGATCACGCCTTCCGACACCAGCTGCTTGGCCAGCCACAGATGCCCCGTGTCGAAGGCCTCGATCTCGATGCGCACCCCCGCCGCCGTCATCCGCCGCGCCATGTCGCGCAGCATGCCGGGGGTGTTGACCATCACATAGTCGGCCTCGGCAAAGTTCATCGTGCCGCAGTCCAGCGTGCAGATCTCGGGCCGGCATTCGACGATGTGGGCAACCCGCTCCTCTGCCCCGCACATGTCGGAAATCTCCGCCATCTCGGTCATCTTCTCGGTGCCGTCGAAATACATGTCGCCGCCCATCCCGGCGGTCAGGTTCAGCACGACATCGGTATCGCTGTCGCGGATCCGGTCGGTCACCTCGCGATAGTATTCCAGCTTGCGCGAGGGCTTGCCGGTCTCGGGGTCGCGGACATGACAATGCACCACCGCCGCCCCGGCCTTGGCCGCGGCGATCGCGGCCTCGGCGATCTGCCTTGGGCTGCGCGGCACATGCGGGCTGCGGTCCTGCGTCCCGCCCGAGCCGGTGACAGCGCAGGTTATGAATACTTCCCTGTTCATGTTGAGCGGCATGGCATTCCTCCCGGGAGCTTTCACCCAGCATAGCCGGCTTGCAGGCCACCGCTTTGCAGATTACGAAATAGCGATGACGGGAAATGCCATCTTTCAACCCTCTGACCAACCGATCGCCATCGCGCTTCTGGTTCTGCCGCAGGCATCCATCCTCGAAGTCGCCTCGGCGCTCGATCCTCTGCGCAACGCCAACCGCCAGCTTGCCCAGGATGCCTACCGCTGGCGCGTCGTCTCGCCCGACGGCGCCCCCGTCCCGCTGACCTGCGGCATCGAGCTGCCCTCCTCCGGCCCCCTCTCCCATGCCGTGGGCGCAGAGGCGCTGATCGTGATTGCCGGCTACCGCCTGGCCGAGGTTGCGACCCGCCCGCTGATCCGCGAGCTCCGCCGCATCGCGCCGCGGTTCCAGCTGGTCGGCGGCATCGATGCCGCGCCCTGGGTCCTCGCCCGCGCCGGCCTCCTCGACGGCCATCGCGCGACCGTCCACTGGGAGGACCTCGAGGACCTCGCCGCCGCCCATCCGCATGTCGATGTCGTCCCCGACCGCTTCGTGATCGATCGCAACCGCGTGACGATCAGCGGCGCCGCCCCGGCCCAGGATTTCATGCTGCACCTGATCCGCAGCCGCCATGGCGCGGCCCTTGCCCGGCAGGTCGCCGCAAGTTTCCTGGCTACCGTGCGCAACGGCCACGAACCCCAGATCGCGCCAGGCCAGGACCCCAGCCTCGACCCCCGCGTCGCGGCTGCGCTGGCCCGGATGGAGGCGCGGATCGACACCCCCGAACCGGCCTCGGCCACCGCGAAAGCGGTGGGCCTGTCACAACGCCGCCTGGAAGCCCTGTTCCGCGCCGCCCTCGGCACCACCCCCGCCGCCCATGGGCTGGACCTGCGCCTGCAAGCTGCCCGCCGGATGCTGACCGACACGCGCCACCCGGTCGCCGAGATTGCGCTGCGGACCGGTTTCTCCAGCCCCGCCACCTTCTCGCGCGCGTTCCGCGCCCGCTTCGGAAGATCGCCCGGATCGCTCAGATCCCGCTGACGCCCCTTTCATCTGTTCGGAAGTATCCCGGTGGGCGCGGGGGGGGCTGGCCCCCCGCCTCAGGCGGCATCCAGAAGACCCCGCCCCTTCAAGAGCGCCTCGACCCCCGGCATCCGGCCGCGGAACTTCAGATACAGCGCCTCGGCCTCTTCCGACCCGCCGGCCGACAGGATGAACCGCTCCAGCCGGGCGGCTGTCTCGGGATCGAAGGGATCTCCGGCTTCCTCGAAGGCGGCAAAGGCATCGGCATCCATCACTTCCGACCACATGTAGCTGTAATAGCCCGAGGAATAGCCGTCGCCGCTGAACACATGCGCAAAATGCGGCGTGGCGTGGCGCATGCGGATCGCCCGCGGCATCCCCAGCGCCTCCAACACCTCGGCCTGGCGCTGCATCGGGTCGGCCGGAGGCGCGCCGGTGTGGAACTCCAGGTCCACCATCGCGCTCGCCACGAATTCGACCGTGGCAAAGCCCTGATCGTAGGTCCCCGCAGCCAGCAGCCGTTGCAGCATGTCGGCAGGCATCGGCGCGCCGCTCTCATGGTGCTTCGCATGGGCCTCCAGCACCGAAGGCACCTCCAGCCAGTGCTCGTAAAGCTGGCTCGGCAGTTCCACGAAGTCGCGCGCCACCGAGGTGCCCGAGATGAAGCCGTAGGTGACATCCGACAGCATCTGGTGCAGCGCGTGGCCGAATTCATGGAACAGCGTCCGCGCGTCGTCCCAGGACAACAGCGCAGGCTCGCCCCTGGCGAAATTGCAGACGTTGACCACGACGGGCCGCACCTCGCCCCCCAGCTTGCGCTGCGACCGCATCGCACTGCACCAGGCGCCCGACCGTTTCGATCCGCGCGCAAAGTAGTCTCCCAGGAACACCGCGAGATGCTCACCCTTGCGGGTGACCTCCCAGCCGCGCACGTCCGGGTGATAGAACGGGCCCGGGATCTCGCGGAACTCCAGCCCGAAGAGCCGCGTCGCGCAGTCGAACATCGCGCCCAGCATGGCCTCCAGCGACAGGTAGGGCTTCAGCGCCGCCTCATCCAGATCATGCTCGGCCTTGCGCCGCTTCTCGCTGTAATAGCGCCAGTCCCAGGGCTCCAGCGGCCCCGGATACCCGTCGGCCTTCAGCATCGTCTCCAGCACCGCGGCGTCCGCCAGCGCCTTGGCCCGCGCCGGCTCCCACACCCGCAGCAACAGGTCCCGCACCGCCTGCGGCGTCTTGGCCATCTCGGGTTCCAGCTTGTAGGCCGCGAAATCCGCGTAACCCAGAAGCTGCGCCCGCTCGGCCCGCAAACTCAGGATCTCGGCCGCAATCGCCCGGTTGTCGGTCTCGCCCCCGCTTGCCCCCCGCGCGACCCAGGCCTCGTAAGCCTTTTCGCGCAAGGCCCTGTTGGGCGAAAACTGCAGGAACGGCACGATGAGCGAGCGGCTCAGCGTGACAACCGGCCCAAGCCCCTTCTCCGCCCCCGCCGCCCGCGCGGCATCCTGGACAAAACCGGGCAAGGCGGCGAGGTCGGCCTCGGCAAGCTCCATGTGCCAGGACCGCTCGTCGGCCAGCAGGTTCTGGCTGAACCGGGTTCCCAGCACCGCCAGCCGCGCCTTGACCGCCGTCAGCCGCTCTGCCGCCGCCCCTTCCAGCGCCGCGCCGGACCGGACGAACATCTGCCGGTAGAGATCCAGCACCCGCAGCTGTTCCGCCGTCAGCCCCAGGCCCTCGCGCCCCTGCCACAACGCCTCGATCTTGGCCCAGAGCGCCTTGTTGTTGGTGATCTCGGAAGAGAATGCAGACATCTTCGGCGCCAGTTCGCGCATCAAGGCCTCACGCGCTTCGGTGCTGTCCGCCCCGGCAAGGTTGTAGAACACCCCCGCCACCCGGTCGAGATCGCCCTCCGCCAGCTCCAGCGCCTCGACGACCTCGGCAAAAGTGGTGCCCGGCCCCTCTGCAATCGCCGCGATCGCCGCCCGCGCCCGGCCCAGGGCCTCATCGAAGGCGGGGCCGAAATCCTCGTCCCTGATCGCGGCGAAAGGCGGCAGTCCGAAGGGCGTAGTCCAGGGTTCGAGAAGCACGTTCATCCAGAGTCTCCTTTGCCGGGCAGGCTAGGCCCTGACCCTGCCAAGGTCCAGCCTTGCCCTTTGCCCAAATACTCCCGCCGGAGGCCGCCCGAGCCGGTTGTGCCGCAGGCACGGAGGCGAGAGAAAGGGCTTGCGCCCGGCAGGGCGCACAATTCGTCAGCCGTCGCGGCCGCGCATCCGCATCCGCGCCTCGAACCTGCGCAACAGCAGCGAGAGGCCGATGGTCATCGTCAGGTATAGGAAGGCCGCGACGTTGTAGGTCTCGAAATAGCGAAAATTCCCGGCCGCCGTGACCTTGGCCAGCTGGGCAACATCCGACACGCCCAGCACGGCGACCAGGGAACTGTCTTTCACCATTGCGACGAAATCATTGCCAAGTGGTGGCAGGATAAGCCGGATAGCTTGAGGAAATCGAACATGGCGGAATCGCTGCCAGCCATTAAGCCCCAGGGCCTGCGCCGCTTCGATCTGGCCCTTGTCCACCGCCTGAAGCCCGGCGCGGAAGATTTCGGCCAGAAAGGCCGAATAGGCCAGCATCAAGGCCAGCACCGCCCGCCACAAGAGCGGCACATCCCGGGTGCGCAGCAGGTCCTCGCCCGCCAGCGCGTTCGCCCCGGCCACCACGCCCGGCACCAGCACGAAGGCGACGTACAGCAGCAGCACCACGATCGGCACGCCGCGCATCACCTCGATGTAAAGCCGCGCCAGCTGCCGCACGACCAGGAACCGCGACATGCCCATCGTGGCCAGCCCGAGCCCGATCGCGCAGGCCCCGAGATAGGCCACGACCGCCACCGTCAGCGTGACCACCAGGCCCCTCGACAGGACCCGCAGCGCCGAGGCATAGATCTCGTCGGCCAGCATCTCGTACAACAGCCACAGGCCGGTGACGCACAGGATCACCAGCCACCAGGGAAAGTCCTTGTCGGGATCGGCGTTCGGAGCCATCAGGTCGCCCCCGGACCGGACCGGGGGCCGCCCTTCACTCGCCCATCTTGTACTCGACGAACCACTTCTGGTTCAGCGCATCCAACGTGCCGTCAGCCTTCATGCTGGCGATCGCGGCATTGATCGGCGCCACCAGCTCCGAGCCCTTCGGGAAGATGAAGCCGAAATCCTCCGACGCCAGCGGTTCGCCGATGATCTTCAGCCCGCCGTTCGAGGCTGCGACATAACCGTTCGCCGCGGTCGAATCCGACAAGGTCAGGTCCACATCGCCCGCCTTCAGCGCCTCGAGCCCCGCGCCGAAGGTCTCGAACTTGATGATCCGCGGGTTCTCCTCGTTGCCGTCGAGAATGTCGTAGACCGCCGCATAGAAGGGCGAGGTGCCGGGCTGGGCCGAGACCAGCAACTCGGGGATCGCCGCGAAACTTGCCGCATCGGTAAAGCGGCTTTCATCGCCCCTGACGATCATCAGCATCTCCGACCGCATGTAGGGATCAGAGAAATCGACCTTCTCCTTGCGCTCGTCCTTGATGGTGATGCCGGTCATTCCGATGTCATACTGGCCTTCCGACACCGCCGGGATCATCGCATCCCAGCTGGTGTTCTCGAATTTCACCGTGATGTTCAGCCGCTTGGCGATCTCGGCCATCGCGTCGTATTCCCAACCGACCGCCTTGCCCTCCTTGTCGAGGAACTGCAGCGGCGGATAGGCGTTCTCGGTCACCACGACGACCTCCTTCCCGCCGAGGTCCGGCAGGTCCTGCGCCAGCGCGGGCGCAGTCAGGGCGGCAAGGCCGGCAAGGGCAGCAGCGGTCAGTTTCATGGGTCGGTCTCCGGGGCTGAATGATCAAATGTCGACTATGCCACGGCGCGGCGCCGATGCAAGGCGGGCCGTGGAGCTTGTCGCCGGTGCCTCGCAAGGCCGACGCGCCCCCTTCCCAAGCCGGACGATCCGGTCCACCCTGCCCGCGAAGGAGCCCCGGATGGACCCCGCAACCCTCACCGCTTCCGTCCTTGCCGCGCTGATCCGCGACCGCGCGCTTTCCGCCGTCGAGGCGGTGCAGGCGACGCTCGACCGGATGGACCGGCTGAACACCGGCCTGAATGCCATCGTGCAGCGGATGGATGACGAGGCGCTGGCCGAGGCCGCGGCGATCGAAGCCTGCCTCGCGCGGGGCGAAGATCCCGGGCCGCTCGCCGGCGTCCCCGTCACCGTCAAGGTCAACATCGACCAGAAGGGCCAGGCCACCACCAACGGCCTGCGCATCCAGTCCGGCCTCGTCGCGCAAGAGGACAGCCCGCCGGTCGCGAACCTGCGCCGGGCGGGGGCGATCATCGTCGGCCGCACCAATACCCCCGCCTTCTCCTTGCGCTGGTTCACCCGCAACAGCCTGCACGGCGCCACGCGGAACCCCGCGTTTCCCGGCTTGACACCCGGCGGCTCCTCCGGCGGCGCGGCCGCTGCCGCCGCTGCGGGCCTCGGTCCCCTCGCCCACGGCACGGACATCGCCGGGTCGATCCGCTACCCCGCCTATGCCTGCGGCATCCACGGCCTGCGTCCCGGCCTGGGCCGCGTCCCGGCCTTCAATGCCACGGCGGGCGACCGGCTGGTCGGCGGGCAACTCATGGCCGTCTCCGGTCCCCTCGCCCGCTCTGCCGCCGACCTGCGCCTCGGACTCGCCGCCCTCTCCCGGCCCGACCCGCGCGATCCCTGGCACACCCCTGCCGCCCCCGCGCCCTATGCCAAACGCGCCGCTCTCGCCCTCACCCCCGACGGCCTCCAGACCGACCCTGCGATCCAGGCCGCCCTGAGCGCGGCCGCAACGGCCCTCGAATCACAGGGATGGGAGATCGGCACCCCCGTCCTCCCCCCCTTCCGCGAGGCGATGGAGCTGCAACTCACCCTCTGGCTCTCCGAATTCGGCCTGGGCGGCGCCGACGCCATCGCTCGCGAAGCCGATCCCGACGCCATCTTCATCCACCGCGAACTGACCAAACTCGCGTCACCGCCCACGCTCGAAAGCTTCATGCGCGCGCTGCAATCTCGCGCCCGGCTTGCGCGCCTCTGGCGCCTCTTCTTCGCCGACTGGCCGGTCCTCCTGACCCCCGTCTCGGGGCAACTTCCCTTCCCCGACCACTACGACACCAGCTCTCCGCAAGCCTTTGCCGAGGTGATCGAGGCGCAAATGCCCCAGATAGCGCCCCCCTTCATGGGCCTGCCCGGCCTGACGGTCACCATGGGCCGTACCCCGGCCCACCCCATCGGCATTCAGGCCCTCGCCGACCGGGGGCGCGAGGACATCCTCCTCGACCTCGCCGACCTCCTCGCCCCCGAAATCCCCGCCGTGACCCCGTAGGTCGGGGTTCACCCAGACCCGCGCCAGGCCACCGCCCGCCGTCCATGACGCGCGATGTCCCATCCCCCTTTCTCACCTGCCCGCAAATATCCCTGCCGGAGGCACGCCCAAGCCGGTTGGCGCCCAGCGCCAGAGGCGAGACAACAGGCCTGCGCGAAGCGCGCAAGTCGTCAACCGCTCCAACGCGCGCGACACCCCGGCACAGGGCGCCCCCCCTCCCCCTCCGTGGGGAGGGGATGGGGTGGGGGGACCAGCACCACAAACCTTAAGACCAGGTAAACGGAAAAATACAAGCCATTGATTTCAATAAGACAACAGAGATTGTCCACCGTGGACGGCCGTCAGTGCCGTCCCCCGCACACCTCGCAGTCCACCCGCTTTTTCACCCCGATAACCCTGGTCTCGGCATAGAGGGCATCATGGATCATCAGCCGCCCTGCCAGCGTCTCGCCCGCCCCGGTGACCCACTTGACCGCTTCCATCGCCATCATTCCTCCGATGACCCCCGGCAAGGGCGCCGCCACCCCGGCTTCGGCACAGGTCGGCACCAGGCCAGGCGCGGGCTTCACCGGGAAGACGCAGGCATAGCACGGCCCCCCCTTCGCGGGATCGAACAGCGACACCTGCCCCTCCCACTGGGTGATCGCCCCCGAGATCAGCGGCACGCCCGCTGCCACGCAGGCCCGGTTCACCAGATACCGTGTGTCGAAACCGTCGGTGCCGTCCAGAACGAGATCGTAGTCGCGGATCAGATCCACCGCGATCTCCTCGGTCAGCCGCCGATGATAGGGCCGCACCTCGATGAACGGGTTCAGCGCCCGCATCGCCGTTTCCGCCGAGAAAACCTTGGGCATCCCGATCCGCCCATCGGTGTGGATCACCTGCCGCTGCAGGTTCGACCCCTCCACCACGTCATGATCGATGACCCCGATGGTGCCGACCCCCGCCGCCGCCAGATAGAGAAGGACCGGAGAGCCCAGCCCCCCCGCCCCGACGACCAGCACCTTCGCCCCCTTAAGCCGCTTCTGCCCCGGTCCGCCGATCTCGCGCAGCATGATGTGGCGGGCATAGCGGTCGAGCTCGGCAGGGAGGAAGCTGCCCGGGGCCGGAGCCGGTGTCGGCTCGGAAGCCGGGCCCTGCTCTGCCACGGACCTCCGGCGCAGGGCGCGCAGGCCCTGGCCATAGGCCAGCACCGCGCCGGCAAGCAGGCCAAGCGCCCCCCAGGACCGGATGTCGCCGCCCGTCAGCCGGGCCAGCAGGTTCCCGGACAGGACGGGAAGATGCATCAGCATCAGTGCCGCCCACCAGGCTGCCATGGCCGCCAGCAGCGCCTGCGCGCTCCAGCCGCGCCAGCGGGCCAGCGCCCAAAGCCCGACGAAACCTAGAAGCCCGATCATCCCCGCAACCCGGTCGACCCGAAACCGCCCGCCCCCCGCTCTGTCTGGTTCAGGCCCTCGACCACCGAAAAGGCCACCTGCACGACCGGTGCCACGATCAGCTGTGCCACCCGGTCGCCATGGCGGACCGTGTAGGCCTCCGTCCCGAGATTGATCAGCGACACGCCCAGCGGCCCCCGGTAATCGCTGTCGATGGTCCCCGGCGTGTTCGGCAATGTGATTCCGTGCTTTGACGCCAACCCCGACCGGGGTCGCACCTGCATCTCATAGCCCTCGGGGATCGCCACCCGGATCCCCGTCGGACAGATAGCCCGCCCCATCGGCGCCAGGACCAACCCGGCATCGCGCTGATCTTCAGGAAAGTTGGCGCAAAGGTCCGCCCCCGCCGCCCCCGCAGTCTGATAGGCAGGCAAAGGCACGCTGCGGTCGGCCCAATCCTCCCAAAGCAACTGAACAACCAGCCCCATCGCCCCGCCTTTCATCTGTCCCCAACCATCCCCGCCGGAGCCTCCCGCACCTGCAATCAGCGCAACGCCTCGGCAATCCGCGCCGCCAGGCGCCGCGCGACCTCGTCCTTGCCCATCCGGGGCCAGGCCTCTGCGCCCGCCTCCGATATCAGCGTGACCGCATTCTCGGCCCCGCCCATTATGCCGGTGGCAGGCGAAACATCATTCGCAACGATCCAGTCGCAGCCCTTGCGCACCCTCTTGGCCGTGGCATGGGCGACGACATTCGTGGTCTCGGCGGCAAAGCCCACCACCAGCCGGGGCCGGTGCCTGCCCTTCGAGACCTGCGCGAGGATGTCCGGGTTCTCGGCCAACTCCAGCGCCGGAGCCGTTCCCGATCCGTCCTTCTTCAGCTTCTGCCCGCTTGCGTTGGCCACCCGCCAGTCTGCCACTGCCGCCGCCATCACGGCCGCGTCCGCGGGCAGTGCGGCCTCGACCGCTGCCGCCATCTCGCGTGCGGTCTCGACCTTCACGACCGTCACGCCTGCCGGGGGCGGCACCACGGCCGGCCCGGTCACGAAGGTGACCCGAGCGCCAAGGTCGCGCAACGCCGCCGCCAGCGCCGTCCCCTGCGCGCCCGATGACCGGTTGGCAATATAGCGCACAGGATCGATGGGCTCATGCGTGGGCCCCGAGGTCACGACGAGATGCCTTCCGGCCAAAGGCCCCCCGCCCAGCGCCGAGCCGATGGCCCCGATGATCGCCGCAGGCGCTGCCATCCGCCCCGAGCCATACTCGCCACAGGCCATCTCGCCCGCGTCCGGGCCGATCGTCAGCACCCCGTCTGCGCGCAGGAGGCCCAGGTTGCGCTGCGTCGCGGGATGCTGCCACATCCGCACGTTCATCGCCGGCGCCACCAGCACGCGCTTGTCGGTCGCCAGCAGCAGCGTCGAGGCGAGATCGTCGGCCCTCCCGCCCGCCATTTTCGCCAGAAGGTCCGCCGTTGCCGGAGCGACGACTACAAGGTCCGCCGAGCGGGACAGTTCGATATGCCCCATCTCGGCCTCCGCCGTCAGGTCGAACAAAGCTTCGTGCACCTTGCACCTTGCCAGCGCCCCCACCGACAGCGGCGTCACGAATTCTGCCCCTGCCCGCGTCAGGACCGGAGTGACCGAGCCGCCCGCCTTCTGGATCAGCCGGATCAGCTCCAGCGCCTTGTAGGCCGCTATTCCGCCGCCGATGATCAGAAGGATGCGCTTGTTCGCCAGCATCGGCGGGACTCCACTTGCCTGCCCAAGGTGTAGGGGCCGGGCGCGGCAAACTCAAGCAGGCGGGGCAATCCGGTCGCTCTCTGCCGCAACCGGTTCCTTTCGGCAGGCGAGCAGCCGCATCGGACGGCCATGTGCGGGATTCTGGCGCAGGATGCGCTCTGCGCAGTCGGCAACGGTCTGCTGCGGCTGGCCCGGCGCAGGGCCACCGTCCGCCCCCCCGATCGACACGACCAAATTGCCCTTTCAAAGGCTGCGGGCGGCACTCCGGGGCAAGGCTTGCCCTCCTCTTCCGGCGCGATTGTCACACACCGTGCCGGCAGGGGGCCAACCATCACGCCAGGAAGTGGCGAACCTCGCGCGACTGCATCTCCAGCGACCGCCGCATCTTGGCGAAGGCCGCAGCTTCCAGCTGACGCACGCGTTCCTTCGACAGGCCCAACTCCTCGCCGAGCGATTCCAGCGTCCGACCCTCGTCCTTCAGCTTTCGTTCGGCAACGATGTAGCGCTCGCGCGCGTTAAGGCCCTGCATCGCGGTCACAAGCCAGCCCCTCAGCCGCGCCCCGTCATGCGCGTCCTCGATCCTTTCGGCGGCTTGCTGGCCCTCATCCTCCAGCGCGTCGATCCATTCACGCCCGTCCTCGTCCGACGACTGTGTCGCGTTCAGCGAAAAATCCGAACCGGAAAGCCGACCTTCCATCATCTCGACATCGGCCACCGGCACGCCGATGTCGGCTGCCACCATCTGCCGCAACTGGTGCTGGTCCAGCACCTCGCCGCGTTGCGAGGCCTCGCGTTCAAGCTTGGCCTGAACGCGCCGGAGGTTGAAGAACAGCGCCTTCTGGCTGGACGTGGACCCGGTGCGCACCATCGACCAGTTACGCATCACATAATCCTGGATCGATGCCTTGATCCACCAGACCGCATAGGTGGAAAAGCGCACACCGCGTTCTGGATCGAACTTGTCGGCGGCCTTCATGAGACCCAGGCTCGCTTCCTGGATCAGGTCGTTCATCGGCGCGCCATAGCGGCGAAACTTCGCGGCCATGCTGATCGCCAGCCGCATGTAGGCGGTGATCAGCCGGTGCAGCGCGCGCTCGTCGCGACTGTCGCGCCAGGCCCGGGCCAGTTGCAGCTCGGTCTCGGCATCGAGAAGCTCGGCCTTCATCGCTTGGCGCGACACGTTCAGATCGGTATATCCGTCAAGAGCCATGACCACCTCCAGATCACCCTGCCACGGCAGTTCCGCCTGTCATTTCCCCTTTTACGAGGCCAGACCGTGACCGGATCACTCCCGCCCCTATCATTGGTCATCGGTGGCGCAAGGTCGGGAAAATCCGCCTTCGCGGAGCAGCTTGTCTGCGCCTCTGACCGCCCCCGCCGCTATATTGCCACCGCCGAAGCCTGGGATGACGAGATGCGCGAGCGCATTGCCCGCCACCGTGCAGACCGGGGCACGGACTGGATCACCGACGAGGCCCCGCTCGACCTCGTCACCGCCATTGCCGCGGCGCGGGCCGGAGAGGCGGTGCTGATCGACTGCGCCACGTTGTGGCTGACCAACCATCTGCTTGCCGGCCACGATATCCCGGCCGAGACCTCGCGCCTTGTGTCCGCACTGGCCGCCTGTCCGGCCCCGGTTGTCATGGTCAGCAACGAAACCGGATGGGGGATCGTTCCCGAGAACGCGCTGGCCCGGCGCTTCCGCGACGAGCAGGGCCGGCTCAATCAGCGCCTCGCGGCTGCCGCCGACCTCGTGGTCACGGTGATCGCGGGGCTGCCGCTGGTGTTGAAGGGGCGGCTGCCGTGACCCGGTTCTGGTTTGTCAGACACGGGCCGACCCATGCAAGGACGATGGTGGGCTGGACCGACCTGCCCGCCGACCTATCCGACACCGCTGCCCTCGCGCGCCTGACCGCCCACTTGCCCTCGGGCGCGCCCGTCATCTCCTCCGACCTGTCGCGTGCGGTCGCAACCGCCGATGCGCTTGGCCCAAGGCCACGCTTGCCACATGACCCGGACTTGCGCGAAATGCACTTCGGCCAGTGGGAAACCCGGGCCTTCGCCGAGATCGAGGCCGAAGCCCCCGAGCACATCCGCGCCTTTTGGGACACCCCCGGCGACATCCGCCCTCCCGGAGGCGAAAGCTGGAACGAGCTGACGGCCCGCACCTGGGCGGCCCTTGACCGACTTCAGGGCCGGGCCTCCGACCTGATTGTCGTTGCGCATTTCGGCCCGATCGTTGCGGCCCTGCAACGTGCCGAAGGGCTGTCTCCGGAGGCGGCATTTGCGCACCGGATCGACAACCTTTCCGTCACCTGCCTGACCTTCTCGCCGCCGAAGGTTATGTCGATCAATCACCGTCCGTGATGAAACCCCGCACAAAACGTCGTTTCCCATCCCGGTCTCCAGCCGGTTCACTGTCCGCGAAAGGACAAGACCCATGACCTATGACCTCGTGATCGGAGACCGTGCCTATTCCAGCTGGTCCCTGCGCGGCTGGCTGCTGTTCGATGCCTTCGGGATCCCTGTCCGCACGATCTCGGCACGGCTCTACACCGACGCCCTGCCGACCGTGCTGCGCGACTTCCCGCCCGCCCGCACAGCACCCACGATGCGCACGCCCGATGGCACGGTCGTTCCCGAGACCATCGCCATTGCCGAGGAACTGGCGACCCGCCACCCCGAGGCCGGGATATGGCCCGCAGATCCCCATGCGCGCGCCACCGCCCGAGTCCTGGCCGCCGAGATGCACGCAGGCTTTGCCGCGCTCCGCAACCATTGCCCGATGAACCTTCGGGTCAGCTACACCGACTGCGCCCCACCACCCGAAGTGCTGGCCGACCTCAGCCGCCTGGAAACCCTCTGGTCCTGGGCGCGACAGACCACCGGCTCCACCACCCCGTGGCTCTGCGGCGCCTATTCGGCGGCGGATGCCTTCTTC
>JBKBJC010000052.1:0-15746 GCA_046294075.1 Tabrizicola sp. | reverse complement strand
CGTCGCCGCGACATCGCCCGTCACGCCGGCGGCGGTCTCGGTCGGGGCAGTTACCGGCGGCTCGGGCGGAGGGAACAGCACGAACCAGACGATCATCACCGCCGCGCTCAGAACCATCGCCAGGATCAGGTTCTTGTTGTTCTGCTCTTCCATCTGCCCGCCACCATGCCGATCTCCGGATCAGCGGTGCTTCAACGACAGCACCGGCCAAAGGTCAAGCGGTTTCGCCCCCAACACCGGGGCCGGCCGTTCAAATCTGGGCTTTCGACGGACGGGCAGGGCTTCAGGCCCTGCGCTCAAGCCGGTAGCTGCCCTCGGGCAGGTTCAGCGCCGCGGCCAGATCGCGCAGCTGCGTCATCGACAGGGTGATGCGCAGCACTTCGTCGGTCTGCGGATCGGCCTGTTCGACCGTGACACAATCCTCGAAGGCATTGATGACCACATCCTCCAACAGGGGCAGATCGCCGCCCTCGTCAACCAGGGTGATCACTGTGGCGTCGAATTCGTGCTCGATGGTGAACATGGGACAAGGCTAGCCGGGGCGCGTCGCTTCGGCAACGGCAAAGGCGTCATGACACCTCTGTGAGGCGGCCTTTCCCTTCTCCGGCGATTTGCCTACCCTGCGTGAACGTCGCCGAGGTTCCCGATGCGTCTCCTGAAGATCTGCGCCCTGCCGCTTGCCCTTGCCCTGGCGCTGGGCGGCTGCGTGATGACCGCACCGGGGCCTGTGCCGTCTCCGGTCGTGGCTCCTGTGACGGTCGTCCCGACGCAGCCGCCCCGCGCTGCGGCCGAAACCTTCCTGTCGGTCGTCTCCCGGGTCGAGCCGGTGGCCGAAAACTACTGCCGCAGCCGGAGGGTCGCGCGGAACTGCGATTTCCGCATCGTGGTGGACGACCGGCCAGGTCAGCCGCCGAATGCCTTCCAGACGCTGGACCGCACCGGCCGTCCAGTGATCGGTTTCACCCTCGCCTTGATCGCGGATGCCCGCAACGCGGACGAACTGGCCTTCGTCCTGGGGCACGAGGCCGCGCATCACATTGCCGGGCACATCCCCAAGCGTCAGGACCAGGCCATGTCGGGCGCGATCCTCGCCGGTGTCCTGGCCCAGGCCAGCGGCCTGTCTGCCGAGGAGATCCGCGCCGCGCAGAACATCGGGGCCGAGGTTGCCGCCCGCAGCTACAGCCGCGAGTTCGAGCTGGAAGCCGATGCGCTGGGCGCCGAGATCGCCCTGGTGGCCGGCTATGACCCGGTGCGCGGCTCGGGCTTCTTCGACCGGCTGCCCGATCCCGGCGACAAGTTCCTCGGCAGCCACCCGCCGAATGCGCAGCGCAAGGCGCAGGTGGCCGCGACCGTCCGGCGCCTGCTGGGCCCTTGATCTGCGTCAAGGCGACGCAGCGTCCATCCCGGCACCATGCGGTCATTGGATCAGGAGGATCTCACGATGATCGGCTATCCCGAGGCGCCGAGGGCCTGGTGGCTTACTCGCGGCATGGCGCGAATTGCCGGTGTGAACCTGCCGCGTGCGGTTGTGGAGGGGTGGCTGCAGCGTGCCGAGCTGGAGGATCTGATAGCCCGCTGTGCTGCCTGTCGGCGGGGCGAGGAATGCGAACACTGGCTCAGCGTGTCGGGTGCGGCGCGCCGGATGCCGGACTTCTGTCCGAACAAGGCGGAGATCGAGGCGCTGGGCTAGGCACCGGTCAGCAGCGACTGGCCGCTCTGCTCCCCTTGCGGATGCGGCCCGGGGCGGCGGGCAGCCCCTCTGGCCCGCCGCCCTTTTCTTTTCTATGACTCGGCCATGATCGTGCTGGAAGACCTGATCCGCGACCGCGGCTCGCGCTATGCCGCCTCGGCCGGGCTGGTGCGCAGCCGTGCCGAGATCGAGGCCTTCCTCGCCGAGCTGCGCCGGCGGCGCAAGTTCGACAGGGCCACGCATCACAGCTGGGCCGCACTGTTGTCGGAGGGCGGCCCCCTGAAGAACGACGACGGAGAGTCCGGCACCGGGGCGGTGATCCTGAAGATGCTGGAACGCGAGGGCCTGCCGGACCGCATCGTGGTGGTGACGCGCTGGTATGGCGGCGTGCATCTCGGCGGCGACCGCTTTGCCCATGTCGTCACCTGCACCCGGGCGGCGCTGGCGGCGCTGCGGGCGGGCCTCGACGCACCCCGACCCCGCAGCTAGGCTTTCGCCGGGGCAGGGGAGGTTGACATGCGACAGATGCTTCATGCCGAGGCGAGGCGGCTTGCCAGGACGGTGATCTGGTCCCGCGACGGCTTCCGTGCCGCCTGGGCCACGGAAAAGACATTGCGGCAATGGACGCTGGCGAATGTCCTGTCCGCCACGCTCGCCTTCACCTTGGACCTCAGCCCCGGCGAACGCGGCCTGATCCTGGCGCTGGGCCTTCTGGTCCTCGCGGCGGAACTGATCAACACCGCGATCGAGGAAGTCGTGGACATGATCTCGCCCGCGCCCGACCCGAGGGCGAAGAAGGCCAAGGACTGCGGCTCGGCCTGCGTGGCACTGGCGGCCATCGCGGCGGGGGTGGCCTGGGGGGTGGTGCTGGCGGGTTAGCGCCGCCGCTGCCGCCGCAGATGCGCGCGGTAAAGGATCGGCGCGGCGATCCGCTCATAAACCAGATCGGCCATAGGGCGGACAGGCGGCCAGCCGGTGAGCCACGCGAGCCAGCGCCAGCGCGGCATCGACGACCACAGCGCGCGGAACGCGGCCATGCCCGAAAGGATGCGTCCCGCGCGCCAGACATGCAGCTGCCGGGCCGCCTCGTCCGGGGTCAGCCCCCAGTCTTCGGCTCGGTCGAGCGGATCGAAGCGGATCGACAGGCCGTCGGCCGATGCGCGGCGCCGATAGGCGTCAATCTCGAACCGGCAGACCGGGCAGGTGTCGTTGTAGAGGACGCGGGTTTCCTCGGTCATGTGGCAAAGATAGTGTGTCACAGGTCGAAGTCAGGCGACAGGCTGCCGCAGGCCTTCACCCCAAGGCTCTTCGTTCGACTTCGTCGCCTCGTCGCCGCCCGCCATGCGAGGAGCGACGAAGTCATCGACGAGCCGGCCGTGCGCGGATCACACCACCCGCCCCCAGAGGTCATACTCCCCCGCCTCGTCCACCTCGACCTCGACGATGTCGCCCGGCTTCAACTTCTCGAAGCCTTCGTCGATGAACAGGTTGCCGTCGATCTCGGGCGCATCGGCCATCGTGCGACAGGTGGCGCCGTCCTCGTCCACCTCGTCCACGATCACGGATAGCACTTTTCCAACCTTCGAGGCCAGTTTCACCGCCGAAATCGCCTGTGCCTTTTCCATGAATCGATCAAACCGTTCCTGCTTGACCTCGGGGGCCACTTGGTCGGGCAGGTCGTTCGAGCGCGCGCCCTTCACATTCTCGTACTGGAAGCAGCCGACCCGGTCGAGCTGCGCCTCGTCCAGCCAGTCAAGAAGCGTCTGGAACTCTTCTTCCGTTTCGCCCGGATAGCCCACGATGAAGGTGGACCGCAGCGTCAGCTCGGGACAGATGGCGCGCCAGGCGGCGATCTCGTCCAGCGTCCGCGCCGCCGCCGCCGGGCGGGCCATGCGTTTCAGCGTCTCGGGATGGGCGTGCTGGAAGGGGATGTCGAGGTAGGGCAGCACCAGGCCCTCGGCCATCAGCGGGATCAGCTCGCGCACATGGGGATAGGGATAGACGTAATGCAGCCGCACCCAGGCGCCGAGCTTGCCCATCTCGCGCGCAAGGTCGGTGATATGGGCGCGCACCTCGCCGCCTTTCCAGAGCGAGACGTCGTGCTTGCGGTCCACCCCGTAGGCCGAGGTGTCCTGGCTGATGACCAGAAGCTCCTTCACCCCCGCCTCGACCAGCTTTTCCGCCTCGCGCAGCACGGCATGGGCCGGGCGGCTGACCAGACGGCCGCGCATGTCGGGGATGATGCAGAAGCGGCACTTGTGATTGCAGCCTTCGGAAATCTTCAGATAGCTGTAATGCCGTGGCGTCAGCTTCACGCCCGAGGCGGGCAGCAGGTCGATGAACGGATCCGGCGCGGGCGGCACGGCGCCGTGGACGGCATCCAGAACCGCCTCGTACTGATGCGGGCCGGTGACGGCCAGCACCTTCGGATGCGCCCCGGTGATGTAGTCCGGTTCCGCCCCCAGACAGCCGGTCACGATCACCCGGCCGTTTTCCTGCAAGGCCTCGCCGATGGCTTCCAGGCTTTCCGCCTTGGCGCTGTCGAGGAAGCCGCAGGTGTTCACGATGACCGCGTCGGCGCCCTTGTAGTCGGGGCTGATCGCATAGCCCTCGGCCCTGAGGCGCGTCAGGATCCGTTCGCTGTCCACCAACGCCTTGGGACAACCGAGGCTGACCATGCCGATGGTCGGCTGGCCCTCTCGGCGGGTGTCCGGGACAAGCGCGCGGGCAAGATCGGGGCGAAGGATGGGCGGGTTCTGCGACATCCTCCCGCCTATAGCGTGCCAGGGAGCGCCGGAAAAGCCCAAGCTCTTCCGTCACCTCTCGGCCATTTGATGCCAGTCCGTGCCCCCACGCTTGGCAAGACAACGCGCAGGGCCCTAAACTTCAGCAAAACAAGAAAATCCGAGGAGCTGAGCATGCGCTGGGTCATCCGTGTCGGGGTCAGTCTCGCCGTGCTGGTGCTTCTGGCGCTCGGCCTTCTGGCCATGGTCCCCTCGGAACGGATCGCCCAGGCAGTCTCCGCGCAGTTCGAGGCGATGACCGGCCGCCAGCTGCAGATCGCGGGCGAGATCAACCCCCGGCTCTGGCCCAATCTCGGGGTCACGGCCGGGGCCGTCAGCGTCGCCAATGCCGACTGGGCAGAGAGCGACCAGCCCTTGTTCCGGGCCGAAAGCCTGTCGATCGACGTGAACCTCGGCGCTCTGATGGGGGGCGAGGTGGAGATCCTCGGCCTGACGGCCGATCGCCCCGAGATCAATCTCGAACGTGGCAAGGACGGCCGGGCCAACTGGACCTTCGCGGATGCCACGACGGACGATGGCGGCGTGGGTGCCGTGCCGCCGCCTGCGACCGGCTTCAGCCTGGACGCAGGGGCGATCACCGGCGGCACGATCCGATATGACGACAGGCAGTCCGGCCGCTCCATAGCGCTGGACGAGGTGGACGCGCGGTTGTCGATCCCCGATTACTCCGGACCGTTCAGCCTGACGTCGACGGCGCTCTCCGGTGGACAGCAGGTGGCGCTCGACCTGACGGGAGACGTGTTTTCGGCCTTTGCCATGGGACGGGTCGTTCCACTGAAGGCCAGCCTGTTTGCCGGTGGCAGCAAACTGGGCTTCGAGGGTCGCGGCGGCTATGCGCCGCTGGCCGCCGAAGGAGCGCTGACAGCGGATCTGGCCGATCTGCCCGCGCTGGGCCGGCTTTTCGGCTCGGACCTGTCGCGCCCCGGACCTGGCCTCGGTCAGGACCGGCTTCAGGCCAGCGGCCAACTGACGCTGGACGGCAGTGGCGCGGCCTTCCTGCGCGGAGCGACGCTGGTTGCGGACGGGAACGAGTTGAAGGGCGATCTGGACCTGCTTCCTGGCGAGGCGCGACCGAAGCTGAAGGCGCAGCTGACTTGCGGACCCATCGTCCTCGGCACCGGACCTCAGGGCGAGATGGGCGGTGGTGGCGCCGGGGGCGTGCAGGCCGCGGGCTGGCCCGGCGACACCATCGACGTTAGCGCCCTGGGCACGATGGATGCCGAGGTGGCGCTGGCGGCTCCGTCGGTCGATCTGGGCGTGCTGAAGCTGGGGCCGACCCGGCTGATGATAACTGTGGACCGCGCCCGCGCCGTGTTCGACATCCGCGAGATGCAGGCCTATGGCGGCCGGGTTTCGGGTGATTTCGTGGTGAACGGCCGCGGCGGCCTGTCGGTCGGCGGGCGGCTGAACCTGGCGGGGATGCAGACACAGCCCCTTTTCACCGACCTCGCTGGCTGGGACCGGCTGATCTCGACCGGGGATCTGGAGCTGGAGTTCCTCGGCGTCGGCAATTCGATCGACGCGATCATGAAAAGTCTAAAGGGCAAGGGCGCGATCGAGCTGGGCCGGGGCGAGCTGCGCGGGCTGGATATCGCAGGGATGCTGCGCACACTCGATGCGGGTTACGTCGGCGAGGGGCAGAAGACCATCTTCGACGGGCTGGCCGGCACCTTCGCGATGGAGGAGGGGGTCCTGTCGAACAGCGACCTGAAGCTGGTCGCGCCCTATCTCACGGCCTCTGGCTCCGGTCGCATAGGGCTGGGCGAGCGGGCGCTCGACTACCGGTTGCGGCCGACGGCGCTGGCGGCCGAGGACGGGACGGGTGGGGTGATGGTGCCCTTGCTCATAACCGGCCCATGGGCGAAACCCCGCTTCAGGCTGGACCTTGAATCGCTGGCACGCGAGAAGATGGAGGCCGAGGCGAAGGCTGCAGCCGAGCGGCTTGCGGCCGAGGCCAAGGCCGCCGAAGCCGCTGCCAAGGCGGAACTGGAGCGGCGCCTGAAAGAGGAGCTTGGCGTCGAGGTCGCGCCTGACGAGGCCCTCGGGGATGCGGCCAAACGCGCTGCGACGCAGGCGCTCGAGGACGAGGCGCGCCGGGCGCTGGAAGAGATCCTCGGCGGCAACTGACGCATGCCCGGCCCGGATTGTGCCGGGCACAAGTTTTCATCAAGGCCCTGTTGAAGCCGCGCCCGACCCGTGCTGAGACTGCACGGAACGCAGGGCGGAGAATTGCGGATGCGGGTGTTCATCAACGGGTTCGGGCGGATCGGGCGGTCGGTGCTGCGGGCCTTCCTCCAGGCCCCGGACCGCTGGCCGGGGCTGGAGATCGTCGGGATCAACGACATCGCCGCGCCCGAGATGTGCGCCTGGCTGTTCGAGTATGATTCCGTCTTCGGCCCCTGGCGCGGATCCGTCGCGCTGGACGGGGGCGCGCTGGTAGTGGACGGGCGGGCAATTTCTCTCAGCCGGACGCCCGACCTGTCCACGCTGGACCTGTCGGGGGTGGATCTGGTGATGGAATGTACCGGCCGGGCCGAGGCGCGCGAGGTGGCCGGGCGGGGGCTGCGGGCCGGGGCGGGGCGGGTGCTGATCTCGGGGCCCTCGGCGGCGGCGGATGTGACGGTGGTGCTGGGCGCGAACGAAGGCGTGCTGGCCGGGCAACGCATCGTCTCGAACGCCTCGTGCACCACGAACGCGCTGGCGCCGCTCGCGCGGCTGATCCATGAACGCTGGGGGATTGTGACGGGGTCGATGACCACCGTCCACTGCTATACCGGCAGCCAGCCCACGGTGGATGCACCGTCGGCCGATTACGCCCGCAGCCGGGCGGCGGCCTTGTCGATGGTGCCGACCACGACCTCGGCCGCGCGGCTTCTGGACCGGGTGCTGCCCGACCTCGCCGGCCGGATCATCGCGCAGGCAGTGCGGGTGCCGGTGGCCTCGGTCTCCTGCGTGGACTTCCACCTGGTCACCGAGACCCGCCCCACGGTCGAGGAGGTGAACGCCGCCTTCCGCGCGGCCGGCGGGGTGATCGGGGCGACGGTCCGGCCGCTGGTTTCCACCGACCTGCGCGCCCGGCCGGAGTCGGTGGTCATGGCCTGCCCGGAAACGAAGATCACCGGCGGGGGCATGCTGCGGGTCTTCGGCTGGTATGACAATGAATGGGGATTTTCAAACCGGATGCTGGACATGGCCCTGCGGATGCGCTGACTGTCCAAGGTGGACAATCGCCAGACGATACATGATTTCGGCGACTTGCCAGCGGGCATTCGGAGTCTGGACAGGTTGTGCCGGGGCCGGACGACGCTCGGGCCCAGTCGGACGAGGCAGCGGGGACAAGCAGAGGCAGGGTAAGGCCTGACGGCGACCGCCGCGGTTCAGTCCAGCCCGTCGTCGGGGATGTTCAGCACCGTGCCGCAGGCCTTGCAGTGCACCGCGTCATGGTCGTGCCGGCGCAGGCCGCAGACCGGGCAGGGGAAATAGGCCTTGGGCGGGCGCAGCACCACCTGCACAAGCCGCAGGAACAGGCTGATGCCGACGATCATGATGGCGACCGACAGCAGCCGGCCCGACGTGCCGACCAGGGTGATGTCGCCGAAGCCGGTGGTCGAGAGTGTGGTCACGGTGAAATAGAGCGCATCGACATAGTTCGTTATCTTGTCGTTCACCCCGGATTGCGTCTGATAGACCAGCGCGGTCATGGCAAAGATGAAGATCAGCAGGTTCAGCGCGGCGCGGATCGTTGTCTCGCTGCGGCGGAAGCCGGGGATGTCATCGCGCAACTGGTCCAGCGTCTGCGGGGAATGGAACACGCGATAGAGCCGCAGCACGCGCAGGAAGGCCAGCCCCTCGCCCCAGACCGGGAACAGCAGCGACAGGATCACCAGCACATCGGCCACGCCCCAGAAGCTGAGGATCTCGCGCCGGGGGCGACGGGCGATCACCAGCCGCGCCAGCAGGTCCGTCAGGAACACCAGCCCGATCGTGATGTCGATGCCGGTATGCCAGGGGCTGCGGGCGAAGAAGGACGAGGCGACCAGCCAGGTGACCGTCAGGAGGTCGAAGCCGAGGAGGATATAGCGGAACCGGTCCGAGGTGGCTCCGCTGCCTTCGTAAAGCGTGCGGAGGCGGGTCTGGAGCGTCTGGCTGGGCATCTTCCCGGTGGTCCTTCGGCGGTGCTGCGGACCACAGTAGCGGCCCGCGCGGGGCCTGTCAGGGGGAAAGGGCCGGGGGCGCGCCCCGGCCCTTCCGGGTCAGTGGTCGGCCATCGCGGCGGCGGCCCTGATCTCGTCGGTGGCATCCTTCGCGCCGTTGAAGAAGGCGTTCAGGATCACCGCGGTCACAGAGGCGAGCAGGATGCCGCTTTCGATCAGCGGATGCAGGTCATGCGGCATCCACTGCTTGAAGTTCGGCGCGACCAGCGGGATCATCCCCATGCCGAGGCTGACCGCCACGATGAACAGATTGTTGCGGTTGGCTGCGAAGTTCACCCCCGACAGGATGCGGATGCCGGTGGCGGCGACCATGCCGAACATGACGAGGCCCGCACCGCCGAGGACCATGGTGGGGATGGATTCCACCAGTGCGCCCATCTTCGGGACAAGGCCGAGGACGATCAGGATCAGGCCCCCCGCCACGCAGACGAAGCGCGAGCGCACGCCGGTGACCCCGACCAACCCGACGTTCTGGCTGAACGAGGTGTAGGGGAAGGTGTTGAAGATGCCGCCGATCAAGGTGCCGAGCCCGTCAGTCCTGAGGCCCGATGAGAGCATCGGTTGCGTCACCGGCTTGCCGGTCATGTCCCCGAGGGCAAGGAACATCCCGGTGGATTCGATCATGACGACGATCATCACCAGGGTCATGGTGACGATCATCACCAGGTCGAAGGTCGGCATGCCGAAATGGAAGGGAAGGATGAGGCCGAACCAGCTGGCATCGGCGACCTTGGTGAAGGTCATCTTGCCCAGGGCCACGGCAATTGCCGCGCCGATGACGATGCCCAGAAGCACCGAGATGTTGGCGAGAAACCCCTTGGCAAAGCGCGCGATCATGAGGATCGAGATCAGCACCACGGCCGAGACTGCGACATTGCCCAGGGGCGCATAGGCCGGGTTCGGCAGCGTCGGGGCGGGGGCGAATTTCGCGGGCAGCTCCGCGACGCCCGTGACGGTGCCTGCGGCGGCGCCTTCGGTCACGGCCTTCAGCCAGTCGGCATGGGCGGGATCGACGATCGTCGGCGCGGTCGGTCCCACGGGGTTCCCGAAGATCCAGTTGATGCCGATCCGCATCAGGCTGACCCCGATGACCAGGATGATCGTGCCCGTGACCACCGGCGGGAAGAAGCGCAGCATGCGGCTGACCAGCGGTGCGATCAGGATCGAGATCAGGCCTGCGGCGATGATCGCGCCGAAGATCGCGCGGGCGCCTTCGGGCCCGGGGTTCGCGTTGGCCATGGCGACCATCGGACCCACGGCGGCAAAGGTCACACCCATCATGACGGGCAGCTTGATCCCGAACCACTGGGTGGCGCCCAGGCTCTGGATCAGGGTCACGAGGCCGCAGACGAAGAGGTCGGCCGAGATCAGGAAGGCGACGTCGGCGGGTTCCAGCTTCAGCGCGCGGCCGACGATGAGGGGCACGGCAACGGCGCCTGCATACATGACGAGGACATGCTGGAGGCCGAGGGTGAAAAGCTTCGGCGGTGGCAGCATCTCGTCCACGGGATGCGTGGTGGTCATTCGGGTCTGTCCTTTCCCTTGGGGCGTTTATCTTCGCGCCGTCTTCGCACTGCCCCATGGGTGCGATCCGGTTAGGCAGCCCCCTCAGGGGGCCAGGACCGTCCAGGCTTGGCTGTAACGGTATTCCTCGAGGTTCGGCGTCGCGCCGATCCGGTCCACCACGGCAAAGAGGCCCGGGGCGGAGAGCGGGGTCAGCACGCCATGCCAGGTGCCGCGGTGCAGGTTGATGCCCTGCGCTCCGTTCGTGACATAGGCGTGCGGTGTGGTCTCTGGCCCGGCGGCGACGATGACGAGGAAGGGAAGTTGAGTCATCGGCAGGAAGGCCTGGGACCCCTCTGGGTGGCGTTCGATCAGGTCGAAGCGGTAGGGCAGGGCGCGCGGCTCGGCCCGGAAGATCGAGATCCCGGCGCGGCCTGCGGGTCCGAAGTCGAGACGGGCGCGGTCGTGGTGGCGGCGGCAGAGGCCTTCGTTGATGAGGCGGAAGTCGCCGGTCGCCTCCAGCACGTCGCCGAAGGGGGCGAAGGCGGCGGGGGTGAGGGGTTCGGGGCGGAGCGTTCTCATGCGCTTCGGACCCCTGTCGCGCCGCCGGGGGGTTCACACCCGCCGCCACCGTTTCTTGAGCCGGTGGCAAAACGGTGGCAGCCCCCCGTGGAGTAATTGGGCAAAGGGCAAGCCATCAGCGGGAAGGTCCGAAGGCGCCGGGGCCGCGCAGCTTCGCGTGGCGGTTCACGTCCTTGTAGAGGAGATAGCGGAAGCGCCCTGGTCCGGCGGCATAGCAGGCCTGCGGGCAATAGGCCCTGAGCCACATGAAATCGCCGGCCTCGACCTCGACCCAGTCGCGGTTGAGCCGGTAGACCGCCTTGCCCTCGAGGACGTAAAGCCCGTGTTCCATGACATGGGTTTCCTCGAAGGGGATCGTGCCGCCGGGCTGGAAGGTGACGATGTTCACATGCGCGTCGTGGCGGATGTCCTCGGGGTCCACGAAGCGGGTGGTGCCCCAGCGCTCGGCGGTGTCGGGCATCCACCGGATCGGGACATCGCTTTCGTTGATGACTATGGGCTCGGGTGCCGGCAGGCCGGGGGCGGGTTCGTAAAGTTTCCTCAGCCAGTGGAACCTGGCCGGTTCACGCCCTTCGGCCAGGAAGGTCCAGGGCGTGCCGGGCGGGATGTAGGCGTAGGAACCTTTCTCCATCTCGTATCCGGTGCCGGCGATCGTCAGGGTGGCAAGGCCGCTCGTGAAGAACAGCCAGTGTTCCGCGCCGGTTTCCGGGTCGGGAGAGTCCGAGCCGCCGCCGGCGCCGACCTCCATCACATACTGGCTGAAGGTCTCGGCAAAGCCCGACATCGGGCGGGCGATCAGCCAGAGACGGGTGCGGGTCCAGCCGGGCAGGAAGCTGGTGACGATGTCGGAGAAGCAGCCCTTCGGGATGAAGGCATAGGCCTCGGTGAACACGGCGCGCTGGGTCATCAGTGCGGTCTGGGGAGGCAGTCCCCCGGCAGGGGCGTAATAGGAGCCGGTCATGGCAGCTGGTCCTTCAGGCGAAGCTCGGCGATCCGTTCCACCTGGGCGCAGGCGGTGGCGAATTCGCTGGCGCTGTCGTTGTCGATACGGGTGTGAAAGGCCGCGAGGATCGAGGCCTTGGTATTGTCGCGGACGGCGATGATGAAGGGGAAGCCGTGCTTCTGCACATAGGCCGCGTTCAGCCGCTGGAAGGCGCTGCGTTCCCCGTCGGTCAGCGCGTCGAGCGCAGCGCTGGCCTGTTCGGCGGTCGACTCGGGCGTCAGGCGTCTTGCGGTTGCCAGCTTTCCGGCCAGGTCGGGGTGCGCGCGCAGGACGCGAAGGCGCTCCTCGGCAGAGGCAGAGCGGAAGATGCGGGCAAGGGCGTTGTGCAGGCCCGCAGCTGAATCGTGAGCCGGGCCGAGTTCCAGCGCCCAGGCGCGGTCGGCGATCCAGGGAGAATGTTCGAAAATGGAACCAAAACGTTCCACGAAACGTTCGCGCGACATCTGGCTTGGACGCTCGAACCGCTTGTAGGGATGGGTCTTTCGCCAATGCTCGGCAATGTCGATCCGGCGCGGGAACCAGACGCCGCTGTGGGATTTCGCATAGTCGAGTAACCGCTTCAGCCCGGCGATCTTGCCAGGGCGGCCGATCAGGCGGCAATGCAGGCCGATCGAGAACATCTTCGCCCGCCCCTCGGTGCCCTCTGCATAGAGGGTGTCGAAGCTGTCCTTCAGATACTGGAAGAACTGCTCGCCGGTGATGTAGCCCGGCGCGGTGGCAAAGCGCATGTCGTTGGCTTCGAGCGTGTAGGGGATCACCAGCTGGTCATGGTCGCCGAATTCGCGCCAGTAGGGCAGGTCGTCGTCGTAAGTGTCGGAGATCCAGGCGAGCCGCCGCGTTTCGGCGGTCAGCCGCACCGTGTTCATCGAACAGCGCCCGGTATACCAGCCCTGCGGGGGGGCGCCCACCACCTCTTCGTGCAGGCGGAAGCTTTCGGCGATCTGGGCGGCTTCCTCGGCCTCGGTCATGTCGCGGTGATCGACCCATTTCAGGCCATGGCTGGCGATCTCCCATCCGGCGGCCTTCATCGCCGCCACCTGTTCGGGATTGCGGGCGAGCGCCGAGGTCACGCCGTAGACGGTGACGGGGATGTCCATGCCGGTGAACAGTCGATGCAGCCGCCAGAACCCGGCCCGCGCCCCGTAGTCGTAAATCGATTCCATGTTCCAGTGCCGCTGCCCGGGCCAGGGCTGGGCGCCGGCGATGTCGGAGAGGAAGGCCTCGGACTGCGCGTCGCCATGCAGGAGATTGTTCTCGCCGCCCTCTTCGTAGTTCAGCACCAGGGAGACGGCGATCTTCGCCCCGCCCGGCCAGCGGGCATCGGGGGGATTGGGGCCATGGCCACGGAAATCTCGGGGGTAGCGGTTCACGGATGCTCTCCTTTCCGGCGAGACTAGGGGAGATCGACGGAAGATATTTTCAGGATTTCAAGATAAGTCATATGTCCGGACCGCCGGGTCGCGGCGGGGCGGGTTTCGTGGTTTGATGCCAGGGCGACCGAGGGAGGACGATCATGGGGCGACTTTCGACGCATGTGCTGGACACTGCCAGGGGCAGGCCTGCGGCCGGGGTCAGGATCATTCTGTACCGGATTTCCGGGCAAGGTCACCGCAAGGTGAAGGAGGTCGTCACCAATCACGATGGCCGGACCGACGGGCCGCTGCTGGAAGGCGCGGCGCTGGAGGCCGGGACCTACGAGCTTGTCTTCTGTGCGGGCGACTATCTGCGCGCCAGCGGCCAGGCGGGCGAGGGTGTTCTTTTCCTTGACGAAATCCCGATCCGCTTCGGCGTGCCGGATGCCGGCCAGCATTATCACGTCCCCTTGCTGATCTCGCCCTTCGGATATTCAACCTACCGGGGATCCTAGACGGCAGACTTCATGCCCCGAAAAGGTCGTGAAAGCGTCACTTGCGGTTTGATCCCGCTCGGCATTATCTGGCAGCATCCTTTTTTCCGGCTCGAGGAGAACCGCATGTTTCGGATGAGAAGTTTCGCAGCAGCCCCTGTCATTGCCACTTTGCTTGGCGGCACCGCCCATGCCGCGCTGACCGCCGATCAGGTCTGGCAGTCCTGGAAGGCTGCCGGTGCGCTGGTCGGCCTGACGGTTTCCGCCGCGACCGAGAACAATTCGGGCGGCGTGCTGACGCTGAACGGTGTGACGATCGCGCCCCAGGGGATGAGCGGGCTGACCATCTCGGACATGGTGCTGACCGAACAGTCGGACGGGTCTGTGACCATCACCCCCGGCGCCGACATCGGCATGACGATGACGGGCGACACCGAGGGTTCGGTCAAGGTGACCCATGACGGGCTGACACTGACCGCGCGCGAGGCGAACGGCGGGTTGGCCTACGACTATGCGGCGGCCAGGCTGGACGTGGCCTACGACAGCACCTATCCGGGCATGTCCTTCGACGGCAGCGAGGCGCCCAAGGTTGCCGCTTCGGGCGATTTCGGGTTCTCCAACCTGGCCGGCACCTATTCCGACACGCCCGGCACGAACCGGACCTTCGGATTGACCATCAAGTCGGACGAGCTGGCCTACACCACCCAGTCGGACGATCCGGGGATGGAGCTGAAGCAGACCTCGACCAGCACCACCCAGAACATCGACCTGTCGATGAGCTTTGCGCTGCCCACCACCATCGCGCTGGCCGCGATGCAGTCGCCGGCCGATTTCGCCACCGCGCTGAACGAGGGGTTGAGCCTGAGCCTGTCGATGACGCAGGGCGAGTCGGTGGGCAAGATGAAACAGGAAAGCCCCTACGTGCCGATGGACCTGACCATGAAGGCCGGCGGCGGCGAGGGGTCGGCGCTGTTCAACAAGGACAGCTTCTCGGTCAAGTCCTCGGCCAGCGGGCTGGACATCGAATCCGCTCCGGGTGCAATGCCGGTGCCGGTCAAGGTGGTTTCGGGCCCGATGGAATTCGCGATGACCTCGCCGGTGATCGCGAACGAGGCGGCGGGCGACTATGGCCTTGTGCTGAAGCTCAGCCAGTTCAGCCTGAACGAAGAGGCCTGGGCGCTGTTCGACCCCAATGGCGCGCTGAAGCGGGATGCGGCGGACATCGCCATCGACATCTCGGGCAAGACCAAGATGGACGTGCCGGCGATGATCGCCGCGGACGAGGCCGGCACGGCGCCGGTCGTGCCGCAGCCGGAGAGCCTGAACATCACCGAACTGGGTGTGAAGGTGGCGGGCGCGGCGCTGGCGGCGACCGGGGCCTTCACCTTCGACAACTCGATGGGCATGCCGATGCCGCTGGGCGAGGCGAATGTCTCGGTCACCGGGGCGAACGCGCTCATCGACGGGCTGATCGCGACCGGCCTCATCACGAATGAGGACGCCATGGGCGCGCGGATGATGATGGGCATGTTCATGATCCCGAACGGGAATGACAGCCTGACCTCGAAGATCGAGGCAAAGGAAGGCATGCAGATCCTGGTGAACGGTCAGCCGCTGCCGATGTAAGGCGGGTTGGGCCGAAGGAAGAGGGCGGGGCCTTGGTCCCGCCCTTCGTCATTGGTGCGGCTCGTAGCGCATGCCTCACGCGGTTGTCCGCCGCAGGTCGTCGCGGATCTGCCCGGCCATGAAGTCGGTGAAAAGCTGCACCTTGGGGTCCTTCAGCCTTCGGTGCTGGCTAAGCGCGGACAGCTGGATCGGCAAGGGCGGCGTGGTGGTTGCGACAGGGACGAGGCGGCCTTCGCGCAAGTGGTCGGCGACCTCGAACCGGGGTTTCAGCACGATCCCGCGCCCGTCCAGCGCCCAGCCGGTCAGCACGTCGCCGTCATCGCTTTCGAACGGCCCGGAGATTTCGAACCGGCGCGGGCCTTCGGGAGTTTGCAGCGTCCACTGGAACTCTTTCGCGCCGGGGAAGCGGAGGTTCAGGCAGTCGTGCCTGTCGCGCACGAGGGCCTCGCCATCGGCGGGCATGCCCCGGCGGGCGATG
>JBKBJC010000051.1:0-15786 GCA_046294075.1 Tabrizicola sp. | reverse complement strand
CGTTTGCTCATGCGGCCTGTCTAGCCGCATGGATTCACGATGTGAATCCCAGGCAGACAGAGTTCTGCAACAACGCCCACCGAAGAATAAGGTTGCCTGATGCCCGAGCCCGAAACCCTGCGCGTCCTTATCCCACTCGAACTCCGCCGCCGCGGCGGCCGCCCCCGGATCCTGCCGCCGAAACATGTCGACGTCGCCATGGGTTGCGGGCAGGATCCGCACCTGCTGCGCGCCATTGGCCGGGCATGGGGCTGGCGGCAGCGGCTGGAGCGCGGCGAGGTCGCCACGCTCGCCGATCTCGCCGCCGACGAGAGCCTGTCCGACCGCTACGTCAGCCGCCTCCTGCGGCTTGCGTGGCTCGCGCCGGCCGTCCTCGAGCGGCTGGTCGTCCACCGCGAGCCCTCGACGATCAGCATCTACGACCTGTGCTTCGTGGCGTCCCTGCCGTGGGAAGAGCAGCCGGGGCGGGTGTTCGACTGAGCCTCAGTTTTCCCCCGCAGCATCTTCGCTCGGGGGCCGGTTCTGACGGACTTCAACCGATGGAGACTTGCCTGCGTGAGAGGCTGACGATCTGACCCATCTCCGTTCCGACAGGAGGACAGGTGCCGAAAGCGAGGAGCCTTGATCCATGTCAGCGATCCTGCAGGACCTATGGCTGTAAGGCATTCCGAGGGTCACCTGTCGGCCCCTTCCTCTCGTCAACCGCGCAGAAGGTGAGCACCCGATGGCCTGGAGACGCGTCAGACTGAATGCCTACGGCGGCCCCGAGGAACTGGAGATCGAGACGGTGGCAGACCTGCCAGCACCCGGCGCGGGCGAAGTCCGCATCCGGGTGCTCGTGACCTCCGCCGCCTTCACCGACGTGATGATCCGCAAGGGGATGTATCCGGACGTGAAGGAGAGCCCCCCTTCACCCCCGGCTACGACATGGTGGGGGTCGTCGATGCCGCGGGGCCCGGAGCGGAGCGGTTCCGGCCGGGCGACCGCGTGGCCGACCTGACCACCACCGGCGCCAATTCCGAATACATCTGTCTGCCCGAGGGCCGGCTGACCCCGGTGCCGGAGACCGTGCCGGATGTCGGGCGCTTGACGTGATCCTCTCGGGCGTGACGACCTTCCAGATGCTGCACCGGGTGGCGAAGCTCGCGCCGGGGCAGAGCCTGCTGATCCACGGCGCAGGCGGGGCGGTCGGCACGGCCATGCTCCAGCTTGCGCGCGTTGCCGGGGTCGCGGCCTTCGGCACGGATGTCGCGGCCAAGCACGACCTGATCCGCAGCCTCGGCGCCACCCCGATCGCGGCGGAGGCGGACGAGGCCGTCCTTCTCGCCGCCACGGGGGGCGGGGTCGATGCGGTCTTCGACCCGCTCGGCGGCGACAGCCTCTCGCGGTCGCTGCACGCCCTGAAACCGGGTGGCCTCCTCGTCGCCTACGGGTTCCAGAACGCGGTCCTGGGGCATGGCGGATCCATCCCCCTCGACTTCGTGAAGCTCAAGCTGTGGGACTGGCTGCCCAACGGCCATGCCACCGCCTTCTACTCCATCGGCGCACTGCGCCGGCGGCACCCCGACTGGTTCCGCGCGGATCTGGAACGGCTGTTCGCAATGCTGGCTGCCGGGCAGATCGCCCCGGTCATCGCCGAGGTCCTGCCGCTCGAGGCGGTGCGCGAGGCGCATCGGCGCCTCGAGGCCGGCACGGTGCCCGGCAAGCTCGTGCTGCGGGTCTCGAATCCGTGAGGAGATGTGCAATCGCCCGCCTGCGCCCGGCGGCGGCCGTCCTAGCGACGATTGCTGCGACGCTTGCCGTGTCGCCGGCCAGTGCCGACGGCGAGGCGCTTTCCGAACGGTTGGGCGAAACCATCCCCGCGCGTCTTGCGGCGGACGGAGTGGCGGGCTTGGTCGTGGTGCTGATCGAGGGCGGTACCCCGGTCTGGACCGCGGCCTTCGGCACGGCCGATCCCGCCGCCGGCCGGCCGCTGACGGCGGATGCGCTGTTCCGGGTCGAGTCGCTGTCCAAGCCGGTCACCGCCTGGAGCGCCATGCGGCTGGCCGAGACCGGGCGGCTCGACCTCGATGCGCCCGTGGCCAACTGTCTGCATCGGTGGCGGCGGCCGCCCGAAGCGGGCGAGATCACGCCGCGGGCGCTGCTGACACATACGGCCGGCATCGATCTTGGTGATTTCTCGCAGCGCTTCGCGCCCGGGGCGGCGATGCCGGACCTGCCTGCGCATGTTGCGCAGGACTTCCAAGTGATGCCCGCAGCTGGGGGCCATTTCTCCTATTCCTATACCGGGTACAACCTGCTCGAGCTTGTCGTCGAGGACTGCGTCGGCGAGCAGTTCGCCGACTTCATGGTGCGTGAGGTTCTGGCGCCGCTCGGCATGACGCGCGCGGGCTTCGTGCCGACGGGGGTAGAGATGCCCGTGGGCCATGATCTGCACGGCCGCCCCGTCGCGCCCTATGTCTATCCGGCCCATGCCTCGGGCGGGCTGCTCGCCACCGCGACAGACATGGCGCGCTTCGCCGCGGCGGGCATGGCGGGGGCACGGCAGGACGTCCTGACAGCCGACGGCGTGGCCTCGCTGCACCACCCCGCCGTCGCCGTGGGCGGCCTTTTCGGCCGCGTGGCCGAAGGCTACGGGCTGGGGCATTTCACCGAAACGCTGTCGGACGGACGCAGGGCAGTCTGGCACGGCGGCCAGGGCTACGACTGGATTAGCCACATGCATCTGGTGCCCGAGACCGGCGCGGGCATCGTGCCGCTGTCGAACAGCCAGCGCGCCTGGCCGCTCTTCGCCGCGATCCTGCGCGACTGGTCGGACAGTCTAGGGGTCGAACCGGTCGGCATGGTGCGCATCCTGCTGGCGGAACAGGCGGCGCGCATTGCGATCGCGCTGGCGTTCGCGACGGCGGGGCTGGCGTTCTGGCGGGCATTCCGCGGCTGCCGTCCCGCACCCGCGCTGCGGCTCGTGGTCGGCGGGGTCGCGGCGGGGCTGATCCTCTGGCCGGCCTGGGCCGCGAACCGCGACTACCTCTTCCTGTTCTCGAGCCTGCCCGGTCTCTGGCCCTGGCTTGGCGCGGGGTCTGTTGTGGCGGGCGCAGGCCTTCTCGCGCTGTCACTCGCGCCGGGGAGGCGTAGCTGAGGATGCCCGCCCCCGCGCGGGATGCCCCCCGGCGCGCGGCCGCTCAGGGCTGCGGGAAGCGGATCGCCGACACCTCGGCGACGAAGAAGGTGAAATAGTCCTCCGTCCCGAAGAAGTTGCCGCCCTCGACGCGGAACGGCAGGCGGAAACCCTGCACCTCGCGGAAGTCGTCGAGCGTACCGCCGAAGGGCTGCAGGTGGAACGTCCTGTCGGGATTGGCGTTGCTCCAGCGCTGCAGCACCACCGACCGCGGCCGCCCCTCGGGATCGACGGTGATCTCGACCGCCTGTTCGAGATCGCCATGCCGCACTGTCACGCGGGCGGTGTCGGCATCGACTGGCTCCCAGCTTACGCCGGGTCCGGGCAGGAGCGCCGCCGGCGTCCAGAAGGCCGCCTCGGCGACAACGCGCCCGAAGGCCGAGCGCGCGAAATCCACGGAGCCGCCCGTCCTCGCCACCGGGATCAGGCCCAACAGGCGGAATCGCGTCCAGCGCCCCGAGTCCGAGCCCGACAAGGGCATGCCGCCCCGGGTGCGCAGGATCCAGATCAGCCCCTCGAGCGCGGCGAGGATCTGGCGGGCCTGCATCGGCTGGTAACGGGGATCGGTGCGGTCCCCGAGGCCGAAGCGCCCGCCCATCTCGATCTCGGCCACGCGCCACAGGGCTGTGCCGCGCAGCATGGAGAAGGTGAAATAGCGCCGCGCCGGTTCGGGAAGGTCCGCGATCAGCTCGGGCGCGAAGCGTTCCGGCGACCGGGGCTGAAGGGCAACCAGGCGCGCCCACTCGGCCCGATCCGCGCGTCTGTCGACTTCGGCCAATAACAGCAACGTACCGACCAGCAGCGCGAAGACGACCAGTAACGCGAAGACAACTTTCATCCTATGTCTCCTCTCGATACGAGAGGCAATCTGGCCGACCATGTCGCCTGGCGCCTTGACCTGCATCAGATGGCCGGGAACTGCGGCTGCGGCGTGCGGGCTGACCGGTCTGCTGCGAACTCCCCGGGACAGTATCCGGAAACCTCTGCCCAGTCGATCCAACTCGGCTGCGAGGCCGCGAAGCGCCATCCCATGAAAACTCTATTCGCATGAACCTTGATGATGCAGGGCATGCCGCCACCGCTACTCACCCTTCGTCCAGCGCACCCAGCGGCTGCGCCTACCGCCCGTTGAGGCTCTGTTCCCATTGAGAGCAATGGACACAGGGGCCGAAGTTTTGGCGGAGTTGAAACTCAGGCCATTGGAAAGGCGAGGAAAATTCAGACCGAACCGAATTTGGCGAGGTTCGCCCGAACAGAGACGGAGCGCCGTTCAGAGCCCGGAACGGGCCTGGCGCGCTGTCTCAGAGGTTCGCATGGGGGAAACAAAGCCCTTTGAAAACACGACTATTTCCGCGCTGCATGGGGCGTCTGTCCATGTTTGAAACAAGGATGATGGCGGACAGTGAGGGATTCGAACCCTCGAGACGGTTCCCCGCCTACACACTTTCCAGGCGTGCGCCTTCGACCACTCGGCCAACTGTCCGTCGCGCGCTGATACTCCGGGTTTGGTCGGCTCTTCAAGGGGCTATCTGGCGACGAGGCCGTTTTCCAGTGGCCGGGTCGCATCTCGCTGGCCCCGCGCGGGGGCGCGGACGGCCGCCTCAGGCCAGATGGACCGACACGCGGCGGTTCTGGCGCCCCTTGTTTTCGATCTTGCCGATCTCGACCCGGCCGATTTCGCCGGTCCGACGGACATGGGTGCCGCCGCAAGGCTGAAGGTCGATCAGCGTTTCGCCGTCCGAAATGCGCACCAGACGCACGCGGCCCTGGGCCATGGGCGGGCGCACCGACATGGTCTTGACGAGACCGGGGCTGGCCAGCAGCTCCTCATCCGTGATCCATTGCTCGCTGACCGTCAGGTTGCGCGCAATCAGGCTGTTCAGCTCTTCTTCCAGCGCGGCCACGTCGCCGGGCGGGTCTGGCATGTCGAAGTCGAGCCGTCCCTTGTCGGCCGCGATCTGGCCGCCGGTCACGGGCAGGGGGATGACCACCGACAGAAGATGCAGCGCGGTGTGCATCCGCATGTGCCGGTGCCGGCGTCCCCAGTCGATCTGCTGGCGGGCGGGGGCGCCAATGGGGGGCATCGGTGCGGGCTCGGCCGGGATCAGGGCGATGCCGTCATCGACCTTCAGCGCGGTTGCGATCGGCATCCGGGTGCCGCCCCAGTCCAGCACGCCGCTGTCACCGGGCTGGCCGCCACCGGTGGCATAGAAGACCGAGCGGTCGACGATCAGACCGCCTTCGGGCGTGTGGCCGACAATGCGGCAATCCGCTGTTGTCTGGTAGGAATCGATACGGAACAGGAGTTCGGTCGTCATCCGCTGTCATCCTTCGGCTGAGGCTCCGGCGCTTTCGCAGCGGCTCCGGTTCCGGCATCCCCGGTGGCTGGAACATCTTCCCCGGTGACGCGGCGCGTCGCGCCTGACTGGCCCAGCAGGGTCGCAAGAGCGCGGGAAATCTCGTCGACGTTGCGAAGCGAGACATCGCTTTGCGCAAAGGGAATCTCGATGCCTTCTTCCGCGAACCTCTGCACGATCTGATGATTGACCTCGCTTCGCACCGCCAGCGAAAAGTTGACATCGCGCAGGATCATCCGGATCTCGAACTGGATGGCGTCCGCTCCGAACCCCATCAGGACAACCATCGGTGGCGGTTTCAGGATCGCGAGAGGCTGCGCTTCGGCGATCTCGCGCAGCACCCGCTCGACCTTGCGGGTGTCCGATCCGAAAGCCACGCCGACCGGGACGATAAGCCGACCCGACAGGTTGAAGCGCGTCCAGTTCGTCACCCGGCCGGTGATCAGATCGGCGTTCGGCACGATCACGTCGTTGCGGTCGAAGGTCTCGATCCGGGTGGAACGGACCGAGATGGCCCGCACCTTGCCCTGCACGTTGCCGACCTCGATCCAGTCGCCCTCGCTGACCGGGCGCTCGATCAACAGGATGATCCCGGAGATGAAGTTCGAAACGATGTTCTGCAGGCCGAAACCGATACCGACCGAAAGGGCACCGGCGACGATGGCCAGACCCGACAGGTCGAGGCCTGCCGCATTGATCGCGATCAGCCCGGCGAGGAAGATCCCGACATAGCCGACACCGGCAACAAGGGCGTTCTGACCGCCCGGCTCCATCCTCGTTTTCGGCAGGATCGTGGTGCGCAACGCCCCCTGGAACAGACGCGTCAGCATGTAGCCGACCAGGAAGATGGCAGCGAAGACCAGGAAGTTCGACGGCGAGATGCGCGTGCCGCCCAGCTGGAAGCCCTCGGTGAAGCGCGTCCAGAGCTCGGTCAGGTCCGAGGCGCGCGCGCCCCAGATCAACGCCAGCAGAGGCAGCGAGGCGATCGCCAGGGCAAAGCCCGCCAGCACCGGCACCAGACCGTCGCGCGCCGCCTGTTCCGAGCGGGTGATGAGCGCCCAGCCGTCGCCGATCAGGCGTTGCAGGATGAACAGGAAGGTGATCAGCGCAAAGGACAGCATTGCGGGGTAGATCAGCGCCTGGGCGGCCTGGACATAGCCGAAGCCCGCCAGAACCGGGCCGGCAATGCCGACCACGGTCAGCCCCCGCGCCAGAAGCTGGATTAGCCGCAGCCCATAGCTCGCGCCGCGTGCATCGGCCTCGGCGATCCCGCGCAGGGTCCGGCCAAGGCGGATCAGTACCAGCCCCCCGGTCAGGAGGATCGGGAAGGACATCACCGAGGTGGTCGCGTCCGAATAGGCCTGCGCATCCATCGCCGCTCCGCGCAGCAGGTCGGCCGCCATGACGAGGCCCGTCAGCACCGACAGGAAGCGTCCCTCGGCGCGCCGCTCGGGCGTCAGCGGCAGGACCGCGTCGCCGTCCTGGACCCTCGGGAACACCCGCGTGCCAAGCCAGGCGAAGGTGAACACGATGATCCCGGCGAAGGGCAGGGCGACGGCGATCAGCGTGCCGACCTCGCCCAGCATACCGCTCGCCAGAAGCGCCCAGGACAGCGCCACCACGCCCAGCGAGGGCAGAACGATCCCGCCCAGGGACGCGATCAGCGACCAGAAATGCCGCCCCCGGACCGAGGCGCCAAGCTGCAAGCGCTCGGCAAAGCTCTCGATCCAGCGCCGCACATAGATCACCAGTGCAAAGGCGACGACGACCAGGACCATGATCAGCGGCAGGTTGTCGAACAGTTCTTGCCGCGCCGCCGGCCGGTTCCAGGCCTCCGCACTCTCGTCCCACAGCCGCTGCACCGTGTCGGCCAGACCGATGGCGGCCTCGGGCCAGTTGGCGGGGTTCAGCGGCGAGGGCCAGAGCTGCAACAGCTTGTCGGCCTGCCGTTCGCGAAGGGTGCGGTCGATCTCGTCGATCAGGCCGTCCGCGCGGCGATAGGCTTCCTCGGCGGCGATGCCGGGGGCCTGGGCCTTCACCAGCTGGCTGGCCAGTTCCTGCCGGCGAGCCGAAATCTCGTCGGCCTCGACCGCCCCATCGGTCGGGGCGGGTCCCAGGGCGTCGATCTGCTGGCGCAGGGTGGCGATGCGGGCGGAATTCGCGCTTTGCGCGCCCAGAAGCGCCGCGCGCCATTTGGCCAGCTGTCCGCGGATTTCCTCCAGCCGCTCGGACGCGGTGTCGCGATCCTCGATCTCGGTCTCGGCCCGCTCGGCCATCCGCTCCCAGAGCGCGTAGTCAAGCTCGGTTCCTTTCGCGGCCGGCGCCTCGACCTCCGGCGCCGTCCCCGCCTGGTCCTGCGCCGGCACCGGCGCTCCCGCCAGCGTCAGCCCCAGCCCCAGGACCAGCCAGAGGAGAAGCCGCCTCATGCGTCTTCGTAGACCGTGGGAATGGCGCGGCCGGGCTGGTCAAGCCAGCCGGGAACCGGCAAGCCCTTTTCCCTGAGGAAGGTCGGGTTGTAGATCTTGGACTGATACCGGCTGCCGTAGTCGCACAGGATGGTGACGATGGTCTTGCCCGGCCCCATTTCCCTCGCCATGCGGATCGCGCCGGCGATGTTGATGCCGGTGGAGCCGCCCATGCAGAGCCCTTCCTCCATCAGCAGGTCGAAGATGATCGGCAGCGCCTCGGCATCGGGGATGCGGTAGCTGCAATCGGGGGTGAACCCTTCCAGGTTGGCGGTGATCCGGCCCTGGCCGATGCCCTCGGTGATGGACGTGCCGGGCGCCTCCAGCTTGCCGGTGGTGTAATAGCTGTGCAGCGCCGCGCCTTCGGGGTCGGCAAGGCCGATCTTCACGCCCTTCGGTTGCAGCGCCATGCCGACGCCCGCCAGCGTCCCGCCCGAGCCCACGGCACAGATGAAGCCGTCCACCTTGCCGCCGGTCTGCTCCCAGATTTCCGGCCCCGTGGTCTCGATATGCGCCTGGCGGTTGGCCACGTTGTCGAACTGGTTGGCCCAGATCGCGCCGTTGGGTTCGGTCTTGGCCAGCGCCTCGGCCAGACGGCCGGAATAGCGGACATAGTTGTTCGGGTTGCGGTAGGGGGCGGCCGGGACCTGCACCAGCTCTGCCCCCGCCAGCCGCAGCATGTCCTTCTTTTCCTGGCTTTGCGTCTCCGGGATCACGATCACCGTGCGGAAGCCCATCGAGGCCCCGACCAGCGCCAGCCCGATCCCGGTATTGCCCGCCGTCCCCTCGACGATGGTCCCACCCGGCTTCAGCAGGCCCTTCGCGATTGCATCCCTGATGATGAACAGCGCGGCCCGGTCCTTGACCGACTGGCCGGGGTTCATGAACTCTGCCTTGCCGAGGATGGTGCAGCCGGTCATTTCCGAGGCTTTCCTCAGCTTCAAGAGCGGCGTGTTCCCGATCGTGTCGGCGAGATCCTGGTGAATGCGCATGGGGCGGTCCTTCCTTGGTTCCCAAGCTGTATGTGCGTCGTCCGCCAAACTCAAGCTGCCAGGGCGCGGGATCGTCCGGCCGCGCCTGCGCACCCCGGCGCTGCAAGGTGGCGGAAGCGGTGGGATTCGAACCCACGGTGGGGTTCCCCCCACGCTGGTTTTCAAGACCAGAGCCTTAAACCACTCGGCCACACTTCCTTGCGCCCCGCGGCTGGCCGGGGTCGTGGCGGCGGCATATCCGCCCCGGCTCGATTCTGAAAGCCCGTCCGAAAGCCGCTCCAGCGGCGAATTCCGCTGATCGTGAGGGCAACAGATCGCCTCTGCCCTTCCCACCGCTTGCGCAAGGCAGTATGCTGACCACAACTTGCAGGCGGACCTTGTGGAAAAAAGGCGGCGACACGGGCCTCGGGCTCAAGCGTCCGGACACAGGGAAACATCATCGGTAAAGCGCGGCGCGCAGACCGCGCACACTTGAGGGCGGAAGATGGCACGAGCGGGACTTCGGTTCACGATCATCGGCCTGGCGGCAGCGGGTCTGCTGACGGGATGCGTCGAGGGCGGCGGAGATGCCGCGGGAGCGGGCGGTGTGCCCTTTGCCGCGGCTCCGGGCGGCAAGAAGGCGGGAACTCGGGATGTCGAGGCGCCCGAAGTCTTTCAGGCGACCGAAAAGGCACTGTGGGATGGTCGGCCCTCGCTGGGTGGCATCTGGGTCGCCGCGCCCGAAGTGACGAACCCGGAACGCGCGCTGATCGTCAACCAGGCAACCGGGCAATCGGTGACCGGGGCGCTGTTCCGGCGCGAGCGGGAAAATCCCGGGCCGCGGCTTCAGCTGTCATCCGATGCGGCAGAGGCGCTGGGAATCCTTGCCGGCCAGCCGACCGAGATCCGGGTGATCGCGCTGCGCAAGGAAGAGGTCAAGGCCTCGCCTGCACCGGCGCCCGCTACGGTTGCTCCGCCGATGGCAACTGCAAAGCCGGGCGATGCAAAGCGGGACGATGCCAAGCCGGGCGAGGCCGCCGCCATTGCCTCCGCCGCGCTGGCGGCTGTCGATGCCGGGAAACCGGCAGGCGCCGCCCCGGCCGCCGCGAAGGCTGGCGCCCCGGCTCCGGCTTCCGGCGCGGCCGCCGCGGACGCCACAGTGGCCGGCGCTGCGGTGGCCGGCGCTGCGGTGGCTGCGGCGGACGAGGCGCCGAAGCGCAAGACCTGGAAGGAACGCCGGGCCGAGGCCAAGGCGGCGCGCGAAGCCAAGAAACGCGCCGCGGCCGAGGCCAAGGCCGCAGCCTCTGCCGCCGAGGCGGATGCCGCGATGGCCTCCGGCGGGGCGGCCGCGGCCGGCGCGGCCCCGACGGCCACCGCCGAGGCGGTAGCCGTGGCCCCGATCGAAGCCGCACCGCTCGACGCTCGCAAGCCCGAGGTTGTTGCCGGCAAGCCCGAAGCAGCAGGCACCCGCAAGGTCGTCGGCGCAGCCCCGGCCCCTGCGGCCAAGCCCGCGGCATCCGCCGATACGGCGGCTGCTCCCGCGGTCGCCAGCGGCCGCATCCGGCCGATCCAGGTTGCCTCGTTCTCGAAGGAGGAGAACGCCAGACGTGCGGCCGAGGCTCTGGCCAGGATCGGCCTGACCGCGACACCGCAGAAGTCCGAAAAGGGCGGCCAGGCGGTCTGGGGCGTGGTCGTCCAGGGCGACGAGGCCGTGCTGAAGAAGATCAAGGCCGCCGGGTTCGCCGACGCCTATTTCCTGAAGTGAGCAGGGACCGTCCGCCATGCTGAACCGTCTGCGCCTTGTCCTTTCCCTCATTGCCCTTGCGCTTGCCGCCTTGCCGGCGCGCGCATTCGAGACCGCCGCGACCGCTGCCTGGGTCTACGACGTGACGACGGGCACCGTGCTGATGGACAAGAACGCCGATCAGCCCGTGCCGCCCGCGTCGATGTCCAAGCTGATGACCATCAACATGCTGTTCGAGGCGCTGAAAGATGGCCGCGTCACGATGGACACGCCCTTTGCGGTCTCGTCGCGCGCCAAGGCGATGGGCGGCTCCACCATGTTCCTGCAGGAAACCGACCGACCGACCGTCAACGAGCTGATCCACGGCATGATCGTGAATTCGGGCAATGATGCCTGCGTCGTGGTGGCCGAAGGGCTTGCCGGAACGGAAGAGGCCTTCGCCCGGCAGATGACGGAACGCGCGCGCGCGCTCGGGATGACGGCATCGACCTTCGCCAATGCCAGCGGCTGGCCCGATCCGAACCACCGCATGTCGATGCGCGACCTTGGCATACTGGCCCGCCGCCTGATCCAGGATTTCCCCGAGTATTATCCGATCTTCGCCGAGACCGAGTTCAACTACAAGAACCGCGCGCCGGCCAACGCGCGCAACCGCAACCCGCTTTTGGAACTGGGCGTCGGGGCCGACGGGCTGAAGACCGGGCACACACAGGAGGCCGGCTACGGTCTGGTCGGATCGGCAAAGCAGGGCGACCGGCGCATCATCTTCGTCATCACCGGCCTGTCCAGCGAGAAGGCGCGCGCCGAAGAGGCAGAGCGCATCGTCGGCTGGGCCTTCCGGCAATTCTCGGAAAAGACCATCGTCAAGTCCGGCGTCCGGGTTGCCGAGGCCGAGGTGCACCTGGGCGCCGCCCCGACCGTTGGTCTCGTTCCGGCCGAGGACATCCGCCTTCTGGTGCCGGCGCTTGTCCAGGAAAGCCTGACCGCCGAGGTGGTCTACAACGGCCCGCTGATTGCACCTGTCGCCAAGGGGACGCCGGTCGCGGAACTGATCGTGCACGCGCCCGACCTTCCCGACCGCAAGGTGCCGCTGGTGGCCGAGGCCGATGTCGGCCGGGCCGGGTTCGTCGGGCGGCTGACCACGGCGGCCGGGGCGCTCTACGCCCGCTATCTCGGGGCGCCGGCCAGCTGAATGGCGGGGCTCTTCCTTTCGCTGGAAGGCATTGACGGCTCTGGCAAGTCGACACAGGGGCGGCTTCTGGCCGAGACCCTGCGCCAGCGCGGCCACGCCGTCACCCTGACGCGCGAACCCGGCGGCAGCCCGGGCGCCGAGGAGATCCGCCGGCTGGTCCTCGAAGGCGCCACCGACCGCTGGTCGGCGGAGACCGAGATCCTGCTCTTCACCGCCGCGCGGCGCGACCATCTGGAAAGGACCATCCGTCCCGCGCTGGCGCGGGGCGAGATCGTCATCACCGACCGATTTGCCGATTCCACCCGGATCTTCCAGGGCATCACCCGGGGTGACCTGGCCCCGGTGGTGGACCGCCTGCACGAGCTGATGATCGGGGTCGAGCCGGACCTCACGCTGTTGTTCGACATCGACCCCGGCCTTGGTCTCGCCCGTGCCCAGGCCCGCGCCGGCGCCGAACTGCGCTTCGAGGACATGGGGCTGGGCTTCCAGCAAAAGGCTCGCAACGGCTTCCTGGCCCTGGCCGGCCGCCATGCGCGATTCCGCGTGATAGATGCAAGCGGCGACCCCGAAACCGTCGCCGCCCGGGTCGAGGCGGTCGTGGCGCCGCATCTGCCCCGACCCTGACCGGCAGGCTCTGCCGAAAGCCCGCGGATGATCTGCTCAAAACTTGGGCATCTGGTCAGGCTGCGGGCGCAATCCTTCCGGTAATGCTTTTCCCCTCGCGCCGCCTCTGCTCTAGTCGGGGCAGGACGTGCAGGGGGACATGGTGGGCCAGTTCAACGAGATGTATCAGGGGACCGAGGTCAGGGCACCCTATGCGCGTTTGCAGGACTGGGTGGCGCAGATGCCCGAAGAGCTCCGCAGCCTGAAACAGGCCGAGGCCGAGGCCCTGTTCCGCCGCATCGGCATCACCTTCGCGGTCTATGGCGAGGGCGGCGACCCTGACCGTCTGATCCCCTTCGACATGTTCCCGCGCGTGTTTTCCGGCGCGGAATGGGCAAGGCTTGAACGCGGCATCAAGCAGCGGGCGCGGGCGCTGAACGCCTTCCTCGTCGATGTCTATGGTCGGGGCGAGATCATCCGCGCCGGGCGCATCCCTGGGCACCTGGTCTATCGCAACGAGGCCTACGAGAAGGCCGTCGTCGGTTTCGTGCCGCCCAAGGGCGTCTATTCCCACATCGTCGGCGTCGATATCGTCCGCACCGGCCCGGATCAGTTCCATGTCCTCGAGGACAACTGCCGCACGCCTTCGGGCGTCAGCTACATGCTGGAAAGCCGAGAGATCATGATGCGGATGTTCCCCGACCTGTTCCGCGAGAACCGGATCGAGCCCGTGGACACCTATTCCGAGAAACTGCGCCGCACCCTGGCCAGTGTCGCGCCGGTGAAGTGCAAGGGAGAGCCTACGATTGTGATCCTCACCCCCGGCCATTTCAACAGCGCCTACTACGAACACTCGCTCTTGGCCGACCTGATGGGGGTCGAGCTGGTGGAAGGCCAGGACCTGTTCGTGGAAGGCGAACATGTCTGGATGCGCACCACGGAAGGCCCGCAGCGGGTGGACGTGATCTACCGGCGCATCGACGACGCCTATCTCGACCCGCTCTGCTTCCGCCCCGACTCGATGCTCGGGATCCCCGGCCTGATGGATGTCTACCGCTCGGGCGGGGTCTCGATCTGTTCGGCGCCCGGGGCAGGGGTGGCTGACGACAAGGCGGTCTACACCTATGTCCCCGACATGGTGCGTTTCTATCTCGGCGAAGAGCCGATCCTGCAGAACGTGCCCACCTGGCAATGCGGCCGGGACGAGGACCTGAAGCACGTCCTGGCAAACCTGCCCGACCTGGTGGTGAAAGAGGTTCACGGCTCGGGCGGCTACGGGATGCTGGTCGGCCCCAAGGCGTCAAGGGACGAGATCGAACGCTTCCGCGCGAAACTGGCCGAGGACCCCGGCAACTACATCGCCCAGCCGACGCTGGCCCTGTCCACCGTCCCGACCTTCGTCGAGGAGGGCGTGGCACCGCGCCATGTCGATCTGCGCCCCTATTGCCTGGTGGGCGAACGGATCGAGCTGGTCCCCGGCGGGCTGACCCGTGTCGCGCTGAAGGAAGGGTCCCTCGTGGTGAACTCGTCGCAAGGCGGCGGGGTCAAGGATACCTGGGTTCTGGCGGAGTGACCGGATGCTGAGCCGCACCGCCGACAATCTCTACTGGATCGCCCGTTACATGGAACGCGCCGATACCGTCGCGCGGCTTCTGGAAGTGGGCAGCCGGATCAGCCTTCTGCCCTCGGCCCAGGGCTACCGCAGCGAATGGGACAGCCTGTTGCAGGCCACCGGCATGGCCCATGCCTTCGCGGCCAAGTATGGCGATCCGGTCCAGCGCAACATCGAAAGCTTCCTGTTCTTCGACCGCGACAATCCCTCTTCCATTGCCAGCTGCATCACCGCCGCACGCGAGAATGGCCGCATCGTCCGCACCGCGCTGACGACCCAGGTCTGGGACGCGCTGAACACCGCCTTTCAGGAGTTGCGCCAGCTGGAACGCGCGGAACGCTCCACGCTGGAACTGTCGCGGCTGACCGACTGGACCATGCGCCATGCGGCCATGCTGCGCGGTGCCATCGACGCGACGCTTCTGCGCGATGACGGGTTCAACTTCCTGAACATCGGCTACTACCTCGAACGCGGCGACAACACCGCACGGCTGATGGACGTCAAGTACTACGTCCTTCTGCCACGCGTCGATTTCGTGGGCTCCGGCCTCGACAATTACCAGTGGTCCACGCTTCTGCGCGCCATGGGGGCGCAGCGGGCCTTCCACTGGGCCTATGGCGGCGAGGTGACGGCAATGAAGATCGCCGACTTCCTGATCCGCAACCCGCAATCGCCGCGGTCGCTGGCCACCTGTACCGCGGGCCTCGTCAACCATCTTGGCCGGATCGCAAAGGCCTATGGCCGCGACACCCGGGCCCAGGACTGTGCCCGCGCCCTGCTTTCGGGGATCGAAGGCACCACCGTCGAGATGATCTTCGAGGAGGGCCTGCACGAGTTCTTGACCCGCTACATCACCGAGACCGCAGCCCTGGCGACCGCGATCCATGACAGCTACCTCAGCGGAGAGATGCGCTGATGCGCCTGACCGTAGATCATCTGACCAGCTACAGCTACGACGCCCCCGTTCGCTCGGTCGTGCAGAGCCACCGGCTGACCCCGTCAGCCTTCGCCGGCCAGAAGATCATCGACTGGGAGGTGACGGTGACCGGCGGTATCAGGGGGGCACGTCACCGCGACGGGGCAGGGGATGTGGTGCAGGGCTGGACCATCGCCGGACCGGTGACCGAGGTCGCCGTGCAGGTGCGCGGCACGGTGGAAACCGAGGACATGTCCGGCGTCCTGCGCGGCCACCGCGAGACCGTGGCCCCCGACTGCTACCTGCGCGAGACCGGGCCCACCCGGATCGACGTGGCCCTTGCCGGACTTGCGGCCTCAGCGTCCGGGACTGATTGCCTGTCGCTGGCGCATGCACTGTCGCAGGCCGTTTCCGACGCGATTGCATACCGTCCCGGCGTCACCCATGCCCATACCACCGCTGCCGAGGCGCTGGCGCTCGGTGAAGGCGTCTGCCAGGACCATGCCCATGCGCTGATCGCCGTTTCCCGGACCCGCGGGATCCCGGCGCGCTATGTCTCTGGCTATCTCTTCGCCACACAGGACGGCGCGGCGCACGAGGCAGCCCATGCCTGGGCGGAACTGCATGTCCCGGGCCTTGGCTGGGTGGGTTTCGATCCAGCCAACCGCTGCTGCCCGGACGACCGCTACATCCGGCTCGGCTCGGGCTTCGATGCCCAGGACGCAGCCCCGATCCGTGGCATCGCCCG
>JBKBJC010000050.1:0-17060 GCA_046294075.1 Tabrizicola sp. | reverse complement strand
CGGTCGATGTGAACACCGGCCCCGACACGTCGCCTGCCGCGGCGCTCAAGGCCAATGTGGCTGCCGCCCGCGACTTGCCGCGCCAGTTGCGGCTGCGCGGCCTCGGCGGGCAGGTGGTGGTGGACTTCGCCCCGATGCCCAAGCGCGACCGGCACATCCTGGATCAGGTGCTGAAGGCCGCCTTCAAGGCAGACGGCGAGGCGAACCTTGCTGGCTGGACGACGCTGGGACTTTACGAACTGACCCGCAAGCGCGACCGTCTGCCCCTGTCGGAGCTCTTGCCATGACCTGCCCGATCTGCGGCAAGGCCGCTGTCGCCGCCTACCGCCCCTTCTGCTCGCGCCGCTGCGCCGACGTGGACCTTGGCCGCTGGCTGACCGAGGGCTACCGCATCCCTGCCGGGACCGAGGAAGAGGCCGATGACATCTCCGACGACCGCTCGCCGCCAAAGCCGCATTGAGGGGCGTTTTCCCTCTGGACAGCCCCCCGCCCCTTGAGTATCACCCGCCCACCAACCGGTGCCCAGATAGCTCAGTTGGTAGAGCAGCGGATTGAAAATCCGCGTGTCGCTGGTTCGATTCCGGCTCTGGGCACCACTGGATCCCCCAAATGGCTGAAAATCGAATGGCTTGCTTGGCGGGTGCATTCCGATCCGGCGCCTTGCCGATCGTCTCGGGCGATCGCTTTGTCGGCAAGACCCGAGGGGCCCGCTGAACCTCGAGATGAAGCGTCCCCGTGCGATGTCTTCGGCGAGGGATCGACGCGCCGCACCGTGGACCGGCTGTCCGGTCGGTCCTTGGCCCGAATCGCGCATGGAGGCATCCTGTAGCCATTTCAGGCTGGGGGATTTCGATATGACGTATGTCGATGTGGTCATCGTGGGGGCAGGGTGCGCGGGGCTTGGGGCGGCAAAGCGGCTGCGGGCGGCGGGGCGGTCCTTCCATGTTGTCGAGGCGATGGGCCGGATCGGTGGGCGGGCTTGGACGACGAACTCGGACTTCGGCGTTCCCTTCGACATCGGGTGCGCCTGGCTGCATGCCGCCGACCGCAACCCGTTCTTCCCCGAGGCTCAGGCCGCAGGCTGGACGCTCTTTCACCATGACATGGGGCTGGACCGCCTTTGGTTCGGCAAACGTCCGGCGAGCGATGAGGAGATGGCGCGTGTGGCCGCCGCGGATACGGCGCTGCGGGCCTGTCTCGAGGCGCATGAGGGGCCGGATGACCGGCTGTCGAGCGTGATCGCCGACTGCCATTGCCTGCGGGCGAATTCCACCTTTGCCGGCCCGATGGACTTCGGCGCGGACGACGACGAGATCTCCATCGCGGACTACAAGGCCGCAGCGGATCTGGACCCGAACTATTTCACCAGAGAGGGTTTCGGCGCGCTGATTCACCGCTGGGGCGCGGATGTGCCGGTGACGCTGGACTGCCCGGTGCGCCGCATCCGCTGGGACGGGCCGGGAGTGGAGGTCGAGACGGCGCGGGGCACGATCCGCGCGCAAGCCGTGATCGTCACCGTCTCGACCGGTGTGCTGGCCTTCGAGGACATCGCCTTCACTCCCGACCTGCCCGCGGGCCACCAGGAAGCGATCTTCGACCTGCCGATGGGGCTCCTGACCAAGATTCCCGTGCGGATCGAAGGCACGCGGCTGGGCCTGAAGCCCTTTGACGATCTGCTGATCGAGCGCCATGCGCGGCATGATCTCTACTTCCTGGCCTTTCCCTTCGATCTTGACCTGATGGTCGGTTTCGTCGGCGGCGATTTCGCCTGGGAGATGGAGGCGGCGGGCGCGGCGGCGGCCGTGGATTTCGTGACCGACCGGCTGGCGGATCTCTTCGGATCCGACGTGCGCCGCGCGGTGCGGCACGGGACAATGACCAACTGGGGCGCCGAGCGCCATGTCCGGGGCGGCTATGCCGCCGCGCGTCCGGGCAAGGCCCATGCCCGCGAGGTGCTGAAGGATCCCGTGGGCGAGCGGGTCTGGTTCGCAGGCGAGGCCCTCGCCGGGGGGCTGAAGCAGACGGCCGCCGGGGCGCGGCTCTCGGGCGAGGCGGTGGCGGGGCAGGTGGCGCTAAGGCTCGCGGGCCAGGATCACCCGGCGTGAGGTGCTGGCGAATTCGCGGCGGATCAGGATCGCGGTCGCAAGCACCGTTCCCGCGGCAAGGCCCCAGGGGCCGAGAAGCCAGCCGAGGGCGGCCAGCGCGTAGTAGATCGACCTCAGACCCCGGTTGAAGCTTTTCGCGGCGGTGATGTTGATCTCGGCCGCCTGACCGGCCCGGTGGAAGGCGCGCGGGTCTTCCGGGTCGTTCGGCACGGCGGCCATCAGGATCGAGCAGTAACCGAACAGCCGGTGCGCCCAGACGAACTTCAACAACGCATTGGCGAGGAAACCGATCACCGGCAGCATCTTGACCGCGACATCCGGCCCGTCCGCGATCGGCAACCCTTCGGCCAGCCGCTGCACAGCCGCCGCATTGCCGATCACCGCCACCCCGCCGCCGATGGCGATCATGCAGGCCGAGGCGAAGAAGGCCGTCCCCTGGCGCAAGGAGTCGATCAGCGTGGCGTCGAAGATCCGCGGCTGACGGGTGACGAAAGTGCGCATCCAGTCGCGCCGGTAGTCCTCCATCAGCCAGGAGACAGAGGGCAGGGCGCGGGGCGGATGCTCGCTGATCCAGCCCGCGGCAAGCCAGGCGGCGAGCAGAAGGCCCAGCAGGGTGAGGTCGAGCCCGGGGATCGCGGCAAGGTCCATTGTCATGGACCGGCACAGTAGGGCTGGGGTTTTTCCTTGTCATCTGGCGAAATTGGTTATATTTGTTTACCAGTCAGGGGGGATTGCCATGCAGATGCCGGAACCGGATCGGGGCGTACTGGGGCGAAGGGCGGCCATTCTGGCCCGGCTGCGGGCGGTTTTGCCGGCCGACGGGCTGATCGACGCGCCCGAGGAGCTGCGCGCCTATGAATGCGATGCGCTGACCGCCTACCGTTGCCCTCCGCTTGCCGCAGTCCTGCCGCGCACGACCGAAGAGGTCTCGGCGGTGCTGAAGGTCTGTTGGGAAGAAGGCGTGCCGGTGGTGCCGCGCGGGTCGGGGACCAGCCTTGCCGGCGGGGCGATGCCGACAGCAGACAGCGTGATCCTCGGGATCGCGCGGATGAACGCGGTGCTGGAAACGGATTACGAGAACCGTTTCATCCGGGTGCAGGCGGGCCGCACCAACCTGTCGGTTACCGGCGCGGTCGAGGCTGACGGGTTCTTCTACGCCCCCGACCCTTCCAGCCAGCTGGCCTGCGCGATTGCCGGGAACATCGCGATGAACTCGGGCGGGGCGCATTGCCTGAAATACGGGGTGACGACGAACAACCTCCTAGGCGTGACGCTGGTCCGGATGGACGGGACCGTGGTCACGCTGGGCGGACCCTGGGGCGAGCCAGGGGGGCTTGACCTTCTGGGCGTGGTCTGCGGCTCGGAGGGTCAGCTTGGCGTCGTCACCGAGGCGTGCCTGCGTATCCTGCCCAGGCCCGAGGGCGCGCGGCCGGTGCTGGTGGGGTTCAATTCGAACGAGGTGGCGGGCGCCTGCGTCAGCGACATCATCAAGGCGGGCATCCTGCCGGTGGCGATAGAGTTCATGGACCGCCCCTGCATCCGCGCGACCGAGGCCTTCGCGAAGGCCGGCTACCCGGATTGCGAGGCGCTTCTCATCATCGAGGTCGAGGGGTCCGAGACCGAGATTTCCGAACAGCTGGCCCGCATCCGCCAGATCGCTCTGGCGCATGACCCGGTGGAGTTCCGCGAGGCCGAGGACGAGGACCAGGCGAAACGCATCTGGCTGGGCCGCAAGTCGGCCTTCGGCGCGATGGGGCAGATCAACGATTACATGTGCCTTGATGGCACGATCCCGGTCTCGTCGCTGCCGCATGTGCTGAAGCGCATCGGCGAGATGAGCCGCGACTTCGGGCTGGACGTGGGCAACGTGTTCCATGCGGGCGACGGCAACATGCATCCCCTGATCCTGTTCGACGCCAACAAGCCCGGCGACCTGGAGAAATGCGAGGCTTTCGGGGCCGAGATCCTGAAGCTTTGCGTCGAGGTGGGCGGCTGTCTGACCGGCGAGCACGGCGTGGGGATCGAGAAGCGCGACCTGATGGGGGTGCAATTCTCGGCCGCCGACATGGAGGCGCAGATGCGTATCAAGGATGTGTTCGACCCGAAATGGCTGTTGAACCCGGCCAAGGTCTTTCCGCTCGAGACCAGTGCCGGGCGGCGCGCGGTCTGAACCGTCCGGGGGTTTTGCACCCCCGGACCCCCGCAGAGTATTTGGGCAAAGGGCACGACATGCGGCCTTCGAGCGAAGCGGAACTGGCGCAAGCCGTGGCGGGGGCTGCGGGGCCCCTTCTGGTGCGGGGCGGGGGGACGCGCACCCTGGGCCATGCGGTGGGCGAGGTGCTGGAGACCGGCGGGATCTCGGGCGTCGAGCTGTATGAACCGGGCGCGCTGACGCTGGTCGTGCGGGCGGGCACGCCGCTTGCGGACGTGGAAAGGGTGCTGGCGGGGGAACGGCAGCGGCTTGCCTTCGAGCCGCCGGATCTGCGCGGGATCCTCGGGCGCGAGGGAGTCTCGACCATCGGCGGGGTGGTGGCCGCGAACGGCTCAGGCCCGCGCCGGGTGCAGGCGGGGGCGGCGCGGGATGCCTGCCTCGGCGTGCGCTTCGTGGATGGCAGCGGAACGGTGGTGCGCAACGGCGGGCGGGTGATGAAGAACGTCACCGGCTATGACCTGGTGAAGCTGATGGCGGGTAGCCGGGGTGTTCTGGGGGTGATGACCGAGGTCAGCCTGAAGGTGCAGGCGATGCCGGAGGCGGAGGCTACGCTGGTCGTCGAGGGGCTGGACAATGCTGCCGGGCTTGCCAGCCTGCGGGCGGCGTTGGGTTCGCCCTTCGACGTCTCGGGGGCAGCGCGACATTCCGGGCGAAGCCTGATCCGGGTGGAAGGCATGACCGGGTCCGTCGCCTATCGTGTCGGTCGGCTGAAGGCGCTTGCCGGGGGCGAGGCGACAGTGGTCGAAGGGGCTGAAAGCGCCGCGCTCTGGCGCGGGGTGCGCGATGTCGTGCCCTTGCAGGGCAAGCCGGGCGAGATCTGGAGGATTGTCACCCTGCCCACTGCGGCGGCCGGGATCGTGGCGGCCGTGGGCGGCACGGCGTTGTGGGACTGGGGCGGGGGCCTGATCTGGCTTTTGACCGAGCCCGGACGCGGCGCAGAGGTCGCGGCAGCGGTAGCCGGAAAGGGCCATGCGACGCTGGTGCGCGGTCAGGGCGCTCCGGTCTTTCCGCCCGAGTCGCCCGAGGTGGCGGCGCTGGTCGCCGGGTTGAAGGCAACCTTCGACCCGAAGGACATTCTCAATCGCGGGATGATGGGCTGATGCAGACGACCTTCACGCCTGAACAGCTGGCGGACCCCGGGATCGCACGATCGAACGAGATTCTGCGCTCTTGCGTGCATTGCGGGTTCTGCACCGCGACCTGCCCGACCTACCAGGTGCTGGGTGACGAGCTCGACAGTCCGCGCGGGCGGATCTACCTCATCAAGGACATGCTGGAGCAGAGCCGCCCGGCCGACGAGAAGACGGTGAAGCACATCGACCGCTGTCTGTCCTGCCTGGCCTGCATGACGACCTGTCCAAGTGGTGTCCACTACATGCATCTGGTGGACCACGCCCGCGCGCATGTCGAGAAGACCTATCGCCGCCCCTTCATGGACCGGGTGTTGCGCGCCGTGCTGGCGCGGGTGATCCCCTATCCCGGCCGCTTTCGCCTTGCGCTGCTGGCGGCAAAGATCGGGCGGCCCTTCGCCTGGTTGATCCCGGATGCGCGGGTGCAGGCCATGCTGCGGATGGCGCCGAAGACCATCCCACCGGTCAGCCGCAACGATGATCCGCAGGTCTTTCCGGCGCAGGGCGCGCGGCGGATGCGTGTGGCGCTGATGACCGGCTGCGCGCAGAAGGCGCTGAACACCGACATCAACGATGCGACGATCCGTCTGCTGCGTCGTCTCGGCTGTGAGGTGGTGGTGGCCAAGGGCGCGGGCTGTTGCGGGGCGCTGACGCATCACATGGGCAAGGAGGACCTGGCCCATGCCAGTGCCGCCGCCAACATCCGCGCCTGGATGGCAGAGAAGCGCGCGGCGGGCCTTGATGCCATTGTCATCAACACCAGCGGCTGCGGCACGACGGTCAAGGACTACGGCCACATGTTCCGCACTGATCGCGCGCTGGCCGAGGATGCGGCGACGGTCGCGGGGCTGGCAAAGGATGTCAGCGAAGTGCTGACCCGCCTCGGCCTGCCGGAGGGAGCGCCAAAGGGGCTGCGGGTTGCCTATCATGCCGCCTGTTCCCTGCAACATGGCCAGCAGATCAAGTCCGCGCCCAAGGACCTCTTGAAACGCGCCGGCTTCGAAGTGGTGGAGCCCGCCGACAGCCATTTGTGCTGCGGCAGCGCGGGCACCTACAACCTTCTGCAACCCAGGATCAGCGCCGAGTTGAAGGCGCGCAAGGTGGCGACGCTCGAGGCGAAGGCCCCCCAGATCATCGCTGCCGGTAACATCGGCTGCATGATGCAGATCGGTTCCGGCACCGATGTGCCCGTGGTCCACACGGTAGAACTGCTCGACTGGGCGACCGGTGGGCCACAGCCGCGCGCCTTGCAGGGCTGATCCCCACACCGCGCTTGCGCGACCGGTCGCAAATCCGCCAAACTTCCCGCGTAACGCTGAGGTCCGCGCGGAGAGGGAGGGGTTCCATGCGTCACCTGTTCCGCGGGATTCTGGCGGCGGGGTTCGCGGTCTGGTCCGTGATCGGGACGGTCGATCCTGTCCTGTCCGAGGATGCCGGGATGGTCCGGCTTGAAACGGCCGACGATTCCCGCGGCTGGGATGCGGTCGGCAAGCTGATCCTGGGCGACCGCGGCTTCTGCACCGGGGCACTGATCGGGCCGCAACTGGTGCTGACCGCCGCGCATTGCCTTTACGACAAGACCACCGGCGTGCAGCTGCGCCCCGAGGAGATCGAGTTCCAGGCAGGCTTCCGCAACGGCCGGGCCGTCGCCTACCGCCGGGTCAGCCGTGCCGTTGCCCATCCGGGCTATCGCTATGGCGCGGCCGACAAGCTGGACCGCGTGACCGACGATCTGGCCCTGCTGGAACTCAGCCAGCCGATCCGGCTGCCGTCGCTGTCCCCCTTCGAGACCGGTGCCGCCCCGGTGCAGGGCGATGCGGTCGATGTGGTGTCCTACGCGCAGTACCGCGAGGAGGCACCTTCGATCCAGGAGGCCTGCGAGGTGCTGGCGGGCCGCCGCAACGCCCTGATCCTGACCTGCAATGTCGATTTCGGTTCGTCCGGCGCACCGGTGTTCAGCGTCAGGGACGGGGTCGCGCGGGTGGTATCGGTCATCTCGGCCAAGGCCGAGGTCGATGGCCGTAAGGTCGCCCTTGCCGTGCCGCTGGCCGAGCCGTTGGCCGCGCTGCGCAGCGCGCTCGAGGACAGCAAGGCCGGCTCGGCGGCCGGGGGCAAGGCGGTCAGCATCCTGTCGGGCGGCACCGGATCCGGGGCAAAGTTCCTCAAGCCATGAAAAGCTCTTTCGTTCTGCTTGCGGCCCTTCTTGGCGCGGCGGTGTCGCCGCAGGGGGCCTCTGCGCAGAACTCGGGACTTGACGCCTTGCGCACGCGCGAGGAGCTGCGTGGGTTTGAACCCGTGGGCCGGGTCGATATCGAAGGCGGCGGCTTCTGCACCGGTGCGCTGATCGCGCCCGATCTGGTGCTGACTGCCGGCCATTGCGTGCTGGCCAGCGACGGGAAAGCTGTCCCGGCCGAGCGCATCCGCTTTCGCGCCGGGCTGGCCAATGGCACAGCTCTGGCCGAGGCCAACGTCGTCCGCACGATTGTCGATCCCGAGTATCGCAGCATGGACCCCGCCCCGCCCGAGATGATCGCCCGCGACGTGGCGCTGTTGCAACTGGCCGAACCGATCCCGACATCGCTGATTTCGCCACTGACCGTGGCGCGGCCGGGCAATGGTGACGAGGTCAGCGTCGTTTCCTACGCGGTGGGGCGAGAAGAGGTGCTGTCCTGGCAGCGCGTCTGCCATGTGATCGGCCGGCAGGACCAGCTGATCGCGATGGATTGCGACGTGACCTTCGGATCCTCGGGCGCCCCTGTGCTGGACCGATCGGGTTATCGGGCGCGGATCGTCTCGATCATCTCGGCAGGCAGCGAAGAGAACGGCAAGACGATGTCGGTCGGCATGGAACTGCCCGCGCTGGTAGAGGGGTTGAAGGCGGCGCTGCGCCGGGGCCAGGCGACCAGCATCGCAGACGCCCCCGCAGCGGCGTCTGCCGCGCCTTCGATGCCCGGCAAGCCTGCGCGGCGGATCCAGTTGCAGGGTGCACAGCGCATCGGGACGAGCGGCGGCCAGCGCCTCGGAGGCACCGCCCCCTGAGCCCCGCCCAAACCGCTTCCGCCGCCCCTTGAAAGCGGTATCGCCCTTTCCTACCTCATTGTCATCCGGGTGCCACGACGGGCCCGGGTGCACCCGCCTTGCCCTTGCCAAGGGAAGGCCCCCGACATCGCTTCCAGGAGGATGACAATGCGCAATCTTGATTTCGCCCCGCTTTACCGCGCCACCGTCGGCTTTGACCGCATCGCCGACCTGATGGACCGGGTCCTGTCCACCGAAGTGGCCCAGCCGACCTATCCGCCCTACAACATCGAAAAGACCGCCGAGGACGCCTATCGTATCTCGATCGCCGTGGCCGGGTTCACCCCCGAGGAACTGTCCGTCGAGGTGAAGGATGGCTCGCTTTTCGTCTCGGCCCGCAAGTCGGCTGACGAGACCGAGCGCACCTATCTGCACCGCGGCATCGCCACCCGGGCCTTCGAACGTCGCTTCGCCCTGGCCGATCATGTCCGCGTGACCGGTGCCGTGCACGAGCATGGCATGCTGCACGTCGACCTCGTCCGCGAAGTGCCCGAGGCGATGAAGCCCCGCCGGATCGAGATCGCCCGTGCCAACGGCGCGACCCCGGTCATCGAGGCCAAGCCCGAAACGGTGAACTGATCCATCATCCCTGACCGCTTGCAGGAGCCCGGGTTCGCGCCCGGGCTCTTTCACGTCTTGCAAGCGGGGGACGCGCAGCGGATGAAGGGCCAAAGGAAAGGCCCGCCGCATGTCCGATCAGCCGCTGCCCCCCGACCAGATGCAGCCCGCAACCCGCGCCCTTGATGCCGGTCTGGTTCACGACCCGCTGACCGGGGCCATCGCGCCGAACCTGGTGGCCTCGGTCAACAATGTCTTCGTGCCGGGATCGGCCGGCTTCTCGGCCGAGGGCGCCGACCTCACGGAACAGCCCTTCCTCTATGCGCGCTGGACCAACCCGACGGTCCGCGCCCTGGAACGGCGTCTTGCAGGCCTCGAAGGTGCCGAGGATGCGCTGGCGACCGCGACCGGCGTCGCCGCCGCCGCGGCGGTGTTCCTGACCTTCCTGAAGGCGGGCGACCACCTGATCGTCTCCGAGGTCTGCTACGCGGGCGTCTACGAGCTGGCCACCCGCATCCTGCCCGACCTCGGTATCGCGGTGACCCCCTGCGACCTGACCGATCCCGCCGTGGTGCGCGCCGCGCTTCGCCCCACGACGCGCCTGATCCACGCCGAAACCCCCTGCAACCCGATCCTGCGGCTGACCGATCTTGCGGCCCTGTCCGCCCTGGCGCGCGAGGCCGGGGCGATTCTGTCGGTGGACAGCACGTTGGCGACGCCGGTCATCACCCGGCCGCTCGACCACGGGGCCGACCTGGTGATCCATTCGCTGACCAAGTTCATCAACGGCCACGGCGATGCGCTGGGCGGGGCGGTGATCGGCCGGAAGGATCTCGTGTCGCGCCTCCGCTCGCGTGCCGGGGTGTATCTCGGGGGGAGCCTCTCGGCTCAGAACGCCTGGCTGATCCTGCGCGGACTGGACACGCTGTTCCCCCGGATGCGCATGGCCTGCGCCACGGCGGAACACCTGGCCGCCCGGCTTGCCGGGCATCCTGCCGTCTCGCGCGTCACCTGGCCGGGGGCGGCGGACCATCCGCAGAATGACATCGCTCGACGCCAGATGGACCTCGGCGGCGCGATGATCGCCTTTCAGACCCGCTCGGACCCTGCTGCTGTTGCCGCCCGCATGGCGGAACGGTTCCGCGTGATCCATTACGCCTTTTCCCTGGGCCATCAGCGGTCGATCTGCGTCCACATCGGGACTGGTGAAATCCAGCGCAGCACCTTCCGCATGGAGGGTGCTGCATTGGAGCGTTGGCGGGACTGGGCGGGCGAGGGCGTATTCCGGCTGTCCGTGGGCCTGGAGGACCCCGCCGACCTGATCGCCGATCTGGCCCGCGCGCTCGACTGACCGCTCCTCGTCGACTGCGTCGCTCGTCGCTGCGACGAGAAGGAGAAGGCGCGACGCAGGAGCCGCCGGTTCAGTTCGCAGACAAGCTCTGCGCCAGCCGCATCAGGTTGACCGCCTCGATCCGGTAGCCGAACGGGTCCTCGCCCCGGTTCGCCAAGGCGAGGGCGATGGCCTCGTCCCAGCGCCAGTCTCCCAGATAGACCGAGCCCTGCAACAGCTGTCCGAACCCGGCGATGGCGGCGGCAAAGCGCGTCTCGGCCGTGGCCGGCTCCTGCCCGGTGATCGGCCGCTCGACCAGCGTCGAGTCCGCCGCGCCCGGCGCCTTCCAGCGCAACCGCAGAAAGCCCAGCTCGTCCGAGGCTTCGCCCGGCGCCGTTGCGGTTCCATAGCGCAGCGGGTCGTTCATCAGCGCCTCCGACCCCGGAGCGGTCACCTCGTAGATCGCCGTAACCTGCCGACCGGCGCCGATCTCGCCAGCGTCGACGGCATCGTTGTTGAAATCCTCGCGGCGCAGGGCGCGGGTCTCGTAGCCGATCAGCCGGTATTCGGCGACCTGGGACGGATTCCATTCGACCTGGATCTTCACGTCGTCCGCGATGGGGAACAGCGCGCCCGTCAGCTGGTCCACCAGTACCTTGCGCGCCTCGGACAGCGTGTCGATATAGGCAGCTTGGCCGTTGCCGTTCTGCGCCAAGGACTGCATCACCGCATCGTCCAGGTTGCCGCGCCCGAAGCCCAGCACGGACAGGTAGGTCCCCGTTTCGCGCTGCTTGGCGACATAGGCCTCCAGCCCGTCCGGGTCGCTGACGCCCACGTTGAAATCGCCATCCGTCGCCAGCAGGATGCGCGTGACCTCGCCGTCCGCCTTCATCCCCTCGGCCACCCGGTAGGCCAGTTCCAGCCCCTCGGCCCCGGCCGTGGAGCCACCCGCCATCAGGTTGTCAAGCGCCGACAGGATCGCCGCGCGGTCCCCGGCCTTGGTCGGTGGCAGGACCTCACCGGCGGACCCGGCATAGGTGACGATCGCCACCTGATCCTCGGGCCTGAGTTCCGCCAGCATCAGGGACAGCGACTGCTTCAGCAGCGGCAGCTTGTTCGCATCCTCCATCGACCCCGAAGTGTCGATCAGGAACACCAGGTTCAAGGGAGGCCGCGCGGCCACTTCCGGCAGCGCGCCCTGGATGCCGATGGTCACCAGCCGCGTGCCGGGGTTCCACGGCGTCGGCATCACGCTGACGGTTGAGGCGAAGGCCTGATCCCCCTCGGGCGCGGCATAGGCATAGGGGAAATAGTTCACCATCTCCTCGATCCGCACCTGCTCGTGCGTCGGCAGAGAGCCCCCGTTCAGCGAGGAGCGCACCACGGCATAGGATGCGGTGTCCACGTCGATCGAGAAGGTGGAGACCGGCTCCTCCGCCGTCACCTTCACCGGGTTCGGGGCGGCGTTGGCATAGGCCTCGGTATCCTCCGACGGGAAGAAACGGACATCCGGCGAAGACACGGACGGCAGGGCCGCCGGAGCGGCGGCGAATTCCTCCGACCGCTTGGCTCCGGTCCGCGTGCGGGGGGCGGCATCCATGGCCAGCCCGACGGCCCCCGGATCGACGGGCAGCGCGCCTTCGGCCATCTCCGGCACCGGCGCCTCGGCAAGGGTGTCGCCTTCCGGGGTTATGGCGCTCGGCGGCGGGGCGGGCTCGACCGGAGCCAGGCGGGCAAGGTCCTCGGGTGCGGGCAGCGCAAGGGGCTCGGGCGCTGCCGGTTCGGCCGCTGCCATCGTCGAGTCGTTTGCCTCCCCTTCGGTCACCGGGGCGACGGGTGCCGCTTCGGTCTGGCTCTGTGCCGCGACGGTTTCGGACTTCGGGGCATCCGGGGGCAGGCCGCCCGAGATTGCCGGTTCGGAACGGTCGGACGTGCCGATCCGGAGGTCGGACACCGGCAGGATCACCGCGACACCGATCAGGAGGGCCGCGACCGAGGTGGTGGCGGCCAGGGCAGGGCGGGAAGTGAGGTAATGAAACATGCGACGTACTCCGTTCAGGGGGGCCGCTCCTTGGCGGTCCTCACTGGAACGTGACGCCTGACCGGATCCTTGGAGCCGGTCGAAATTTTCCACCGCCTGCGCCATCGCCCGCGCCTTGGCGTCGGCATCCGGCGCCGGAGCGGCCTTCAGGGCACGACGGAGGTCGTCGAGATCGTCGGTCATTTCGCGTCCTCCCTGGCCATGGCCCGCAGGCGTTTCTTCACTTCGCTCATCCGCCAGGCGATGGTGCCCTCGCTGACGCCCAGCACCGCGCCGGCCTCGGCCTGGGTCATCTCCTCGCCCAGCACCAGCGCCACCGTATCCCGCAACTCGGGCGTGAGCCGCGTCATCGCCTGGGCCAGCCAGTCGGCCGCCTCGGCCTGCGTTGCGATCTCGTTCTGCCGGGCGATCTCCCAGTCGCCCCAGCCCTGCGCGGCGCGCGCCCGGCTTTGCTGACGGCGGCGCAGGTCATGCGCCGCGTTGACCACCACGCGGTAAAGCCAGGTGGTAAAGCGCGCCTCGCCCCGCCAGTTGCGCAGCTTGGCGGGCAGTGCAGCGCAGATGTCCTGCGCCAGGTCCTCGGCCTGGTCCTTCGCGCCGGTCAGCCGCCAGGCAAGACCATGAACCCGGTCGTAGTGCCGCCCGACCAGCGCGGCAAAGGCCGCCCGGTCGCCCCGGGCGGCAGCGGCAGCCAGCATCTCGTCGGACGTATCCATCAGCATCACGTTACCTGTGACGCAGCCCGGCCGGCAATCCTTGGGCCGGGCACGGAAATCCCGACCCCGCACGAAAAGCGACCCGGCCCGGGACGAGGCCGGGCCGGGTGACGGAACGGAGTCCGGGTCGGCGCGCAAGGCGGTGATCAGTAGATCATGCCATCGTAAAGGCCATAGGCCCCCGAGGTGCTGCGCAGGCTGGCCGAGGCGCCCTCATCGCGGGCATAGGCCAGGATCGCGTTGTAGGTGCCCGGTCCGAAGGCGCCGTCGATGCCGCCGCGATAGTAGCCCCAGGCGCGCAGGTTGCGCTGGATCGCCTTGCGTTCCGACAGCGAATAGCTCTGGAAGGCGCGGGCGGCCGGGGTCGAATAGATCGAGGTGCCGACCGTGCGGCGCGGCTCGACATAGGTGCGGCGCGGCTCGACGAAGGTCGGCGCGGGGGCAACATAGACCGGGGCCGCCATCCGGGCCCGGCGGTTCTTGATGATCTCGTCGACGATCACCGCGGTTGCGACACCGGCGACGAAGCCCTGCTCCTTGTCGCCCCAGGCAAGCGCCGGGGTGGCGGGAACGGCGGCAACGGAAAGCGCGGTCAGGCCGGCAAGCAGGGTGGTCTTTGCAGCGTTGATCGAGAGCAGCATGGCATGTCCTTTCGTGAGTGACCCGAGGCAGCCGGGCCGATGCCATGGGGTATGGGCATCCCGGTCACGTTAGGCAAAATCAGGCCGTCGCTAGGGAAGAACGTCCGCCTGATATCGGATAACACGAGTATTTTCAGATGGTTGATCGATCCGGCGAGTCTCGCAGGGCAGCGGAAAGCCGGTCTAAACCTTCGTTGAGACGCGCTTCCGGTCCGCCGCCCGCCCCGATGCGCAGATGGTGTGGCAATCCGTAGGCCGAGCCGGGCAGGATGAAGGTCCGGTATGGCGGTCGCAACAGCGCGCGGGCCAGCGATTCGCCGTCCGACCCCTCCAGCCGGGCCAGTCCGATCAGACCGGCCTGCGGGCGATGCCAGGACAGCCGCGGCTCGACCGCGACAAAGCGGTCCAGCAGGTCCAGCGTGACCCGCCCCTCGTCGCGCGCGCGGGAGAGTGCGGCCGCCAGCCGGTCGGGCCGCAGCGCCACTTCGGCGATGTGTTCGCCGAGGGTGTTCATGATTTCCGAGCCGTTCTCGCGCAGGATCATCGCATCGCGGATCACCTCGGGCGATTGGCAGATCATCCAGCCGGTGCGCAAGCCCTGCAACCCCAGTGCCTTCGACACCGATCCGGTGGTGATCCCGAACCGTGTCATCCCTGCGATTGCGGGTGGGCGTGGTCCGGTCCATTCCAGCCCTGCATAGACCTCGTCCACCACCAGCCAGATGCCGTGCCGCTCGGCCGGCTCGGCCAGGGCGCGCAGGTCGGCCTCGGGGATCAGCCGCCCGGTCGGGTTGTTGGGATTGGTCAGAAAGATCATCCGCGTCCGGGGCGTGATCGCGCGTGCCACCGCATCCGGGTCCAGCATCCAGCCCTGTGCCTCCTGCCGCGGAACCTCGACCAGCCGCGCCCCGATCGCCCTGGCCATCACCCCGGCCTGCGGCCAGCCCGGGGCATCGGTGATGACCTCGTCGCCCGCCTGAACCAGTTGCCGGAACAGGAGATAATTCGCTTCTGCCGCCCCCGCCGTGATCAGGACCGAGTCCAGCGGCAGGTCCAGCCTCGCCTGGTCAAGCACGCGCTGCCGGAGGAGGGGCAGGCCGAGGAAGCTCTTTCCGTTCCAGTCCAGCGACAGGTCCGGATCGAGGTCGGGCAGGAACTCCCTCAGCCGCGGGGACCGTGCGAGCGAAAAGCCGATGAAACACTCCGGCGGGTCCTGCGCGGTTGTCTCCAGGAGGTAGTCGAAGAGCTTGTGAATCGTGACCTTCATCCGGCCTCCGGGCGCGCAAGAGTTTTCGAGAACCCTTGCAAAATTCTTCGAAGAAGTTTGGCCCCGCTCACCGCACGTCGCGCCCCTGGTTCAGGATGATGACATTCCCCGACGACACGTCCCCCGCGGGCGAGATCAGGAACCCCACCCAGGCAGCGATCTCCTCTGGCTGCATCGCGTGACCGTGCGGCATGGCGCTGATCGCCCTCGCCAACACCTCTTCGGTCAGCACTTGGAACAAGGGCGTCTCGGTCATCGCCGGGGCGATGGAGTTCACCGCGATCTTTTCCCGAGCGTATCGGCGGGCGAGGTCCTTGGTCAGCGTATCCATCGCCGCCTTCGACGCCCGGTAATGCGGCGGGTCGAAGACGTCGAAGTTGTAGGCCCCGTTCGACGAGATGTTCACGATCTTCCGCACCCCCGGCCGGCCAGCCATCGCCTTCACGGCCTGCTGGCAGCAGTGAAAGGCCGAGGAGAAGTTGATCGCCATCTGCCGGTCCAGTTCCGCCGCCGGAATGTGGGGGAAGTCGGACATGAAACAGGTGCCGGCATTGTTCACCAGCACGTCCACGCCGCCAAACCGGGCGGTCAGCCGGTCGAAGAGGTTGGCAATGGCCTTCGCATCCGTCAGATCTACCGCCTCCGCGACGAACCTCTCCCGGTCCGCCGCCATCGCAAGAAGTGCTGCGCCGTCGATATCGACGCCCACCACGATCAGCCCGTCGGACAAGAGCCGGTCCACGAAAGCGCGTCCCAATCCCCCTGCGGCTCCGGTGACGACGGCGATGCGGGGGGTGGTCATGACTGTGCTCCTGCCTTGAAGGGCCAGCCTAGGCGAAGGCTAGGGCAGGCTCAACTGCTCAGGGCGCCTTCGGCAGCGCGTCGAAATCCGCAGCCGAGTGGCGCTCCGGCAGCTTCTCCCACTCCTCGCCCCAGTTGCGGTTGACCTTCCGTCCCCGGATCACCGCGGGTCGGGTGTCGATCCGCCGGGCCCAGGCCAGGACATGCCGATAGCTTTCCACGTCCAGGAACTCTGCCGCGTTGTAGGCCCGGCCCAGCACAAGGTTGCCGTACCAGGCCCAGATCGCCATGTCGGCCAGGGAATAGTCCCCCGCCATCCACTCGTTCGCGGCCAGATGCCGGTCCAGCACGTCCAGCTGGCGCTTGGTCTCCATCGCATAGCGGTTGATCGCATATTCGATCTTCACCGGCGCATAGGCGTAGAAATGACCGAACCCTCCGCCGACGAAAGGCGCGCTGCCCATCTGCCAGAAGAGCCAGTTGAACATCTCGGTCCGCTGGCGCGGGTCTTTCGGAATGAAGGCCCCGCCGAACTTCTCGGCTACAAAAAGCATGATCGAAGCGCTTTCGAACACCCGCTGCGGAGGGTCGACCGAATGATCCATCAGCGCGGGGATCTTCGAGTTCGGATTCACCTCGACAAAGCCGCTGCCGAACTGGTCGCCCTTGCCGATCTCGATCAGCCAGGCGTCATATTCGGCCGCATGCCCCGCCTCAAGCAGTTCTTCCAGCAGGATCGTGACCTTGACCCCGTTCGGAGTAGCCATCGAATAAAGCTGCAAGGGATGGCCGCCTACTGGCAGCACCCGGTCATGCGTGGGCCCGGCCACGGGGCGGTTGATGCTGGCGAAGGTGCCGCCCGAGGGCTTTTCCCAGGTCCAGACTTTCGGCGGGATATAGTCGTTCGGCATAGGGCCAACCTTCGCATGGCGGTGGATCGAAGGAAAAGCTAGTCTATTGCCGCGTGCCTTGCCAGATGTCCGAAACGGCGGGATCGGCCTGCGCAAATGCACAGGGGCGACCCGCAGGCCGCCCCCTTGAGGAGTCCGGATGCCGGATGGTTCAGATCGACAGGCAGACGTATTTCATCTCCATGTAGTCGTCGAGCCCGTAGCGGCTGCCCTCGCGCCCGAGGCCCGACTGCTTGACGCCCCCGAAGGGCGCCATCTCGTTCGAGATGA
>JBKBJC010000049.1:0-17615 GCA_046294075.1 Tabrizicola sp. | reverse complement strand
GAGACGATCGGGCCGGCGGCATCGAGCGCCGTGACGCCGGTGTAGCGGTCGAGGTCGGAGTCGTAGGTGGCGGTCACCACCGAACAGCGCGGGCGGATGTTGGCCAGGATCTTGCGGACGGCGGGGTCGAGTTCGACGGCCTCCAGTATCTCGGGCAGCTTGCCGATGTCGGGCACGTCGAAATCGACGGCCTCGTGCAGGGCCGGTTGCAGAAGGCCGGGATCGGGGGCGAGGAATTCGGCATGGCCATGGCCGCCGTGCAGGTGAAAGGCCTCGGCCGTCTCGCCGGGTTTCAGCGCGATCAGGATCTGGCCAGGCTCGCTGTAGAGGATGGGCCGGCCGGCCAGCGCGGCGGCGAGGTCGTCCTGGTGGCCGTGGTCGCCCGCATCGAGCCGCGCCCAGACCAGATCCTCGGTCGCGGGATCGCAGGCGAGGGGAAAGACCGACAGGCCCATCTTGGCAGCGGTGGCCTGGGCCTCGGGCGGGATCAACGCGATCAGCGCCCAGCCGACGGGTGCGGGCTGGAACTGCATCGGGATGGCGCCGCTGCGTGCCGCGAAGCGTTCGACGACAGCGCGCGGTCCGGCGATGCGGGCGGCGACGGGGGTCACGCCGCGGGCCAGCATCGGGATCAGCGCGGGGTGGGCGGCGGGGGTGAAGCCCGCGGTCCGCGCCTCGCCCCGCAGGCGCCGGTCGGCCGAGACCAGCGCGGTCGCCGGGTCGCCGCCCGACAGGGCGCCGAGGTCGCCGTAGGTCAGCGGGCCGAGCGGCAGAAGGCGCAGGCCGGCGGGCGCGAAGCCCGTCAGCGCCTCGGCTCCGGGCAGGTCGGCGGCGCCGGGGAGGGCGAGGAGGATCTCGACGCCGGAGAGGCCGGTTGCGAGGTCTTGTAGCGAAGGCGCGAGGTCGAGGCCGAGGAGGCGGCCGTCATCCTCGCGCAGGGTGCCGCTGGTCTGGTCGAGAACGACGATGACGCGGGTGATCGGGGGCATGGGTGTCTCCTGAAGTTCAGGGCGTGGGGGTGCCGTAGCGCAGGCGCAGAAGGCGGGTTGCGCACCAGCTGCGGGAGATGACGAAGAGCCGGTCGAACTGGCTGTCGGTCAGTTCGGCCAGGCCGGGGGCGCCGAGGGCGGCGGCGATGTCGTCCACGGTGTCGGAATGGGCGACGACCAGGACGGTGCGTCCGGCGTGGCCGGCGCGGATCGCGGCGGCAAGGGCCGCGGCGTCGGTGGCGGCATAGTGGGTGGGTTGCAGTCCCGCCGCCTGTGCCGAAGGGGCGCCGGTCTGGCGCGAGCGCAGCGTGTCGGTGACGAAGACCGCCGAGAGGTTGGCGTCTTGCAGCATCCGGGCCAGAAGCGCGGCGCGGGCCTGGCCGGCGGGGGTGAGCGCCGGATCGGACCCGGCCCCGCGTTCGGCATGGCGAACAAGGACGACGGTCACGGTCCAAAGGACCTTGGCAAGCCTGCGTTTGATGGTGGCGGTCGGTTCGATCTGGTGCTGTGGCAGAAGCGCCGCCCCGAAGGAGCCGGAGTTCGGGCTGTCCATGGCGATGCCTTCCTGAAATTGCGGTGGCGCTGCGATGGGCCGGAGCCTTGCGGCCCCGGCCCCCGGTCCGGCGGCTCAGTCGCCGTCGAAGTCGATTTCCAGCCGCATGGTGCGGATGCCGCGCGTGCCGCCTTCGGTTTGCTCGCCGCGGAGGATCTTCAGGATCTCTTCCATCGTCGGGCGCCGGGTGCGGACCGGACGGTCGGGGATCTTCGGCGGCCAGTCCTGCGGGCCGTCCTGCGGGCCGTCCTTCGGCGGATCGTCGTCGTCGTCGGGCTCTCCCGGGTCGTCGTCCTTGCCCATGCGGAAGTCGAGCTTGTAGGTCATGCCGCCCGACAGTTCGCCGTCCAGGAGGGTGCTGATCCGGATCTCGTCATCCTTGCGGTCGATCGACTGCTTCAGGAGGTCAGCGTCGAAATCCTTGCCGCGGGTCAGAACCAGCATGACCTTGCGGCTCTCGCGGGGGCCGAGCTCGAACTTCGCACCGCCGGCCGAGCGGATGGCGATCCGCCAGCCGAGCTTCTGCAGGAACCTGGGCAGCGTCACCTCGACCCGGGCCACGACCGGCTTCCTGAACGGGTTGCGGATCCAGATGATGTGCTTGCGGAACAACTTGATGATGTCGAGGATCGTCGGCCGGACCGGAGAGATGTTGCGCTGGCCGATGTTGTTGTCGAAGGGCACGAAGCGGTGTTCGGGGATCGTGCCCTGGATCGTGGTGTCGTTGCCGGGGTCGCCGGTGGCGTGGGCGATGGCCATGAGGCATTCGTGGCCGACGACGGTCGGGACAAAGCGGAAGGGCCCGAGGATCACGCTGGCCCCTGGCGCGAGCGGACCCGGGGCGGACAGCGTGGGCGTGTCCATCGGCGCCCAGTCGTCGGGGAAGGCGAGGCCCGAGCCGGGCAGCGCGTGGTAGGCATCCACCCGCACGTTCTGCGCCGGTTGCATCCCGCGGTTCTTCACCCGGACATACATGTAGCTTCGGAAGCCCACGAGCGGGTTCTGGTGCGTCAGCCCTCCGTCTGGGCGGCGGCGGCACCACATGTCCTGGCAGGACCAGTGGTTCGCGAGGTAGGTGTATTCCCCGCCCCGCCCGTCGTCGATGTAGACATCCACGTCCGGCGGGTTGCCTTCCCGGTTCACCGTCTGCGGCTGGCCCGGCGCGGCGCCGGGCTGGAACAGGCCCTGCTTCTCGAAGGCCCAGCGGATCACCTTGTGCAGCGCCCCGCCCGGAATGCCCTTGAACGCGGGCGTGGTCTTGTCGGCGGTCTGGAGATGGCCGACGAAGACTTCCGGGATCGCCGTGGTGGCGGTCATCAGGCCGATGGCCTTGAAGATCAGGAAGGCCGTCACCTCGGCCGCGCGGCGCTGGGTGGCAAGGTAGGGGGAATCGCCGCCGATGGCGCGATAGAAGCGGAAGAGCGTCGTGGAAAGCACCTGCTCGCCGCCATACTGGGTGTTCCAGCGCGGGCCGAACCAGGCCCAGCCGTCGGCGATGGCGCGGTCGTGGCGGCGGTCGATGTTCAGGCCCGCCCCTGTCCATGGGAAGGTCGTGAACCGGTCCGTCGCCTGCGAGCCGGGGTCGTTCAGCACCGCCCCCAGCGCGTCGCCCGCGGAATGGGCGAAGCCGAAGTTCGGGCTGTTCACGTTGTCCCACAGGAGCGCGTGGCCGAACTCGTGCCAGACCACGCGATTGTCGGTGGCAATCCCGATGGTCTGTCCGGGGATCATCTTGCCGAAACGGAATTCCAGCAGCCCGTTGCCCATCGCGTTGCCGGGGGCCTGGGCGTTGACCGCATCGCCCAGCGCGCGGAAGTCGCAGGGCACCGGAAAGGTCGTGCCGTTGAAGTAGGAGGTGACGTTGAAGCCGTAGTCCTCCATCGTGCGGAACAGCCTGTCGCAGTGGTGATAGCAGTTGGTCGCGGTGAATTCCTCGGTCTGGGCGTCGAAGTTGAAGGCGCCGTTGATGTTCGGAACCGTGGGCGCGGCCTGCACCGGGGCCTGGGTCTCGGCGATGCGGACATAGTTCCCCGACAGGGGCTGCGGCACCGCCGGGATCAGCCCGGCCATGGTGTGCGAGCTGCGGAACGGGTTGAGCGCCGCGTTCGGCGAGGCGGCCGAGACATTGGCCCCGGTCTGGGTCTGCGGATCGCGATCGAACACAAGGCCGGTCGCGCAGGCCACCAGCGCCCGCAGATAGAGGACATCGCCGCTTTTCGGCTCGACCAGGGCGCGCCAGTTGACAGGCGCCTGCCCCTTGCCCATCGCCGCCTGGAACAGCACCTCGTCGCAGATGTAGTGCTTGCCCTTGGCCAGGCCTTTCAACGTCGTCGGAGGCAGGCGCGGCAGGTCCACGCCCGGCCCGCCGATGCAGCCTTCGTGGTCATGGGCCTCCTCACGCTCGTCCGGTTCGTAGCGCAGGACGACCTGACGCTCGATCCGGGCATTGTCCATGTCGGGAAGTTCGATGCCCAGAAGCTTGACCAGCGCGGCGCGGCTGACCTTGCGGGTGCCGGCCGGGGCAAGTGCCGCGGGGTTCTCAACCTCGATCTCAGCGTGCATCGAGGACTGGACCGATTCCAGCGCCAGGCTTTCGCCATCCATCTGCATCCCGAGCCGGGCCCCGAACACGTCGAGCCCCATGACCCTTTGCTGATAGACGACGACCTTGGTGCCGGCGACGTCCCGTTCCGACTGGAATTCGGCGACCGGCGCGTCGCCCGCACCTTCCAGCGCGGGGTCTCCGGCCAGGCGGGTTCCTGCAAGGCCAAGCGTGTCTTGCAGGGATTTCATGTAATGCTCCGCCGCAAGCTGCGGCGTGGACAGAGTGGTGGCGCTTTCGAGTGTCGAGGCCTCGGGGGCCTGAACGAAAACGACTTCGCCATACTCGTTGCGAACAACGGTCTCGGCCATCGTTTATCCTTCCTGGACTGGGGAGGTCCGCCTGGGCGGGCCTGAATGAATGGGCGTGCTGCCGGTGAAATCCGGTTGGAAGAAAAGGGACTTTGCTTTCCTGGAACAGGCACCGAAATCAATGTGGCGCCATGCGAAAAGCCTAGCGCAATTGCCCGAGTCGGCCAAAGCCTGAATCAACCTGAAGCGGAACCTGACGCATTATTCACGCTATCCGCAGCGCAAATCCGCTAGTATCTTCGAAATTGTTTATCGTTTTCAGTTTTTCGGCCGCAGCACGTCAGGCCTTGCGGGCAACCCGTCGCCCATCTCTTCGCCGCGTGGCGGCACGGTCGTGTTCCGGTGTCTGAACATTGCATCCTGGAGGTGGCCCCATGCCGCAGCTTTATGGTTTGCCCGCCCTGCGCAGCCTGATGCAGGAGGCCGCGCAAGAGGATGCGCGGTCCCTTTATGACCCCGATCGGCTGCGGTTCGCGCTGACCGTGCCGGCGGGCGGTGCGGATGTCGCAGCGCTGCGGGCAAGGCTTGCTGTGCTGACGGGATCGGACCGGTTCGTGCTCGAGCCCCTGTTCGAGGCGCCCGAGCCGGACGAGCCCGTGACTTTCATCTTCGCCCCCTTCGGTCTGGACCGCACACTGCCCGAGGATGCGCTGTTCGGCATCGCGGCCGAGCTGCGCGGCGAGCTGGGGCTTGTCGCCTGCGACCCCGACCTCGGCGCCACCGCCTATGTCGAGCCGGTGCCCGAGACGCCCGCCGGCACCGAAGGCGTGGTGATGGACGCCATCTGCTGGGAAAAGGGCACCCCGCCGGAACCGAAGACCTGGGCGCTGGAAAAGACCCGCGTCCTCCAGGCCTGGGCGATGTCGCCCGGCAAGGGCAAGGGGATCATCGTGGCCCAGCCCGATACCGGCGTCGCCGACCATGCCGAGTTTGCCGACACCACCTTTGATTTCACCAGGTCGCTGAACCTGATCGAGGGCGGCAGGCAGCCGACCGATCCGCTGGCGGCCTCGATGTCGAACCCGGGGCATGGGACGGGGACGGGGTCGGTCCTGGCCTCGGGCGAGGGCGGGCGGATGAAGGGCGCGGCGCCCAAGGCGACGCTGGTGCCGATCCGCGCGATCAACGACGTGAAGATCTTCAATGCGGCGCCTGTGGCGAGGGCCATCGACCATGCGGTGAATGTGGGCGCGCATGTGATCTCGATGAGCCTGGGCGGTATCCCGTCCTTTGCCCTGCGTCAGGCGATCCGGCGGGCGGTGCGGCAGAACGTGATCCTGGTCGCGGCGGCGGGCAACTGCGTCGGGCTGGTGGTCTGGCCGGCGGCCTATCCCGAGATGATCGCGGTCGGCGGCACGAACATCCGGGACAAGCGCTGGAAAGGCTCGTCGCACGGTCCGGCGGTGGATTTCGCCGCCCCGGCCGAGTTCGTCTGGCGTGCCGACCGGCAGAAGCCCGAAGCGCCGAAGGACGGGATCGCGGGCGGGCAGGGCACCTCTTTCGCCACGGCGCTGACGGCGGGGATCGCAGCGCTGTGGCTGGGGCATCATGGCCGCGCGAAGGTGATCGCCGAAGCCAACGCGCGGGGCGTCAGCGTGCAGGCGCTGTTCCGGACGGCGGTGCAGCAGACGGCGCGGAAGCCGGCCGGGTTCCCCTCGGGTCTTGGCGCGGGGGTCATCAATGCGGAGGCGCTGTTGTCTCTGGCCTTGCCCTCGATCGCGTCGGCGGCGCCGGAATCGGCCTTCGAGGACCCCAGCGGCGGGATCGAGCCGGCGCTGACGCGGATGTTCGGGCCGGGGCGGCTGGATCCCGACTTCGACTGGGATGCGCATGGGCCGGAGGTGGCGGCGCTGGTGCTGGCCGATGCGCGGGCCGGGCGCAGTCCGCGGGGCGCCGGGCGCGAGGTGCGGGCGTTCCGGCAGGCATCGTCCGGGCTGACCGATGCGGCTGCGGCAAGCCGCGACCCGCGCCTGGCGCAACTGGCGCTGCGCGGGCGGCCGCCGGCGCCCGCGATCCTGGTTCCCGCCCCGGTAGATGCCGGCCGGCTGGCCGGGGTGCTGAGAAGCCTGGGCGCGGCCGCAACGCCGGGGATCACGCCGGAGGCCGCGGCCACGGTGGACCCGAAGGACGGGCAGGCGCGGCTGGACGCGCCGGGGCGGCGCGAGCTGCTGAAGCCGCTGACCCGGCGGCTGGAGAAGGGCAGGCAGACGGTGGATCTGGACCGGTTGGACGCGGGCCTTGCGCGGCTGCATGCCGAGGGCACCTCGGCCCGGCTGGACGAGACGACGCTGATCGAGCTGGAGGCGCTGGTCTCGCTGACCGACCGCCCGGCGCTGCCCGTCACCTGGCGCACCACGCCCGAGGGGCGGCAGGTGCAGAGCATCGACACCGACGACCCCGAGCTGGGACAGTTCGCGGCGCTTCTGGCCATGGCGCGGCCGGATCTGGAGGCGGGGCCCTTGCAGGCGGTCGGGCGGATCGACGGCGACGGCATACATCTGGGCACCGGCTTCGTGGTCGGGCCGGGGCTGGTGATGACCAACCGGCATGTGCTGGAGGAGTTCGCCGCCCCCCTGCCGCGCGCAGACAACCCGCGACGCTGGCAGATGGTGCGGGCGGCGACGATCGACTTTTCGCCCTCGGGCAACGATCCGGCGCTGCGCTTCGCCATCGAGGAGGTGGCCTTTGCCGGCCCACGGCAGATTCATCGCCTGCCGATCAGCTTCGACAAGCTGGACATGGCGATCCTGCGGGTCCAGCCGGTGAATGCCGCGGGCATGGCGTTGCCGAAGCCGTTCCGGGTGAACGCCGATGCGGCCTGGCGCGGGGCGGATGCGAACCTGTTCGTGGTGGGGTTCCCGGCGCCGCCGGCCTCGGTCCCGAGGGACGAGCGCGGCGCGCTGCGCCACGACGTGATCGAGCGGTTGCGCGAACTTTACGGGCTGAACTACCGGCGCAAGTATTTCAGCCCGGGGCTGGGTAGGGCGGCAAGGGCGCAGACGGCCGGGGCCATGGTGTTCGACCACGACGCGACCACCCTGGGCGGCAATTCGGGGTCGGTCGTCGCCCAGCTGAGCGACGATCTGCCAGCGGTGGGTCTGCATTTCGCCGGCGACTGGCTGCGTGCCAACCATGCGCATGACCTGGCGCTGGTCAGGGCCGGGACCCCCGGCGTCGCCGCCCTGCTGCCATGACCGGGCCCGTCCCGAGCCCGGCGCTGACCCCGGCACAGGCCGAGGCTCTGGCGCGCGGGATCACGGGTAGCCGGCTGGCGGTGGCCGCCGTCCATGACGAGATCGCCGCGCGGGTGTCGCGCGACCTGCCGGATTTCAAGACCGTCGCGCTGGGCCTCCACCAGCCCGTCCCCGCCTTTGCGGCGGTGCTTCTGGCCGCGGCCAGCCGGGATCCGCCCTGGCACGGGACCCTTCTGGCCGAACTGTCGGCGCTGGGGATGATCGACCTGCCGGCGGCGATGGCCGAGGCCGAGGCCGAGGCGGCAGGCGGCAGCGTCCAGGTCCTGCCGCAAAACGCAGATGGCAGCGGGATCGGGGTGCAGGACTTCGCGCAGGCCATGTCGCCGGCGCTGGGCATGGCCGACCTGCTGGCCGCCTTCAACCTGGCCGCGCGGCGGCTGTGTCTGGTCCGGGTGGCCGACACCGCAGGGTCGGGCACCGAAAGCCAGGGCACGGGGTTCCTGATCGGACCGCATACGGTTCTGACCTGCTGGCATGTCGTCGCGCCCCTGATCGACCCGGCGACCGGGCGCCTGCGCGACGGCGCCGCCGCGCGCCTGTCCTGCCGGTTCGAGACGCTGGGCACGGGCGATGGCCGGCTTTACCCGGTGCCCGAGGACTGGCTGGTGGCCTTCAGCCCCGCGCGGAAGTCGCTGGGCGATCCGGTCCCGCAGGCGGTCAGCCCGGACGGCACGTTCCTCGATTATTGCGCGATCCGGCTGCGCGGCGCCCCGGGGCGCGAGCGGGGCTGGTACGACCTGTCGCAAACTGGCGCGCTGGACCATGCGGCGGACAATTTCTTCGTGTTCCAGCACCCGGCCGCTGTCCCGCAACGCGCGGGGTTCGCCCCGGGCACCGTGGTGGATCCAGGCGACCCGGACCACCTGCGCCACCGGGTCTGGACGACCGGCGGCTCGTCGGGCGGCCTGTGCCTGGACAACCGGCTGCGGCCCATCGCGCTGCACCGGGCCAAGGTCACGGCGCGCGACGCGCTGGGCCGCGAGCGCACGCTGCACAATCTGGCCGTGCGCCTGTCGGCGATCCATGCCGCGCGGCCCGATCTGGGCGATGCCCGGCTGGGCGATCCGCTACGGCGCAACGACCGGCTGTCGCGGCTGGCAGACGGCTCTCGCGCGGTGGTGGGGCGGGGCAGCACGCAGGACACGCTGCGGCGGATGCAGCTGGGGCCGGACCCGGCGATCCTGATCGTGCAGGGGCCGAAGGACAGCGGGAAAAGCTTCTCGACGGCGCTTCTGCGCGACTCGGTCCCGATCGAGGCGCGGACGATCATCGAGCTGTCTGCAGGCGAGCTGCCCGCAAGGGCCGTGGAGCTTGCACGGCTCATCCTGGCCCGGGCGGGCCTGCCGAGCGGCAGGATCGACACGGTGCTGTCCGCACGGGGCGGCCTGACGACGGCGGCGGCGACAGTTGCCGGAATCTTCGCCGTGCTGAAGCGGGAGCTTCTGGACCTGGCCCGAGGCAATGCCACGCAGCCGCGCACGCTGTGGCTGGTGATCGACGAGCTGGATGTGGCCCGCCTGCCCGGGATTGGCGCGCGGATGCTTCTGGACCAGATCTACAGCGACGGCGAACTGCGCGAGGTGCTGCGCGTGGTGCTGATCGGGCTGACCGACACGCTGGTCGGGGTGGAAGCCCGGTTGATCGGCTTCGATCCGGTCCCGGACCCGGCGCGGATCGCGGCGCAGGAGCTTGAGGACTGCCTGGACGGGCTGACCGTCGCGGCGGGCAAGGCACCGGCCGTCGGCCAGTCGCGCCGCCATGCCCGGCTGGTGCTGGGCGCGGCCGAGGAACTGGCGCTTCAGGGCAGCGGGCGGTCGGTGCTGGCGCTTCTGTCCGGCTATCTGGCGCATGTCTATCTGAAGGCGGTCGAGGAATGGTAGCGATGGCCGACAGCGACCTGACCCGCGCCGCCCTGATCGGCTCCTTCGATCCGCGCGCACTGCTTGGGCCCGCCCCCGAGGACGAAGCGGCGCGGCTGAAGGCGCTGGCGGCGGTGTCCACCGAGGTCCAGGTCGGGGAGACCTGGCTGTGGCGGCTGACCCCGGATGCGCAGCGCGACGGCCTGGCGCGTCTGCCCTCTGGTGCGGCACGGCGCGCGTTGCTGGCCAGCCTGCCGACCGCAGAGGGCGATATCCTCGCCCGTTCGCTGCGGCTTCTGCTTGCGGGCGGGCGCGCCGCGCCGGCCATTGCCCGGCCGCGCCGGACCCGGCCGAAGGAAGCGGAGCTGCCCGCGCTCTTGAGCCTCTTGCAGGCGCTGGAGCTGTTGCAGAATGCCGGGGTCGCGCTCGAGGGCTGGGCCGCCGAGCCGGACCTGGCGCGGCGACTGGCGCGCTTTACCGTGCAGTCCGACAAGCTTGCGGCCAGCCGGCAGATCCTGGGCTGGAAATTGCGGGGCCGGAGGGCCGAACTGTCGGCGCTTGGGGATTTTGCCGCCACGGGACGGATCCGCATCCCGCCCCTGATCCGGCCGGACGAACCTGCCGCCGCCACGAGCAGCGCACCGGCCACGCTGATCCTGTCCGGGCTGGGCGGCAGCGGGAAGTCGGCGCTGCTGGAGGCCCTGCGGCGGCGTCTGGGGCGCGACCGGTCGATCCTCGGGGTGGTGTTCGACCTGGACCGGCCTCCTCTGCGCGCCGGGCACCGGGTGGCGCTGACCCAGGAGCTCCTTCGCCAGGTCGGCGAACAGCGGGCCGACCTGGACGAAAGGCTGTCGGCGATCCGGCAGACCCTGCGCGGCGGTGTGGCGGCGGGCAGCGAGACGGTCGATCCTGGCCGTGAGGCAAGTGCGGTCGTGGCCAGCCTGGCGGCGCTTAACGAGATGCTGACGGAGGAGGATGGGGCAGCGCCGATCCGGCTGGTGCTGATCTTCGACACGTTCGAGGAGGCGCTGATCGTGGGCGAATACCGGGTCGGGTTGATCGCCGACTGGATCGCGCTGGTCGGCCGGCAGCGGTTGATGCCTAGGGTCATCCTGTCGGGGCGGGAGGCCGGGACGATTCCTTCGGCCCATCTGCCAGGGCTTGCGGTTCATGGCGTGCTGCCGCTGGGCGATCTGGGAACCCAGGCCGGGCGGGCGTTGCTGAGGGACCAGTTCCGGTCCCGGTCGGTTCCGGGCATCGACCTGGTGCCCCGGCTGGTCGAGGTCTTCGGATCGGACCCGCTGACTCTGATGATGATCGCGCGCTTTGCCGAGAGCCTGGGCCGGGAGGGGCGCGACGTGCACGCGGACCTGACCGCCCTGGTGGAGGGTGGCCCTTCGGCGGCGCGGGGCAGGCTGGACGGCGAGTTGCGGCAGGCCTTCCTGTTCTCGCGCATCCTGGATCGGCTGCCGACGCAGGAGCTGCAGGCGGTCGCCAGCCCCGGACTGGTCCTGCGCGAGGTCACACCCGGGCTGATCCGCGAGGTCTTGGCCGGCCCCTGCGGCTTGAAGGCGGATCTGACCGAGGACGAGGCCCGGGCGCTGTTCGACAAGCTGGCCGACATGGTCTGGCTGGTGCGGCCGGTCTGGGGTGCGGCGGACCGGGTGGAGCATCTGCCCGAGCTGCGCCGGAGGATGCTGCCGCAGATCCTTCAGGATCCGAGGGCGAAGGCGGTGGCCGAGGCGGCGGCGTCCTGGTTCGAGGCCCGGGCCGCGCTTGGCGAGGCGGGGGCGGATCTGGAAGCGGTCTACTACCGCGCCCTCGCCGATCCGGGCAGCCTGCCGGGCGAGCCCGACCTGCTGCGGCGCCTCGCCGATCACCTGGGCATCTTCGAGGACGACCTCGCGTTCGCGCGGGACCGGTTCCGCGATGCCCGGGGCCGGCTGGTCAGCCGCAAGGCCATCCAGACCCTTTCCCGGGGCGCCGTGCAACGCGGTGCGCGCGATCGGCGTCGGAAGGCGCAGATGTCGGAAGGTCAGGAAAGCGCCGCGATCGAGGAGGCGGTCGGAGCCGAGGCCCCGGACGGTTCCGCGATGTCCGCCGAGCAGGTGTCGCTGCGCTTTGCCGAGCTGAAGCCGTCCCTGGTGGCCGGCGAGGCGCCGCGCCTCGCGCGATTGCTTCTGGATGCGATATCGGGCACGGCAGCGCGGCAGTCGCCCTCGGGCGAGATGACGGCAGAAGATCTGCAGGGCCTGTCGATCGCCGCGCTGCAGGCGGCGACGGCCTGTCATGCGCCCGGGCTCGACCCGGATCGGGAAGCGGCACTGCGTGCGGCGGTGCGGGACTGGCTGGACGATCCCGAGCGGCGCGAAAGGCTGCGCTGGGTCTTTGCCAATGCCGCACAGCAATCGGGGCAGCTCTGGTCGGCGCGTCTGGCCATGGTGCCGGTCCTGTCGCTGGCCGCTGGCGCGGCGCCCGCGGATCTGGGCGAGACCCTGTCGCAGGGCGTATGGGCCATGGCAAAGCTTTCGAACAGCCCATTTGCCTGGCGCAGCCTGCGACTTGCCGGCCCCCTGCCCGAGGATGCGGCGATCAAGGGGATCGCGCTGGCCTATCTGGCGCCCGAGGTGATGAATTTCGTGGCCGGCGAGTTCCGCGACTGGGCCGCGAGATCCATCCCCGATGGCCGGCGGCGGGAGGAGCTTCTGCAGGTGTTCGTTCCGTTCTTCGAGGCTCCGTCGCGCGTGTCGATGCGCGATCACAACGCGGTCGATGCCATGCTTTACCGCGAGGACTTCGCGGTGAAGGACAGGCTGCCGCTGTTCGGTCGGCTGCCCGCGACCATGCCTGGGCGCCTGCCCGAGTTCCACGGCGCGTTCCGGGTGATCCTCGGCGGCGCTGGCCTCGCTCCGGTTCTGGTGCAGGCGGCGGTCGCCGCGCTGGCGCGGTTCGTGCCGTGGTGGCCAAGGGAGCTCAGGCCCGAGGCTTTTGCCGAAGCGCCTTACAGCCCGACGCTGGTCGCCTCGCTGATCGACACGGCGGATCGCTGCGGGCGCCTGCCGGACCTGGCGGCCGCACTGGCACGGCAGCCGGGCGCACCGGAGGGATGCGGGCTTCTGTCGGCGCTGATCGAGGCCACCGTCAGGCACTATCGCAAGGCCGCGGAGGCGGGTCTGACCGGCGGTTAGGGCCCGTCGCTTGGCAGTCTGGCCGGCTGGCCGTTCCAGAGGCCCGACAGGCTGTAGGCCTGCGCAAAGCGGTCGTGACGGTAGGACAGCTGCCCCTGCTGCGCGCCCGTGACGGCGATCTCCAGCACCAGGCCATCGTCGGTCTCCGGAATGGAGGTGTCGATCCCGCTGCCCTCGATCGCAAGCCCGGACCAGAAGTGGCAGTCAAGGAAGCGGTAATCCGTGCCCCGGTCGCTCGGACTGGCCGAGAGGGTGCCGCCCAGCGGGCAGCCGATGGTCGTCGGATGCTGGCCATCCCAGCCGATGAGCGGGATCAGGCTGAAAAGCTCGGTCTCGACCGCGCGGGCAACCGCGAAGGCGTCGGACATCTGCGCTGTATCGGTCAGGGTGAGGGGCTTGTAGTCGGTCATCGGATCCTGTTCGCACCGCTGTTCGCGGGCCACCGGCAGCGTGCCGTCGTACAGCAGCGCCGCGACGATGCGGTCCGGGCAGGCATGGCCACGGCCCCAGATCACATGCGATCCGCCGGCCATGAAGACGCCATAGGCATTGCGGGCAGCATCGAGGACGGAACGGGCCATCGAGACCGGCGTGATCGGGTCGCGGTCACCGTTCAGGACCAGCGTCGGCCAGTCGCCACCGGCGTAGGGGGCGGGCCGGCGGTCAGGCCCCTGATGCGGCCAGAGCGCGCAGGCCACCCGCTCCAGGTAATAGGCCCGCAACAGGCGCGGCGCCTGCGGCTTGAGCGCCCGGGCCTCGTCGAGGATGCGCCGGGCCCGTTCCTCGGCTGTCCCCGGGCCGCTGTCATAGTCGGAACAGGTAATCGCGTAATAGGCCGCGCCGAACCAGCCTGGATCCTGAAGGCCGATCTCGGTCTCGGGGTCGATATACAGGTTCAGGTAGCCGAGCTGGAGCAACGGCACCAGGTTGCCACGGCTGGCGGCGGCCAGCGTGCGCAGGAATTCGGCCCTGCCCTCGGGCGAATAGAGCGCGAAGAAGGCGTTGGCTTCGAGAAAGCCCGTGGTCAGGTGGCGCATGGCGGTGGTGCCGTCGGCCAGCGGATAGGGCACCGGGATCGGCGCCTCGGCCGCGCGGCGGGCAAGCTCGTCATAGGCGGCGGCCGCGCCGCCGGGAATGTCGGCGGCGCAGGCCGGTTGCGCGTCGCAGAGCGCGAAGGTTTCGGAGAGCAGCGCCTCGGCCGCCAGCGTGTAGCGGCGGTAGAAGCCCTCGGCGTCCAGCGTCAGATCGACCACGCCGTCGAGGATGACCCCGCGGACCGCCTGGGGAAACTGCGTCGCATAGGCCTGCACCAGCTGGGTTCCGTAGCTTTCGCCGTAAAGCCAGACCTTCGGCGCGCCGATGGACTGGCGGAAGGCCTCGGAATCGCGGATCGCCTGATCGGTATCGACGACCGGCAGAAGCTGGTCCGCGTCCAGTTCGGCCGTGCAGTCGGTGACGAAGCGTCCGGCGGTGGCCAGCACGCCCTCGGGGTCGTCCAGCGAGACCGGGGCGATGTCGAACCGCGCCTGCGCCGTCGGGCAGGCAAGGCCATGCACCGCGCCGGTTCCGCGCTGGTCCACGAAGACGATGTCGATGTTCTCGACCAGGCTGGCATCGAATGCGGCGAGGTAGCTGTCGGTCGAGGCCAGCCCCGATCCGCCCGGGCCGCCGACGAAGTAGAACAGGATCCCACGGCTTTCGTTGCTGGCGAAGGACAGCGCGAAGGTGATTTCCAGCGTCTTGTCCGGGTCGTTGCCGCGATGGTCGAGCGGCACCGTCAGCGAGGTGCAGGTGAGGTTGCTCTGGTCGCAGGGAAAGAGGTCGAGCCCGGACACCGCATCCCGCAGCGAGATCTCGGCAGAGGCGGGGCTGGCCAGAAGGGCCAGAAGAAGCACGGCGTGACGCATCGGGGCCTTTCGGTCGGCGCTGGGATTCGGCGACTTCGGTAGCCGAGAGCGCAGTCAGGCTAGTCCGCTGCCAGGGAATGGCCAAGGGGGCGCGCACGGGTCGGCAAGGCTTCACCAGCCCGTGAAGCACGCAAGGGTGACTGGACGTGCGGTGCGATGCGGGTTCACCGTCTGCCCGGTCGAGGCGGGAGGGCGCGATGCTGCGATTGGTTCTGGTGGTGCTGGCGGGACTGGCGGGGTCGGCTGAGGCCGATACGGCCATCGTCGCCGGAGGCTGCTTCTGGTGCGTGGAGTCGGATTTCGAGAAGGTGAATGGCGTCAGCGGCGTGGTGTCGGGCTACACCGGCGGTTCGCTGGCCAACCCGACCTACCGCAACCATGAGGGTCACCTGGAGGCGGTGGAGATCACCTTCGATCCGGCGGTGATCGGCTATGACCAGCTGATCGCGCTGTTCCTGCGGTCGGTCGATGTGCTGGACGCGGGCGGGCAGTTCTGCGATCGGGGCGATGCCTACCGCACGGCGATCTTCGTGCAGGGCAAGGCGCAGCGGCAGGCGGCCCTGGCGGAAGTGGCCCGGGCCGAGGCGGCGCTGGGGCGCAGGATCGTGACCCCGGTCCTCGACGCCGGGACCTTCTGGCGCGCAGAGGACTATCACCAGGACTACTACAAGGGCTCTAACATCGTGTTGACCCGCGCCGGGCCGAAGTCGCAGGCCAATGCCTACAAGTTCTACCGCAAGGCCTGCGGCCGCGATGCGCGGGTCAGGGAGCTGTGGGGCGCCGAGGCCTTTCCGCGCTAGGCCAGCGGCGGCAGGCCTGCCAGTGCGCGGAAGTCGGGGGCGCGGATGTCCAGTTCCTGCCCCGCGAGCGCATCGGCCTCGGCCGTGCAGAGCCAGGCGATGGCGCGGGCGGGCTGGTCGGGCGGGGCGAGGTCGGCGCGGGGGATCTTCGAGACCGGGTTGATGCCGGAGGCGCGGATCGCGCCCTGCATGTCGGTGTCCACCACCCCCGGCGCGAAGCCGAAGATTCGGATGCCCTGCGCGCCATATTCCAGGTGGACCGAGCGGGTCAGCATCGCCAGCCCCGCCTTGCCCGCGCAATAGGCCGACCAGCCCTCCTGCGGGCGATGCGCGGCGCCGGAGGAGACATTGACGATGGTCCCCCCGCCTTTCGCAACCATACCGGCCAGCGCGCGCTGCGTGGCATGGAAGGCAGAGACGAGGTTGATGTCGATGCTGCGCGCCCAGTCCTCGGCCGAGACATCGAGGATCCGTCCGATCGGGCCGATCACGGCGGCATTGTTGACCAGGATGTCGAAGCCCCGTTCCAGAAGCGTGGCCATGGCGATCCGGTCGGTCATGTCGGCCAGATGGCCGGTGGCCGGGGTCTCGCCCAGCTCGCGCCGGGCAGCGGCGAGGTTCGCGGCGCTGCGGGCGGTGAAATGGACCTCGGCCCCCGCCCCGGCCAGCGCGCGGACGGTAGCCAGGCCGATGCCGCGGTTGCCGCCGGTGACAAGCGCAGTCCTGCCGGAAAGTTTCATGACGGGTTCCTTTCGTGATCGGGGAAGGGTAGCTGCGGCGGGGCCTTGCTGTCCACCCGCGAGCGCGGGTTGACCCTGCCGGCCGGTCGGGCAAGGGTCGCGCAAAAGAGGAGGCGCGGGTGCGCAAGCTTTTGATTGTCCTGATCCTTGCCGGGTGCGCGGCGCGCGGCGAGTTCGAGAAGGCTCCGGCCGGGCTGGCCGGGGGCACCCCGGAGGCGATCTTCGTCGGCACGACGCGGGCAGAGGGGTCGGAGGGCTTCGGCTTCGAACGCTCGGAGGCGGCGAGCTTCCTGCGCTATGACGTGAGCATCCCGCCCGAACGCGAGCCGGGCAAGGTCAACTGGCCGCCGAAGACCCGCAAGCCCGACGCGCGGAAGGATTTCCTGCTGCTGAACTGGCAGCGGTTCGGGTCGGGGCCTGCGTTCCGCGAGGCGCTGAGCGGGGCGCTCAAGCGGCGCGGGCAGACGGACGTGGTCATCTATGTCCACGGCTTCAACAACACCATGGCCGAGGGCGTCTATCGGGTTGCCCAGATGCACCACGACCTGAAGGTGCCGGGTCTGGCGGTGCATTTCGCCTGGCCCTCGCGCGGGTCGGCGCTGGGCTATGTCTACGACAGGGATTCGGTCATGTTCTCGCGCAGCGGCCTGGTGGCGCTGATCAACGAGGTCGAGGCCGCGGGCGCGAAGAACGTGATCCTGGTGGCCCATTCCATGGGCGCCTTCCTGACCATGGAGGCCCTGCGGCAGGAGGCGTTGAGAGACGGCCCGCGGGCGCTGGAACGGATCAAGGGCGTGGTGCTGATCGCGCCGGACCTGGACCTGGACGTGTTCCGGTCGCAGGCGCGCGACATCGGCAAGCTGCCCGAGCCCTTCGTGATCTTCGGCAGTTCGCGCGACCGGATCCTGAACATCTCGGCGACGATCTCGGGCAGCGGCCAGCGGCTGGGCAACATCGACGGGGTGGCGAAGATCGCGGATCTGAACGTGATCTACCTGGACACGGCGGCCTACTCGACGGGGACCGGGCACCTGAACCTGGGCGAGAACCCGGCGCTTCTGAACCTGTTCGGCGGGCTGGTGGGGATCGCGGATGCCTTCACCGCAGACGCCCGGGCGCGGGTCGGCCTCTTGCCGGGGCTGGTGCTGACGGTCAGGAACGCGACCGAGATCGTGCTGGCGCCGGTCGGGGCGATCGCCGAGGGGCAATAGGACAGGCCCGGGCTTCGCCTGGCCGGCCGCCGGGGGGTATCACACCCCCCGGTCCCCCCGTGGAGTATTTGTCAAAAGCGCAAGTGCAGGCTTGTGCCGGGTTCAGCGGCGGCGGAGATAGACGTAGTAGGCACCGCTGCCGCCATGTTTCAGATGCGCCTCGGTCACTTGCAGCACCACGGGGCCGAGCGGCGGCAGGTG
>JBKBJC010000048.1:0-17628 GCA_046294075.1 Tabrizicola sp. | reverse complement strand
GCGCGGCGCGTCGTGGACACTCCGATCACCGAGATGGGATTTGCCGGGATCGGGGTCGGCGCCTCCTGGGGCGGTCTGAAGCCGATCGTCGAGTTCATGACCTTCAACTTCTCGATGCAGGCCATCGACCACATCATCAACTCGGCGGCCAAGACGCTCTACATGTCGGGGGGCCAGATGGGCAGCCCGATGGTGTTCCGTGGCCCGAACGGGGCGGCGGCGCGGGTGGGCGCACAGCACAGCCAGGACTTCGCGGCCTGGTATGCCGCGATCCCGGGGCTGCGTGTCTGCATGCCCTATTCGGCGGCGGATGCGAAGGGCTTGCTCAAGACCGCGATCCGCGACCCGAACCCGGTGGTGTTCCTGGAAAACGAGATCCTCTACGGGCGGTCGTTCGAGGTGCCGGCGGATGGCGATTTCACCATTCCCTTCGGCAAGGCGTCTATCCTGCGCGACGGGACGGACGTGACGGTGGTATCCTTCGGGATCGGCTGCGCGCATGCCCTTGCGGCGGCGGAAGAGCTGGCAAGGGAAGGGATCAGCGCCGAGGTGGTGAACCTGCGGACGCTGCGGCCCATCGACTATGACACGGTGCTGGCCAGCGTTATGAAGACCAACCGCTGTGTCACGGTCGAGGAAGGCTTCCCGGTGGGGTCCATCGGCGACCATCTGGCCAGCACCATCATGCAGCGGGCGTTCGATTATCTGGACGCCCCGGTCGTGACCTGCACGGGCAAGGACGCGCCGATGCCCTATGCCGCGAACCTGGAGAAGTTCGCCCTGATCACGCCCGCCGAGGTCGTGACCGCCGTCAAATCCGTCTGCTACCGGTGAGGTGAAGCCATGGCGACCGAAATTCTGATGCCGGCTCTGTCCCCCACGATGGAGGAGGGCACGCTGGCCAAGTGGCTGGTGAAGGAAGGCGATGCGGTGAAGTCGGGCCAGATCCTGGCCGAGATCGAGACCGACAAGGCGACGATGGAGTTCGAGGCGGTCGACGAGGGTGTGGTGGGCCGCATCCTGGTGGCCGAGGGCACGGCGGGTGTGAAGGTGAACACGCCCATCGCGGTGCTGCTGGAGGACGGGGAGGATGCCGCATCGGTCGCGGCTGCGCCCAAGGCGGCGGCTGCGGCCCCTGCCCCGGTAGCGGCTGTTGCTGCCCCAGTGGCGGTGGCGGCTGTGGCGGTCCCGGTGGCTGCGGCCTCGGGCGCGGCGCGGGTCTTCGCCTCGCCCTTGGCGCGCCGGATTGCCAGGGAGAAGGGGCTGGATCTGACATCGGTCAAGGGCACTGGCCCGCATGGGCGGATCGTGCGGGCGGATGTGGAAGGCGCTCGGTCGGGGGCGGCGAAGCCTGAGGTGGTTCCGGTGGCCGAGGTTCCGAAGGCGGCGGCCCCTGCCCCGGCGGCGGCCCCGGTTGCGGCAATGCCGTCGGGTATGGCTGCCGAGACGGTGCTGAAGATGTATGCCGATCGGGCTTACGAGGAAGTGCCGCTGGACGGGATGCGTCGGACCATCGCGGCACGGCTGACCGAGGCCAAGCAGACCATCCCGCATTTCTACCTGCGCCGCGAGGTGCGGCTGGATGCGCTGATGGCGTTCCGGGAGACGCTCAACAAGCAGCTGGAAGGGCGCGGGGTGAAGCTTTCGGTCAACGACTTCATCATCAAGGCCTGTGCCATGGCATTGCAGGCGGTGCCGAATGCGAATGCCGTCTGGGCGGGCGACCGGATGCTGCGGCTGAAGCCCTCGGACGTGGCGGTGGCCGTGGCGGTGGACGGGGGCCTGTTCACCCCGGTCCTGCGCGATGCCGACAAGAAGTCGCTGAGCGCGCTGTCCGCCGAGATGAAGGACCTGGCGGCCCGCGCCAAGACCAAGAAGCTGGCTCCGCACGAGTATCAGGGCGGATCCTTTGCGATCTCGAACCTGGGGATGATGGGGATCGAGAACTTCGACGCCGTCATCAACCCTCCGCACGGGTCGATCCTGGCCGTGGGCGCGGGCGTGAAGAAGCCGGTCGTGATGGCGGACGGAACAATCGGGGTGGCGACGGTGATGTCGATGACGCTGTCGGTGGACCACCGGGTGATCGACGGGGCCTTGGGGGCAGAGTTCCTGAAGGCCGTGATCGAGGCCCTGGAGAATCCGATGGTGATGCTGGCCTGAGATGTCGGGACACGGGGGGTTTTGCACCCCCGCACCCCCGCAGGATATTTGCAGAAGGGAAAGCGGGGCCTCGGCCCTGCTTTTCTATCGAGCGCCAAGCCGTTCAATCAGCCGTCGCGCGCGGCGGAGAACGGTTGCGGCGGTGCCTGCGGCGATGATCCAGAGGGTAACGGTGAGCGTCCATTCGGTCGCGTAAAGTGCAGCAAGGGCAGTGCCTGCGGTAAGGACGGCCATGCGCTGCGGCTTGGCGAAGGGGCCGGAGAAGTCGGGCGCGAAACCCTCGGCCCGACCAAGTTCGCGAAGATAGGCGGTGGCGAGGGCGAGGGCGGCGGCGACAAGGCCGAGCGTCGGAGCGCCTGCGGCAAGTCCCGCGCCGGAGAAGAACAGGAAGTCGGAGACGCGGTCGGGGGCTTCGTTCCAGAAGGGTCCGTCCTTGGCGCCACGGCCGCCCTCGATGGCGACCATGCCGTCGATCAGGTTGCAGAGCAGGCGAGCCTGGACGGCGACGGCAGCGAGGATCAGGCAGAGGGACTGAAGGAAGCCGGAACCTTGAGCGGACAACCAGTAGAGCGCGAAGCCGGTTGCGGCAAAGGCCATGGAAGCCTGGCTGATCCGGTTCGGGGTCAGACCCTTCTGCACGGCCCAGGACGCGAGGCGCGCCGCCCATGCGGAATTGCGTGAGGCGAGGGGGCGGCGGTTCGCGTCGCTCATGTGGTGGACCAGACCCAGCGGGTGACATGGAAGAAGATCGGCGCGGCGAAGACGACGCTGTCGAGCCGGTCTAGGAAGCCGCCGTGACCGGCGATCAGATGTCCCCAGTCCTTGATACCGCGGTCGCGCTTGATCGCCGACATGACGAGACCTCCGAAGAAGCCCATCAGCGTGATGAGGAGGCACATGCCAGCCGCCTGCAGCGGCGTGAAGGGTGTCATCCAGTAGAGCGCGGTGCCGATGGCGGAAGCGGAAAGCGTTCCGCCCACCAGGCCCTCCCAGGTCTTCGATGGCGAGAGGGTGGGCGCGACCTTCCTGCGGCCGACAAGCTTGCCCCAGACGTATTGCAGCACGTCCGAGAGCTGCACGACGAAGATCAGGTAGGCGATCAGGATGACGTTGCGGCCCTCGAACCCGGGGATCTGCAGGTAGAGGAGCGCCGGGACGTGGCTGGCGCAGTAGACGCAGATCATCAGCGCCCACTGGGTTTCCGACACGCGGACCAGGAAGTCCTTGGTGGAGCCGCGGAACGCGGAGGCTACAGGCAGGAGAAGGAAGGCATAGACCGGGATGAAGATCGAGTACATCCCGTACCAGTCGATGGCGAGGAACCAGTACTGCAGCGGAAGGATCAGGAAAAAGCAGGCGAGGAGCGACCAGTGATCGGCACGGTTGTGGGTGGTGAGGGTGAGAAACTCTCGAAGCGCCGCGAAGGAGCAGAGCGCGAACAGGAGGACGACGCCCGGCTTTCCGGCGATGAAGGCAAGCGCGAGGCAGATCACCATGACCCACCAGGCATTGATCCGGGCATTGAGGTTCTCGATCACGGGGTTTTCACCCGCGGGCGAGAGGCGGGCACGGAGGATCTCGCCGATCACAGAGGCAACGACGAGGATCGTGCCGACGCCTGCCAGGAGCCACAGGAGGTCCGGGGAGGTCATGCAGGCACCTTCAGTGCGAGCAGCGCCTGGCTGGCGCGGGCAAGGAAGGCCTCTTTCGTTTCGCCGGTCTCGACGTGGAGTGGTGCGCCAAAGGTCAGGGTGCAGATCAGGGGCACGGGGATGACTTCGCCCTTCGGCATCACGCGATTGAGGTTGGCGATCCAGACGGGGACAAGGTCGACCGCGGGCCGTGCCTTTGCAAGGTGGTAAAGCCCTGACTTGAACGGAAGCAGTGGCGCATCAGAGCTGTTGCGCTGGCCTTCGGGAAAGAGGATGAGCGAGGCCCCCTGGTCGAGGGCCGACACCATCTGGCTCACCGGGTCCTCGGTTCGCGCCTCGGGGCGACGATCGATGAGAACGGCGTTGAACACCTCGCGCCCGATGAAGGCGCGCAGGGGGGAAGTCAGCCAATAGTCCAGCGCGGCAACGGGCCGGGTCTGACGTCTGAGTGGTGCCGGCAATGCGGTCCACAGCAGCACGAAGTCGCCGTTCGAGGAATGGTTGGCGAAATAGACACGTTGACGCGGCACCGGCTCGATCCCGTGCCAGAGGGCACGAGGGGCCGTCATGAAACGCGCGAACGTCGAAATCGCCAGGCCCGTGACCCGGGCGGCGAAGGCCTTGAGGACCGGAATCATGCTGGATCGGTCATTCCGTTTTCAGGATCTGGTCCATGGCCAGCGCAGGCTGGGCGCACCCTGCCTTGCCGACGACCCGCGCCGGCACGCCGGCGACCGTCGTATTGTGCGGTACGTCCTCAAGCACAACGGATCCAGCGGCAATTCGGGAGCAGTGACCGACGCGGATGTTGCCGAGGACCTTGGCTCCGGCACCGATCAGCACGCCGTCTCCGATCTTCGGGTGCCGATCGCCGTCTTCCTTGCCGGTGCCGCCCAGGGTCACGGAGTGCAACATCGAGACATTGTCGCCTACGACTGCCGTTTCACCGATGACGATCGAATGGGCATGGTCGATCATGATCCCCTTGCCGACACGAGCGGCGGGGTGGATGTCGACGCCGAAGACCTCTGACACGCGCATCTGGACGAAATAGGCCAGATCAATGCGGCCGGCTTTCCAGAGCCAATGACCGATCCGATAGGCCTGAACGGCCTGGTAACCCTTGAAGAAAAGGATTGGCTGTAGGAACCGGTGGCACGCCGGATCGCGTTCGTAGACGGCCATCAGGTCCGAACGAGCGGCCGAGCCGATTTCGGGATCAGTGTCATAGGCCTGATCGGCTATCTCCCGAAGGATCTGTTCGCTCATTTCGCCAGAGGCAAGCTTGAGGGAGAAGCGGTAGGCAAGTGCACGCTCCAGCGAGGAGTGGTGCAGGAGGCCAGAGTGGATGAGACCACCGAGGAGCGGCTCGTTGCGGATGGCTTCGACCGCTTCTTCGCAGACACGGCGCCATACCGGATCAACGGCCGCAACTCTGGATTTGGTCTCAAGCATCGTCCTTCCCTCCGATCTGACCTTTCATACCACATCGGACCGGACTGACGAGACGCATTTCTGTTGTGTCGTCAATCACGAACTGAAATGGCGAAAAGACATGAGCGCGTTCCCGAAGTCGACTTCCGGTCAATGCAGATCCTCCGCGGGACCGCCATCGGTGACGCACAGTCTTGTCACGCTGCCACGCCGACTTGCCGGAAAGGGCCTGGTCCGAAACGCTGCGATACCTGCGCCACAGATACATCGAATGCGCCGGTGACCCCGTCTCCCGCCCGCATGGCGGCAGTGTAGGTAAACTCGGGCAAGCTGACGACATATTCGGCGACGATTGCTGCTGCCTGGGTGATCCGCACGACGTAGGCTTCCAACTCCTCACCCAACGGAACTTCTGCGGACTGCCAACTGTCACCGTCGATCCGCGTCCTTCGCTTCCATGTGAAACGAAAATCTCCGGACTGGTCCGCATACCGCAGATGGGCGACAGGGTACGGCCGCAGGCCCATACCGTTGAATGCCTGCACCCGCGAGACCACGTTGGGGTCATCATAGCCACGCGCCGCGATGCCGATACGATAGAACCTTGCAAGGCCTCTCGCCGAGGCTGCCAGGTCGATTTGGGTGACTGCCAGATCCAGGAGCACGACCGAACTTCCGACCGGCCAGACCCCAGGCATCACGCCGTCAGTTCCCAATTGTCCGCGAAGCCGGCAAGAAAGCTCGTAAGTGTCCGGAGCGACGAGTTGAACGTTCCGGAACTGGAAAATTTCCCAGTTGGCGGGGCTCCCATCGCCAATCGCCATGGCATTTGCCCCGTTCAGAACCGAAGTGACGGAGGCGGACACAAGCTCGCCACCGACAAGCCTGACACGCAGCGGCGGGCCGTTGTCCCACAATCCGGGTCGGTGAGCGGGCAAAGGTGATTCTGTTACCCCGACGATCGCCGAGGCCTTGATCAGACGATTGACCTCGTAACCAGCATCCTCGCTCGAAGACCAGACGGCAACCGCTCCAGGCCAGGGTTTTGCCGCTACCGCGACATGCGGGGCGTGCGCCACTTCTTCGCCGGTCAGAAGCGGCAGATCAAGGAACAGGGGGAATACCGGAACCGGTGCCGTGTATGGCCGCAAGGAAATCGTCTCATCCGATCGATTGGACGGCAACAGGGCTCCGGGTTCGACGCGCACCGCTTCAAGGATCTGGCCTTCCCCCTGTTCGACCCGATCCACCCGGAACCTGCGCCCCGAATAGTCGAAGACATCGCCTGCGCCCAGCGCCAGCCGCGATTTCGGCAAGGCGAAACGGATGGTATCGCGAGCGATCCTTGCTTCGGCCATCCAGCGTTCGACGGCCGCCAGAGCCTCAAGTCGCGTTAGAGCCAGAGGCAGGTCAGTCTGCGACACCGAAGCGGTCTCGTCCTCGGGATACCGTGTCTCGACAGCGCGGACCTCGTAGCTTGACTGAGCGTCCACATAACCGAGGCGGATTTGGCCCGCGGTCTCGGACTCGGCAAGCCGCGTGGCTTCGATACGACCGTCGACGTCGGGCGAAAGGGCCAGATCATCATCCGAGACGGTTGCCTCTATCCGAGCAGTTCGGTTGCGGAAGACTATGCGCCCCTCACGCTCGAATGCGTCGAATCCGAGGGCAAGCATCAAGGGTTGGAGCGTTGCACGTCCTGTCGTCAGATCGGCTTGTTGATAGCCGCGTACCAGCCCAAAGAGTGATTTGACGTCAATTTCCTCGACGCCAGACATCCGGCAGACCTCGGCAACCACTGCCGAAAGCGGCTGATTTGATGCTCTGCCATTCAGCCAGTGACCGCGCGCGTAGTTCTCTCCGTCGGCCCAGACGCCAATCTGGCCGGGGAACTCGGGGAATGGTCGTGTGTCCCAAGCCCAAGCGTATGCGTGCTCTGTATCGATCATGCGATCAGAGTAGATCGAGGAAACCGGGTTGTTGTCTTCCTCGGACCAGTAGGACGACGTCGCGATCAGATACTGCATCTGGATCAGGTCGTCTCGTCGTCCGCTTGACCAGAGCGGCAGACCGGATTCCGACGACTTGGCGTCAATGAACTTGTTGGGCTGGTTGCTGCCCTTGTCAACCGCCGCACACCCATATTCCGTGAAACGAATCGGCTTCATTTCGGGAATCCAGCCCGACGGCACGGGGGATCGGACACCATCAAGCCGATCATGGTGGAGATTCGACCACCAGGAACGGATATCCTTGAACCTGAACACCCAGGGCTCTCCGTGGGCGTCATCCGTTATCGGCAGCCTTCGTTGGACCTGGGCCCCCTCTGGGCCGTCATAGTACCAGTCGAACCCTTCTCCCCCGGCAATGTTTGCCTGCAGGTAGAGCGGATTGTAGATTGATCCGAAAGCTGCATCCGCATGGTCTTCGCCATCCCGCCAATCCGACAGGGGCATGTAGTTGTCGATGCCGATGAAATCGATGTTCGGGTCTGCCCAAAGCGGGTCAAGATGGAAGTAGACGTTGTTGTCGGCATGATATCCGAAGTACTCGGACCAATCCGCAGCATAGCTGATCTTGACCTCGGGTCCCAGGATCGACCTGACATCGGCCGCCAGCGCACGAAGCGCTGAGACCGCGGGGAAGGTATCGCCCGAACCGCGTATCTGGGTCAGGGAGCGCATTTCAGAACCGATGCAGAAAGATTCCACTCCCCCAGCGGCGACGCAGAGATATGCATAGTGCAAGATGAAGCGACGAAGGCCCCATTCATTCGGACCGGAATAGGTCACGGTCTCGCCGTTGACTGAGAAGTGCGAAGGCAACGCCGTTCCGAAGAAAGCTGCGACCTCTGCCTCCGCAGCCGCCGATCGATCCGGCGTTCCTGGGCGCCCGGGGGCTGTCGAAAGCGTCACCCTTCCGCGCCATGGCAAAGCTGGCTGTGTCAGGGCTCCGGTCCAGGGATCAGGCAGGGTGTTCCCCGAAACCTGATCCATGAGGATGAACGGATAGAACATGACATCCTTTCCGGCATTCCGCATCGCGCGGATCGCTTCGATCACGGATGCATCCGAAGGCGTTCCGCCGTAGATGGACACCCCGTCGACCTTGGGCACCTCTTGTGCCAGCGCACGCGAAATGCCGCCGGACCGCCAAGGCATGCCGATGCCGTCCAGGAGCGTCTGTTCGACCTTCGGCCGTATGGTGCAGGAGGCGCAGCGCAGGTCGTCACCGAACCAGGAAACGACCAGGGATACGGCATTGGCCGCCGGCAGTTCCTGCTGAAGTTGCTCGAAACTGGTTGCGAAGTCGGTCTTTCCCGAAGGCGAATGAACGTTCGCGCTCCTATTGCGCCCGGGGCCTTCGGCATGATGAACCGGGGTCGTGGCCAGCCCGTATTCGCCGGTGCCGGGGATCAGCGCCACGCCACGAATGGCCTGATCGAGGGTCTCGGCCGCTCCCTGTGCGGCCCGGACCACTTCGAAGCTGAACTGTGGCACCCGGTTGCCATATGACGACAGCTCCAGCCCTTCGATCACGACATAGGCCAGTCCACGGTAGGCAGGAGCCACCCCCGCGCCCTCCACCGCCTCGATCAGCGGGTCAGGCAGTTGCGTTTCGCTTCCCGGATAGACGCGCATGTTCAGGTCCAGCACCGAGATTTCGTTCCCATCCGCCCAGATCCGGCCAACGCGCAGAATCTCTCCCTCACACAGTCCGATCGCCAGGCTGACGGAATAGGTGTATTCGTTCACCTTGGGTTTGGGCGCCCCCTTCCCCGTCCGGCGGCGGCGCACGGTCTCGACGAATTCGGTTGCCCAGACCACCTGACCCGCAACCCGCATCCTTCCCCATATTCGGCCGATCGGAGCTCCTTCCCCTGCTCCGGTCAGGCGCAACCGCTCGATTCTCCCCACATCGACCGGCTCCGACCCGGCGCCAAGGACGCGCTGGTCGATTGCACGGCCGATGGTTGCGCCGATCGCCCGTCCGATTACCGCCCCTGAAAGTCCAAGGACGGATCCGCCAAAACCGGCACCCACCGCAGCCCCGGCGGCGGAAAGAAGCAGCGTCGCCATTCATCTGGCTCCTTCTGGAAAGCAGAACCGCGCCACGATCCGGCGCTGCCACGGCATGGAAAGCGAACTTTCGACCACGCCGTGACCCGTGTAAGAGTGAATGAATTTCGGATGCGCCCCGACAGCGGATTGCACGCCCAGGTGCTTGGCGATGCTCCCCTCCCGCATCCGGAACAGCAGAACGTCGCCCTCTGCGGCGTCTGCGGGACCCTTGGCCCGCAGCCACCTGCTTGCAGCAGCCAGCAGGAGCTCCCGATGATCCGGCTCCGCCCAATCCTCTGTATAGGGCGGGACCGGTTCGGGCTCTTCGCCATAGAGGCTGCGCCAGATCCCGCGCAGCAGGCCAAGGCAATCGGCTCCAGCACCCCGGACGCTTGCCTGATGCTGATAGGGCGTTCCCATCCAGAGCCGGGCCTCGGCCAGAACAGCCTGCGAGACGGTCATGTGCTGCCCCCTCCGACGCTACGCGCCCCGCCGCTGGCCCGCTCGGGAACCGGATAGGATGCCAGCCAGTCTTCGCCCGGAATATGCGGAAAACCTCGAAAATTCAAGAAATTAGAGAACTTGACGCGGCAGGTCGCAGGCCGCTTGTCACACCCGGCGCGCAAGGTGACCATGTCCCCCGCGATGACTTCGGCCGAAATCGACTGCCAAAGGTCGATCCTGCGCCCGGTGCCGTCCAGCCGGTCATTCTTGACAACGCCAACCAGGCCGGAAGCCGCACCCGAACAGACCTCGAACCGGCCGCCCTCGAACCAGTGGTCGTCGAACGCGGTGACACCGGAAAGCACGAATCCTGTGCCGTCGTGCACGGTCTCCACGGTTGCGGTGACGGTGAAGCCAGGCTGGTCGAGGTCGAAACGGCACCGGCTGTCGCCCAGCACGGCAGAGCAGAGCGGCGTGTAGGCCATGCCATGCGGGCGGTTCAGACGTTCGCTCAGACCGCGCAGCTCCGCCTTGAAGGCACCACCGGACCGGGTGATTTCCCCAAGATAGCCGCGGAACTGCTCGATGAAATCATCCGGGTGCTGCCAGTTGACCAGATAGGCACGAACCTCTGCCCCGTCGAAGCGACCGGCCAGCAGATCCGCTTCCGAGATCGAAGCGGCACTCAGCGCCCCGAAGGCTTCGGTGTTGTCCACCGACAGGCCGGTGGTCTGTTGCAGCACGCGGGCCGTTATCCCGGTATCGGCGCGGCACAACACGCCATCGACCACGATTTCGCGGTCGTGGTCGGTAAACCCGAGAAGGGTGCCATCCCGGCGCCGGAGGGTCCAGGCGCGGCAGACGGTCGTCGTGCCGCCGGCCAGATGGTCCAGCAGGGCTTCCCGCGTCATAGCCGGATCTCCACCACGGGAACGGTGGGCACATCACCCGCCTGAAACGACGCGACCGAAGTCTGGATCGTGTCCGTGTCGAAACGAACGGGCACGTCGAATTCGAAGCCTGCGGTGATCCGGGTGCCGAGGTCGGGCGAAAGCGCAAAGGTGACCTCGCCGGTAGCAGAATTCACCGAAAATTCGAGACCCTCGATCTTCTGGTCACCCTCGATTGCGACCAGAACGGTTCCTTCGACGGGTTTCAGGATCGGGCGCGTGTAGCTTTGCAGGCCTGACACATAGGTCTTCGACAACCGGAAGACAGTCGTCGCGCCGTCACCGATGCCGACAAGCTGGTCGTCCGGCGCCGGGGTCGAGAGAGGGGCGCAAGACTTGTAGTCGGACCAGTCCTTCCAGCGGAACCCGTGCAATTGTCCGGCCCGCGCCTCGAAGAAAGCAATCAGGGTCTCGACATCGTTCAGCGACCGCAGGCCGACCCCCGCGTCGTAGCGCCGGCGGGAATGCTGCCAGGGCGTGTTGCGCTCCTCGAAGCCGTTGGCCAGTGTGACGATCTCGGTGCGGCGCTCGGGCCCCCCGACCGAGCCGAAGCTCAGGTTCGCTGGAAAGCGTATTTCATGAAAGGCCATGTCTCTACCTCAACGGTTCCGTTGTCCGCGCGCCAGCGCCCGGCTTACCTGCAACGCGACCTGGGCCTGACTGCGCTGAAAGCCCTGTATGTTCGGCGTCGTGATGTTCATCACGACATTGACCGCCCGTCCGCCGGCGGATTGCACGCCCAGACGACCATCGGGCCCTCTTGCCAGCGGCATGATCGCCTCGGGGCCTGCTTCCCCCATCAGGCCCAGCCCACCGCGCATGGAAAACGTGGTCGGGGCACCGACGATGCCGCCCTTGGCAAAGGGCATCACCTTGCCCTGGCTGAAGGCTCCGCCCGCGGCAAATGGCATGCCAGCCCCCATCAGGCCCGCCACGCCCTGCGCAAGAAATCCGCCCAGCGCGTTGGTTACCGGCTTCATCGCGATGGAATAGACCGTGTCGATGATTGTGGTGGCGACGGTCTTCAGGGCGTCGTTCAGCTTCATGCCATCGAAAGCCAGACCGTCGAAGGCCTTCCGCAGTCCACCGCTGATCCCGCTCGACAACGTACTTACCTCCCGGCCTGTGAAGGTCATCGTCTCCCGCATCCGCGCGAGCTCACCATCGAATGTCGCCACCATCGACACGGATGACCCCAGCTGCGCTTCTAGCGCCTTGAGCTGCTCCTGCATCGTTCCGATATCAGCCATCGCGCCGCTCCTTCCTCACATCCGGGAACGCGGCGGCCAGTTCGGCCAGCCGCGCGCGTGTCAGGGGCGGGACCTGTCCCTCCCGCCCCAGCATGATCCGCAACTCCACCGGCGTCAGACGCCAGAAGACCGCAGGCTCCAGCTTTAGCCCGTGCAGGCCCGCCTGCATCAGCCCGCGCCAGTCCATCCCGCGCGACCCGCCCGTCATGGCTCTTCCGGCAGGGCAAAGGCCCGCGCCAGCAGCTCCGCCGCCGCCCGTGCCGCCTCGACCGGACCGCCGCCGATCTCGACCCGCAAGAGGTCGGCCGCCGTGCCCTGCCAGCCGCCGCCCCTCAGGCCGGCAACGATCAGCGCCAGGACATCGCGGGTCGAAAACCTTCGCTCCTCGAACCGCTGCACCAGGTCCACAAGCGAGCCCGCCTCCAGCGCCGCCTCCAACTCTGCCAACGCGCCCAGCGTCAGCTTGGCCAGATGACGCTGCCCGTCGAGGACGATCGCGACTTCGCCTGCCCAGGGGTTCGCCATGTCAAAGCGCCGTGAACGTCAGTGGGCCTGCCGACGCCATCGCCATCTCGTAGCTGGCCTCGTCATTGTGGCTGCCCGAATACTCGATCGAGGTGATCTGGAACGGCCCCTCGATCACGCCGAAACTCGGGATCACAACCTGAAACGCTGGAATCTCGCCGTTGAAGAACACCTGCCGCGCGCGCTCATCGGTCGCCTCGTCCCGGAAGACGCCCGAGCCCGAAATGGCTGCGGACTTGACCCCTGCCCCGGCCAGCAGTTCACGCCAGCCGCCCTGGCTGTCCAGGCTGGTGACGTCCACCGATTCCGTGTTGAAGCTGATCCTGGTGGCCCTGAGACCGGCGATGGTGACGAACTGTCCGTCCCCCGTCTGGTCGATCTTGATCAGCAGATCCTTGCCGCTTTGCACAGCCATGTTCGCTCTCCGTCCTGCGATGTTGCGTGGCGCCGGGCGCCTCCCCTCCCCCCGGTGGGGAGGGGCTGGGGGTGGGGGGCTGCCGGGCTACAACTGAACCCGCGCCCTGAAGGTCAGGTCGATCCGCCGCGTCTCGCCCTCTTCGATCCGGCGCGCCGAGGCCCGCAGGAAGAACAGGTTGACCAGCACGCCACGGGTCAACGTCAGCGGAGCCTCGATCAGCGCATCCGAGATTTCGGCCGCGATGGTCTTGATCGACAGGAATCCCGCGGCATCGGTGATCACGCTGATCATCAGCTGATGCTCGGCGCCATGACCCGACTTGTCGGACTGGTCGCGCGCCTCTTCCGGGCCGATCAGCACGAAGGTGCCGGTGACATTCGGCGGCACCGCGTCGTGGATCGCGACACCGGCCAGCGCGGGCCAGCCTGACAGCCGCTGGAACACGGCCGTCTGCAATGCGGGGGCTGCTCCATAGCTCATTTCGGCGCCTCCTCGCGGGCAAAACAGGTCAGATAGCGGCCGAACTGGTCGCGCTCGGTGACCGCCTGGATCAGGAAAAGCCGGGTTCCCTCGCGGAACCGCTGCCCGGCCTTCGGGCGCGACGGAGACCCAGCCGGGGCGGCCCGCACCGTGATCCGGTAGGGCACCGCCGACAGCATCCGCTCTTCGCCCAGCGTGTCGCTGCCAGAGCCGGGCAGCACCTCGGCCCAAAGCGAGCCCAGCGCCATCCAGGCCTCGGTAAAGCCGCCCGCCCCGTCCGGGGTCCTGATGACGCCCTCCAGCAGCAGTGCGCGGTTCAGGTGGGGTGAGTTCATTTCCTGCCCCCGCCCAGTATCCGCACCGTGCGCCAGCGTTCGATCAGCGTCACGACCCCGAATGGCAACCCCGCGGCCTGCGCGCCATCGTCATGGCGATGCTCGTAATATTCGCCGGCCAGAAGCAGCACCGCCTGCCGCAGATCGACCGGAATGTCGGTCCAGGCAGCACCGAACCCTGCGTCGAAAACCACTTTCACCGCGCCGTCGGTCGGGATCGTCGGCAAAGCCGTCCCCCTCCCCGCCAGCCGGGGCCGGTGCAGGTCCTTCACCAGGCGATAGCTTGCCGGCGGGACAATGCTCTCTCCTCCCGCCGCATCGACCAGCGCCAGGCTCACGATCCCTGCTACCGGGGACACCGGCAGCGCCTGCTCGGCGTCGCGCCAGCAGTCCAGCACCCAGAGGAACCGGCGCTGGAACAGCATCTTGCCGATCCGGCCCTCGATCGCCGCCATCGCGGCGCGAAGGTAGGTCTCGATCAGCCCGTCTTGCAGCCCGTCGTCGGCAAAACCCGACCCCATCCGCAGATGGTCCTTCATCTCTTCCACCGGCAGCGCCAGCGACGGCACCGGAGTTTCTTCGGTCAACATCATGATCTGATCTCCGCCAGCGGCCGGGTCATTGGCACAGGTGAGGCCCGGCCCCCTCTTCGGGGACCGGACCAGGGTCATCACGACACGGCGACTTTCAGCAGCTTGATCGCGGCATAGTCGGTGATGTCGCCGCCCACGCGCTTGCTGGCGTAGAACAGGACGTTCGGCTTGGCCGAGAACGGGTCACGCAGGATCCGCAGGTCGGGACGTTCGGCTATGGTATAGGCCGCACGGAAGTCGCCGAAGGCGATCGGATAGGCGTTGGCTGCCACATCCGGCATGTCCTCGGACACCAGCACCGGATAGCCCATCAGCCGCGAGGGCTCGCCCGCCGCCAGACCGTCCGACCAGAGGAACCGGCCGTCGACGTCCTTCATCTTGCGCACCGCGCCCACGGTTTTCGAGTTCATCACGAAGGTGCCGTTCGCGCGGTATTCCGCGCCCAGGGCATAGACCAGCTCGACGATGCAATCCGCCGGGTTGGTCGTGGCAAAGTCCGACGCCGCGCCGGTCGGGACATAGCCGATGTTGCCCCAGGTCCAGGTCGCATCCGCCACCTTGGTCGGCAGGAGGATGCCTTTCGGCTTGTCCACTCCGTCTCCGTTGATGAAGGCCGCGGCCTCGGCACGGGTAAAGCGGGTCGCGATCTTTTCGGCCAGCCAGCCTTCCACATCGAAGGCGCTGTCATCCAGCAGCCGCTGCGAGGCCTTGGGCATCGCCGCCAGTTCGTGCAGCTTGATCGAGATGCGCTCGATGATCGGGGTCGCGGTCTCGGTGGTGGCTGCGGTTTCCGTGGCCCAGCCCGAACCCACTTCCGAACGGTCGACGATCACGTCGAACGAGGTCGCCTCGACCTGCACCACATTGGCAATCGACCGCAGGCTTGAGGTCGACAGCAAGAGCGACTGGATGCGCTCGGCCGTCTGCGGATCGACCAGATAGCCACCATCGGCGGCCACGGCGCTGGACATCGCCTTGCCCTCCAGAGTCAGGCCGCGCAGGCCGTCATCATCGCCCGACCGCAGATAGGCGTTGAACGCCTTCTGATGCGGGGCTTCCACTTCCGCGCGGGCCGAAAGCGCCGGGCGGCCATAGGACATCGTCTTTGCGTTCAGCATGGTCAGTCGCTCTTCCTGATGTTTAAGCTTGGATTTCACTTCGTCCTGAAAGCGGTTGAACTCAGTCAGGAACCCGGTCATGGCCGCCTTCGCCTCGGCAGCCGGAGTCTGGTTGGTCAGAGTCTGGGCGGGGGACAGACCTCCCCCGGCCCGAGCCTTCGTCTCGGTCATCGTCGTTTCCTCTTCCTTTCAGGCAGTCGGGACGCGGACCTGCCGCGCCTCCCCTCCCCCCGGTGGGGAGGGGATGGGGGTGGGGGGCTACCGCTCCGATAGCGCCCGGCGCGCGTCCTCGAAGACCGCCGCCATGTCGCGCCAGTCGTCGTCCAGGGCGTCTGCCTTGGCCGCGACCCGCGCCTCGGGAAGCATCGGGAAGGTCACCAGCGACACCTCCCAGAGCTCCAGCTCCGACAGAAGGCGCTTGCCCTTGCCGTCGCGTTCCGCCTTGACCGTGCGGTAGCCGATGGACAGCCCGTCGATCGCCCCCGCCTGAAGAAGTGCTGCCACCTCGCGGCCCCGCTCCACCTCGGTCAGGATGCGCCCCTTGACCCAAAGGCCCGTGGCATCCTCGCGCACCTCGTCCCAGACGCCGATGGGCTGGCCGGGGTCATGCTGCCACAGCATCTTGACCCGGCCGCCTCTGGCAGCCAGCCGCTTCAGACTCTCGGCATAGGCGCCCTTCTGCACGATATCGCCGCCCTGGTCGGTCTTGCCGAACAGCGAGGCATAGCCTTCGACCACATGGCCCTCGGTCACCACCAGACCCGCCTCGGCCTGCTGGAACTTGCGCTCGGGCGCTCCGTATTCCGTCATGTCCTCACCTCATCGCCGCCGTGATGACCGCCTCGGCCATCTGTGCCAGAAGGAACGCCGCCACGCCGTAGACGCCGACCCAGATCCGTTTCTCCAGCCGCTCCAACGTCGCCTCTATCAGCCCCAGCCGATATTCGAGGCCCGCCCAGCGTTCGTTCGCTACCCGCTCGTTCGCCTCGATCCGCGCCGCAGCCACATCGAAACTGTCGTAGACGAAGCGCGAGCCGCCCTCGCCCCGCCGCGCCGTCATTCCCCCTCCGCCAGCTTCGGCAGACCCAGGAGCATCCGCTTCTCGGCCACAGTCAGGAAGTCCGCCGCCGCAACCCGCGCCCATTGCTGGTCGCGCTCGCTGGCCAAGGCCGGCACCTGGTCAAGGTCGGGCTTCAGCTCCACTGCCTCGCCCGCGAACCCCGACAGCCAGTGCGCCAGATCCGCCATGACCTTCGTCGCCAGAGGCAGCACCGTCAGCCGGTAAAAGGCCCGGTTGGCTTCCTGATAGTTGGAGTAGGTGGCGTCGCCGGGGATCCCCAGCAGCATGGGGGGAACCCCGAAGGCAATCGCGATCTCCCGCGCCGCGGCTTCCTTGGTTTTCTGGAACTCCATGTCGCTGGGGCTGAACCCCATCGGCTTCCAGTCCAGCCCGCCTTCCAGCAGCATCGGCCGCCCGGCATTCCGCGCCCCCTGATGATGCGCCTCCATCTCGCTGACCAGCCGGTCGTACTGATCCTGCGACAGGCTCGCAGCCCCGTCCGCCCCCTTGTAGACGATTGCCCCCGAGGGCCGCGCCGCGTTGTCCAGCAGCGCCTTCGACCAGCTCGATGCGCTGTTGTGGACATCCACGGCCACCGCCGCTGCCTGCATCGGCGAAAAGCCGTAGTGGTCGTCCTGCGGATGGAAGGTTTTCAGATGGCAGATCGGACTGACATCGCCCGTCACATCGTAACGATGGGTGCGCCCGCTGACCGTGTAATCATACGCCACCGGCCAGCCATCCGCCCCCGGCACCAGGTTCATCCTGTCGGACCGCAGCACATGCAGCTCGCCCGGCACCGCGCTGACACCAGGCACCGCCTCGACATAGGCGTTCCCGGCCAGCAGCAGATAGCCGTAGACCGCCTCGAGGAACTCCGCCCGGCCCTGTGCCGCGTTCGGGCGCGAGATCAGGTCCAGCACGGGATGCGACTCGAACCGCTGCGCGTGCGTCTGGCAGACCAGCGGCAGCGCCGCCGCCGCCTCGGCGATCAGCCGCACGACCCGGAAGCGGGTCGAGGGCACCGTGGCCCTGGGCGAGCTGTCGCTTGATGGCCGGCTGATCGCGGTGGCCGGGGCCTTGCCCGCGGCGATGGCGGCGGCGGTCGAGGACCGGACGCTGCTCTGCCCCAGGGCCTGCGGGGC
>JBKBJC010000047.1:0-17899 GCA_046294075.1 Tabrizicola sp. | reverse complement strand
CCGCGCTCGCCAATGGCGAGACGAAGGATCCGTCCGTCCTCGGCGTCACCGCCCCTGACGACCGCACCCTGGTCATCGAGATGGAGACCCCCGCGCCGCATATCCTGGACCTCGTCGGCGCCTTCCAGTTCGCACCGCTGCATTCCCCGAGCTTTCAGGCGGGCGGCGCGGGCGTGTTCATCGACCCGGCCAAGGTCGTCTCGAACGGCGCTTATGTGATCCGCGAGATCGTGCCGCAAAGCCATGTCCTGCTGGAGAAGAACCCGAACTACTGGGACGCGGCCAATGTGAAGATCCCCTTCGTCAAATATCATGTGACCGAGGACGTGGGCACCGAACTGAAACGCTATCAGGCGGGCGAGATCGACATCACCTTCGACATTCCCCTGGCCGACATGGAGCGGCTCAAGGCCGAGACGCCGGACGAGGTCTGGATCTTCCCCTCGACTTATCTGATTTACTACAGCTTCAACCTGTCCCACCCGGACCTCGCGAACATCGACCTGCGCCGGGCGCTGACGCTCGCGCTTGACCGCGACACGCTGGAAAACCGCATCGTCAAGGGCGGGGCGACGCCGACCTTCAGCTATGCCGGCGGTTTCGATCCCGACTACGCCGGCCCCGCAATCGCCGAGGCCGGGATGACCCAGGCCGACCGCGAGGCGCTGGCGCAGGAGCTTTATGCCAAGGCCGGTTTCGGGCCGGACAACCCGCTGAAGCTGTCGATCGCCACCACAGTTGCCGAAGTGAACATCCGCCGCGCGCAAGGGGCGGCGCTGATGTGGAAGAAGGTGCTGGGCGCCGATGTCACAGTGAACTCGATGGAGCGGAAGGCGTGGCTCGACCTCTTCTACACCGACGACTGGACGATCTTCGCCGACAACCTGGTGGGCGACTTCGCCGGGCCGGAGACCTTCCTGTCCTACATGCGCCCCTCGTCGGAACCCGGCTATGACTGGGTAAAACCCGAATTCGATGCGGCGATGGACCTGGCGGCCGAACAGCCGGACAAGGCGACGCGCTACCCGGAACTGGCCAGGGCCGAGAAGCTCTTGCTTGATGACTACATCTTCGCGCCGATGGCCATCGAGCCCAACCGCCACCTCGTCAAGCGCAACGTCAATGGCTTCGGCGCCTCGGCGGCGGGCTATCACAACAGCCAGTGGATGGTGCTGGAGTAGTCAGGGCCGGCGATGCTGCGCTTCATCGGGAAACGGCTGTGGCACGGGGGGCTGACGCTGGCGGCGCTGGTGACGCTGACCTTCTTTGTCATGCGCCTCGCCCCCGGCGGGCCGTTTTCCCGCAACCGAAAGATCAGCCCCGAGGTGCAGGCCAACATCGAGGCGGCCTTTCACCTGGACGAACCGCTCTGGATGCAGTTCGGCCGCTTCGTCTGGGGAGTGCTACGGCTCGACCTCGGCCCCTCGACCCGGCACCGCGACTATTCGGTGAACGACCTCATCGCCTCGGGCCTGCCCTATTCGCTGACCATCGGCTTCTGGGCGGTGGTCATCGCCACCCTCGTGGGCGTGGCCCTGGGGCTGGCCGGGGCGCTCAGGCGGAACTCGGCCACCGACTACCTGGCCGGGCTGGTGGGCGTCGTGGGCATCGCCATCCCGATCTTCGTCATCGGCCCGGTCCTGCAGGCGACCTTCGCCCTGCGGCTCGACTGGCTGCCGGTGGGCGGGATCGGCGAGGGCTGGCGGTCGCTGATCCTGCCGGTGATCGTGCTGGCCCTGCCGAACATCGCCTATATCAGCCGCCTGACCCGGACCTCGATGATCGAGACCCTGCGAGAGAACCACGTCCGCACCGCGCGCGCCAAGGGCATCGGCTGGCGCCGCGTGCTGTGGCGCCACACGCTGACCGGCACGCTGCTGCCCGTTATCGCCTATCTTGGCCCGGCGACGGCGGCGATCATCACCGGCTCGATCCTGATCGAGACGATCTTCGCCGTCCCCGGCATCGGGCGACATTTCGTCGATGCCGCGCTGAACCGCGACTACCCGCTGGTGATGGGCATCACGCTTCTCTACGGCGCCATCCTGATCCTGTTCAACATCGCGACGGACGTGATCCGCGCGCTGCTCGACCCGAGGATCCGCAATGAACGTTGAGGCCGCCCCCGCGCCCGGCGTCTCGACGCTGCGGCTTCAGGCGAGGCGCTTCCGCCAGAACCGCCTGGCGATGGCCTCGGCCGTCGTGCTGGCGCTGATCGTGGCGCTCTGCTTCCTTGGCCCCTACGCCTTCCCCTTCACCGGCGAGGACGCAGATTTCGACAACATCTCGGCCCCGGCAAGATTCACCTGGCCGCACCTGTTCGGCACCGACGACTTCGGCCGCGACCTTCTGGTGCGCGTGCTGGAGGGGGGGCAGGTCTCGCTGACGATCGGCTTCTTCGGCGCGCTGGTCGCCGGCGTGATCGGCGTCCTCTACGGCGCGGTCGCGGGCTATGCCGGGGGGCGCACCGACGGGGTGATGATGCGGCTGGTCGAGGTGCTCTACGGCTTTCCCTATGTGATCCTGGTGATCCTGCTCAGCCTTCTGTTCGGCGGCGGCAATGTCGCCCTCTTCGCCGCCATCGTCTTTACCCTCTGGCTGACCCCCGCCGTGATCGTGCGGGCCCAGGCGCAGTCGCTGGCGCAGAAGGAATTCGTCCAGGCCGCCCGCGCAGGGGGCATGACCGGCCCGGCCATCGTGGTGCAGCACATCGTGCCGAACTGCGTCTCGACCGTGATCGTCTATGGCTCGCTGCTGGTGCCCGAGGTGATCCTGTCGGAAAGCTTCCTCTCCTTCCTCGGCATCGGCATAAAGGAACCGCAGGCCAGCTGGGGCAACCTGATCCAGGCCGGCACGGCGGCGATGGGCAGCGACCTGCGGCTCCTCCTTTTGCCCGGAGGTCTGCTGGCCCTTGTCCTCCTCTGCCTCAACTTCATCGCCGATGGGCTGCGCGATGCCTTCGATCCCAATGACAGGTAGCCTTCTGTCCATAAGGGACCTCGGCGTCCGCTTCCGCCTGCCCCAGGGCGAGGCCGTGGCCGTGGACGGCGTCTCGCTTGACCTTGCGGCGGGCGAGGTGCTGGGCATCGTCGGCGAAAGCGGCTCGGGCAAGAGCCAGATCCTCTACGCGATGATGGGCCTTCTGGCCGCGAACGGGCGGGCCACGGGCCAGGTCCTGTTCGATGGCCAGGACCTTCTGGCCCTGCCCCCCGACCGGCTCGACCGGGTGCGGGGCGACCGGCTCTCGATGATCTTCCAGGACCCGATGACCAGCCTGAACCCCTACATGCGCGTGGGCGACCAGCTGGCCGAGGGGCTGATCGTCCACAAGGGCCTGTCCAGGGCCGAGGCCCGGGCCGAGGCGGTGCGGATGCTCGACCGCGTCCGCATCCCCGACGCCGCCGCCCGCGCCCGGCGCTACCCGCACGAGTTTTCCGGCGGCATGCGCCAGCGGGTGATGATCGCCATGGCCCTGCTCGCCCGGCCGAAACTTCTCCTGGCCGACGAACCCACCACGGCGCTGGACGTGACCATCCAGGCGCAGGTGCTGGACCTGATGGCAGAGCTTGGGCGCGAGACGGGGACGGCGATCATCCTTGTGACCCACGACCTCGGCGTCGTCGCCCGGCTCTGCGACCGGGTGGCGGTGCTTTACGGCGGGCGGGTGATGGAGGAGGCGCCGGCGGAAACCCTGTTCGACACCCCGGCGCATCCCTATACGCGCGGGCTTCTGGCGGCGATGCCGAGGCTGGAAACCGCGCTGACCCCGCGGCTGGGGACGATCCCCGGCACGCCACGATCCGGCGGGGCCGTCAGCGGCTGCCCCTTCGTGGACCGCTGCGAGGCCCGCCTGCCCGCATGCGCGACCGACCGCCCTGCCCTGCGCGACCTGACGCCCGGGCACCGCGCCGCCTGTCACCTGACGGGGGCCGCGCCATGACGCTCTTGCAGGCCCGAAACCTTGGTGTGGGCTACCGGATTCCGGGGCCGGGCCTCCTTTCCAGCCCGCGCCTTCTGCCCATTGTCCACGATGTCTCCTTCACGCTGGAGGCCGGGAAAACCCTTGGCGTGGTCGGCGAATCCGGCTGCGGCAAGTCCACGCTCGGCCGCGCGCTCCTGCGGCTGATCGAACCCAGCGCGGGCCAGGTCCTCTGGCAGGGGCAGGACATGGGCCTGATCCCCGACTTGCGGCGGCGGCGGTCCGAGATGCAAATCATCTTCCAGGATCCGGTCGCAGCATTGGACCCGCGAATGACCCTGGCGCGTATCGTCAGCCGCCCGCTCGCGACCTTCGAGCCGCAGCTTTCGCGCCGCGAGGCCCGCGCCCGCTCCATCGAGGCGCTGGGACAGGTCGGCCTCTCGCCCGATTTCGCCGACCGCTATCCGCACGAACTGTCGGGCGGCCAGGCCCAGCGCGTCGGCATCGCCCGGGCGCTGGTCGGGCGGCCGAAGTTGATCGTCTGCGACGAACCCGTCTCGGCGCTGGACGTCTCGATCCAGGCCCAGGTCATCAACCTGTTGATGGACCTTCAGGAAAGGATGGGCCTCGCGCTGGTGTTCATCTCGCACAACCTGGCCGTGGTGCGCCACATCTGCCACGAGGTGATGGTGATGTGCCTCGGCCGCGTGGTGGAACATGCCCCGCGCGACGCGTTCTATGGCAGGCCCCTGCACCCCTATTCCCGGGCGCTGATGCAGGCCGTCCCCGAACCCTACCCAAGGCGCGAGAAGGGCCGGATCGGCACCGCGCTCCCCGGCGAACTGCCCTCGGTCCTCTCGCCGCCGCCCGGTTGCGTCTTCGCCAGCCGCTGCCCCCGCGCCGCCGACCTCTGCCGCACGACCCGCCCCGACCTGCGCGAGGTCGCCCCCTGCCGCCTGGCCGCCTGTCATTTCATCGAGGACCCATGACCGATCTTGCCGCCCTCTGGGCCTCTGTCCCTCAGCTTTCGAACATCCACGCCAGCGCGGATGGCGCCTGGGCCTTCTGGTGCATGGCCGGCCCGACCGAGACAGAGAATGTCTGGTGCGCGCCCCTCGACGGTTCCGCCCCGCCGCGGAAGCTGACCGAGGGTCAAGACCACTACCTCATCCGCGACGTGGCCCCGGACGGCAGCCGCCTCGTCCTGGCCCAGTCGCTGAACGCGAACGAGCATGACCACCTTCTGATCCTCGACCGCGAAACCGGCGCGCTGAGCCAGATCACGCCCACACAAGACACGCACTACGTCTATGGCGGCGCACTGTCCAAGGACGGAGGCGCAGTGTTCTTCCTCGCCGACTACGACTATGCCACGGGTAAAGTGACCGAGGGCGCCTGGCTCTGGCGGCAGGATCTGGCGACCGGCCGGCGGAGCTGCCTTGCCCGCGCCGACAGCCCGCCGCATTTCTACGCCGGCCCGCAGCTTTCGCCCGACGGCACCCGGCTTCTCTGGCATCGCAGCGACCGCGCGCCGGGGGGCTATCAGCTCTGGCTGGTGCCCGTTGCGGGCGGCGAGGCCGTGAAGGTGCTCGACCTCGGCGAGAAGAACAACGTGCTGGCTGCCTGGCTGGACGACGACCGCGTCGGCTTTGCCTGCGACCACGAGGGGCGCGACAGGCTGGGTGTTCTCACCCTTTCCACCGGCGCGCTGGACTGGCTTGCCGGGGAGCCCGGGCTATTCCCGCATTCGGTCCTCGCTGGCACCGGCGCGGACTTCGTCTGCATCCACCATGTCGAAAGCCGCACCCGCGCCGCGCTGGTCGGACCGCAGGGCATCCGCCCGCTGCCGAACCTCTCGGGCCGCCGCAGCCTTCTGCCGCACGCGGCCCTGCCCGGCGGCGGCTGGCTGGCCGAAGCCTATGACGCCGACGCCCCACACGAGCTGGTGGCCGTTGCGGCGGACGGCACCTGCCGCACGGTATGCCGCGCCCCGGCTGAATCCGCCCGCCGCCACGTCGCGCCGCAGGACTTCCGCTGGACGGCACCCGATGGCCGGGCAATGCAGGGCTGGCTCTACCGCCCGGAAGGCCGGCCAAAGGGCCTGATCGGCTATGTCCATGGCGGGCCGACATGGCATTCCGAAGATTGGGTGAACCCGAAGATCCAGTTCTGGGTCGCCTGCGGATATGCAGTCCTCGACCCGAACTATCGCGGCTCGACCGGATTTGGCTATGCCCAACGCGAGGCGGTGAAGGAGGACGGCTGGGGCGGGCGCGAACAGGCCGACATCCGCGCGGGGCTTGAGGCGGCGCTGGCTGCGGGCATCCCCGGCCCGGTCGCGGTGGCGGGCAATTCCTACGGCGGCTTCTCCAGCTGGTTCGCCATCACCCGCCACGCCGACCTGGTGACGGCGGCGATCCCGATGTGCGGGATGTTTCGGCTGGACATCGACTACCACACGACCGAGATGCCCCACGGCCGCGCCTATTCCGAAGAGATGATGGGCGGCACGCCGGACGAATTCCCCGAGAAATACGCCAACGCCTCGCCGGGCAGATTCATCACCTCGATCCGCGGGCATGTGATGATCGTGCACGGGCTGGCGGATTCCAACGTCGGGCCGGAGAACACCCATGCGGCGATCCGCGACCTGACCGCGGCCGGGATCCCGCACGAGGTCCTTTTGTTCGCCGGCGAAGGCCACGGCGTGTTCCGGCGCCGCAATGTCGAGACCTACCTCCGTCGCAGCGCCGAGTTTCTGGACCGGGCATTCCGTGCCGGCATGCGACCGGCGGGCTGAACCCCGACCGGCCACCCCGACCGAAGTCAGTGTCCGAGGATCTGGCTGAGGAACAGCTTGGTGCGGTCGCTCTTGGGGTTCGAGAAGAACTCCTTCGGCTCGTTCTGCTCGACGATCTGGCCTTGGTCCATGAAGATGACCCGGTTCGCCACCGCTTGGGCAAAGCCCATCTCGTGCGTGACGCAGAGCATGGTCATGCCTTCCTCGGCCAGCTGGATCATCGTGTCCAGCACCTCCTTGATCATCTCGGGGTCAAGCGCCGAGGTCGGTTCGTCGAAGAGCATGATGCGCGGCTTCATGCACAGGGACCGCGCGATGGCCACGCGCTGCTGCTGGCCCCCCGAAAGCTGGCCCGGATACTTGTTGGCCTGCTCGGGGATCTTGACCTTGCGCAGGAAGTGCATCGCCGTTTCCTCGGCTTCCTTCTTCGGAACCTTGCGCACCCAGATTGGCGCAAGCGTGCAGTTTTCCAGGATCGTCAGATGCGGGAACAGGTTGAAGTGCTGGAACACCATGCCAACCTCCGACCGCACCTTGTCGATGTTCTTCAGGTCGTTGGTCAGTTCCGTCCCGTCCACGATGATCTGGCCCTGCTGGTGTTCCTCCAGCCGGTTGATGCAGCGGATCAGCGTGGATTTGCCCGACCCGGACGGCCCGCAGATCACGATCCGCTCGCCGCGCTGCACCGTCATGTTGATGTCGCGCAGGACATGGAAATGGCCGTACCACTTGTTCATGCCGGTGATCTGGATCGCGACCTCGTCCGAGACCTGCATTTTCGATGCTTCTGCCATGATATGCCCCTAGCGATGGTCGGTCTTCAGCTTGCGCTCCAGATACATGGAATAGCGCGACATGCCGAAGCAGATGACGAAGAAGATGGCGCCGACAAAGATGTAGGGCTCCCAGTAGATGCCCTTCCAGTTGATGTCGGCGCGAACGATCTGGGTGACGCCCTTCAAGGGGTCCATCAGGCCGACGAAGGCGACCAGCGTGGTGTCCTTGAACAGGCCGATGAAGGTGGACACGATCGAGGGGATCGAGATTTTCAGCGCCTGCGGCAGGATGATCAGACGCTGTGCCCGCCAGTAATCGAGGCCAAGCGCATCGGCCGCCTCGTACTGGCCCCTCGGCAGGGCGGCCAGACCGCCCCGGATCACCTCGGCCAGGTAGGCGGCGGCGAAGAAAGTCACCAGAATGATGACGCGCAGGATGATGTCGAAGTTCGTACCCGGCGGCAGGAAGTATTGCAGGAGCAGCGATGCGGTGAACAGCAGCGTGATCAGCGGCACACCCCGGATGAACTCGATGAAACCCACCGACAGCGTCTTTACGATCAGCATGTCCGACTGGCGGCCAAGGGCCAGAAGGATACCGATCGGCAGCGAGAAGGTGATGCCGGTCACCCCGATCACGATGGCAAGGAGGAAGCCACCGAACAGATCGGATCGCACCGACTGGATCGCGAAGGGCAGGTTGCTCTGCAACAGATCGACAACGGTCTGGTCGAGATAGAGCCACCAGAGCACAGCCGCCACGAACCCGGCACCGGCAGCCGGGGCCAGCCCGATGAATGGCGAGCCGAGGCGGAACACCGCATAGAGGATGCCGAAGCCCGCCATGGCCACGACGGGCGACCAGACCGACCCGCCCCACAAGAGCCAGAAACACAGCGCCGGAAAGATCAGGGTGAACCACAGAAGCCTGCCCGGAGCCACCTGCGCCACCACCAGCAGAGCCACGACAAGCAGGAGCGACAGCGCAAAGGCCGTGCCGGGCGCCTCCGCAAGATAAAGCGTGACAAGGAGATAGACCAGCACGCCGCCAAGGATCAGCGTCAGGTTGCGCTTCTGTCCGGAGAACAGGACCGGCGCCAGCGCCGCGAACAACAGCCCGAAGGCCAGCACAGGACGCCACCATTCCGACGGCGGGAAGAAGCCGAAGATGAACTGGTGCCAGCGTTCGCGGATCATCGCCCAGCAGGCGCCGGTCGCACCCTCGCCGGCGCTGGCGGCCACGATCTCGCGGCACTGGCCCAGCGACGAGGCATTCCACACCGAGTTCAGCCACCAGGGCAGCGAGGCCGTGACCAGCCACCAGATGATCAGGACGCCAAGCACGGTGAGCGCAATATTCAGTGGCGTGGAGAACAGGTTCTCGCGCATCCACTTGACCGCGCCACGCTCGCCAGCCGGCGGGGGTACCGGCGGCAGCATGCTGTCTCGGACGAAAGTGACGGTCTGGGCGTGCGTCTCGCTCATCTCAGCGCGCCTTCAACTGGACAGAGGAATTGTAGAGGTTCATCACCGCCGAGATGATTAGGCTGATCGACAGATAGATCAGCATCATCAGCAGCATGCACTCCAGCTCGCGCCCCGTCTGGTTCAGCGTGATGCCCCCCAGCGTGCCGCGCAGGTCGAGGTAGCTGACCGCGATCCCCAGCGAAGTGTTCTTGGTCAGGTTCAGGAACTGGCTGATCAGCGGCGGGATGATCACCCGCAGCGCCTGCGGAAGGATGATGAGGCTCATGGTGCGGTTGGGGCGCAGGCCGAGTGCAAAGGCCGCCTCGCTCTGGCCCCGGCTGATCGCCAGGATGCCAGCCCGCACGATCTCGGCGATGAAGGCGGCGGTATAGAGCGACAGCGCGATCAAGAGCGCGGTGAAGCTGTGCGCCACCAGGATCCCGCCGGTGAAGTTGAAGCCCTTGAGCTCCGGGATTTCCAGATGCAGGCCAAGGGCGAACTTCAGCGCGATCACCGGGCCGAACAGGATCAGAAGCGACTTCCACCAGGTGACAGGGCGGTCGCCCGTCGCCTCCTGAACTGCCTTGGCATGGGCCAGAAACCGGCGGTTGGCCCAGACCGAGCCGATGATGACTGCGATGAAGGCCAGGAGGTTCAGGCTGACCGGCAGGAAACCCAGCTGGATCGAGCCGAGGCTGCGGTCGAACAGGGGCGCGGGAATGTTTGTCCCCCGGTTCGTCACGGCCACCGTATCGAAAAGGATCATCGAGGCGGCAGGTTCCTGACCGGCCGCGATCATCTCGTCCGTCACCCGGAAATCGCGCGGCTGCGGCGTGGTCTCGGACAGGAGGACGTAGGACAGAAGGATCCACAGCAAGAGCGGCACGTTGCGGAAGATCTCGACATAGATGGTCATCAGCCGCCCGATGAGCCAGTTGTGCGAAAGCCGCAGCACGCCGATGATCACACCCAGGATGGTGGCGAAGATGCAGCCCCAGAAGGCGACGACCAGCGTGTTCACGAGGCCCACCAGAAGGGCGCGGAAATGGTTGTCGTCGTTGGAATAGGGGATCAGCTGCTGACCGATGTCATAGCCGGCCCGCTGCCAGAGGAAGGCGAAGTTGAACTCCTTCCCGCGGGCCGCAAGGTTCTGCGCAGTGTTGTTGAGCAACCAGGCGACTGCCATGGCGAAAAGCACCAGCACCACGACCTGGATCGTGTAGGACCGGTAGCGCGTGTCGTAGATGAGCATCGAGAGCCGAAAGCCATCTTTCGGCGCGTCCGAGGCAAAAGCCATCGTTTCCCCCTGTTTCCCGAAATGACGGCCCCGGGTTTTCCCGGTGGCTGCGGGGCCGGTGCCCCAGGTCAGTCAGGCTGTTCGCTAAGGCTGGAAAAGGGGGCGCCTTGCGGCACCCCCGGGTCCCTTGGATCAACGGAGGGGCGGAGCGTATTGCAGGCCGCCCTGGGTCCACAGCGCGTTCAGGCCGCGGGCCAGGTTGATCGTGGTGCCTTCGCCGATGTTGCGGGCGAAGATCTCGCCATAGTTGCCGACGGCGGCGATGGCGGTCTTGAAGGCGTCATTGGCGATGCCCAGCTTCGCCCCCATGTCACCGGAGACGCCGAGCAGGCGCTTGACTTCCTCGTCGGCGGTCGAGGCGGCGACCTCGTTCACGTTGGCGGAAGTGATGCCCTTTTCCTCGGCGATCAGGAGCGCATAGTAGGTCCAGCGGACCACGTCACCCCACTGGTTGTCGCCGTGACGGACGACCGGGCCCAGCGGTTCCTTCGAGATGATCTCCGGCAGGATGATATGGGTATCGGCATCCGGCATGGTCGCACGGCTGGCGGCCAGACCCGAAGCGTCGGTGGTGTAGGCGTCGCAGGCGCCGGCAAGATACTGGCGCTGCGCTTCCGAGTCGTCCTGCACGGTGACCGGCTGGTAGCTGATGTTGTTCTGCTTGAAGAAGTCGGCCAGGTTCAGCTCGGTCGTGGTGCCAGTCTGGATGCAGACGGTTGCGCCGTCCAGTTCCTTGGCAGACGAAACGCCGAGGTCCTTCTTCACCATGAAGCCCTGGCCGTCGTAGTAGTTCACCGCGACGAAATCGAGCGCCAGTTCTGTATCGCGCGAGAAGGTCCAGGTCGAGTTGCGGACCAGCAGATCGACTTCGCCCGACTGCAACGCGGTAAAGCGGGTCTCGCCGGTGGTCGGCAGGAACTTCACCTTGGTCGCGTCACCCAGGACGACGGCCGCGACAGCCCGGCACAGGTCGACGTCAAAGCCGGCCCAGTTGCCGCTGGCATCCGGAGCGCCAAAGCCGGTCAGGCCGGTGTTGGACCCGCAGATCAGCTCGCCCCGCGCCTTGACATCGTCGAGGGTCCCGGCCAGGGCCATGCCCGAGACGAGCGCGGTTGCCGCGAACGCGCCGAAGAATACGGATTTTTTCATTCTTACCTCTTCCTGAGTAAGTGACCCTGCGCGGATCACGTTTTATGCAGCGCGATCGCGTCGCGCAGTTTCTGGTGCAGGAGCAGTCATGCCCCTACTGCTCGGCAGTTTCGGCGAAAGCGCTTTTGCTGGTCAAGCGGCCTCTGGCAGATTCGGGAAAATTGCCTGTTTTCGTCGGGTTAGAGCAGCCGATCAGCCTTGCCATCCGGGGTTGCACAGGATTTGGGCGATCTTGTTACCCACACAATCCATAGAATCGGTCCGCAAGCAGGAAGGCCGCTTGCTTGCGGCGGGCGACATCGGCCGCCTCATCGTCCTCTCCCCATTGCGAAACCTGCCAGTCCTCGTCGATGCGCGACAGCCTCCAGGCCTCTTCCACGCCGATCCGCTTTCCGGTGACAGCAAGGGCCAGGATCAGCGATCCCGACAGCGACACAAGATCATGGACGGCGGCCAGCCGGAACGCGGTCAGCCCGTTGACCAGGGACTGCAACAGCGCAAGGCTTTCTGCCGGCTGCGCAACATGGACGACCCCGGTGGTGGTCCGCAGTGAGACCCCCAGATCTGTCGCTGCCCAGTCCAGAAGCGGATCCCAGGCCACGGCTTGCCGCGTGGCCAGCGCCTCCGGCCCCTCGGCCCGATAGCAAAGGAGATCGCTTCCGCCATAGTCCGCGACCATCCGCGCGACCACCTCGAACTCTGCCGCCACGGTGTCGATGGCCGAGTTCGCCATGCGGGTGAATGGCATCGAGGCAGGATCGACCCTCTCGCCCTGCGCCTGCCATTCGGCGGCCACCGCCTCGGCCAGGGCCGCAGTCGGCAGGACCAGAGGCGCCTTGCGGGGCGTGCGCAACGGACGGGTGTCAAGTTGCACGACAAAGCCACCCTCGGCCGGGACGGCGTTGGCCGTGCTCCAGAACCGGCGCGGGGCCCATTCGCTCACCGGATCACCTCGAAGGGGTCGGCGGGCACGTCGGTTTCCTTCCAGTCCAGAAGCTTCCAGGTCCGTGCCATGTGCTCGGGCAGGGGCGCGATGAAGGTCATCTGTTTCTTCAGGATCGGATGTTCGATGGTCAGCGACCGCGCATGCAGGTGCAGCTTCTTCGACAGCTCGCCTCCGGTGCCGGCCCCCCAGCCATCGCCCAGGTTCTCGGACTGGCTGCCGCCATACTTGCCGTCGCCCAGGATCGGATGGCCGATCTCGGCCATGTGCGCCCGCAGCTGGTGGGTTCGCCCCGTCACCGGCTCCAGCGCCATCCAGCTGAGACGATTGCCCAGGAACCAGAGCGTGAAATAGTCCGTATGCGCGCGCTTCGCCTCGGGGTGATCGGCCATCTTCGCGGGATGGACGCACAACATCTTCTCGCCCTCGCCCCCCCTGCCCCGGCCCGGAGCCTTTTCCAGCGCGAACTTGATCGACCCCTGGCGCGGATGCGGCACGCCCGCGACAACGGCCCAGTAGATCTTGCGCGCATTGCGGTGGCGCAGCGCCTCTGACAGCGCGCGCGCCACCCGATCGGTGCGGGCCAGCATCAGAACGCCGGAGGTGTCCTTGTCCAGCCGGTGCACCAGCTTGGGCTTGTCCTTGTAACCGAACTTCAGCGCCTCGGCGAGGCCGTCCACATGCCGCTCGCCCTGGCCGCTGCCGCCTTGGGAAGGCAGGCCGGCGGGCTTGTTCAGGACGATGAGGTGCTCGTCCTTGTAAAGCACCGCCGCCTGGATCATCTTCGCATCCGCCGCACTGATGCCCTGCGGTCGCGGGTCGGGCTGCGGCCCCTCCGGCGGCAGCGGCGGCACGCGGACGACCATGCCCGGCACAACCCGGTCCGAGGCCTTGACCCGCCCCTTGTCCACGCGCAACTGTCCCGTCCGGCACAGTTTCTCCACCGCGCCCTGAGTCAGGTGCGGAAAGCGGCGGCGAAGCCACTTGTCCAGGCGCTGTTCGCCCTCGTCATCGGTGACGGTTAGGAACTGGACACTCATGACAGCGCCCTCGCCACCGACAGGCCGGCCACGATCGCCGCCAGCGACAACAGGACCGAGAGCCCGACATAGGCCACGGCGACCCCGTGCTGGCCGCGTTCCCACAGGGTCAGGGTGTCCAGCGAGAAGGCGGAGAAGGTGGTGAAGCCCCCGAGGACCCCGGTCATCAGCAGGGGGGCATACTGATTGCCGCCCTTCCGCGCCAGGACGACGACGAGGATGCCCATCAGGAACGAGCCGAGGACATTGACGATGACCGTCGCATAGGGAAACCCTGGCCCGATCCAGCGCATCGCGCCGACATTCGTCAGATAGCGCAAGGATGCGCCGATCGCGCCACCGAGGGCTACCTGCAACATGGTCTGGATCATGGCGGTGCTTTGCGGCCGCACAGGGGAATTGTCAATGATTGCCGGGCGCGGCCCCGGTTTTTCGCAAGCTCCACTTCTGTTGCACGACGCATTCGGCGCCTAGCCTTCTTGCCGTTTCGCGCGAAGCCGGGCAAAGTAATCAAGCCGCTTCTTCAGCTCACGCTCGAAGCCGCGTTCGGGCGGCAGATACCAGACCGGCCGCTTCATGCCCTCGGGGAAGTAGTTCTGACCGGAAAAGCCGTCCTCGGCATCGTGGTCGTAGGCATAGCCCGCGCCATAACCCTGATCCTTCATCATCCGGGTCGGCGCGTTAAGGATATGCTTCGGCGGCATCAGGCTGCCGGTCTCGCGCGCGGCGGCGCGGGCGGCCTTGTAGGCAACATAGACCGCGTTCGACTTGGGCGCGAGCGCCAGATAGACCACCGCCTGCGCCAGCGCGAGTTCGCCCTCGGGCGAGCCCAGGCGTTCATAGGTCTGCCAGCCGTCCAGACAGACCGCCTCGGCCTGGGGATCGGCAAGGCCGATGTCCTCGACCGCCATCCGGGTCAGGCGTCGGGCCAGGAAACGCGGATCCTCGCCGCCTTCCAGCATCCGCGCGAACCAGTAGAGCGCGGCGTCGGGGTCAGACCCGCGCACCGATTTGTGCAGGGCCGAGATCAGGTTGTAGTGCTCGTCCCCCGACTTGTCGTATTTCGCTGCGCGCCGCATCAGCCGCTGCGCCAGCTGGTCGGGCGCGAGGGGAGCGTCGGCCTTCCAGGCCGCCACCTGCTCGACCAGGTTCAGAAGCGCCCGCCCGTCGCCATCGGCCATCTCCAGCAGCGCATCGCGCGCCTCTCCGGTCAGGGGCAGCGCGCGGCCCAGCTCCTGTTCCGCCCGCTGTGCCAGGCGTTCCAGGTCGGCGAGCGAGAGGCGTTCCAGGACGATCACCTGAGCCCGGGACAGAAGCGCCGCGTTCAGCTCGAAACTGGGGTTCTCGGTGGTTGCGCCGACCAGAAGGATCGTGCCGTCCTCCATGTGCGGCAGGAAACCGTCCTGCTGCGCCTTGTTGAAGCGGTGGATCTCGTCCACGAACAGAAGCGTGCCCTTTCCGTTCTGTCGGCGCATCCGGGCCGCCTCGAACACTTTGCGCAGTTCCGGCACGCCGGTGAAGATCGCGCTGATCTGCACGAAATGCAGGTCGGTCTCGTCGGCCAGAAGCCGGGCGATCGTGGTCTTGCCGACGCCCGGCGGCCCCCAGAGGATCAGCGAGGACAGCGATCCCGAGGCGAGCATCGCCCCCAGGGGACCGTCGCGCGACAGGACCTTTTCCTGCCCGATCACCTCGTCCAGCGCCTTCGGCCGCAGCCGGTCGGCCAACGGGCGCGGGCCGCTGTCGGGTCGGGCAGAGGGCATGTCGAAGAGATCGGCCATGGACGCAGCTTAGCCTTGCGCGCGGCAGGACTAAAGCCGGAAGCGCAGGCGGAAGGGCTGGCCCTGGCGGATCAGGTCGATCTGCCAGAGCCGGGTGGGCTGACGGGCCGCCTCCAATGCCTCGGCGGGCGTGGCAACGGCCAGGCCATTGATCGCCACCAGCACATCGCCGGCCTGCAAGCCGATCTCGTAGGCCAGATCGGCTGCCTCCATCACCGCGACACCGCTTGCGGACAGGGGAAGCCGCAACTCGCCGATGACCGCTGGATTGATCCGTGCCAGCGTTGCGCCGCGCAGGATCACGTCTTCCGACACGGTCAGTGTCTGGCGATCCGGCGCGTCCGGCGCCGGTCCCAGCACGACCTCGGCCTCGGCTTCGGTGCCCTCGTGAATGAATCTGACCGTTTGCGGCCCCGGCCCCAGAACGGCAAGACGATACAGGAATTCCTGCGGCGTGTTGATCGCCGCGGCACCAAGGGACAGCACCACGTCGCCCTCGGCCAGTCCGGCCAGGGCAAAGGGGCTTTGCGGATGCAGCGCCGTGATCATCACCCCGACCGGCCGCTCCATGCCAAGGGCCTCGGCGAAGGAGCCGTCCACCTCTTGCGCCATGATCCCGGCCCAGGGCCGCTGAAACCGGCTCTCGCCTGCCTCTGCCTGCGCGACCACCGCGGCGACCAGGTTGGAGGGGATCGCAAAGCCGATCCCGTTCGACCCGCCGCCGCGCGTCAGGATCGCCGTGTTGATCCCGACCAGCCGCCCCGCCAAATCCACCAGCGCCCCGCCGGAGTTTCCCGGATTGATCGGCGCATCGGTCTGCACGAAATAACCCGTCCCATCCCCTACCTGCAGCGCAGACCGGGCGAGCCCCGAGACGATCCCGGAACTGACCGTCTGACCCACGCCGAAGGGGTTGCCGATCGCGAGCACCAGATCGCCGACCCGCAAGGCATCGCTGTCGCCGATCTCCAGCGCGGGCAGCGGCTCGTCGGTCTCGACCTTCAGGACGGCCAGGTCTGCCTGAGGATCGTCGAGCAGCACCCGCGCGGCGAACTCCTGCCGGTCGGCCAGAACGACGCGGATGTCGGTCGCTTCTGCCACCACATGGTGATTCGACACGACGATCCCGTCGGGCGACACGATCACCCCCGAGCCCAGCGAGTTCTGCACCCGCTGAGGACCCGGAAAGTCCTGGAAGAACTGGTCGAAGAACGGATCTCCGGCGAAGGGATTGGCCCGGTCCTGCACCCGCTGGCGGACGTAGATGTTCACCACGGCCGGGGCGGTGTCGCGCACGACCGGGGCGAAGGACAGCGCAATCTCCTCTGCGCTGCCCGGCACGGCCGCTTCGGCACGCACCTCTTCTGGCACAGGAACAAGGGAGAGGCAGAGCAGAAGAAGCACAAGACGCATCATGGACCTCCGGCAGAATTCCCGTCCCTATCTGGGACCAACCGGGCAGCGAGGCAACCCGGATGGCTCCGGATCGCCCTCGGCCCGGGCGGTCAGTGCCGGGTGCCCGAGAAATCCATCTCCACCACCTGGTTCTCGATCCCGTCGATCGCCAGCACCGGCCCCATCGCCCGCATCTTGACACCGACCCGATGGGCGCGATTCCGTTGGGGCCGCCGGCAGCCCAGGGCAGCTGCTGGCGATGCAGGAGACGCCTTCAGATCAGGCGGCAATCCTTTGCGCGCTGAATCGCTTCGGCCGTGGTGCGTGCCATCAGTCGCTCGCGGGCGGAACTGATGCGCGCCTTCAGCGCGCTTTCCGAGATGCCAAGTTTTTCCGCTGCGGCAGCAAAGCGGTCGCCCCCGGCTATGCATCGCAAGGCCTCGATCTGGGCAGAGGTCAAGGTCTCGATGGGTTCACTCAGCTCATGCATGCGCTGCACCGAGCGCTGCAAAGTGGCGATCTCGTGATCATGGAACTCACGGTCCTGCCGCGCGAAACTGGCGATTGTCCGTGACTTTATCGGGCCGACCGACACGGTCGCCCCGTAGTTCAGGCCGAATTGGGCAGCTTCCTTGAAGAGCCCATGTGGGTCGGTCAAGTCAGGGTCGCTCCACCTGATGACGCCAGTGCGGGACAGCGCCCAAGCCATTACCGGATCGCGCAACACACAGCCATTCTCCGTGTAATGGTCGATCCAGCGCCGATCGAAACTGTGAAATGTCATGATCGGTGACGTGAACCGGATGTTCAGACCGATGAAATAACCTGCTGTTGCCAGACGAGCCAGATGACGCAACTCGGCATCGATACTCTTACGGTTAGTCATTCCAACTCGTCATACGCCTGAGATCAGAACGACTATACCGTGGCAGCTCCATCGTGCCAGCGTTGTGTTCTCCGGCTCCGGAAACAATTCTGGACCGTTGTTCAGTGCATGTTCGGCGCCATGCTGATCGTGACGCAGACGCAATCGAGACCGTCGAAATTCAGGATCGGTCCGACCGGCTCGCATTCCAGCCCGACTCGGCGACCGATCCGGCGCGAAGCTTCCGGGATCAGACCGAGAACCGACGTCGCGCCCAATGCCCTGGCCGCGTTCACCATTTCCTGGCGCAATTGCAACTGCACCCGCAGGCGCATTGACGCCGGAACGGATTCGGATACGAAAACACGGCTGCTTTCCCAGATATTCTCGGCAACCGGCGCGGGGTAATTCAACAGATTGGCGGGAATCGATTCCAGAAGGCCGCGCTGCGCGTCGCGGATCATGTA
>JBKBJC010000004.1:0-138461 GCA_046294075.1 Tabrizicola sp. | reverse complement strand
CTTCGACCCGTCCTTTGCCGAGAACCAGCATGTCGCCATGATCCGGCTTTCCGCCCGCGATGGGGATGAATCGGTCACGCCGGAAACCATCGCCGAGGTCGAGACCGCGCTGAAGGCGGTGGACCCCTCGATCACCTTCCCGGCGGTGGAATCGGTCGGGCCGAAGGTATCGCGGGAACTCATCACCTCGGCGCTGCTGGCGGTGCTGGCAGGCTCGGCGGGCATCCTGTTCTACGTCTGGGTGCGCTTCGAATGGCAATTCGCCGTGGGCACCGTTGCGGCTCTGGTGCATGACGTGCTGGTGACCGTGGGCATCTTTGCCCTGTTCCAGATCAAGTTCGACCTGACCATCGTCGCGGCGCTGCTGACCATCCTCGGCTATTCGGTCAACGACACCGTGGTCATCTTTGACCGGCTGCGGGAAAACCTTGCGAAATACAAGAAGATGCCCCTGCGCGAGATGATGAACCTCACCGCGAACGAAACGCTGTCGCGCACGATCATGACGGCCACGACGACATTCATCTCGCTTCTGGCACTGTTCATCTTCGGCGGCGACGTGATCCGTGGCTTCGTGTTCGCCATGCTTCTGGGCGTGGTCCTCGGGACCTATTCCACGCTCTACATGGCCAAGAACATCGTGCTGATGCTGGGCGTGGACCGGGGCGACACGCCGAAGAAGTCGGTGAAAAGCGAGTTTGCCGACGTGGACGCCTGATCGGGGGCAAGGGATATGCGGCTGACCGAAGTCACCTATGGCTCGGCCCGCGCGATCGAGGGCTACGGTCCGGGCTTCTTCCGCGTCGCGGGCCACGTCCTGCGTGGTCCCTGCCTCATCACGCCGTGGGACGCCGGTCCCTGGGGCGGGCTTGAGGATACCGCGGCGCCCCTGTCCCTGGTGGACAGGATCGACGTGCTGTTCGTCGGCACCGGTGCGACCATTGCCCATCTCCCCCCCGACTTCCGCGCGGCGCTGGAAGGGCAGGGCATCGGCGTCGAGGTCATGGCCTCGCCCACCGCCGCACGCACCTACAACGTCCTTCTCGGCGAAGGCCGCCGGGTGGCCGTGGCGCTGATCCCAGTCGATTGACGGCCGCAACGCCCACCACCCTGCGCCTCCCCTCCCCCGCGTGGGGAGGGGATGGGGGAGGGGGGCGCCGCAGCCCGATCATGGTTTCCGAACCCTGAACGCCCACGGACAAGCCAAGGAAAACGCTGCTTTTTCTAAATCTGTCCACTGTGGACAGCCTCAGCCCTCAGCAATCTGGCGGGCCTTCTGGACCAGCACCTCGGCTTGCCGGATCGAGGCATAGTCGATCAGCCGCCCGTCCAGCGACACCGCGCCCTTGCCCTCGGCCGCGGCCTGCTCCATCGCCGCCAGAATCCGCTGCGCCCGGGTGACCTCGGCCTCGGACGGGCTCATCACCGCGTTGGCCAGTGCGATCTGGCTGGGATGGATCGCCCACTTTCCTTCGCAGCCCAGCACCGCCGCACGGCTGGCCGCCGCCCGATAGCCGTCGGGGTCCGAGAAATCCCCGAACGGCCCGTCGACGGGGCGCAACCCGTTCGCCCGCGCCGCCACCACCATCCGGGCCAGCGCATAGTGCCACATGTCGCCCCAGTGGACCGCGCGGCTGCCATCCTCCAGCCTGTCGGTCAGCACCGAATAATCCGGGTTCACCCCGCCGATGATCGTCGTCCGTGCCCGGGTCGAGGCCGCATAGTCCGCCACCCCGAAATGCAGGCTCTCGTTCCGCTTCGATGCCCCGGCGATCTCGGAGACGTTTTGCATCCCCAGCGCCGTCTCGATGATGTGCTCGAACCCGATTCGCTTCCTGTAGCCCTTCGCGTCCTCGATCTGCGTGACCAGCATGTCCACCGCATAGACATCCGCGGCGGTGCCGACCTTGGGGATCATGATCAGGTCCAGCCGCGCGCCGGCCTGTTCGACCACATCCACCACGTCGCGGTACATGTAATGCGTGTCGAGGCCGTTGATCCGCACCGACATGGTCTTTTTGCCCCAGTCGATCTCGTTCAGCGCCTTGATGATGTTGCGGCGCGCCTGCGGCTTGTCGTCCGGCGCGACCGCGTCCTCCAGGTCCAGAAAGATCACGTCGGCATCCGACGCGGCGGCCTTCTCGAACATCTGGGGGGCGCTGCCCGGAACGGCCAGCTCGCTGCGGTTCAGGCGCGCGGGGGCTTGCGTGATGACGTGGAAAGACATGTTGGGCTCCTGCCAGGAAAGTAGGAGCTGCACCCGCTCTACCCATCCCCGACCGCGCCCCCCCGCGTCAAGCCCGAAAATGTATCACATTTCGCCCCGCGAGGCGCGATGGGCATAGAAGAAGGCAATCGCCTGCGCCCGGTTCTTCACGTCCAGCTTCTCGAACAAGTTCGACAGGTGGAACTTGACCGTATTCTCGCTGATCTCCAACTCGCGCGCGAGCTCGCGGTTGGTCAGGCCCTTCGAAAGCGCCTCGAGCAGGGTGCGTTCGCGCGGCGACAGCGTCTCGACCGGGTCCTGCCGCAGGCTGCGCACGTCGAGGAAGGGAAAAACCATCTGTCCCCTTGCAACCGCAAGGCAGGTGTCCAGAAGCCGCTCTACCGGGTCAGAGCGCGAGACGAAGCCCGCCGCGCCCGCCGCCAGCGCCCGGCGCGGCACGTCGCCGGTGTCCTCGGCAAAGACCACCAGCCGCGGGGCGTTCGTTTGTGCCCGCAGCACGTCGATCAGCCGTGCGCCCCCCAGCGCGGGCAGGTTCCAGTCGATCACCCCGACCTGCACCGGCAGCCGCATGACCATGCCAAGGAAACCCTCGGCCGTGGCTGCCGTTGCCACCAGAGAGAATCGGCGGTCCTTCTCGAAGATTTCGGACATTGCCGACAGCATCAGCGGATTCGCATCCGCAAGCATCAGCGTTACCGCCATCATCTTCTGTCGGTCGTCCAAAAGCGTCATCGGAGGCCTCTTCCCACCCTTTAGGATAGGACTCGCTGCAACGGTGCCGTTTAACTACCCACATGGGTGGTGAATTTACTACCAATATGACTACCTGAAAGCAGGTTATACGAAGGTTGTGGCATCTGTCCATTGTCGCTTTTCTAGGCGTAGGGACAGCGTTCCGGCCGACACCGCGACCCTTTCTTCCGCTGCACCCGGAAGCGTCGCGGATCCCGCCGAAGCGCCGGTCCATCCGCCATCGGCCTTGGGAGGGGCGTCGCATGACCGAAACCGATCTCTATCCGCCACTGGCGATTCCGGAGACCCTGGCCGCCGGTCCCGGGCCTGGCAATACCGATGCGCGGGTTCTGGCCGCCTTCGCCAACGCGGGTCTGGCCGACCACATGCAGGCCGATGTCCTGCGCGGCATGATCGAATGCAAGCACATGCTGCGGCAGGTCTGGGGGACGCGGAACACCTATACCTTCGGTGTGGCAGGCACGGGGTGGAGCGGGTTGGACGCGCTCTTCTCGGCCATCCTGCCAGGCGACCGGGTGGTGTGCTTCGTCAACGGCACCTTCTCGGGCATCGACGCGCTGACCGTGCGCACCAAGGCCGCGAGCCGCGAGGACCTGAGGGCGAACGCGCTGGACCCGAGGCCTGCCAATGTCACGGTGATCCAGGTGCCACACGGCCAGTCGGTCACTGGTGAAATCGTCGATCGCGCCCTGGCCGAACACCGGCCCACCTGGGCGGTCATGGCGCACTGGGAAACCGGATCGGGCCGGATCAACGACCTGAGCGGCTTTTCCGACGCCTGCCTGCGCCATGGCGTGATGGGCCTCGTCGATGCCGTCTCCTCGCTGGGGGTGGCAGATTTCGCCATTGATGACTTCCCTGGCGTCGCGGGCTGGGCCTCCTGCCCGCAGAAGGGGGTGCTCTGCCTGCCACTGACCTATGCTCCGGTCAGCTTCACCGACCGCTACATCGCCCATCTTCGCGAGAACGGCTGCTACAGCTTTGTCCACAACCCGGTCTTCGAGGGCCGGCACTGGGGCATCGTGGACGGCAAGGACGTGGCCGCGGGCACCTACCACCGCACCCATTCCGCCTATGCGGTCGCCGCCTTCCATGAGGCGCTGCGCATCAACCTCCAGCAGGGCCGCGCCCGGAAGGCGGCCGAATATGCCCGCCACGAGGCCGCCTTGCGCGCCGCCGTCCAGGCGCTCGGGTGCGAGGTCACGTCGAACATGACCAGCCTGGTCGTGCTGAACCTGCCTCAGGCCCTTGCGGGGCGCGAAAAGGAACTGGTGCAGAACGCCCGGGCCAAAGGCTTTGGCATCTGGCCGACGCTGTCCGAACCGGTGCAGGTGCGCATCGGCATCCTGAACCAGTTGTCCGAAGCCGCGATCACCGACATCGTGGCGCGCTTCGCCGCCGAGATGAAGGCGATGGGCGCGTCCGTCGATCTGGGTCAGGCGCTTGCCGCGCTGGAAGCGCACTACGGCGCTGCCATCGCTGCCGAATGACGGGAGGAACCAATGGACATCCACGAATATCAGGCCAAGGAAATCCTTGCCCGCTTCGGCGTCACCGTGCCCGTCGGCGCGCTGGCCTACAGCCCCGAACAGGCCGCCTACCGGGCGCGGGAACTGGGGGGCGACCGCTGGATCGTCAAGGCCCAGGTCCACGCCGGAGGCCGCGGCAAGGCGGGAGGCGTCAAGCTCTGTTCCTCGGAAAGCGAGATCCATGAGGCAAGCGAGGCGATGTTCGGCCGGAAGATCGTGACGCACCAGACCGGCCCCGAGGGCAAGGGAATCTACCGTGTCTATGTCGAGCAGGCCGTCGATTTCGATCGTGAGATCTACCTCGGCTTCGTCCTCGACCGCTCGTCACAGCGGGTGATGATCGTGGCCTCGTCGGAAGGCGGGATGGAGATCGAGGAGATTTCGGCCTCGCGCCCCGACTCGATCGTGCGCTCCTCCATCGAACCCGCCGTGGGGCTTCAGGAGTTCCAGGCGCGCGAGATCGCCTACAAGCTGGGCATCCCCGCCACGCTTACGCAAGCGATGGTGCGCACCCTGCAAGGCTGCTACCGAGCCTTCCGCGACCTCGATGCGACCATGGTGGAAATCAACCCGCTGGTCGTGACCGCCGACAACCGCATCCTCGCTTTGGACGCGAAGATGACCTTCGACACCAACGCGCTGTTCCGCCATCCGCAGATTGCCGAACTGCGCGACAAGAGCCAGGAGGACCCGCGCGAAGCCCGGGCCGCCGACCGGGGGCTGGCCTACATCGGCCTTTCGGGCAACATCGGCTGCATCGTGAACGGTGCGGGCCTGGCCATGGCGACGATGGACACGATCAAGCTGGCTGGGGGCGAGCCCGCCAACTTCCTCGACATCGGCGGCGGCGCCACGCCGGAACGGGTGGCCAAGGCCTTCCGGCTGGTCATGTCCGACAAGAACGTGCAGGCGGTCCTCGTCAACATCTTCGCCGGCATCAACCGCTGCGACTGGGTGGCCGAGGGCGTCGTCCAGGCGCTGCGCGCCGATCCGGTGGACGTGCCCGTCATCGTCCGTCTGTCCGGCACCAATGTCGAGGAAGGCCAGAAGATCCTGGCTCAGTCCGGCCTGCCGATCATCCGTGCGGGCACGCTGATGGAGGCCGCCGAACGCGCCGTGACCGCCTGGAAGAACGACCGCAAGCACATGATGAGGGCCGTCTGATGAGCATCTTTCTCGACCGTTCCAGCCGCGTCGTGGTGCAAGGCATCACCGGCCGCATGGCGCAGTTCCATACCAGGGAAATGCTCGACTACGGCACCAATGTCGTCGCGGGCGTCGTTCCGGGCAAGGGTGGGGAAACCGTCATGGGCATCCCCGTGTTCAACACGATGAAGGAAGCCGTCGCCGCGACCGCCTGCGACACGTCCCTCGTCTTCGTGCCGCCGCCCTTCGCGGCCGACTCGATCATGGAAGCCGCCGACGGGGGCATCCGCTACTGCGTCTGCATCACCGACGGCATCCCGGCCCAGGACATGATCCGGGTGAAACGCTACATGATGCGCTACCCCCGCGACCGCCGCATGGTCCTGACGGGCCCCAACTGCGCGGGCACCATCAGCCCCGGCAAGGCGCTTCTCGGCATCATGCCCGGCCACATCTATCTTCAGGGCAACGTCGGCATCGTCAGCCGCTCGGGCACCCTTGGCTATGAGGCCGCCCAGCAGCTGAAGGATCGCGGCATCGGCATCTCGACCAGCGTGGGCATCGGCGGCGACCCGATCAACGGCTCGTCCTTCCGCGACATCCTTGAACGGTTCGAGGCCGATCCCGACACCCACATCGTCTGCATGATCGGCGAGATCGGCGGGCCGCAGGAAGCCGAGGCCGCCGCCTATATCCAGGAACACATGACCAAGCCGGTCATCGCCTATATCGCTGGCCTGACCGCGCCCAAGGGCCGCACCATGGGCCACGCGGGCGCGATCATCTCGGCCTTCGGCGAAAGTGCGTCGGAAAAGGTGGAGATTCTCACCGCTGCCGGGGTAACGGTGGCCGAGAACCCCAGCGTGATCGGCGAGACCGTCGCCCGCGTCATGGCCAAGCGCGCCGCATAAGGGGGGAATGGAGGATGCCGAAGCCCAAGGTTCTGCTCACCCGGCGCTGGCCGCAGGCGGTCGAGGCAGAAATGGCCGCGCGGTTCGATGTCGATCTGAACCACGCGGACAAACCTCTGTCGCAGGACGACTTCCGCGCCGCGATGACCCGCTACGACGCCATCCTCCCCACCGTCACCGACAAGCTGCCGGCGGCTGCCTTCGATGCCAGCCCCCGGACCCGGATCCTTGCCAACTATGGCGTGGGGTTCGCCCATATCGACACCGAGGCGGCAAAGTCGCGCGGCATCGCCGTCACCAATACTCCTGACGTGCTGTCCGAATGCACCGCCGATATCGCGATGACGCTGATGCTGATGGTTGCCCGCCGCGCGGGCGAGGGGGAACGCGAACTGCGCGAAGGCCGCTGGACCGGCTGGCGCCCGACGCATCTGATCGGCACCAAGGTCTCGCGCGCGACGCTTGGCATCATCGGCTTTGGTCGCATCGGGCAGGCCATGGCGCAACGCGCGCATTTCGGCTTTGGCATGAAGATCATCGTGCAGAACCGGTCTGCGGTCGCGGCCGAGGTGCTGGCGCGCTACGACGCCGTGCAGGTTCCGACCATCGAGGATCTGCTTCCCCAATGCGACTTCGTCTCGCTGCACTGCCCCGGCGGGGCGGCGAACCGGCATCTGATCAACGCCCGCCGGCTGGACCTGATGAAGCCCACGGCCTTTCTCATCAACACCGCCCGGGGCGAGGTGGTGGACGAACACGCGCTGGCCCAGTCGCTCTGGTTCGGCACCATCGCCGGTGCGGGTCTCGATGTGTTCGAACGCGAACCCTCTGTCCCCGACGCGCTTCTGCACGCCGACAACCTGGTCCTCTTGCCGCATCTCGGCTCGGCCACCCGCGAGACGCGCGAGGCGATGGGCTTTCGAGTGCTGGAAAACCTGACCGCCTTCTTCGAGGGCGGCGAGCCGCGCGACCGGGTGGCCTAGGACCGCAAGAATGCTGGTAGGCCCGGAGGGACTCGAACCCCCAACCAAGGCGTTATGAGCGCCCTGCTCTAACCAATTGAGCTACAGGCCCGTAGCACGGCTCTGCCTAGCAGAACCGGGCGAGGGGTCAAGCGGGCGCGCGTTGCACGCCTTCGGGCAATCGTCTATGCGGGCCGCAGGATCGATTCCGCGCGGAGGGGCAGGCAGATGACGACGGGCCACAACGGACTGACCTATGCCGATGCCGGCGTGGACATCGACGCCGGTAATGCCCTTGTCGACCGGATCAAGCCCGCTGCAAAGTCCACCACCCGATCCGGAGTGATGGGCGGCCTTGGCGGCTTTGGCGCGCTGTTCGATCTCAAGGCCGCCGGCTATCAGGACCCGATCCTTGTCGCCGCGACCGATGGTGTCGGCACCAAGCTGCGCATCGCCATCGACACCGGCCATGTCGATACGATCGGCGTGGACCTCGTCGCCATGTGCGTCAACGATCTGGTCTGCCAGGGGGCGGAACCTCTGTTCTTCCTGGACTATTTCGCCACCGGCAAGCTGGAGGTCGCTGAGGCTACCCGCATCATCACCGGAATCGCCAAAGGCTGCGCCGATAGTGGTTGCGCCCTGATCGGCGGCGAGACGGCGGAAATGCCCGGCATGTATCACAAGGGCGACTTCGATCTGGCCGGCTTTGCCGTGGGCGCCATGGAGCGCGGCGCGGACCTGCCCCGCGACGTGGGGCTGGGCGATGTCCTGCTCGGCCTCGCCTCGTCGGGTGTCCATTCCAACGGCTACAGCTTTGTGCGCAAGGTGGTGGATCTGTCGGGTCTTGGCTGGGATGCGCCGTCGCCTTTCTCGGGTGGCACGCTGGGCGAGGCGCTGCTGACCCCGACGCGGCTTTATGTGAAACCGGCCCTCGCCGCCGTCCGCGCCGGCGGGGTGCATGGCCTGGCGCACATCACCGGCGGCGGCCTGACCGAGAACCCGCCCCGCGTCCTGCCCGAGGGCCTGGCCTGCGAGATCGACCTGGGCGCCTGGGACCTGCCGCCGGTGTTCCGCTGGCTGGCCACCACCGCGAACATGTCCGAGCCCGAGCTTCTGAAAACCTTCAACTGCGGCATCGGCATGATCCTCGTCGTCGCCGCGGACATGGCTGACGCCCTCACCGCGCTGTTGCAGGCCGAAGGCGAGACCGTCACCCGCCTCGGCCGCATCGTGGAGGGGCAGGGGGTGATCTACCGGGGCCGCCTGTTGTGAAACGTGTCGCCATCCTGATTTCCGGGGGTGGCTCGAACATGCTGGCCCTGGTGCGGGACATGGGGCAGAGCGGCTACGCCGAACCCGTCCTCGTCGCCGCAAACGATCCGCAAGCGGGGGGGCTCGCCAAGGCCGCGGCGCTGGGCATCCCGACGGCCTTCGTCGATCATCGCCCCTTCGGTCGCGACCGCCAGGGCTTCGAGGCCGCGCTTGCCGCCCATATCGATGCTGCCAGGCCGGACATCCTGTGCCTTGCCGGCTTCATGCGCATCCTGACGCCCGGCTTCATCGCCCGCTACGAGGGGCGGATGCTGAACATCCATCCCTCGCTTCTGCCGAAGTATCCCGGCCTGCACACCCACGCCCGCGCGCTGGCCGCTGGCGACAGCCTCGCCGGTTGCACCGTGCACGAAGTCACCGCCGACCTCGACGCCGGCCCCATCCTCGGCCAAGCCCGCGTGCCGGTCTTGCCCGGCGATACCGAGGCCACGCTCGCCGCGCGCGTGCTGGAACAGGAGCACCGCCTTTACCCCGCCGTCCTGCGTCGCTTTGTCGGGGGCGACCGCACCCCGGTCTACCTGGACTGAGGCCCGTCCGGCCGCGTCAGGACGAAGGCGCAGCCCACAGCGATCAGCGCGCCCTGCGCCAGCAGGATCTTCCAGCCCAGCCCCAGGATCAGCGAAAGGCCAAGGACCGCCGCCATGCTGCCCACCGCCAGCCGCTTGGCCGGGCGCGAGATGGCGCCGTGTTCCTCCCAGTTGCGGATCGGCGGGCCGAAGGTCGGGTGCGCCAGCAGCCAGCGATGCAGCCGGGGCGAGGACTTCGCAAAGCACCCGGCGGCAAGCAGAAGGAAGGGCGTGGTCGGCAGGACGGGCAGCACCACGCCCAAAAGGCCCAGCCCCAGGAACAGCCCCCCCGCCAGAAGCCAGAGCGCGCGCATCACCGAACCTCCGCGATCCGGGCTACTTGTTCACGCAGCGCGGGAGACTGCAAGCCCACCCCTTTCCTTTTCCGCGCCGAACCCCTAAGACGCGGCTGCACCGGCGGGATGACCCCGCGACGAAGGGACGGCACATGCGCACGATCACCACGACCGAAGACCTTGCCGCCTATTGTGCGCTTGCCAAAAGCCAGCCCTTCGTCACCCTCGACACCGAATTCCTGCGCGAACGCACCTACTGGTCCAAGCTTTGCCTGATCCAGATGGCCCTTCCCGGGGCGGGCGAAGCCGTCCTGATCGACCCGATCGAGGGGCCGGAGATGTCGCTGGAGCCACTCTACGACCTCTTTCGCCACGAGGCGACGGTCAAGGTCTTCCATGCCGCCCGGCAGGACCTGGAGATCTTCTTCGTCGAGGGCGGGGTGTTCCCCAAGCCCCTGTTCGACACCCAGGTCGCCGCCATGGTCTGCGGTTTCGGCGAACAGGTCGGCTACGAGACCCTGGTTAAGAAGATCGCCCGGGCCGATCTCGACAAGACCTCGCGCTTCACCGACTGGTCGCGCCGGCCGCTGTCGGACGCGCAGAAGGAATATGCTCTGGCCGATGTCACCCACCTGCGGGTGATCTACGAATGGCTGGCCGCGCAGCTGAAGAAGAACGGCCGCGCCGAGTGGGTGGCCGAGGAACTCGCCGTCCTGACCGATCCCGCGACCTATACCATCCACCCCGATGAGGCCTGGCAGCGGATCAAGACCCGCACCACCTCGGGCCGCTTCCTGGCCGTGGTCAAGGCGCTGGCCCGCTTCCGCGAGGCCTATGCCCAGGGTCAGAATGTCCCGCGCAGCCGGGTGATGAAGGACGACGCGCTGCTGGAGCTTGCCTCGACCCGGCCGACCACGGCCGAGGAACTGGGCCGCTCGCGGCTTCTCTTGCGCGAAGGTCGCAAGCCCGAGATCGCCGAGGGTATCCTTGCCGCGGTGAAGGAGGGCCTCGAGATGCGGCCCGAGGATATCCCTCGGGTCGAAAACGGGCGCGAGCAGTTGCAGGTCAACCCCGCGCTGGCCGACCTTCTGCGCGTGCTTCTGAAGGCAAAGTCGGAATCGCTCGGCGTCGCGCCCCGGCTGATCGCCTCTTCGGCCGATCTCGACCTGATCGCTGCGGGCGAACGCAGCGTGCCTGCCCTCAGCGGATGGCGGCGCGAGGTCTTCGGCGAGGATGCGATGCGGCTCTGCAAGGGCGAGATCGCGCTGTCTGCAAAGGGGAGCGAGGTTCGGGTGGTCCCGCTCTGAGGACCCCGGCTCGAGTGCCCGTCGCGGACAGCGTTCCTCCGCGCAGAGGCTGCGACGCGGCGAAGAGGCCGCACGAGGAGCCCCTAGCGCCGTGAGGCCCGCGCGTTGGTGGCGCCCTGCACCACGATTTCGCGCACGTTCTCCAGCTTGACGTTCGAGATGTAGATCGCCACGTCCACCTGCCGCGACTGCGGGGTGTTCACGGCGGTCTTCTTCGTGGGCGGAAAGACCCGGAATTCGTAGACCAGCGTGCCGCCCTCGGTCACCGGTTGCGGCACCAGTTCGGCATTCCAGTAGCCCTGCACCGGCATCTGGCCCCGCGCCCGCACGATAGCGCCGCCGGGCATCGGCTCCACCGCCATGGACATCACCACCTCGGCCAGGATCCGCCCGTCCGCCTTGGCGTCCGGCAGGACGATCGTCTCTCGCGGTTCGGATTTGCGGAACCAGTTGAAGGGGTTCAGCTTGCTTTGCCGCAGCCCGCCACAGCCGGCGACAGCAAGGGCAAGGCCAAGGACAAGGTGACGGCGGGACAGCGACATGGGGCAAGCTTCCTGATGCGTTGCCCCTTGGGTAGCCGATGGCACCGCGTTTGAAAAGCGCATCTTGGGCTGGACTGTCCCGGCCGCGCGCCTTACCTGACAGGCACGGAACGGAGCAGACCATGGCCAGCGCAGCCTTCGAAGAGATTGCCGAGACCTTCGACTTCCTCGACGACTGGGAGGACCGCTATCGCCATGTGATCGAACTGGGCAAGGCAATGCCGCCCATGGACGACGGTTTCAAGGTGCCGGCCCTGAAGGTCCAGGGCTGCGCCAGTCAGGTCTGGCTGCGCCCGGTCATCCAAGACGGGCGCTTCGACTTTCAGGGCGACAGCGACGCGATGATCGTCCGCGGCCTGATCGCCATCCTGCACGCACTCTATTCCGGCCTGCCGGTGGCCGAGGTCGGCAAGGTGGACGCCGCCGCCGAACTTGGACGGCTGGGTCTGAACGATCACCTGTCCAGCCAGCGGTCCAATGGCCTCAGGGCCATGGTCCAGCGCATCCGCGAGGAAGCCGCTAGCCGCGCGTGACGGTCACGCTGGGGTAGAAGGCCAGATGCCCCGCGATGGCGGCCACGTCGGGCTTGGGCTCCTCATAGGTCCAGACGGCATTCTCGATCAGACCACCTTCGCCGCGGACCGAGTAGTAATTTGCGCGGCCCTTCCACGGGCAGGTCGTAGTCCTTTCGGTCCTGACCAGCCGCGACATGTCGATGTCCGCGCGCGGGACATAGATGACCGCGGGGGAATGCCCCTCCGTCAGTTCCAGCGCCGCCCGGCTTTCGCCCAGCCGCAGGTCCCCGACCGCAACCGTGACCGGACCGTCGATCGGAGTGATCGTTACATGGCTTGCCATCCGCACTCTCCCCTGCCTCAGATCGGGGCGCAGGCCGCCCGCAGCCAGTCAAGGGTAGCGCCCGAAACCCGGTTGGCCAGTTTTTGCAGCACCTCGGCGTGGTAGGCGTCCAGCCAGCGCCGTTCGGCCGGGGACAGCTCTTCGGTCAGGATCAGGCGGCGGTCGAAGGGGACGAAGGTCAGCGTCTCGAAGGCCAGCTGCGCCCGGTTGTCGCCAAGGGGCGGTGCCTCGGTCACGACGATCAGGTTTTCCAGCCGGATGCCGAAGGCGCCCTCGCGGTAATAGCCCGGTTCGTTCGACAGGATCATGCCGGGTTCCAGCGGCACTTCGGACACGCGGCTGATCCGCTGCGGTCCCTCGTGCACCGACAGGAACGCCCCCACGCCATGCCCGGTGCCATGGTCATAGTCCTGGCCCGCGACCCACAGGTTGAACCGCGCCAGCGCGTCGATGTCGCGCCCCGGCAGACCTTTCGGGAACCGGACCCGGCTGATCGCGATCAGGCCCTGAAGCACGCGCGTGTAGCATGCCCGCGCCTCCGGGCCGGGATCGCCGACCGCGACGGTGCGGGTGATGTCGGTGGTGCCGTCCACATATTGCGCCCCGGAATCGACCAGAAGCAGCTCGTCCTGACGGACGGGGCGGTTGGTTTCCTCGGTGACGCGGTAATGCATGATCGCGCCGTTCGGCCCCGCGCCGCAGATCGTGTCGAAGCTGATGTCGTGCAGGGCGTTGGTCGCCCGTCGATAGCCTTCCAGCGCCTCTACCACGGAAATCTCGGTCTGGCCACCGCGGGGCAGGGCCTCGTCCAGCCAGTGCAGGAACTCCACCATCGCGGCCCCGTCGCGCAGATGCGCCTCGCGCGTCGCCGCGATCTCGGCCGTATTCTTGCAGGCCTTGGGCAACCGGCAGGGATCCTCGCCCCAGGCCATATCCACCCCCGCCGCGTGCAGGATGTCGGAAACCGCAAGAGGCGCCGTGCCCTTGTCCACCCGCACCGGACCGGCCAGACCCTTCAACGTCTCGGCAAATCCTTCGACCGGCCGGACGCGGACACCTTCCCCCAGATGCGCCATCACCGTGGCATCAAGCTTGGCCGGGTCGACGAACAGGTCAACCCGCGCGTCCGCATGCAGCAGCGCAAAGCCATGCAGCACCGGGTTCCGCGGCACATCGGCCCCCCGGAGGTTCAGAAGCCAGCAGAGCGAATCCGGCAATGTCACCACCGCCGCCGTCTGGCCGGACCTCCGCAATCCCTCGGCCAGCCGCTCACGCTTTGCGGCATGGCTTTCACCGGCCAGGTCGGCCGGATGCACGAAGGCCCTGCCGCGCGGTGGCCCGGGCTGGTCGCGCCAGATCGCGTCAACGGGATTTTCCTCGACAGAGGATAGACTTACGCCAGAGCCTTCAAGGGATTTGCGAAGGCGCTCGATCTCCTCGCCGGTGTGCAGCCAGGGATCATAGCCCAGCCGACCCCGGTCCAGCCGTTCCTTCACCCAGTCTCCCGGCTTGACCTCGGGCCAGGGCACCGGGGTGAACGACGCCGGATCGACCTGCGCCTTCACCTGCGTGCGGTAGCGTCCGTCGATGAACACCCCCGCGACATCCGGCAGCACGATGCAGAACCCGGCCGACCCGGTGAACCCGGTCAGCCATTGCAGCCGTTCGTCGCGCGCGGCGACATACTCGCCCTGATGCACATCGGCGCGAGGCACGATGAACCCGGAAAGTCCCATGGCACCCAGCTTGGCCCGCAAGGCGGCCAGGCGCGGTGGTCCCTGATCGGGCGAGGCATGGCTCTCGAATGTCTGGAACATGCGGCTTTCCCTTCGACAAATATCCTCGGGGGGTGAATGGCCACGGACCTGCTCCGGGGCCAGAGGGGGGCAGACAGCCCCCCTATCCCGCCCGCTTCAGCCCCATGGCGCGGGCGCGCTTCTTCGGATCGACCTCGAACAGCGCGGCCAGCTGCTCGGTCATCGCGCCCGCGAGCTGCTCGACATCGGTGATCGTCACCGCCCGCTGGTAATAGCGCGTCACGTCGTGGCCGATGCCGATGGCGATCAGCTCCACCGCCCGCCGCTTCTCCACCATCGCGATCACGTCCCGGAGGTGTTTTTCCAGATAATTCGCAGGGTTGGCGGCCAGGGTCGAATCGTCGACCGGAGCCCCGTCACTGATCACCATCATGATCTTGCGGGCCTCGGGCCGTGCCATGATCCGCCGATGCGCCCATTCCAGTGCCTCGCCGTCGATGTTCTCTTTCAGCAGGCCCTCCTTCATCATCAGCCCCAGGTTCGGCCGTACCCGCCGCCAGGGCGCGTCGGCCGACTTGTAGATGATGTGGCGCAGGTCGTTCAGCCGCCCCGGCATCTGCGGCCGGCCCTGCGCCAGCCAGCGCTCGCGGCTCTGCCCGCCCTTCCAGGCCCGGGTGGTGAAGCCCAGGATCTCGACCTTCACGTTGCAGCGTTCCAGCGTCCGGGCAAGGACATCCGCACAGATTGCCGCAATCGAGATCGGCCGCCCCCGCATGGACCCCGAATTGTCCAGGAGAAGCGTCACCACCGTATCGCGGAACTCGGTGTCCTTCTCCCATTTGAAGCTTAGGGGCGTCGTCGGGTTCGCCACCACCCGCGCCAGGCGCCCTGCGTCAAGGATGCCTTCCTCCTTGTCGAACTCCCAGCTGCGGTTCTGCTGCGCCTGAAGCCGGCGCTGCAACTTGTTCGCCAGCCGGCTGACGGCACCCTTCAGGGGGTCCAGCTGCTGGTCCAGATAGGCGCGCAAGCGTTCCAGCTCGGCGGGCTCGGCCAGTTCTTCCGCCTTTATTTCCTCATCGAAATCAGTCGTATAGACGACATAGTTCGGGTCGGCATCCGAATGGGGAGCGGGGGGCGGAGGCTCCAGCGGCGCCTCGCCTTCGGGCAGTTCGGCCTCGTCGCCCTGTTCCATGTCGGCGCTGTCTTCCATGGTGACCTGCGCCTGGGACTGGTCCTGCTGCTCCTCCTGGCTGCGTTCGGGCGAGGCCTCGGAGTCGTCGGAGTCCTCCTGTTCTTCGCCGGCGGAGTCGGGGGCATCCTGATCTTCCTCGGCCTGGTCGTCGCCCGTGTCCTCGGGCGCATCCGGATCGTCGCCCAGCTGGTCGCCGTAGCCAAGGTCGGCGATCACCTTCCGAGCCAGCCGCGCAAAGGCCGCCTGATCGTTCAGCACATGGTCGAGGTTCGAGAGCGTCTCCCCGGCCTGTTCCTCGACGAAACCACGCCAGAGGTCGGCGGCATGTTCCGCCGACTTCGGCAAGGCACGGCCCGTCGCCATCTGCCGCACCAGATATCCGGCCGCCACCGGCAGAGGCACCTCGCTGGCCTGCGTCACCTGGCCATAGCCCCGGCGGTCCGCCTCGTGCGCGATCTTCGCGTCGATGTTGCCGGCCGTCCCCGGCATGTCGCCCGCGCCCACCGCCTCGCAGCGGGCGTTCTCCATCGCCTCGTAGATGTCGCGCGCCAAGGGCCCGGTCGGTGCATATTTTGCCGCGACATCCGCATCGTGATACTTGCGCCGCAGCGCAAAGGAATCCGCCGTCCCGCGCGCCAGCAGAACCTCGTCCCTGGTCATCCGGCGCGAAACCTGGGGCAGGCGGACGCCTTCCCTGTTCATCCCTGCCGGGTCCACGGAATAGGTGACCGTCATCTCCGGGTCATCCGCCATGGTGCGGGTGGCCTCGGCCAGGGCTTTCTTGAACGGATCGGCGGGATTGTCGGCGGGCTTGTTCATGCGTTCAGGTAAAGCACTCGGCGCGGGTCTCGGCAAGCGTCCCTGCGCGGTCATGCACAGGGCCGGCGCGGCGCTGCGGAATTGGCAGGGTCGCCGCAACCGCCAGATAACAGGGACCGGAATTCAAATCCAAGGACCCCGACCCATGGCCAACCCGAAAATCGCGATCATCGTCTCCTCGACCCGTCCGACCCGCTTTGCCGATGTCCCCACCGCCTGGATCAAGGCCCAGGCCGAAGCGCGCGGCGACATGGATGTCGAGGTCGTGGACCTGCGCGACTATCCGCTGCCGTTCTTCGATGAAGTTGCCTCGAACGCCTGGTTGCCCAGCCAGAACCCGGTGGCGCAGAAATGGCAGAAGAAGGTCGGCGAATTCGACGGCTACATCTTCGTCGTCGCCGAATACAATCGCTCGATCACCGGCGCGCTCAAGAACGCGCTGGACCAGGCTTATGTCGAATGGGCCCGCAAGCCCTTCGGTGCCATCGGCTATGGCTCGATGGGGGCGGCGAACGCACTGGGCCACCTGCAGAGCATCGGCGTGGAACTGCAGATGGTCCCGACCCGCAACAACGTCCGCATCGGCGGGTCCGACTTCTTCAAGGTTCACTCGGGCTTTGGCGGTTCGGGCAATCTCGGCGACATCGAGGCCGCGATCGCCCCGGCCGCCAAGGCGATGCTCGACGACGTGGTCTGGTGGGCTCATGCCACGATGGCTGCCCGGAAAGAGTCCGCAAGGGCGGCCTGACCCCATCCCGCAGCGAAATCTCGCGCGGCCAGAGCCTCGGCTCTGGCCGCTGCCTTTCGGGGATTACTTCATCGCCATGCTGGCGGCGCTTTCCGGCAGCTCTTCCGCAAAGCAGCGCTGGTAGAACTCGGCGACGGTCTGACGCTCCAGCTCGTCGCATTTGTTCAGGAAGGTCAGCCGGAAGGCATAGCCCACGTTGCGGAAGATCTCGGCGTTCTGCGCCCAGTTCAGTACCGTCCGGGGTGACATCACGGTGGACAGATCGCCGTTCATGAAGGCCGTCCGGGTCAGGTCGGCGACCATAACCATCTGGGAAATGGTCTTGCGGCCCTTCTCGGTGTTGTAGTGCGGGTTCTTGGCCAGCACGATCGCCGTCTCGGCGTCATGGCTCAGATAGTTCAGCGTCGCCACCAGGCTCCAGCGGTCCATCTGCGCCTGGTTGATCTGCTGCACCCCATGGTAAAGGCCCGTGGTGTCGCCCAGACCCACCGTGTTCGACGTGGCGAACAGCCGGAACCAGGGGTTGGGAGTGATGATCTCGTTCTGGTCCAGAAGCGTCAGCTTGCCGTCATGCTCCAGCACGCGCTGGATCACGAACATCACGTCCGGCCGGCCCGCGTCGTATTCGTCGAACACGATGGCCACGGGATTGCGCAGCGCCCAGGGCAGGATGCCCTCGTGGAACTCGGTCACCTGCTTGCCGTCGCGCAGCTTGATCGCATCCTTGCCGATCAGGTCGATCCGGCTGATGTGACTGTCGAGGTTCACCCGCACGCAGGGCCAGTTCAGCCGCGCCGCCACCTGCTCGATATGGGTCGATTTCCCGGTGCCGTGATAGCCCTGGATCATCACCCGGCGGTTATAGGCAAAGCCCGCGAGGATCGCGAGCGTGGTGTCGGGGTCGAACTTGTAGGTCGGGTCGATCTCGGGCACGCGGTCGGTGCGTTCGGCAAAACCCTTGACGCGCATGTCGGTGTCGATCCCGAACACGTCGCGAACCGAAATCTCCTCGGTCGGTTTCATCGCCTGATCCAGCATCGCCCACGTCCTTGAAAGCCGCCCGCGCCCCATTGCGCGACCGCGCCATCCTTGGAACATATCGCGAGGGGGTTCAAGGGGAAGGACATGGCGCAGTGCGCGCCTTCAGCCTGTCGCTCCGCCCCGGACCGGGTGCCTCAGTCGCGGAAATAGCGGCTGTCCTTCAACTGGTCCCAGGCCCAGACCACCTCCTGCAACTGTTCCTCATGGCTGCGGTCGCCGCCGTTCATGTCCGGGTGCAGGACCTTGATAAGCCCCTTGTAGACCTTGCGGATTTCCGTTTTCGACATGGTGTCGCGCGCATCCAGGATCTCGATCGCCTTGCGCTCGGTCGGCGGCAGCTTGCGCGTCGCCGCCGAATTGACGCGCCCCGGGTTCTGCGTCGCCTTCTCACCCAGCAGAGACATCGGATCGTTCACCCCAAGCCGCGCCCAGGCATTGCCGTCGCCCTGCCGGCTGAAGGGCTTCGTCTCCCTTTCCCAGACCCGGTCCTTGTCGAGGAACTTCTGGAACTCCTCGTCCGTGGTGCCCTGAAAGAAGTTCCATTTCAGATTGTATTCGCGGATATGGTCCTTGCAGAACCAGAAATACTGATCCAGCTGGTCGGGCGACTTCGGCGCGCGATAGGCGCCCTTGTCCCGGCACCCCGGATAGTCGCAGGGCCGGTCGGCGGTCTCGAACGCCCCCGACATCCCGCGCCTGCCAGCCGTCTTGCGCTTTTTCGCCGCCGCGGCGCTGATGTTGAACTCGAATGGCGGACGACTGGACATGCTTCAGGGGCCTTTCCGACTCGGGCGCCCAAGTCTAAGGCTTTTCCCGGAAGTTGGAAGGGCAGGGGGCGCTGACATGGCCGTGAAGGACGAAATCGAGGACCGCCTGACCGCAGCCTTCCACCCCTCGGTGCTGGAGGTGGTGAACGAAAGCTACAAACACGCCGGTCACTCCGGGGATGACGGCTCGGGCGAAAGCCATTTCCACATCACGATCCGCGCCGAGGCTTTCCGCGACATGAACCGCGTCGCCCGGCACCGCGCCGTGCAGAAGGCGCTGGGCGACCTCAACCAGCGCATCCACGCCATCGCGCTCGACATAGGCTAGGCGGCCAGGATCGCAACCGACGGTCCCGCCTTGCGCCCGCACCTCGTCGCAGATATGTTATAGAATAACATAACATGAGGACGCCATGCCCGATACCAACCTGTCCGATACCCGTCTTCCCGTCACCGTCCTCTCCGGCTTTCTCGGCGCCGGCAAGACCACATTGCTGAACCATGTCCTGAACAACCGCAACGGCCGCCGCGTCGCCATCATCGTGAACGACATGTCCGAGGTGAACATCGACGCCGACCTGATCCGCGAGGGGGCGGAACTGTCGCGCGCCGAGGAAAGGCTTGTCGAGATGACGAACGGCTGCATCTGCTGCACGCTGCGCGACGACATGCTGACCGAAGTCCGCCGCCTCGCCGCCGAGGGCCGCTTCGACTACCTGCTGATCGAATCCACCGGGATCGCCGAGCCGATGCCCGTCGCCGCAACCTTCGATTTCCGGGACGAGTCGGGGGAAAGCCTCTCGGATGTCGCACGGCTCGATACGATGGTGACTGTCGTTGACGCGATCAACCTTCTGAACGATTTCTCCAGCCACGACTTCCTGGCGAACCGTGGCGAATCCCTCGGCGATCAGGACAACCGCACCCTGGTCAACCTCCTGACCGACCAGATCGAATTCGCCGATGTGGTGATCCTGAACAAGGTAAGCGACGCGGGTCCCGACCACACTGACGCTGCCCGCAAGATCATCCGGGCGCTGAACCCCGACGCCCGCCTGATCGAGACCGACCACGCCCAAGTCGACCCGGAGGCGATCTTCGACACCGGCCGCTTCGATTTCGACCGCGCGGCCGAACATCCGCTCTGGGCCAAGGAGCTTTATGGTTTCGCCAGCCATACGCCCGAGACGGAAGAATACGGAATCACCTCTTTCGTTTATCGCGCCCGCGCGCCCTTCCATCCCGGCCGCATACATGCGCTTCTCAACGGCGATCTGCCCGGCGTGATCCGCGCCAAGGGGCATTTCTGGCTGGCCACTCGGCCGGACTGGGTGGCCGAGTTCTCGCTGGCTGGCGCCGTCTCCTCGGTCACGCCGCTTGGGCTCTGGTGGGCGTCCGTCCCGAGGGACCGCTGGCCGACCCATCCCGAGGCCCTGCGGGACCTTGCCTCGAAATGGCAGGATCCCTGGGGCGACCGGCGGCAGGAACTCGTGTTCATCGGTGCCGGGCTTGACGAATCCGCCCTGCGCGCGCGGCTCGACGCGGCCCTCGTGCCCGCCACCGCCTTTACCCCGAAGGACTGGGCCGGCCTTTCCGATCCTTTCCCCAACTGGCAGCGCCGCTCGGTATGAACCGGAACCTCTCCGCGCCCCGCACGCGCTGGCGCAAGACCGACCCGATGGCTGCGCACGATCGGCTGCCTCCGGACCTTCGGGTCTGGGCCGCCAATGCCTCGCTCCCGTGGAGCGCGTCCTCCCTGCTTCGCCTCTGGCAGCGTGCCTTGCGCGCGACCGGCTGTCCGCAGCAGGCCGCTGCCCGGCTGACCCGTGCCGAGGCAAGGACCCTCGCCCGGGACCGGGCCGCTGTCTGGGGGCCAGCCTACCCGACCGGCGACCTGTCGGACCTTGTCTGATGCTTGCAGTGTCGCCCGGCCAGCAAAGGCCCAGCGCCGGTCAATCCCCAGCCGCCCTGCCTTGCCCTTTTCGCAAATACTCTCTGGGGGTTTGGGGGGCGAAGCGCCCCCGGAGCGACCGAGGAGGAGGCGAAAGCCCGACGACGAGACAAAAGGCTTGCGCCGAAAGGCGCTCCACAAGAAAACCGCCCGAATTCACCCTGTGGACAGGCGTTAAGAAACCCCTAAGGTCCGCGACCAACCCATTGATTCCAAATGACCATCAGAGATTGTCCACCGTGGACACTACCCCGCCTTCACCCGCAGCCGCCAGGCGTGGAGGAGGGGTTCGGTATACCCCGAAGGCTGCTCCCACCCCTTGAAGACCAGGTCGCAGGCCGCCTGGAACGCCGCCCCCTGAAAGGCCGGAGCCATCGGCCGGTAGAGGGGATCGCCCGCGTTCTGCCGGTCCACCACGGCCGCCATCTTCCGCATCGCCTCCATGACCTCGTCCGCGCTGACCACCCCGTGATGCAGCCAGTTCGCGATGTGCTGGGCCGAGATCCGGCAGGTCGCCCGGTCCTCCATCAACCCCACATCGTTCACGTCCGGCACCTTGGAGCAGCCCACCCCCTGGTCGATCCAGCGCACCACATAGCCCAGGATGCCTTGCGCGTTGTTCTCGACCTCGCGCGTCACCTGATCCCGGTTCCAGGCCCGGAAGCTGGCCAGGGGGATATCCAGGATCCCGTCCACATGCGCCCGCCGTCCCCCCTTCGCCAGCCGCGCCTGCACCGCGAAGACATCCACCTTGTGATAATGGAGCGCGTGAAGCGTGGCCGCGGTGGGAGAGGGCACCCAGGCCGTGTTCGCCCCCGCGCGGGGATGGGCGATCTTCTCGTCCAGCATCGCCGCCATCAGGTCGGGCATCGCCCACATCCCCTTGCCGATCTGCGCGCGGCCGGACAGTCCGCATTCCAGCCCGATATCGACGTTCAGGTTCTCGTAGGCGGTGATCCACGACTTCCGCTTGATGAAGTCCTTCCGGCTGAAGGGGCCGGCCTCCATCGAGGTGTGGATCTCGTCCCCGGTCCGGTCGAGGAAGCCGGTGTTGATGAAGGCGACCCGCGACTTCGCGGCCCGGATGCATTCCTTGAGATTGACCGAGGTCCGCCTCTCTTCGTCCATGATGCCAAGCTTCACCGTATTGCGCGCCAGGCCGAGGATGTCCTCGACCCGCGCCATCACCGCGTCGGCGAAGGCCACTTCCTCGGGCCCGTGCATCTTGGGCTTCACCACATAGACCGACCCCAGGACCGAGTTCCGCATCCCCTCGGTCTTCTTCAGGTCATGCAGCGCGATGGTCACCGTCACCATCGCGTCCATCAGGCCCTCCGGCACCTCGGACCCATCCGGCAACAGGATCGCCGGGTTGGTCATCAGGTGGCCGACATTGCGCACCCACATCAGGGCACGCCCCTTCAGCGTGAAGGGTGAACCGTTCGGGTCCAGATACTCCCGATCCGCCGCCAGTCGCCGCTCGACCCTGCGACCGCCCTTCTCGAAGGTCTCGGAAAGCGTGCCCTTCATCAGGCCCAGCCAGTTGCGGTAGGCGCCGACCTTGTCCTCGGCATCGACGCAGGCGACCGAATCCTCGCAATCCATGATTGCCGTCAGTGCGCTTTCCAGCTGGACATCCGCGAGCAGCGCCTGATCGCGCGAGCCGATGAAATGCGCCCGGTCGAAGACCAGTTCGACATGCAAGCCATTGTTGCGCAGAAGAATCGCGTCGGGCGCCTTCGGATTGCCCCGATAGCCTGCGAACTTCTCGGGCTGCACCAGGGGCAGGTCATCGACCAGAAGCTGGCCGTCCTTCACCACATAGCGGCGGACATCGGCATGGCTGGTCCCGGCAATCGGGAAGGCCTCGTCCAGGAACACCCGCGATCGGGCGATGACCCGCGCACCACGGCCGCGCTCGTATCCGCCCGCAGGGGGCAGCGAGCCCATGGCGTCCGTGCCGTAAAGGCAGTCGTACAGGCTGCCCCAGCGGGCATTGGCCGCGTTCAGCGCATAGCGGGCGTTCGTCACCGGCACCACAAGCTGCGGTCCCGGGACCTTGGCCACCTCGGGATCGACATTGGTCGTCTCGATGGCGAAGGCGGGACCTTCGGGCAGGAGATAGCCGATCTCCGCGAGGAAGGCCTTGTAGGCGGCATGGTCATGCGGCTGTCCGCGCCGCGAGACATGCCAGGCGTCGATCTGCGCTTGCAGTGCGTCCCGTTTGGCCAGCAGCGCCCGGTTTTGCGGCGCGAAATCGGTCAACAGGGCCGCCAGCCCCGACCAGAAGGTTCCGGCCTCGATCCCGGTTCCCGGCAGCGCTTCGTCCTCGACAAAGCGGGCAAGCACCGTGTCCACCCGAAGCCCCGCCCGTTCCAGACGTCCGGTCATCGCTTGTCCTCCTTCGGGGCCCTGGGCCGCTTTTGTATGCTGTGGCACACAATAGGCCAGGGTGCTGACCCGGGCAAAGGAAAGCGGGATGAGAATTGCAAGCGGGGCCGAAAATCACCTGTCGGGAAATCATGAAGGCGAAAACTTAGCCGGTTTGCAAAGTTTCTGCTTGTGCGACTCGATGAGGTCGGATTGGTTAGCGACATGGCTAAGCATGATCCCCAGCTCGACCTCCTGTTTCACGCGCTGTCGGATCCGACGCGGCGAATGATGCTGAACCGGTTGGCCCAGGGTCCCGCACCGGTGACGGAACTTGCCGGGCTTTCGGGGTTCAGGCTTCCGACGATCCTGCGGCATCTGTCCGTGCTTGAAGAGGCGGGGCTGGTCGCCACCCAGAAGGACGGCCGTGTCCGGTCCTGCGCGTTTCAGCCCCAGGCCCTGCGGCCGATGACCGACTGGCTGGAAGACCAGCGCAAGCTTTGGGAGGCGCGGCTGGACCAGCTGGACGACTATGTGATGAACCTGATGAAGGAGCGCGAGAAATGACCCTGGAGCTGGACCCCGAGCTTGACCTCGTCCTGACCCGCGAGGTGAACGCCCCGCGCGAGATCCTCTACATGTGCTGGACCACGCCCGAACACCTTGTCCACTGGTTCGTCCCGAAGCCGCACAAGGTAACGGCCTGCGACCTGGACGTGCGCGCCGGTGGCAAGTGCAATACGACCTTCCTTGTCGAAGGCAACGAGATGCAGAACAACGGCGTCTATCTGGAAGTCATCCCGAACGAGAAGCTGGTGTTCACGGACGCCTATACCGAAGGCTGGAAGCCTGCGCCCGAACCTTTCATGACCGCGATCCTGACCTTCGAGGACATCGGCGGCGGGCGCACCCGCTATACTGCCGTGGCCCGGCATCGCAATGCCGATACTGCGAAGGCGCACAAGGACATGGGGTTCTACGATGGTTGGGGAACGGTGGTGACGCAGCTTGAGGACTATGCGCAGGGGCTGATGAAATGACCTGGGGTCCGACATCCGGCAGCTTTGCGACCCTGACCTTTGACCGCCGGGTCGCGGCCCCGGTGGCGACGCTTTATGCGGCCTGGACCTCTCCTGCCGCGCGGGCGGTCTGGGCCGCGCCCGCGCCTTCGGTGACGGTGGAGTTCCTGGAAGCCGACGCCCGCGTGGGCGGCCGCGAGGTCTCGCTCTGCAAGGTCGCGGGCGAGCCGGACATCCGGGTCGAGGCTGGCTGGCTGGACATTGTGCCCGAGGCGCGGACCGTGGGCTACGAGGTCGTCTCGCGCGACGGGGTCAGGCTATCGGCGGCGCTGGCCACGGCCGAGTTTCACGCCGAAGGCGCGGAGAGCCGGATCATCGTCACGGTCCAGCTTGCGTCGCTGGCCGAGGACATGGCCGCAGGTTACCGTCAGGGCTTTGCCGCCGGAATGGCGAACCTTGCGGGCGTGGCCGAGCGGACGATGATCCTTCAGCGCGTCATCAAGGCCCCGGTCCCCGTGGTCTGGGGCGCCTGGTGGAACCCGGAGTCGCTGCCGAAATGGTGGGGGCCTGACGGATTCTCTTGCCGGACCACGCGAATCAACCTGCGGGCGGGGGGAGAATGGGTGTTCGACATGATCGGGCCGGATGGCACGGTCTGGCCGAACCATCACAGATATGGCGCGGTCATCCCAGGGGTGCGAGTCGACTACACGCTGCACTGGGGCGAAAACGGGCCGAAACACGCCGATGCCTGGGCGATGTTCGACGCACAGGACGGTGCGACGAAGGTGACGCTGGGCATGGTCTTTGCCACAGCGCAGGAGTTTCAGGATGCCAGGGACTTCGGCGCGATCGAGCTTGGCCAGCAGACGCTGGGCAAGCTGGAGGGGATGATCGGCGCGGACTAGGCGTCAGTTGGTGGGCGCCCCGCCTTCGGCCTTGCGGCCGGCGACATATGCTTCCAGCGCCTCGACCGTGCCGCGGTCGATGGGAGGCGGTTCGTAGGCGGCCAGAAGCTCCTTCCAGATCCGGTTGGCGCGGGCCGGCACCTCCTCGGCGCCACGAGCCAGCCAGGTCGGGTAATTGTCCCAGTTCGACAGCATCGGCGGATGAAAGGCGGTTTCATACTGCGCCAGTGTCTGCGCGGTGCCGAAGAAATGCCCGCCCACGCCGGCCTCTGCGATGGTGTCCAGCGCCAGGGCCTCGTCCGTCACCGCGATGGGGCGGAACCAGGCCTGCATCATCCCCAGAAGTTCGGCATCAAGGATCAGCTTCTCGAAACTCGCGGTCAGCCCGCCATGCATCCAGCCCGCGCCATGGATCACCAGGTGCGCCCCGCCCATCAGGCAACCCCAGAGCGACATCATCGACTCGTAGGCCGCCTGCGCGTCCAGCGCGTTCGCCGCGGTGGTGTTCGACGACCGGAACGGGACGCCAATCCGCCGCGCCAGCTGCCCTGATGCCTGCGCCGCCTTGGCATATTCCGGCGTGCCGAAGGCGGGCGCGCCGGTCTTCATGTCGACGTTACTGGTGAAGCCGCCATACATCACCGGCACGCCCGGCCGCACGATCTGGGTCAGCGCGATGCCGAACATGGCCTCGGCATGTTGCAACACCAGCGCGCCGGCCAGGCTGACCGGGGCCATGGCGCCGGCCAGGGTGAAGGGCGTGACGACGGCAACCTGCCCATGTTCGGCCAGCGCGATCAGCCCGTCGGCCATCGGCACGTCCAGCTGCCGGGGCGAGTTGGTGTTGATCACCCCCATCATCATCGGCTGGCGCGCCAGATCGTCCAGGCTCCACCCCATTGCGATGGCCGCCATCTGGATCCCGTCCATCGTGCGGTCGTTCCCCAGCGCGTTCAGCTGCCAGCTTTTGTCCAGCAGCGTGCACTGCGACAGGTAAAGGTCCAGATGCCGGGTGTTCGCCGGCAGGTCCATCGGCTCCAGCGGGCCGCCGGATTCCTGCTGGATCACGTTCAGGCTTTGGCACAGGCGCAGGAAATCCTGCATGTCCTGCAAGGTGCCGTCCCGGCGGCCCCGGTCCAGATCCATCACATAGGCCGGACCGCCGACCGAGGAGAACACCATGTCATTGCCGCCAAAGCGAAGGTCCTTCGCCCGGTTCCGCGCGGCGATGGTGAAGGTTTGGGGAACGGTGGCAAGACAGCCCTCGATCAGGCCGGGGTCGGGGTAGACCATGGTCCCGTCGATCCGTGCCCCGGCGCGGCGGAACCGGTCCAGCGCCCGGGCGTTCAGAACGCGCATCCCCTGTTCGGACAGAAGCCTGAGGGCCGTCTGGTGGATCGCCTCGACATGGTCCTCCGACAGGACGCGGATCGGGTCATAGGGGCGCGGCACCTGTCCGAAGGGCGGCTGCGGGATGGCATTCGTGGACCGGGCCGGGCGGCGCTGGCGCATCAAGGCGTCCTTTCCGGGGGCAGTTCCCGGCGCGGGGGCAGGTCAGGCTCGCCCAGCAGGCGGGCAAAGCGATGGGCGGAATAGACCGCGTCGGCGATGGAGGAGGGGGCAAGGCAGTCGCCCACCCGCGCGGCATGGATGCTTGACGAGGACAATTCACCGGCCAGCGCACCGTCCGGCAGGCGTCCTGTGACAAGGATCAGCGTGGCGCACGGCAGGGGCGTTTCCCGGCCGGTATAGACGCAGGCCAGAGTGGCGATCCCGTTGTCGTGCGATTGCAAGGCCTTGAGCGCGTGGAACGTCACCCCGGCCTCGATCAGGCGTGCCTGCAGGAAATCCTGTTCATTCGTCATCACCGTCCAGGAGGACGCGACAGCGGCGGTCGTCACATAGTGGACCTCGCGCCCGGCGGCGGCCAGTTTCTCGGCCAGGGCGCCACCCATGAAATAGTGTTCGTCGTCGTAGATCACCACCGGCCCCGCGACGGCTGCGCCTGCGAACACATCGTCGGGGGTCAGGGCCTCGGGCAGATGGAGCGAACGTATCGCATGGACACCCACCCCGTCGCGCCGCCAGTTCGACCCGGTGGCCAGCACCACATGGTCTGCCCCGAATTCGGCCACGTCCTGCGCGGTCATCCGGCTGGCCGGGTAAAGCTGGATGTTCGGCAATTTGCCGATCATGTGCAGCCGCCAGTCCCGCACCCGCATCCAGGTCTGCAAACCCGGCAGGGTCGCCTCGCGCAACAATCGCCCGCCAAAGGCCTCGGACGCCTCGGCCAGCGACACCTCCAGCCCCCGCCGCGCCAGCGTCAAGGCCGCCTCCAACCCCGCCGGGCCGCCGCCGATGATCAGCGCCGTTTCGCGCCGGGGTTGGACCGCGATCCGTTCGGGGTGCCAGCCGCGCCGCCATTCCTCACCCATCGTCGGGTTCTGGGTGCAGCGCAGGCCCACGCCTTCGTTGTTCGCCGCGCGGCAGATGTTGCAGCCGATACACTCGCGGATCTCGTCCTCGCGTCCGTCGCGGATCTTCGCGGGCAGGAACGGGTCGGCAATCGACGGCCGCGCGGCGCCGATGAAGTCCTGAATGCCCCGCCTGATCTGGCTGACCATCCGATCGGGTGAGGTGAAGCGTCCGACCGATACCACGGGCCTGGTGGTCAGCGATTTCACGAAGGCGACGTTGTCCTCTTGAAACCCTTCGGCCGAGAACCTGGCCGAGCGGCTGTCGTTCCCCAAGGCCCCGGCCACGTTCACATCCCAAAGGTCGGGCAGATCGGCCAGCATCTCGATGATCTCGCGGCCCTCACCCGTCGAGGTGATCCCCTCCGGCCCGTGCAGCTCATCCACCGCCAGCCGCACCGCCACGGCGCAGGTGTCGCCCACGGCCTCTTTCGTGTCCTCGATCATCTCGCGCAGCAGGCGCACCCGGTTTTCCAGGCTGCCCCCATAGGCATCGCCGCGCTGGTTGGTGCGGCGCGACAGGAACTGGAAGGGCAGATAATCGTGACCTGCATAGACATAGACGATGTCGAACCCGGCCCGCTTCGCCCGAAGTGCCGCATCCCGCTGCCAGCCCCGGAAGGCGCGGAGGTCGGACAGGTCCATCGCCCGCGCCGTCGCGGGCAGGTGATACAACGCGGGCTGCGTCATCGGCGCGATGCCGGGCACCCGGGTCATTCGGTTCGCGGCATGGGCGCCGCCGTGCCACAGCTCGATCGCGGCCAGCGACCCGTGCGCGTGGATCGCCTCTGCCGTCAGCGCCAGCGGGGCAATGTCGCCGTCGTCCCACAGGGTCAGAAAGGCATAGGGGCTGTCGTCGGACGAGGGATGGATCGAACAGTATTCGGTGCAGACCACACCCCAGCCGCCCTCGGCCTTCACGCCGCGCAGCGCGGCGCCCGACTGCGGGCGCTGCCAGCCGAAGCCGGTGGCGTGCGGGGTCTGATAGAACCGGTTGGGGGCGGTGACCGGGCCGATGCGGACAGGCTCGAACAGGATGTCGTAGCGCGGGTCGCGGGGCATCTGGTGGCCTTGTTGTCTGTGCCGACAGTAGGGCGGCCGTGAAAGCAGCGTCAAGCCGATCCGGGACGGGTCACGTCCCGGGCTTTGACGCGGCCTTGCGACCGTCCCGACAGCGGTCCGAGCAATAGCGCACCTCGTCCCATACCTTGGCCCATTTCTTCCGCCAGGCGAAGGGGCGGCCGCAGGTGGCGCAGGTCTTCTGCGGCAGGTCGGCCTTCTTCTGCATCCGCGCCATGGTCAGAGGTCCAGCGACAACTGGCCCGCAGCTTCCGGGCGGCGGCGGCGCGGCGGGCTGCGGTCGTTGACAAAGCGCGGGTCGGCGCGGCTGGCGTGGCGGGCGACGATGGCGGCGATCTCGGCGCGGTCGCTGGTGCGGCGCAGGCCGAAGATCGCCTCGCGCGCGGCCCGCTGCGCGGCGGCGGGGTCCACGATGGGCGCCGGGTAACGGTGGCCGAGCAGGGTGCCCGCGCCCTCCCAGGCCCAGGGGGTTTGCAGGCAGGCATCCGGCACCGCCGCCAGTTCCGGCACCCAAGCCCGGGTGAAGGTTCCGGTCGGGTCCTGGTCGAGGCCCTGTTTCACCGGGTTGTAGATCCGCGGCGTGTTGATGCCCGTCGTGCCCGACTGCATCTGCACCTGCGGCCAGTGGATGCCGGGTTCGTAGTCGGTGAAGCGGCGGGCGAGGATCGCCCCGGTCGCCCGCCAGTCGAGCCAGAGGTGATAGGAGGCCGCCGCCATCACCATGCTGCGCATGCGGAAGTTCAGCCAGCCTGTCGCCCGCAGATAGCGGATGCAGGCGTCGAGGAAGGGCAGACCGGTCTCGCCCGCCTCCCACGCGGCGAGGCGCGCGGCATCGGGGTCGCGCGGGCGAAGGGTTTCGGCGGCGCGGTGCAGGCAGCGGGTCTCGATCGCCGGCTCGTCCTCCAGCTTCTGGATGAAATGGTCGCGCCAGGCCAGGCGTGACTGGAAACTGGCCAGCGCCCCGCCCCAGCGCCCGCCCGGTCGTTCCGCCTGCCGCGCGGCGGTGGCCTGCACCACCTCGCGGACCGACAGGGTGCCGAAGGCCAGATGTGGCGACAGGCGCGAACAGGCGCGCTCGGCCGTCAGGGGCGAGGACATCGCGGAGCGGTAAGGCTCGCCCCGGCGCAACAGGAAGCTGTCCATCAGCTCCAGCCCCCGCGTCCGGCCGCCAAGCTGGCGGTGGGGGCAAGGATCGGGCGCCAGCTTCAGCGCGCGTGCCGTGGGGATCGGGCCGGGTTCCACGCCTTCGACCGGGCGCAGCGCGGGGGCGGGCAGGGCGGGGGCGGCCATGAAGGCGTCGCGGCCAGCCGACCAGTGATCGCGCGAGGCAAGCCGGCGCACCACGCCCGACTGCGGCAGTTCCATCCACTCGATCCCGGCCCCCCGCGCCCAGGCCGCAACCCGCCGGTCGCGGGCGTAGGTCCAGAGACTGCCGGTCTCCTCATGGCTGAGGATGCGGGCAATCCGGTGGCGCCGGCAAAGCCCCTTCAGCACCTCGACCGCATCGCCCGTGCGCACCACCAGCGGCGCCCCGGCCTCGGCCATTGCAGCGCGCAGGTCGGCCAGGCTTTCGGCCAGAAACTCCCATTGTCGAGCGGAAGCGTCGGCTTGCGCCCAAAGCTCCGGCTCGACGATGTAAAGCGGCAGCACCTGCCCCAGCCCCGCTGCCAGCGACAGCGCGGGATGGTCATGAAGGCGCAGGTCGCGCTTGAGCCAGACGAGAACATTCATCGAACATAGATGTAGCGGCGCCCACGGATTCGTAAAGCGGCAAAAGACTGTTATCCGGCGCCCCCTTGCGTCCGGGGCGTTTGGCCGTAGCTTGCAAGGCCAAAGGAGCCCCGCATGTCCGAGCAGAAGACCGTCTATCTGGCCGACTACCGGCCCTATTCCCATGTCGTCGACAGCGTGGATCTGACCTTTCGCCTGAATCCCACGGCAACCCGGGTGGTCGCCCGGCTGAGCCTGCGCCAGAACCCCGCGCGCAAGGACCGCGACCATCTCCGCCTCGATGGCGAGGGGGTGAAGCTGATCTCCTGCCGCCTGGATGGCCAGACCATCACGCCGACGGTCGATGCACAGTCCCTGACCATCGCTGCCCACGAGCTTCCCGACGGGCCCTTCACGGTCGAGACCGAAGTCGAGATCGCGCCCGAGGCGAACACGGCCCTCGAAGGCCTCTACATGTCGAAAGGCATGTATTGCACCCAGTGCGAGGCCGAGGGCTTCCGCAAGATCACCTACTATCCCGACCGCCCGGACGTGATGAGCCGTTTCAAGGTGCGGATCGAAAGCGACCTCCCGGTCCTCTTGTCCAACGGCAACCCGGTCGCAAGCGGTGAAGGCTGGGCGGAATGGGACGATCCCTGGCCGAAACCCGCCTATCTTTTCGCGCTGGTCGCCGGCGACCTGCGCGCCCATTCGGCGAAGTTCGTCACCGCTTCGGGCCGCCCGGTCGATCTGAACATCTGGGTTCGTCCGGGCGACGAGGACCGCTGCGCCTATGCGATGGACAGCCTGATCCGCTCGATGCGCTGGGACGAACAGGCCTATGGCCGGGAATACGACCTGGACGTGTTCAACATCGTCGCCGTGGACGATTTCAACATGGGCGCGATGGAGAACAAGGGCCTGAACATCTTCAACTCGCGCTATGTCCTGGCCAGCCCGGAAACCGCCACCGACGACGACTATGCCCGGATCGAGGCGATCATCGCGCATGAATATTTCCACAACTGGACCGGCAACCGCATCACCTGCCGCGACTGGTTCCAGCTTTGTCTGAAGGAAGGGCTGACGGTGTTCCGCGACCACCAGTTCTCGGCCGACATGCGCTCTGCCGCCGTGCGCCGGATCGAGGATGTCGTGGCTCTGCGCAGCCGCCAGTTCCGCGAGGATGACGGTCCGCTGGCCCATCCGGTGCGCCCCGAAAGCTTTGTCGAGATCAACAACTTCTACACCGCCACCGTCTATGAAAAGGGCGCCGAGGTGATCGGGATGCTGAAGTCGCTGGCTGGCGATGGCGGCTACAAGCGCGCGCTCGACCTCTATTTCGACCGCCATGATGGCGATGCCGCCACCATCGAGGACTGGCTGAAAGTGTTCGAGGACGCGACCGGCCGCGATCTGTCGCAGTTCAAGCTGTGGTATTCCGAGGCCGGAACCCCGCGCCTCAAGGTCGAGGAGGCCTGGGACAACGGCGTCTACACCCTGACCTTCACCCAGAAGAACCCGCCCACGCCTGGCCAGCCGGTCAAGCAGCCGAAGGTTATTCCGATCAAGGTCGGACTTCTGAACCCCAACGGCGACGAGGTGGTGCCCACGATCATGCTGGAGATGACGCAGGCCAAGCAGTCCTTCCGCTTCGAGGGGCTGACGGCAAGGCCCGTGCCCTCGATCCTGCGCGGCTTTTCCGCCCCGGTGGTGCTGGAACGGAAAGCGCCGCCCGAGGAACGTGCCTTCCTGCTGGCGCATGACACCGACGCCTTCAACAAGTGGGAGGCGGGCCGCGCGTTGGCCAAGGAAGTCATGGCCGAGATGGCGTTGAGAGGCGGACTCGTCAGCCCGGCCTGGCTGGACGCACTGGCGGCTGTGACCTTCGACGACACGCTTGACCCTGCCTTCCGCGCCCTTTGTCTGCGGCTCCCGGCCGAGGATGACATTGCCCAGACCATCCACGCAATGGGCCGCATCCCCGACCCGGCCAAGATCCACGCCGCCCGGCGCGAGATGGCGGGCGCGCTGGCAATCAGGCTTGGCGAAGGATTGTCCCGGCTTTACCGGGAGTTGGACGACAATGCGCCGTTCTCGCCCTCGGCCGCGCAGGCGGGTCGGCGCGCGCTGAAGATCGCGGCGCTGGGCCTTCTGTCGCGGCGCGACGGCGGCAAGCTGGCCGCCTCGGCCTTCGCCCGCGCCCGCAGCATGACCGAGGAGGTCGGTGCGCTGTCCGCCCTGCTGGAGGTGGGGCAGGGGCAGGCGGAACTGGTCAGCTTCGCCGCGCGCTGGCGGCGTGATGCGAACGTGATGGACAAGTGGCATGCGCTTCAGATCGCCCATGCCGATCCGGCAGAGGCCGCCGCGGTGGCGGCGCGCCTGATCGGGGCGCCGGGGTTCGACTGGAAGAACCCAAACCGCTTCCGCACCGTTATCGGGGCGCTTGCCGCCAATCACGCGGGCTTCCACCACCGCTCGGGCGCGGGTTACAGGCTGGTCGCCGACTGGCTTCTGAAGCTAGACCCCCTGAACCCGCAGACGGCAGCGCGTGTCTCGACCGCCTTCGAGACCTGGCCGCGCTATGATGCCACTCGCCGCAAGCTGGCCCGGGGCGAGCTGGAGCGGATACTGGCCGCACCCGAGCTCAGCGGCGATCTGCGCGAGATGGCCGAACGGATGCTGGGGGCCGGATAGCGCCCGTGGCCGGTTCCGGCCGGATCAGCCGGCCTGGCAATAGGGCTGTGACCGCGTCCAGGCCGCCATCGCCGACCGCTTTTCATTCGACCGCAGGGGTGCCCAGTCACGCCCGATGCCCTGATTGCCGGCACCGGCCACGACGCCATCCTTCGCAACCTGCGTCGACATGATCTCTACCGCGCATTCGAGGTTGGCCTCGCCATCCTTCAGCGCACCGACCGAGGTTGCCTCACAGCCGTAATTCGCCGCCGAGCGCGGCGAGATCTGCATCAGCCCGATCCAGCGCCCGCCGCCGCCCGATGCCGCCTCGTTCCAGGTGCTTTCATATTTTGCGACCGCCGACAGGAGGCCCGCCCAGAAGGCGCGACGCTCGGGCACCGAGGCGGTTTCATATCCGGGGCACCACGTCTCGATGTCGGCGGGCACCCGTTCGGACAGAACCTGATCCTTCGTCGACAGGGCGAGAAGCGTCGATTCGGTCCACTCATCGCCTTCGGGGTGATGGTCCCACTGCATCGGCGGCGCGACGAAGGCCATCGGTTCAACCGGCTCGGTCTTCACGCATGCTACCAGCGAAGCCGCTGCAAACAATCCGATAATTCCACGAGCCAGCATGGGGACGTCACCCGAAAATCACTGCATTTCCCTTTTTTCGCCCCGATCCGCCGGCAGGTTGCACGCACGGCAGGCGCTCCCTGCCCGGAGGGCGAGTCGATGCTAGTTACACCGTCGCTGTTGCATGTGAAAACCCGGACGGGTCGCAGTCAGCAAGAAGATGCCGTCGCGCTGCGGTCGCAGATGCGATCCTCGATGCCGATGCCGGACGGGCTGACGGCCGAACAGGTGCTCTCCCGGCTTGATGCGCCGGTGTTGCGGATCGGTGCCGAACGGACGGAATGGGACTGTGTGCGCGACGACCATGCCGCGATGGCGGCGGCCGGGGAGTGGGCGGACCTTCTCGAAGCCCTGCGCTACACCGACCAGGAGCGCGTGATGGCCTCGGGCGGGCACCGCGTGGCCCCGCTGATCAGCGAGGGCATGCGCGCCCGTCTGTCCGATGCCATTACCGCGTTCAACTGGACCGCCGCCAAGGACGAGCTCGCGGTGCTTGAAAGCCTTCAGCAGCGCCACCCGAACGACTATTGCGCTGCCCAGGTCGTGGCCCAGGGACATATCGACCTGGCCAGGGCCCGGCGCATGTCTGTCCCGGAAGGCCAGCTGTCCCGCGAGGTCTGGGCCGAATGCGCAGCACATCATGACCGCGCCGAGGCGCTGGTCACGGAGTTCGACCCCATCGAGGAGATGTCCCCGCTTCTTGCTGCGACCCGCTATGCCCTGCTGCCCGGGATCGAGGACGGCGGTGCGGTCTGCCGCGAATGGTATGAGGACTGGGTCGATCTCGACCCCGAAGATGCGCAGGCTCATGCCGCGCATGCCGTTGACATGCTGCCGGGCTGGCATGGTTCGCTGGCAGGCTTCGAACGCGAGGCCCGCCGCGCCGTGCGCATGACGCAGGGCGTCACCGGGAAGGCGGCCTATGCCATCTACCACATCACCGCCGTCGAGGTTCTGGGGGATCTCTCGCCGACGGTCGATCTGGAATACTTCTGCGAGGCGATCGGGGACTACCAGGCCGCGACCGGGTGCCAGCAGCGGGCCAATATCGCGGCGCATCTCCTGTCAAACCTCGCGCGCGACTACCGCAACGGCGGGGCCGAAACGGCCTGGCAGCTGACCAAGGTGCGCGCCGCCCTGTCCGACGTGCTCTGGAACAGGCTGCGCGAGGTTCAGATGGATTGCTGGACCAGGGGTCCCGAAAGCCTGGCCTTCGCCATGGCCGAGGTGTTCGGTCCGGCCCTCAGGCGCGGCGCCCGCATCGTGCGGCGTGGCGAGGGTCTCGGCACCCTGGTCCGGCGCACCTGACTCATCCTCTTGCCCTGCCGCCCCGCGCGGCCTAAACCGGCCGACAAGACCGATGCCGGAGGCGACCCATGCTTGACCTGACCTACACCGCGCCCAAGCCCAAGGTGATCGCCGGGGCCAGGCACGACTGGGAACTGGTGATCGGCATGGAAATCCACGCCCAGGTCTCCTCGAACGCCAAGCTGTTCTCCGGCGCCTCCACCGCCTTCGGGGCGGAGCCGAATTCCAACGTCTCCTTCGTCGATGCGGCGATGCCGGGCATGCTGCCGGTCATCAACGAATTCTGCGTCGAACAGGCGGTGCGCACGGGGCTGGGGCTGAAGGCACAGATCAACCTGGTCTCGGCCTTCGACCGGAAGAACTATTTCTACCCCGACCTGCCGCAGGGCTATCAGATCAGCCAGCTCTACCACCCGATTGTCGGCGAGGGCGAGGTGATCGTCGAGATGGGCCCCGGCATCGCGCGTCGGGTGCGGATCGAGCGGATCCATCTGGAACAGGATGCGGGCAAGTCGATCCACGACATGGACCCGAACCTTTCCTTCGTCGATTTCAACCGCACCGGTGTTGCGCTGATGGAGATCGTCAGCCGTCCCGACATCCGGGGGCCGGAGGAAGCAGCCGCCTATGTCGCCAAGCTGCGCCAGATCCTGCGCTACCTCGGGACCTGCGACGGCAACATGCAGAACGGCAACCTGCGCGCCGACGTGAACGTGTCGGTCTGCCGGCCCGGAGCCTACGAGAGGTATCAGGCAACGCAGGATTTCAGCCATCTCGGCACCCGCTGCGAGATCAAGAACATGAACTCGATGCGCTTCATCCAGCAGGCGATCGAGTACGAGGCCCGCCGCCAGATCGCGATTCTCGAGGACGGCGGCGAGGTGGAGCAGGAAACCAGACTCTACGACCCCGACAAGGGCGAGACGCGCTCGATGCGGTCCAAGGAAGAGGCACACGACTACCGCTATTTCCCCGACCCCGACCTCCTTCCGCTGGAGATCGAGCAGACCTGGGTGGATGACATCAGGGCGCGGATGCCGGAATTGCCGGACGCCAAGAAGGCGCGGTTCATGTCCGACTACGGGCTGACCGATTACGACGCCAGCGTGCTGACCGCCGAACTGGATGCGGCGCACTATTTCGATGCCGTGGCCCGCGGCCGCGACGGCAAGATGGCGGCGAACTGGGTCATCAATGAACTGTTCGGCCGACTGAAGAAGGAAGGCCACGAGATCGCGGACAGCCCGGTCTCGGCCGCGCAAACGGGCGGCATCATCGACCTGATCGCCGCCGGCACGATCAGCGGAAAGATGGCCAAGGACCTCTTCGAGATCATCTACACCGAAGGCGGCGACCCGGCCGAGGTGGCCAGGGCGCGGGGCATGCAGCAAGTCACCGATACCGGAGCGATCGAGAAGGCGGTGGACGAGATCATCGCCGCGAACCCCGAGCAGGTCGAGAAAGCCAAGGCAAATCCGAAACTTGCCGGCTGGTTCACCGGCCAGGTCATCAAGGCGACCGGCGGCAAGGCCAACCCGGCGACAGTCAATGCCATGGTGGCGGCCAAGCTGGGGCTTTGAGCTCCGGCTGTGGCCGATCTGGCGCGGTTCTGCCGTAAAAGCTCTGCGTGATTTGCGGCAAGCCGCAGAATCTTCTATGTCTTTCCCTGGTCAGGGACGGGAGAGACCCGATGCAGCGTTTCGAGTTCAAGGTCATTCCGGCGCCCAGGCGGGGCGAAAAGGCGCGCGGGGTCAAGACCACGGAAGACCGGTTTGCCCTGGCGCTCACCAACCTGATGAACGAGCTTGGCGCCGAGGGCTGGGATTACGTCCGTGCCGATACGCTGCCCTGCGACGAACGGGTCGGGCTGACCGGCACCAAGACCACGTTCCAGAACGTGCTGGTGTTCCGCCGCGTGATTTCCGGCGCCTCCTCTGCCACGGCGCCATCCGGTGGTCGGCTTCTTCTGCAGGAACCGGTCGCGGCCACTCCGAGGCTCGGCCCGGCCGAGACCCCCGCACCCGGCAGGGCCCCGGCCGTCGGCCCGGCCAAGCCTGACCTCGCGGCCGAGTGATCAGCCCGCCGCGCGCAGCGCCACGGGCAGGGCCTCTTCAAGGATGTCCAGCGCCGGGTCGTCGCCGAGGCTGATCCGGATGCAGCGGTCCAGCGGCGCGACCCCGGGCATCCTGATGAACACGCCCCGGGCGCCCAGCTCCTCCAGCACATTGCGGGCGTAGGCGCCGTCCCGGCCGCAATCGATGGTGACGAAGTTGGTGGCCGAGGGCAGGGGACGCAAGTCATTCCGTTCCGCCATGGCCGAGAGCCGGGCGCGCGCGGCCAGGGTCCGGGCCTGAACGCGGTGCAGCCAGTCCTGGTCGGCCAGCGCCGCCAGCGCCCCGGCCTGCGCGACGCGGCCCATGCCGAAATGGTCACGCACCTTGTCAAAGGCCAGCGCCAGATCGGGGTTGGTGATGGCATAGCCGACCCGGGCGCCTGCCAGCCCGTAACCCTTTGAAAAGGTGCGCATCCGGATGACCTGCGGATGGTCGGCCGGAAGGGTCGGAACCGTACCGGCCGGGGCAAGGTCGGCATAGGCCTCGTCAAGGATCAAGAGCGTCCGCTCCGGCAGGTTGGCCACCATGTCCTCGATCACCGCCGCCGGATGATGACTGCCCATCGGGTTGTCCGGGTTGGCCAGGTAGATCAGCCGCGCGCCCGTCGATCTCGCCGCGGCAAGCAGTGCCTCCGGGTCCTCGTGATTGCCCCGATAGGGCACGCGGGTCAGCACGCCACCATAGCCCGCGACGTGGAAGTTGAAGGTCGGATAGGCCCCCAGACTGGTGACGACCGGCGTCCCCGGTTCCAGGGCCAGCCGGCAGACCAGACCGAGAAGCCCGTCAATGCCGGGCCCGACGGCGATATGTCCCGGCGTTACTCCGTGGTGTGCAGCAAGCGCCTGTTTCAGATCATGATTTTCGGGGTCTCCATACATCCAGGCACCCTCTGCCGCCGCCTTCATCGCGGCGATGGCGCGGGGCGAGGGGCCGAACAGGCTTTCGTTCGCTCCAAGCCGCGCGCGGAAGGAGATGCCGGTCCTGCGCTCAAGCGCCTCGGGACCGGTGAAGGGGACGGTGGAGGGCAGGGCGGCGGCGTGGGGGGTCAGGAAACGGCTCATGGCGCAAAGGCTGGCACGGGCCGGGGGAGATGTGCAAGTCCGCCGCATCACCCGGCGAGACAAAGGCATCGTCCGGCCGATCGGACACAGCCTTGCCCTCGCCTGCAGGCCCGTGCAACCGGCCCTCCAGACGGGCCTTACGGATCTGCCGTTCGGCAAGACGCGAGAGCCCGGACATCGCAACGCTTTCCTGCCGGACTGTGGTCAGATCCGCCACCGGGCGCAAGGCCTCAGTCCACCGGGCCGTAGTTCACCGTCACCGTGTAATCGGTCAGCTCGGGCGCCCTGCCCAGCTTTGCCAGCTCATCGGTCGAGGGCGCAAGACCGATGAGACCGAAGGTTTGTCCTGCGGCCGTGGCAAGGTCGGCATTATCCTCGCAGCGGTTGCAGAGCGTGATCTCTTGGATCGCCCCGTCTTGCATGACCGAAAGGCGCACCCGGATCATCCCCTCCCAGAAGCAATCCACCCCGGCCGGGCAGCGCTGGTCCTCGACCTCGGTCAGGGTCAGCGTGATGTCGGTCCCCGGCACGCGCGTCGGATCGCCGCCGGGAAGGGTCAACTGCGGAAAGACCTCCGGGGTCAGTGCACAAGAGGCAGTGGCAAGGCCGGCAAAGGCAAGGCTGGCAAGGGCAAGGCGCATCGGTGGTTCCTTTCCGAGGTTGGCATCTCTCTGACGCATTGGCCCCGCAAAGGCTTGGGTCGGGTTTCCTTACCCCAGATCGGCCAGGCGGGTCAGCGCCTCGCGGATCTTCTGCGCCTCGTCCTGCCGCGCCTCGAGGTTCGAGGTTGCCTCCATCACCACGTCCTCGGGCGCCGACTTGACGAAGTTCGGGTTGTCGAGCCGACCCTTCAGCCCCCCGATCTCCTTCATCAGCTTGTCCAGCGCCTTTTGCAGGCGGGATTTCTCCTCCGCGATGTCGATCAGACCCTCCAGCGGAATCGCGAAGGCCGCGCCTTCCGCCGCCACTGCGACGGATCCTTTCGGCGCCGCGCCTTCGGTGACATTGTCTACCCGGGCGAGGCGCTTGATCAGTGCCTCGTTCCGCTGGAAGGCCGCGCGGGCCTCGTCGGTCAGCGAGGTTGCGATGAGGTCGGCTTTCAGGCCAACGGGAACGTGGACCTGCGCGCGGGCGCTGCGGATGTCGTCGATCAACGTGGTGACGAAGGTCATCTCGCGTTCCGCGTCGCGGTCGATGAGGGTCGCGGGAAGTTGCGGCCAGTCGGTGTGAACCAGCAGCTTCTCGCGCTTGCCGGTGGTGCCCCAGAGTTCCTCGGTGATGAAGGGCATGAAGGGGTGCAAAAGGATCATCGACTGGTCGAGGACCCAGGCCATCGTTGCCCGCGTCTCGGCGGCGTCGGGGCCGTCGAACAGGGGCTTGGCGAATTCAACATACCAGTCGCAGACCTTGCCCCAGACGAACTTGTAAAGCGCATCGGCCGCCTGGTCGAAGCGGAAGTTCTCCAGCGCCTCGTTGACCTCGGCGAGTGTTCTGGCGGTTTCGCCTATGATCCAGCGGTTCGCGGTGGCCTTCGGGCTGGGGACCGGGCCGGTCGCATGACCCTCCCAGACACCGTTCATCTCGGCAAAGCGGCAGGCGTTCCACAGCTTGGTGCCAAAGTTCCGGTAGCCCGCGATGCGGCTTGTATCCAGCTTCAGCACGCCGCCAAGGCTGGCCATCGCGGCATTGGCAAAGCGCAGCGCGTCCGCGCCGTATTCGTCGATGATCTCCAGCGGGTCGATGACATTGCCAAGCGACTTCGACATCTTCTTGCCCTTGGCGTCGCGGACGAGGCCGTGCAGGTAGACGGTGTGGAAGGGCACGTCGTCCACCACGGCCAGCTGCATCATCATCATCCGGGCAACCCAGAAGAACAGGATGTCCTGCCCGGTGATCAGGACCGAAGTGGGGAAGTATTTCTGGGTCTCCGGGGTCCAGTTCGGCCAGCCGAGCGTGCCGATGGGCCAGAGGCCGGAGGAGAACCAGGTGTCGAGGACGTCGGGGTCGCGACAAAGCCGAACTTTGACTATTTTACATGTCCCATCCGATCGCTTCTTATATTCCCAGCCGACTCGAATGGTTCGGTTTCCGAGGGTGTTCGTGATTGCAAACTCTCTACCTTCCCCATATGTGTTTTCGTCTACGTTTTTAGTTCCATAGTATTGGACGGCTTGCTCCTTTACTTCCTCCCAAGTCGGGGCGACAAACCGCAGAAATCCAGAATCGTTAGGTTCACCGTTCTTGGAAACCCCACCCCTGTCGAAGATTGGCCCATACCAAACCGGGATCTGGTGCCCCCACCACAACTGGCGCGAGATACACCAAGGCTCGATGTTCTCCAGCCAGTGGTAATAGGTCTTCTCGCCCGAGGGCGGGATGATCTTCGTGCGGCCCGTCCGCACCGCCTCCAGTGCGGGCTCAACAATCTTGGCGGTGTCGACGAACCACTGGTCGGTCAGCATCGGCTCGATCACCACTTTCGAGCGGTCGCCGAAGGGCTGCATGATCGGCTTCGACTCGACGTATGGCACCAGTTCCAGGTGTTCCGCGCCGGTTTCCTTGTCGACGGACTTCTTGAGCGTAGTGACCGCCAGCCCCTCGGCCGTGATCGCCTCGACCACGCGCTTGCGGGCCTCATACCGGTCCAGCCCGCGCAGGTCGTCGGGGACGAGGTTCAGCGCGTCGATCTCGGCTTCCGACAGGGTGAAGGGCTGTTCGGCGATGCCGGGCGTTGCGTAGCCCTTGGCAACCAGCCAGGCGCGGGACAGGCGGCCAGCAATCGCAGCCGCCGCGGCATAAGGAACCCCATCGTCCCGCATCCGGGCGCGGGTGTCCATCAGGCGGTAGCAGGGAATGCCCGCACGTTTGGCCACGCCATAGTCGTTGAAGTCATGCGCCCCGGTGATCTTGACCGCGCCCGAGCCAAAGGCGGGATCGGGATATTCGTCGGTGATGATCGGAATCAGCCGGCGGTGTTCCTTCGGCCCCACCGGAATTTCGCAGAGTTGTCCGACGATTGGCGCGTATCGTTCATCCGATGGATGAACCGCAACCGCGCCGTCGCCCAGCATGGTCTCCGGCCGCGTCGTCGCGATGGAGATATAGTCGCGCTCTTCCTCGAAGGTCACGCGCCCTTCGTCATCCTTCTCGCGGTAGATGTAGGTCACGCCCCCCGCCAGCGGATATTTGAAGTGCCACATGTGGCCGGGGGTCTCGATATTCTCCACCTCAAGATCGGAAATCGCGGTTTCGAAATGCGGGTCCCAGTTCACCAGCCGCTTGCCGCGATAGATCAGGCCCTTGTTGTACATGTCCACGAAGACCTTGATGACGGCGTCGTGGAAGTTGCCCTCCTCGCCCGCCGGGGCCTCCGGAGCGCCCGACATTGTGAAGGCCTCGCGGTCCCAGTCGCAGGAGGCGCCCAGCCGCTGCAACTGGCCAATGATGGTTCCGCGAGACTTCTTCTTCTGTTCCCAGACCCTTGCGGTGAACCTCTTGCGTCCCATCGTGCGGCGGTCGGGTTCCTGGTTCAGCGCCATCTCGCGCTCAGTCACCATCTGGGTGGCGATTCCGGCGTGGTCCGTCCCCGGCTGCCACAAGGTGTCGTCGCCCTGCATCCGGTGCCAGCGGGTCAGGATGTCCTGCAAGGTGTTGTTGAAGGCGTGGCCCATGTGCAAGGAGCCGGTGACGTTCGGCGGCGGGATCATCACGGAAAAGGCAGGTCGCCCCGGCTTGGCATTCGCACCCGCGCGGAATGCCCTGGCTTCAAGCCAGGTCTTCGAAATCCGGGCCTCGGCCTCGGCGGCGTTGAAGGTCTTTTCCATCGGCATCGGTCATTCCCCTTGTCCGCGCGGGTTCTAGCGTGCCACGGGCGGAAGGGAAAGCGTCAGAAGGGCGGCAGGCCCTGCAAGGCTCGGGCATGGCACCGAAACGTCAGCAGGTGGCCCCGCCGCCTCTGCCCGGACCACGGATCTGCCCTGCGTCAACCCGGTCAACGGAACTGAACCGCGGCAGGACTGCCGGCGGATGGTCTCCGATGGGTATGCGTCCTTCGCACACGGCGGCACAGCCGGTGAGGGTGTTCGTGACCGCCACGGAGGCGTCGGCGAGGAGGCCGAGGCAGAGGAAGAGGGCCAGCGTCGGCATGGGTCGGGTCATCGGGCGGGCGGAGGCAAGCGGCAAGTTTCCACGGTAGACGATCCGGGACTGTCCTTTGGGAGCAAGGGGTTGGCCGTGGGCGTTTACCGGGGGGAGCATGTTTCCGAGGTGGACTGTCATTCCCGCGAAGGCGGGAATGACAATCTGACGGGACCGCAGCGTGCAAGGCCGAGCGCGCCCGTCGCGCGGGGGTAACGGGCTGCGGCGCCCTGCGCCCGTCAACAGTCAGAGTTGTGCAACACCGCCCTCATCCATGTAGCCTGCCAATTTCTCGTCAAAGTCTGCTCAAACATCCAACTCCTCAACAAACCGCGCGTTTTCCTGAATGTACTGGAACCGTAATTCCGGCTTCTTGCCCATCAGGCGCTCCACGAGGTCCGACGTATCCCCCGGCTCGTCCTCATCAATCGACACCCGGATCAGCTTGCGGGTCGCGGGGTTCATCGTGGTGTCTTTCAGGTCCTTGGCGTCCATCTCTCCCAGGCCCTTGAAGCGCTGGACGTCGATCTTGCCCTTCCCGCCTAGGCCCTTGGCGAGCCAAAGCTCCTTTTCGGCGTCGTCGGCGACGTACATCCGGCGAGCGCCCTGGGTCAGGCGATAGAGCGGCGGGCAGGCGAGGTAAAGGTGGCCCTTGTCGATCAGGGGGCGCATCTGGGTGAAGAAGAAGGTCATCAACAGGCTGGCGATATGCGCGCCGTCGACATCGGCGTCGGTCATGATGATGATCTTCTCATAGCGCAGGTCGTCGAGGCGGAACTTCGTGCCCATGCCGGTCCCCAAGGCCTCGCAGATGTCGCGGATCTCGGCATTCTCGGTCAGCTTGGAGGAGGCCGCGCCGAGGACGTTCAGCACCTTGCCGCGCAAGGGCAGCAGCGCCTGGAAATTGCGGTCGCGCGCGCCCTTGGCGGACCCCCCTGCGCTGTCGCCCTCGACGATGAACAGCTCGGTCCCCTCGCGGTTCTTGGCGGAGCAGTCGGTCAGCTTGCCGGGCAGGCGCAGCTTCTTGGTCGCGGTCTTGCGGGCGGTTTCCTTTTCCTCGCGCCGCCGCAGGCGTTCCTCGGCGCGCAGGACGAGGAAGTCGAGGATGGCACCGGCCGATTTCGGGTCAGCGGCAAGCCAGGTGTCGAAATGGTCGCGGACGGCGTTTTCGACCCATTTGGCGGCTTCCTCGGTGGAAAGCCGGTCCTTGGTCTGGCCTACGAACTGCGGCTCTCGGATGAAGATCGACAATAGCGCGCAGCCGCCGGTGAGGAGGTCGTCGCGGGTGATCTGGTCGGCCTTGCGGTTCTTCACCCGCTCGCCATAGGCGCGGATGCCTTTCAGGATGGCGGCCCAGAACCCGGCCTCATGCGTGCCGCCCTCGGGCGTGGGGACGGTGTTGCAGTAGGAATGCAGGTAGCCGTCCTGCGCGGGCGTCCAGTTGATCGCCCATTCGACCGAGCCGGGGACCTGGTATTTCTCCTCGAACGAGACGCGGCCGGCGAAGGGGCGGTCGGAGTAGGTGGTGAGTTTCTTGAGCGACTCGTTGAGGAAGTCGGCAAGGCCGCCGGGGAAGTGGAAGGTCGCCTCCATCGGGGTGTCGCCGTCGGGGATGGCGGACTTCCACCGGATCTCGACGCCCGAGAAGAGATAGGCCTTTGAGCGCGCCATCTTGTAGAGGCGGGCGGGTTTCAGCGTCTGGTGGCCGAAGATCTCGGGGTCGGGGTGGAAGGTGACGGTGGTGCCGCGGCGGTTCGGGATGGGGCCGAGCTTATGGACCGGGCCCTTGGGGATCCCGCGCGAGAAGGACTGTTCGTAGAGTTCCCTGTTGCGGGCGACCTGAACGGTCATCAGGTCGGACAGCGCATTGACGACCGAGGAACCGACGCCGTTGAGCCCGCCAGAGGTGGAATAGGCCTTGTTCGAGAACTTGCCCCCGGCGTGGAGGGTGCAAAGGATGACCTCGAGCGCGGATTTGCCGGGGAATTTGGGGTGCGGATCGACCGGGATGCCGCGCCCGTTGTCGCGGACGGTGACGGAGTTGTCGGCGTGCAGTTCCACCTCGATCCGGTTTGCGTGCCCTGCGACCGCCTCGTCCATCGCGTTGTCGAGGATTTCGGCGACCATGTGGTGCAGCGCGCGTTCGTCGGTCCCGCCGATATACATGCCGGGGCGCTTGCGGACGGGTTCCAGGCCTTCGAGGACCTCGATCGAGGAGGCGTCGTAGGTGGTGGCGCCGGAGAGGAGGTCGTTCATGAGATCACCCGTTCAAATGCGCAGGCATTAGAGCATTGATGGACCTTCCGGCGCAAGATGTGGGGGGTGGTCGGCCCAGGAGGTGTGGCCTAGGTTAGCGGCAAGGCAAAGGAGGATCGGAAGATGCGGGTGTTGTTCACGGGCGGTTCGGGCAAGGCGGGCAGGCATGTGGTGCCCTGGCTGGTGGCGCAGGGGCACAGGGTGATGAACTTCGACCGGGTGCCGCTGGGCGCGGCGGGGGTGCATGACCTTCTGGGCGACATCACCGATGCGGGGCAGGTCTATTCGGCCATGCGCACCCATGCCGGTTATGACGAGATGGAGCATGGCGCGGCGCAGCTCTTCGATGCGGTGGTGCATTTCGCGGCCGTCCCCCGCTACGGGATGGTGCCGGATACCGAGACCTTCCGGGTCAACACGGTGGGGACCTACAACATCCTCGAGGCGGCCCTGAAGATGGGGATACGCAAGGTCATCATCGCGTCGTCCGAGACGACCTACGGCGTGTGCTTCAGCGACGGGGTGGTGGACCCGAAGGTCCTGCCCCTGGAGGAGGATTACGACATCGACCCGATGGACAGCTATGGCATGTCCAAGAAGGTGAACGAGGTCACGGCCCGCAGCTTCCAGCGCCGGTTCGGGGCGGATGTCTATGCGCTGCGGATCGGCAACGTGATCGAGCCGCACGAGTATGCGACCCTGTTCCCGCCACTTGCCGACGACCCGGGCCTCAGGCGGCGGATCACCTTCAGCTACATCGACGCGCGTGATCTGGGGCAGATCGTGGACTTGTGTTTGCGCAAGGACGGCCTTGGCTTCCAGGTGTTCAATGCGGTGAATGACGAGAACGCGGTGCCGCAGCCGAACTCGGAACTCTTGCCGCGCTTCTTCCCGAACGTGCCGCTGTCGCGGCCGCTGGGAGAGCGGGAGGGGTTGCTGTCGAACCGGAAGATCCGGGAGGTCCTTGGGTTCAAGGAAGCGCACAATTGGCAGAACTATGTGAAGTAGGCCGCCGTCGGACCGGGGGGTTTCACACCCCCCGGACCCCCTGTGGGATATTTCGGGAAGAGAAAGCCACTTATCCTTGGGCGGGCCATTAACGTTAATGGGTCCTTTACTCGACTCGGCCCAGAGTGATCGGGCGGTACAGGCGGGGACGCCGATGGCCGTGAAGGGAAAGACACCCCGCGGCTTGGCCTGGCCTCCCGCGGGGTGTTGATCAGCGCGACGTTTTCGGTGTTGCGCCATGACCCCACTGCCGTCCACAGTCCTATGCCACCGAAACTCAACACAGGCAGTCGAACGGACGATACGATCCTGCAAGCCCACATGCACTCCTCGTCGCATGTTCAGGAGCCTGGCGCGGGCGTGGAATGTGGGTGTTTCTACTGTTGCCAAGCCTTCCTGGCTTCCCAAATCGTGGATTATTGTGATGATGGAAATACGGCGCTGTGTCCGATCTGCGGCATCGACTCTGTCATCGGGGACGCGTCAGACTTCCCTATCACATCGCCAGATTTTCTTGCCAAGATGAACCGCCATTGGTTCCAGGCCTCGGTGCGGATCTGAGCAGGGCAGGCCTTTCCCTTCCCCAAATATCTCACGGGGGTGCGGGGGTGTGAAACCCCCGCTCCGCAGGTGCAATGCTCACACCGGCTCGGCCATTCGCGCTGCCCACATCCTCTTGAACGCCTCGCGTGACTGGCACCGCTCCAGCCAGGCCTTCACTGCGGGGAACTCTCCCAACAAAGTCGGGTGGCCCTGGGCGTAGCGAAGGCATTCGGCGAGATTGATGTCGGCCACGGTAAAGCGGTCGCCCAGCAGGTAGCCGTGCGACGAAAGGTGCGACTCCAGCCGGTGCAGCGGGCGGCGGAGTTTTCCGGCGTTGATGCCGATGGCGGCCTGGCCTTCGGCAGTCTTGTCGCCGCCCGCGCCCTGCACGTTCAGGATTTCCAGCGCCGGGGTCTCTATCGCCGTCACGGCCAGCAGGGTCCACTGGTCAATCAGTGCGGCCTCGGCTGCCGTCCGGGGCCCGAGCATGCCACCCCGGGTGCGGGCGATATGGTTGGTGATGGAAAGCGATTCCGTCAGCACCAGATCCCCCTCGACGTAAGCGGGGATCTGTCCCTGCGGATTGATCTTCAGGAACGCCGGCGAAGCGGTGTTCAACGGCGCATCCGGCGCGCTGGCCCGGGGCAGGCGGTAGGCCTGGATGACGGGGACGTGCTCGAAAGCCTCGTTCAGTTCGTAGAGAAGCCAGATCGGGCGCGAGGCGCGGCTGCGAAAGACGCCGTAGAGGGTGGGCATGGGGGACTCCATCGTATTCCGCGCCAGCCTAGGCCCTGTGGCAGGCAAGCAAAAGAGGCAAGAGAAGCCGGGCCGTCTTGATCCGTATCAAGGCAAATTGTCGCAGTCTGTGCTTGCATTGCCCGATCATTTGCAAGGGAGGTGCCCGTATGGATGACAGTGCAACGATCCTGAAGCCCGCCGAGGGCGCCGTGCCGGTTTCCGCGGCGAAGCCGCCGAAGGCGGCGCCGAGTCCGCTGCACCAGGCCTTCGAATCCGGCCGCTATCCCTATGCCCGTCTGCTGGGGCGGGTGCCCTATGAGGCCGAAAAGGCGCGGTTGCAGGCCGAACTTCTGAAGGTGCAGATCTGGGCGCAGGACACCGGGCAGAAGTTCGTCATCCTGATGGAGGGGCGCGACGCGGCCGGCAAGGGCGGCACGATCAAGCGGTTCATGGAACACCTCAACCCCCGCTACGCCCGCGTCTGCGCGCTGACCAAGCCGTCTGACGTGGAAAAGGGCCAGTGGTTCTTTCAACGCTATATCGCGCATCTGCCGACGGCGGGGGAAATGGTGTTCTACGACCGCAGCTGGTACAACCGCGCCGGGGTAGAGCGCGTGATGGGCTTCTGCACGCCGTCCGAATACCTGGAGTTCATGCGACAGGCACCCGAGTTCGAACGCATGCTCGTCCGGTCGGGCATCCGGCTTTACAAATACTGGTTCAGCGTCACGCGAGAGGAGCAGCGGGCCCGCTTCAAGGCGCGGGAGACCGATCCCCTGAAGATGTGGAAGCTGTCGCCGATCGACAAGGCGAGCCTCGACCGCTGGGACGACTATACCGAGGCCAAGGAGGCGATGTTCTTCTACACCGACACCGCCGATGCGCCCTGGGTGATCGTCAAGTCGAACGACAAGAAGCGCGCGCGGCTGAACTGCATGAAGCATTTCCTGTCCACCATCGACTATCCGAACAAGGATCCCGAGGTGGTGGGCACGCCCGACCCGCTGATCGTCGGGCGGGCGACGCAGGTTCTGGGCATGGGGCCGGCGATCTATGACGTGGCGACCCATCCGGCGATGTTGAGGGGCTGAGGCGCAATTCCCTGCCGGGTGGCTGTTCTGCCCTTGGCCTTTGGCCGCCCGGCGCCTACCTTGCGCGCCATGCAGCGCGCCGCCTTTTCCGCCCTCTTGCTGGCCGCCGGTCTTGCGGCCGGCCCTTCCCGTGCGCATCCGCATGTCTGGATCGATACCGGGATCGAGGTGATCCTGAACGACCAAAACGAGGCGGTCGCGCTGCGGATCCGCTGGACCTACGACGAGCTTTACTCGCTCTACATCGTCGGTGACATGGGGCTTGACGCCGACTGGGACGGCCGGCTGACGCCCGAGGAAGAGGCGCGGCTGTCCGGCTTCGACATGAAATGGGACGAGGGGTTTGCGGGCGATACCTTCGCGCTGATGGGCGATTCGCCGTTGGAGCTTTCGGGACCCGAGGAGGTCGGCGCAAGCTACGATGGCAAGCGGATCACCTCGACCCATCTGCGGCGCCTGGCGGCTCCTGTGCCGGTGGGCGCGGTGCCGCTGATCGTGCAGGCCTATGATCCGGGCTATTACGTCGCCTATTCCATCCCTGACCCGGCGGTGGTGACGGGGGGCAGGGGCTGCACGGCGCAGACCTTCGTTCCGGATCTGAGCGAGGCCGAGGCGGCGCTGATGGAGGCCTTGAAGGAATATACTCCGGACGTCGATGTCGAGGACGAGTTCCCGGCCGTGGGGGCGCAGTTTGCCGAGGAAGTGCGGGTGACATGCGCCGTGCCCTGACTCTGGCCGCGCTGGTGCTTGTGCTGGTCATGGGCGCGCTATGGGCTTCGGGCGCGCTGGCGGGGCTGGCAGTCGGGCTCGGGGCGGCGCAGCGCGTGGCGCAGGAGCAGCTGGCGGGCGCGATCCGGGCGCTCAGGGCCGGCGAGGCCGGGGCGCTGGCGGGGTTCTGGGCGCTATGCCTAGGCTATGGCGTGCTGCATGCGGCGGGGCCGGGGCATGGCAAGCTGGTGATCGGCGGCTATGGCCTGGCGCGGCGGGTACCCATGGCGCGGCTGGCATTGCTGGCGCTGGCCGCGAGCCTGGCGCAGGCGGCGGTGGCGGTGGCGCTGGTCTATGGACTCGTGGCGGTGCTGGGGCTGGGCCGGCAGGCGCTCGAGGGGGCGGCGGATCGCTGGGTTACGCCGGTGGGCCATGCGATGATCGCCGGGCTGGGCCTCTGGCTGGTCTGGCGCGGCGTGCAGGGCCTGCGGCGGCAGATGGCGTCGCAGGGCGTCCCCCACCACGGCCCCCTTGATGGCCCTCACTGCTCCGACGACGACCACGATCACCACCATGACCACGGGCCGGGCTGCACCCATGCCCATGGTCCGACCCTCGAGGCGGTGGCACAGGTCGCCTCGTTCCGCGACGGGCTGGTGCTGGTGGCGGGAATAGCGTTGCGCCCCTGTTCAGGGGCCTTGTTCGTGCTGGTGCTGACCTGGCAGCTGGGCATCGCGCTGGCGGGGATCGCCGGGGCCTTCGTCATGGGTCTTGGCACGGCGCTGGTCACGGTCGGGGCGGCGGTGCTGTCGGTCTGGGCGCGCGAGGGGGCGTTCCTCGGCCTCGGCACCGGCCGCCTGGCGCGGGCCTTGCCGGTGGTGGAACTGGCGGTCGGCGCGGCAATAGCGGTGGCGGCGCTGGGTCTTCTGGCCGGCAGACTCTGACGCCGCGCCGCGGCGGAAACCCTGCCTTGTGCCTGCCGGGAGGCGCGGGTAAGCCTTCGCCATGGCTATACGATTGTCCAATTCGGCCCATGCGCGGGAGACGCTCGTGCTTGGTCTGCCGCTGATCGGCTCGCATCTGGCGCAGATGGCGCTGCATGTGACCGACACGGTAATGCTGGGCTGGTATGGCGTGGTGGCGCTGGCCTCGGTGGTGCTGGGGGCCTCGTCCTTCTTCATAGTGTTCGTCGTGGGATCGGGCTTTGCCAAGGCGGTGATGCCGATGGTCGCGGCGGCGTTGGGCCGCAAGGACGAAACGCAAGTGCGTCGCGACACCCGGATGGGGATCTGGCTGTCGATCGCCTTCGGTCTGGCAGTCTATCCGGTGTTCTGGTGGTCCGAGCCGATCCTGCTGGCGCTGGGGCAGGACCCGGAGGTATCGTCCGTCGCGCAGGATTACATGCGCATTGCCGGGCTGGGCATGGTGCCGGCGCTGGTGGTGGCGGTGTTGCAGAGCTATCTGTCGGCGCTGCACCGGACGCAGGTCGTCCTCTGGGTCACGTTGGCGGCGGTGGTGGTCAACATCGCGGTCAACTGGGCGCTGATCTTCGGCAACTGGGGCTATCCCGAGATGGGCGCGCGCGGGGCGGCGGTGGCGACGGTGGTGGTGCAGGTGGTGTCGCTGCTGGCGCTGGGGCTATACGCTCACTTCCTGCCCGCCCTGCGCCGGTTCCACCTGTTCCAGCGCTTCTGGCGGCCGGACTGGCCGGCGATGCGGCAGGTCTGGCGGCTGGGCCTGCCGATCGGCCTGACCGGACTGGCGGAAGGCGGGCTGTTCCAGGCCTCGGCGCTCATGATGGGCTGGATCGGCACGGTGGAACTGGCCGCTCACGGCATCGCGCTGGAGGTGGCGGCGCTGACCTTCATGCTGCACATGGGGCTGTCCAGCGCGGCGACGATCCGCGTTGCCCGCTTTGACGGGCAGGGTGACCGGGAGTCGTTGCGGCGGGCGGCAAAGGTGGCGGTGATCATCTCACTGGGCGTGGCGCTGGCTTCGATCACGCTGTTCCTGTCCGCACCCTGGCCGATCGTGGCGCTGTTCCTCGACCTGTCGAAGCCGGAAAGCGCGGCGATCCTCGCCTATGGCACGGTGCTTCTGGGGGTAGCGGCGCTGTTCCAGCTGGCCGACGGGATGCAGGTCATGGCGCTGGGCCTGTTGCGCGGGGTGCAGGACACGCGGGTGCCGATGGGACTGGCGGCGGTCAGCTACTGGCTGATCGGCATCCCCTGCAGCTATGTGCTGGCCTTTCCGCTGGGCTATGGCGGGGTTGGGCTGTGGCTGGGGCTGGTCGTGGGCCTCGTCTGCGCCGCGGCGAGCCTCATGTGGCGGTTCTGGCGACTGGCGCGGTAGGGTCGCAGGTGGAGCCTCAGCGCCAGAGCGGCGCGAGGCCGGCGAAGTGGCCCTGCACCTTCGACAACAGCCGGTTCAGCCGCCCGGGATGCGGGATCGCGCCCGAGGCCAGCCGCTCCAGCGCCACTTCGGGCGGGCAGGGGAGACGGCTGACCGGATCCCAGTAGCGCGGATAGGCGATCAGCGCGGCATGAGCGAGTTGCAAGAGGTCGGGCCGCGCCGTCCGCCGCGCCGGAACAGGCCCGAGGTCGCGCGTCAGGCCCCAGCCGGCGTAGAATGGCGCGCCGAGGCAGGTGACGGGCAGGCCGCGGATCAGCGCTTCGAAGCCCAGAAGCGAGGTCATGGTCCAGACTTCCTGCACTTCTGCCAGCAGCGCCACGGGATCGGAACCGGAGGCCACGACATCGGCCAGCCCCTGCACATCGGCGGCGGCGATGGCCCCGGCGCGCAGGCCCGCCTCGACATCCGGGTGCGGCTTGTAGATCACCACCGCGTCCGGGTGCGCCCGCCGCACCGCCCGGAGCAGCGCGAGGTTCGTCCGCACCGCGCCCGCCCCCTTGCGGATCGAGGCGTCGTCCTCGACCTGCCCCGGCACCAGGATCCGGTGGCCCCCGGGCAGGACAGGCGCAGCGCCGCCGAGATTGTACTTCGACAGGCCCGCCGCGCGCAGGCGGTCGAGCAGGGCCCCGGTCCGGCGGCGCTGCGCCGGGGTGAGGGGCGCGGCGATAAGCGCCTCGAGCCGCGAGGGTCGCGTCGGGTCGTAGTAGATGCCCAGGTCGTCCGTCACCAGCGACAGGGGCGGCACCAGTTCCGCGCCAAGGCCCCGCGAGCGCAGGAATCCGTCCTCGACCCGCCGACAGGGCGCGGCAGGGGTGAAGCCTTCGGGTTCCTTGCCGGCCCAGACGAGAAGGCTGCGTCCGGTGGCGTGGGCCAGCCGGTCCGCCGCGACGGGGTCGTCGCGGAAGCGCAGCGCCCGCGTGCCGCCGAACACCGCTTGCAGGCGCGGGCGCTTCCAAAGCCGCATTCCGGCCGCGACATGGCCCCTTCGGTCCTCGCGGAAGGCGCGGGCCTCGGCGGCAAGCTGGTGGATCACCTCTTCCAGCCCGCAGAGCCGGTCGCGGCAGGGGTCATACCAGAGCGGCGCCAGAAGCATCGCCCCGGCAAAGAGCTCCTCGCGCGTCAGGCGGCGGGTGCGGCGCGGGATCGGCTGTTCGTCCTGGCTGAGGCCCCAGCCGGCATAGAAGGGCTGGCCGAAGATCCGGGGGCGGTGGCCGTGCAGGATCGCCTCGAACCCCATCTGCGAGGTGACGGCATAGACCTCGGCCGCCCCCGCAAGGAGCCGGTGCGGCGAGACCGGCGCGGTCAGAAGGGTCACTCGCCCCCCGGCATCGCCCGGGCCGAAATGGCCGGGGCGCAGGCCGGCGGCGGTCTCGGGATGGGTGCGGATCACGATGCGGCAGTCGGGATGGTCGCGCAGCGCGGCGTTGAGCATTGTGCGGAAGGTCGCAGCCGAGGCCCCGCCGAGGCGGATCGAGGCATCCCCGACGCTTTGGTCGACCACCAGCACATAGCCTGGGGCGGGTGTAGCGAGGTCCTGGTCATGATTATTGTATTTCGAAATGTCATGATCAAAAAGACAATGAGTTAGCAGCTTTGCTTCACTAATAATGTTCGAATTTCGAAAGTCAGTCGAGCCTAGGATTCTTTCCATCCGCGAGGGGCGACGGCTGTCGAAATGCGTGCCCTCGGGGTCGATGAGGTAGCCGATGGCCGGCTCGCCCCGCGCGCGGCCGGGATGGATCGAGCGCAGGAAGGCGTCCTCGACCCGGACAAGCGGCAGACCGCGCCTCGCCGCAAGCCCTTCGCCTCGCCATGACGTCGGGCTGGCGCCCCAGACCAGGGCGCCCTCGCCTGCACGGGGCAGGCCGAAGCGCAGCTCGTGTCCGGCAAGCGCCAATACCCGGTGCAACCGGGCATTGCGCAGGATCGAGAGATTCTGGTGGACAAGCCGGCGCGGCACACCGGACAGCGCCGGATGCGACTCTGGCCCCGCCGACAGTGCGGGATCAACCGCCGGAATCGGCGACGTTGGCAAGGCTCGTCGCAGCGGACGTGCTGCCGGTGATCGCCCCCAGGGTCTTTTGCCACTGCACGAACGGCGCCTCGGTCACATAAAGCGTGTCGCCGTCGCGGATCTGGAAATCGCGGGCTTCGAACAGACCGGTGGGCTCGGTCAGGTCCAGCACATAGACGATGCGCTGGTCGCCGATCAGATCGTTGCGGCCCAAGACGGCGCGGGCGATTTCCTCGCTTTCATCGCGCAGGATGAAGACGCCGGTCGGGTCGGCCGACATGGTGGACAGCCCGCCCACCGTTGCGATCGCCTCGAGCGCGGACATGGATTCCGATTCGAACGGCACCACGCTTTGTGCGCCGGTCGCACCCAGCGCGATGAACTTGCGGTCGTCCTTCTCGATGTTGATCTTGTCGCCCGGGCGCAGCGCAATGTCGAGCGAGGGGTTGTCGTAAAGGTCGTTCAGCCAGATCTTGCCGGTATGCTTGCCGCGGGTGACGCGGACGATGGTGATCGCGGGGTCGATCGTGACGCCTCCGGCCTTGGCCAGCATGGTGGCCAGCGTCCGCGTCGAAGCCTCGATGGGATAGACGCCATTCAGCCCTGCCTGGCCCGAGATCGACACCGTCGCGCCTCCGCCCGCCACGCGCGAGACGCTGACTTGCGGGTCGGGGGTCTGGTTTTCCAGTTTCCGGGTGATCGCCTGGCGCAGGCCCTCTGGCGTCTGGCCCGCCGCCTTGATCCGCCCGGCATAGGGGATGTAAATGAAGCCCTGGCCATCGACTTGGACGTCGGCCAGGCCCGAGACGCGCTGGCCCGTATTGCCAAGCAGCGGGTCGTCCTTGACGTTTTCGTAGACGGTCACGTTGATCGTGTCGCCCGGCGAAATCATGTCCGACGCCACGACACCGGCGTTGCGGAAGGCCTGGCTGAAGCCGAAAACCGGCTGCACCGAGGTGGCGCGCGTGACCGCGGGCGTCACGGTGACGATATGGGCATCCCCCTTCTTCTCTACCGAGCCGGCAATGATCTCGCGCTTGTTGGGGCCTGATCGGGGCAATCCGCAGGACGCAACCAGCGACAGAGCTGCCAGAAAAGCAATCACCTTAGCGGTGTGAGACACACTGACCGTCACTTCGCCTGTCCCCTGCCATTTGCTTGGCTTGTTCACCGTGCAACTTAGCGAAGCCAGGCCACCAAGGCCAGTGCGGAAATCAGCGGACGAGCCGCAACTGCTGCCGCGGGCCTGCCGTGCCCTGCAACAGCGACTGATAGGGGTCTTCCGGCGACAGCATCAGGTCGACCACCTGCCGCAAGAGCCGCCGCCGGCCGCGCGCCGAATAGAAACCGCCCACCAGTTGCGAGGTTTCCAGAAGGAAATGGCGATAGTCCCGGTAGGCGCGGGTATCGGGACGCTGTGGCGCGGCGAAGAAGTCGGCCAGCGGCTGGGAAGAGACGAACTCCGGCTTGGCATAGACCGCCGCCCCGAAGGTGCGCAGCGGCAATCCGCGCCAGAGCGCCTGCTGCCCGGCGGTCGAGTTCACCGTCACCGCCGAGCGGGCATCGTTCAGCAGTTCGGCCAGCTTGCCGCCGCGGACGAAGTGCACCCGGCCGGTCACGCCGTGCAGGCGGGCCAGCCGGCGGATTTCCGGCAGGAGCGGCACGCGCCCGTCTTCCAGCGGATGAGCCTTGAAGACGAGGTGGTGATGGCCGGGAGCGCCCCGGGCAAAGCCCGCGATGACCTCGGCGAGGAAGTCGGTCATGCTGGCAAAGGGGGAATGTGCCCGGAAGCTGGCGTCGTGTTCCAGTTGCAGGATGGCGAGGTGATAGGGAAAGCCGCCGTTGCGGATGCGCCGGGTGGCAATCCGCCGCTCGATGCGGTGAACCGGCATCATGAGGAAACGGCGCAGGTAGAGCAGGAACTCCTGGCCGACGGTCAGCGCGCGATGCGGGCGGAAATTCCGGTAGGCGCGGAAGCCTGCCGCGACGCAGCCGTGGTAGAGCGCACCCCAGAACATGTGCTGGCGCATGTCGCCCCAGGTTGCCGGCGCCTCGGGCAGGTCGGGGTCGCAGCGTGCCACCGCGCCCTGCATCTCGGCCAGCGTCAGGTCCATCAGCCGCGAATGGCCGTTCGATCCGCCGCGTTCGTAGGTGACCCAGTAGGGGCGCAGGTAGCCTTCCTCGAACACATGTACGGTGATCCCGCGCGCCCTGGCCAGCCGGATCGCCTGGGCATGGATCGGCCGGGTGTCGCCGTAAAGCACGAGGTCGGTGACGGAGAGGTCCGTCATCAGCCGCTCGCAGGTCTCGGCCCAGCGGTCCGGCGGGTCCTGGAAGGCGATGTAGCCGGGGCCGGGCCAGAACACCCGGTCGCCAAGGTTGAAGCCCACGCGGGTAACCCGCGCCCCGGTCCGGCGCAGGTGCTGGCCGAGACGGTGGAACCAGGGTCCGTGCGGGCCTTGCAGCAGGAGGAAGTGACGGGAGGCGGGGGTCAAGTCGGGCCTTGTGTTCCGTTGGGTCTTGCAGCCGGCATCGGGGCAGCCTGCCCCGGAAAGGGTGAAAATCGGGTGAGGGATCATGGCCTCAACCGGCCGAGGCTTGCAAGCGGCGAGGGCGGGCTTTACCTCGGAACGGCAGGTCGGGATCGAGCGAAGGCGGGGCGCAGTCATGTTTACCGGAATTGTCACCGATGTGGGGCGGATCATCGACACCAGGGTTACTGGGGACCTGCGCGCGCGCATCGCAACGCACCATGACATCGGCAGCATCGACATCGGCGCGTCCATCGCCTGCGACGGGGTCTGCCTGACGGTTGTGGAGCTTGGCAGCGACCCGGAGGGCTGGTTCGACGTGGAGATTTCCGCCGAGACGGTGTCCAAGACGAATCTGGGCAACTGGCGTCCCGGCAGGCGCGTCAACCTGGAGCGCGCCCTGAAGGTGGGGGACGAGCTGGGAGGACACATCGTGTCGGGCCATGTGGACGGGCTGGCCGAGGTGGTGGGTGTGCAGCACGAGGGCGGGTCGGTCCGGGTGACCTTTCGCGCGCCCGACGCCCTGGCGAAGTTCATCGCGCCCAAGGGGTCGGTGGCGCTGAACGGGACCAGCCTGACGGTGAACGAGGTCAATGGGGCCGAGTTCGGGGTGAACCTGATCCCCCATACGCAGGCGGTGACAACCTGGGGCGAGGTGGCTGTGGCGGACATGGTCAACCTGGAGGTCGACACGATGGCCCGCTATGTGGCGCGGCTGCGCGAGTATGACTGAGGTCGCGCCTGTGGCTGCCCCCGGGGGTTTTGCACCCCCGGACCCCCGCAGAGTATTTTCGAAAAGAGCAGGCGCATGTTCGGGTCAGATGCGCACAAGGTGGCGGCGGCCGGCAGGCAGAGCTGTATGACGGAGAACGGGTGGCGGCTGACCCGGATCCTTGCGTTCTGCTCGGACACCCTGTTCCCCGCCGAACTTGGTTGGGCACCCGTCGCGCTGGACTCAGCGGATTGCGACGGGGACACGCCGTTTCAGTGATGCCTCGACGAAAGGATACCGAAGCGGTACTGCTTCTGATCGCGGCGGGGGCGCGGGTAACAGCCGCAGGAGACATGTTGGAAACGCCCTTGCACATTGCCGTGCGAAATGAGGACGTCGATGAGATCAGGGCACTGATTGCGGCGGGCGCCAACCCAGATGCGATGTCCGAATTCGGGGAAACGCCGCGATCCATTGCAACGGTGCGCAGTGCGCGGCTGACCAGACTTTTCGCTGCGAAAAACAAGTAACGGCGGCCCCACGCACAGGGCCGCCGTTTCACATTGGTCAGACGGAAAAATCAGGCCGCGCGGCCGACGAGGACCGAGTCGACCTGCCTTGCCGCGCCCGCCTCGTCCACACCGGACACAGCCGCGACTTCGCGGGTCAGGCGTTCCAGGGCGGCTTCATAGAGCTGACGCTCGGAGTAGGACTGCTCGCGCTGGTCGTCGGTGCGGTGCAGGTCGCGGACGACCTCGGCAATGGACAACAGGTCGCCCGAGTTGATCTTCTGTTCATATTCCTGGGCGCGACGCGACCACATCGCCCGCTTGACCTTGGCCTTGCCCTTGAGGGTGTCCAGCGCCTTGGTCACCACATCGGGGGCGGACAGGGCACGCATGCCGATATCGATGGCCTTGTGCGTGGGTACGCGCAGGGTCATCTTGTCCTTCTCGAAGGAGATGACGAAAAGTTCCAGCTGAATCCCGGCAATCTGCTGTTCTTCGATAGAGATGATCTTGCCGACGCCATGCGCCGGATAGACCACGAAATCGTTCGGACGGAATTCAGGCTTCTTCGACTTGGTCATTCACGGTTCCCCAGTAAGGACGACCTGTTCCCGCAACAAAGCCCCCTCGCGCCCTGAACCCCTCGTTCAGGCGTGTGGAGCAGATTGTCACAAAGATTAAGGCCCGGGCGATATGCTCTAGGCCGGTGTCAGGCGTCCATGCTTGCTTTGTAAAGAAATCATAACACAAACGGAACCCGATTCCAACTGCCGCGACTCACGGCGGAGTGGATGTAACACGCTGAATTCGCGAGACTTTGCGCGTCGTAACCGATTCGTGGTCACAGTTGTGCCCGAATCGGACCCTGGCTCAGCCGCCCGTGCCGGGGGCTTCGGAGAAGTATTTCTCGCGCTTGTTCTTCTCGCCGTCGCGTTCCTGGTGGCCGGGGAGCGGGTCCTTCTTGGTCACGATCACCGGCCATTGCACGGCGTATTTCCGGTTGAAGGCGACCCATTCCTCCATGTCCGGCTCGGTGTCCGGGCGGATCGCGTCGGCGGGGCATTCCGGTTCGCAGACGCCGCAGTCGATGCATTCGTCGGGGTGGATGACAAGCATGTTCTCGCCTTCGTAGAAGCAGTCCACCGGGCAGACCTCGACGCAGTCGGTGTACTTGCAGGCGATGCAGTTGTCGATGACGACGTAGGTCATGGTCGGGTTCCGGGAAGCTATCCTTTGCGTTTAGCTAGAGCAGGCGGGCGGATCATTCAAGCGGGTCCGGCGCCGCGGGGGCGTCGAGATCGAGATAGAGCGCCTGCGCCTCGGTCGCGGGACCCCGCCGCTGCCCCAGCGCAAGGATGCGCACCACTCGGATGCGGCCGCCTTGCGGGAAGGTCAGCGTGTCGCCTGCGCCGATGTCGCGGCCGGGGCGGCTGACGCGGGTGCCGTTGACGCGGACCGATCCGGCTTCGATCACGGCGGCGGCGAGACTGCGCGATTTGAAGAAGCGCGCCTGCCACAGCCACTTGTCCAGCCGCAGTCGCGCGGCCGCTTCCGGGTCGGGCCTGCCCGAAGGCCCGCCCAATCAGACCTTGCCCTTGAGCGCGAGCAGCGCGGCGAAGGGGTTGTCGGGGTCGATGGGCTTTTCCTGCCGAGGCGGGCGGGCCTCGTAGGATTTCTGCCGCTCCTCACGCGGGGGCTTGGCCCCCTTCCCATGAGGACGGTCGCCGTTGGGACGGTCGTGCTTGGGCCGGTCGCCCCTGGGCCTGTCGCCTTGCGGGCGATCGCCTTGCGGCCGGTCGCCACGCGGGACGCGGCCTTCCCCCTCTTTCCGGTCATGCCGGGGGCCACGGTCGCCGCTGCGCTCGGGGCGCTGGTGGCGGGGCTTCGGCGCCCAGGTGAAGGTGTAGAACACCTCCATCTCGGGCGTGGCTACCGTCTCGGGCTCGGGCGCGAGGATCGAGACCTCTTCCGGGATCGGCACGCCGGCAGCGATGGCGGCGGCGGCTTCCTCGGAGATCTCGGGCGCCTTCGGCTGCTCGGCGGTCTTGACCTTCGGCCGTTCGCCCTTTTCGCCCTTGTAGCCGAGGCCGGCCATCAGGTCGGCGAACTGGTCGAGCGTCATGCCGGTGATCGACAGCATGTCGGGCGTCGCCTCGAAGCCCGCGCGGCTGTCCTTCTGGCGCAGGATGTCGGCGAGGCGTTCCAGCATGTCGATACGGATCGCGCGGCTGCCCGCCGGGTGGTAGCCCGCGAGTGTGTAGTGGCTTTTCGGCACTTCGGGCACGTTCGGGATGGTGACGAGGCCCGGGGGCGGCGATTCGGGAAATTCTTGCAAGCCGTTCCAGAGCGACCACAGCACCAGCCGCAGCCGGGTCGGCGCGGGTTTCAGCAGCGCGGGCAGGAAGATGGTGAACTGGCCGAAACGGACGCCATGCTTGCGCAAGGCACCCCGGGCCTCCTGGTCCAGTTCCTTGACCTCGGCGGCGACCTGGTCGCGCGGGAGCACCCCCATCGCCTCGGACAGCCGGAAGGCGAAGCCGCGGGCGAGGCCGGTGAGGGATTCGTCGCGCGCCATGGCGAGCAGGGGCTCGAACTGCGCCGCGACCTTGCGGTCGATGAAGTGCTGAAGACGGCGGCGGACCTTTTCGGCGACTTCCGGTCCCGCTTCCTCGTCCACGAAGGCCTCGACGGCGGGCTTGGCGGGTTCGGACCCCTTGACCAGCTTGCCGACCGCAGAGGTGCCCCACATCAGGCCGCCCTGTTCGGTGAAATCCAGCTCGGTATCCGGCGCGTTGTAGAACCGGTCGGCGCGCAGGTGGAATTCCGGCTTCAGCGCCTGCAACGCGGCCTGCGCCAGCGTGCGCGCCGCGTCCGGGGTTGCAGATGCGTCCTGCCTGAAGCGGAAGCCTTCCAGACGTCCGGCGAATTCGCCTTCCACCGTCACTTCGCCCTTGTCGTTCACCTCGGCCACGAGGGTCTCCTTCTGCTTCAACCGGCGAAGGAGGACACTCGTCCGCCGGTCGACAAATCGTTGGGTCAGCGCCGCATGCAGGGCATCCGACAGGCGGTCTTCTACCGCGCGCGTTTCCTCGCGCCAATGGCTTTCGTCTTCGACCCAGTTTTTCCGCTGGGTGACGTAGGTCCAGGTGCGGATATAGGCCAATCTGCGCGATAAGGTGTCGATGTCGCCCTCGGTCCGGTCGATCCGCTTGATCGCGGTCGCCAGCCAGTCACTGGGGATGCGCCCGCCGCCAAGGCCCCGGCCCACGAGGAAGTCGAATATCCGGGCAAGGAGCGTGGTGTGTTCCGGTCCAGTGGAGGAACGGAAGTCGGGGATCCGGCAGACATCCCACAGAAGCTGCACCCGTTTCGGTTCGGTCAGCTTGTCCTGCACCTCGGGCAGGGCCGACAGGGCCTTCAATGCCAGCACGTCGTCGGCGTCCCGCGCCCGGGTCAGCCAGTCGTTGAAGGTGGGGGCCTCGAGGCTGCGGATCAGCCGGTCGGCCGAGCCGAAATCCAGCACCTCGTTGCGCCAGTGCAGTTTCCTGACCGGGGCGAAGCGGTGAGTCTCGATCGCCTCGACCTGTTCCTCGTCGAAGGGGCGCGCCTCGCCCGTGACACCGAAACTGCCGTCCTCGGTGTGTCGGCCCGCCCGGCCGGCGATCTGGCCCAGTTCCTGCGGATAAAGCGCGCGCATCCGCCGTCCGTCGAACTTGGCGGTGGCCGAGAAGGCGACATGCTTGATGTCGAGGTTCAGCCCCATGCCGATGGCGTCGGTGGCCACCAGATAGTCCACATCGCCGTTCTGGTAGAGCGCCACCTGCGCGTTGCGGGTGCGGGGCGACAGCGCCCCCATTACCACTGCACAGCCGCCCTTCTGGCGGCGGATGAGTTCCGCGATGGCATAGACGTTTTCCACCGAGAAGCCGACGATGGCAGAGCGTTCCGGCATCCGGCTGATCTTCTTCGACCCGGCATAGCGGAGCGTGGACATGCGGTCGCGCCTGAGGAAGGTCACATGCGGCACCAGCCCCGCGATGGCGCCCCGCATGGTGTCGGAGCCGAGAAACAGCGTCTCGTTCAGCCCCCGTGCGCGCAGAAGCCGGTCGGTGAACACATGGCCCCTGTCGGCATCGGCGCACAGCTGGATCTCGTCCACCGCGACGAAATCGGCGCCGATCTCAAGCGGCATCGCCTCGGTGGTGCAGACCCAGTATTGCGTGCGGTCGGGGACGATGCGTTCCTCGCCGGTGACGAGCGCCACGACCGAGGGGCCGACACGGGCGACGATCCGGTCGTAGACCTCGCGCGCCAGAAGCCGCAGCGGCAGGCCGATGACGCCGGTGCGGTGCGCCAGCATCCGCTCGATCGCGTGATGGGTCTTGCCGGTGTTCGTCGGCCCGAGGACCGCCGTCACCCGCCGGGTGGCGTCCATGGCTTAAAGCTCCCGACCCTCGGCTGCCTTTTCCAGGCGCTCGACCGCCTCGATCGCGCCCTGGAGATGAGGATGGATGGCAAGGGCCGCACGATAGGCCGCGAGCGCCTTTTCGGGTTTTCCGGTCTCTTCCAGGATCATCGCCAGCCCGGACAACGCGCCGAAATGCCTTGGATTCAGGGTCAGGACCTGGGCGATGTCGGCAACCGAGGGGCCGAACTGACCGGCCAGGTAATAGGCGGTGGCGCGCCCGTTCCAGGCTTCGGCGAAGGTGGGATCATGGTCGATGAGCGCGCTGAAATGCTCGATTGCGGCCTTATAGTCGCCCATGCCGATCGCGTCCTCGCCGCGCTGGAGAAGAAGATCCAGCGCGGGCGATCCGGATTTCGCCCATTCCAGCTGGATTTCGCGCTCGATTCGGCTGGCCTCGTCGGCCGGGGCTGTCTTGAGGCGGTCGAACAGGTTGTCAAGCTTGGCCGCATCTTCCGCCTGCACCATGGCACATGACAACAGAAGCGGCACAAGTGCCGCAACGATACGATTGAGAATGGCGGCCCGGATGCCCATAACAGCAAAGTAACCGATCCGCGCCGGATTGCCAGTGGCGCCAGGGTCACGAAGCGGAGACTTGAGATGAGCGAAATGATCGATGCGGCTGTCAGGGCGCTGTCTGCAAAGGTGTCGGGCGGGTTCGACGGGGTGGCCAAGTTCGTGATTCCCGGCGAAGGGGCGATCATGCTGGACGCCGCGGGCGTGCGCGCAGGTGACGAAGAGGCGGACGTGACGCTGACCGCCGAGGCGGACGTGTTCCGCGCGATCCTCGACGGCGACATGAATCCCACCATGGCCTTCATGACCGGCAAGCTTTCGGTCGACGGCAGCATGGGGCTGGCGATGAAGCTCGGCTCGGTCCTGGGATGAGACAGGACGCCGCCCTGCCGGCACCGTTCCACTCCGGGGTCGCCGACGCGCCGCCCGGGGTGGTGGCGGTCTGGGTCCAGGCGGGCGCGGCGCGGATCCGCCTCGCCTCGTGGAAGGCGGGGGACAAGGGCACGGTGCTGCTGCTGCCCGGACGGACGGAATGCATCGAGAAATACGGCCGGGCTGCCACCGACCTTTTGGCGCGCGGTTTTTCGGTCATCACGATCGACTGGCGCGGGCAAGGACTGGCCGACCGGGCGCTGCCCGACCGGCTGATGGGTCATGTCGGCGATTTCTCGGAATACCAGCAGGACCTGGACGCCATGCTGGCCGAGGCCGCCCGACTGGATCTGCCCCGGCCCTATTACATGGTCTCTCACTCCATGGGCGGCTGCATCGCCCTGCGCGGGCTGATGCGCGGGCTGCCGGTCGCCGCGGCGGTCTTTTCCGCGCCGATGTGGGGGATCGCGATGGCCCCCTGGCAGAAACCCGTCGCGGCGATGGTCTCGGCCGTGGCCGGGCCGATGCGGCTGACCGGACGCTATGCGCCTTCGACCGGACCGGCGGTCTATCTCACCACCGCGCCCTTTGCCGGAAATGTGCTGACCACCAACCGCGAGATGTGGGACTACATGCGCCGTCAGGTGGTCGAAGTGCCGGAGCTGGCCCTGGCCGGACCCTCGATCGGCTGGGTCACGGCCGCGCTGGCCGAATGTGCCGCGCTGGCGGCGCTGCCCGCGCCGCAGGTGCCAGTGATATGCGCGCTGGGGACGGCCGAGAAGGTGGTGGCCGCATCCCCGATTCACCTGCGCATGGCAGGCTGGGCGCGCGGGCAGCTGGACCTTTACCCCGGCGCCGAGCACGAGATCATGATGGAGGACCCCGCGACCCGCTCCCGGTTCTTCGATCGAGCCGCCGCGCTGTTCCAGGCGCACCGGGGCTAGGAGCGCGGCCGGTCTTCGCGATGGGTTATCCGCAAGGGCCTACCTTGCGTCGAGCTTGCGCTCGATCTCGGCCAGCCGCGCCAGCACCTTTTCCTCGAAGGCATGGGTTTCCTCGCGTGTCTCCTCGGAGGCCGCCTCCTGCATCGAGTTCACGATCAGACCCACGATCAGGTTCATCACCGCGAAGGTGGTCATCAGGATGAAGGGCACGAAGAAGGCCCATGCGTAGGGATAGACCTCCATCACCGGGCGGACGATGCCCATCGACCAAGACTCCAGCGTCATGATCTGGAAGAGCGAATAGGCCGATGACCCCAGCGAACCGAACCAGTCGGGGAAGCTGGCGGCGAAGAGCTTGGTCGCGATCACGGCGGCGATGTAGTAGATCAGCAGGATCAGCAGGAACACCGACCCCATCCCCGGCAGCGCGCGGCCCAGGCCGTTGACCACGCGGCGCAACGAGGGCACCGCCGAGACGACACGCAGCACCCGCAGGATGCGCAGCGCCCGCAGGACCGAGAAGCCCGCCCCGGCCGGGACGAGCGAGATCCCGACGATCGCGAAGTCGAACAGGTTCCAGCCCGACCGGAAGAAGCGCAGGCCTTGCGCGTAGAGCCGCGCCGCCAGTTCGGCCACGAAGATCGCAAGGCAGGCCCGGTCGATGGCGACCAGCATGGTTCCGGCGCGTTGCATCGCCGCCGGGAAGGTCTCCAGCCCCAGGGTGACGGCATTGACGAGGATGACGGCGATCAGGAAGCGGGCGATGGCGGGGCGGTCTAGAAAGGCGGCGACAGCGGCGCGGCTGGACATGTCGGTTCCGGGATTGTTGCGATTGAGCGCGGATATGGGTCACCCGACCGCGAGATGCCAGAGCCTGGCATGCGCCTTGCCCCTGCGCTCAGTTCATCGGGCGGACGAATTCCATGCTGCGCCCGCCCGGCCCCGTCAGCTTCAGGCCCAGGATGCCCTCGGTCCGCGCCTCGGTCATGGCCGAGAGGGCCTGAAGAAAGCGGGCTTCCTCCTGCAGATCGGGGCAGGCCATGCGGGTGACGGCGACGCCCTTCAGCACGAAGGCTGGCAATGACCCTTCATAGGATCCGGTCCAGTGGTTGCAGGGCGCCTCGCCGGAGGCGCGTCCGGGTTCGGAGAAGTCTATCGTGCCGCGCGCGGCGAAGGGCTGGCCGTCGATGGCGACGATGCGCCACTGCGGCGCCAGGTATTCGGGTGGCACCGTGCCGTTGCCCGAGGCCGTCGCCGTGCAGGCGGCAAGCAGAGCGGCGGCGGCGAGGGATCTGCGGGGCGCGGACATTGGGCACCTCATGTGGACAGGCGTCCAGTTTGACAGCCCGGCGTTTGCCAGTCAAACCGGAGGCAGCGGTCAGAACGCCTCGGGCCGGGCCTCGCGCGCCATGTGGTCGAGGACGGCGTTGACGAACCTGGGTTCCTTGCCGTCGGGAAAGAAGGCCTTGGCTACATCGACATACTCGGTGATCGCCACCTTGGGCGGGGTGGGAAGATCCACGATCTCGGCCCCCGCGGCGCGGAACAGTGCGCGCAGCACCGGGTCGATCCGGTCGATCGGCCAGGCCGCGACCAGCGCGCGGTCGGTCATCTGGTCAATCTTGGCCTGCCAGTTCACCGCCGCCCCCACCACGGCGCGGAAATGGTCCACGTCGCCCTCGGCGAATTCGCCTTCCTCGTAGGTCGCGCCAAAGCGGTGCGTCTCGAACTCGCGCGTTACAGCCTCGACCGTCTGGCCCGAGACCTCCATCTGGAACAGCGCCTGCACGGCGTAAAGCCGTGACGCCGATTTCATCTGGCGCTTTTCCTGCCGTTTGTCCGTCATGCCCGGAAACCGATCCCCTTGGATTTCCCGGCCCATTTGCGCGAAAGCGCGATCAGGTGCAAGGCTGCCGCGGCGGCACCGCCCCCCTTGTTCTGGCCGGCGGGATCGGCGCGCACCTCGGCCTGGGCACGGTTTTCGACCGTCAGGATCCCGTTGCCGATGCAGGCGCCTTGCAGGCCCAAGAGGCTGAGCGCGCGCGAGCTGTCGTTGCAGACCGTGTCGTAATGCGTCGTCTCGCCCCGGATCACGCAGCCAAGGGCAACATAGCCGTCGTATTCGGCCAGACGTTCGGCCATGGCGATGGCCGACGGCACCTCCAGCGCGCCGGGAACCTCGACCAGATCGACCTCTGCCCCGCATTGCCCGGCCACCGCCCGGGCGCCGGCAACCAGGTTGTCGGCGATGTCCTTGTAGTAGGGCGCCACCACGATCAGGAGTTTCACCGGCTTGTCGAAGCCGGGCAGGGGCAGGGTGTAATGCGTCTCGGCGGTGGCCATGGCCTACTCCTTGATGGGCCGGGTGCCCGCGATGGTCAGGCCGTAGGCGTCGAGGCCCACGAAGCGCGGCGCGGCGGAATTGGTGACCAGCGTGATCGACGACAGCCCGAGCGACGACAGGATCTGCGCCCCAAGGCCATACTGACGCAAGGTCTGCGGCGAATGTTCGCCCGGCGTCACCATCTTCATCGTCGTGTCGCGCAGCAGGACCACGACCCCGCGCCCCTCTGCAGAGATGATCCGCATGGCGGCCGGCAACTCTCCGCCGCCCCCCACGCCCAGGACATCCTCCAGCGGGTTCAGCGCGTGGACCCGTACCAGCACCGGGCCGGGGCCGGACAGGTCGCCCTTGGACAGGACGATATGTTCGTCGCCGTGGGCCTCGTCGGCGTAGACCCGCATCAGCCAGTCGCCGCCATGCACCGAGGTGACCGATTTCACCGCCTTTTCGCTGATCAGGTTGTCGTGGCGGCGCCGGTAGGCGATCAGGTCGGAAATCGTGCCGATCTTCAGTCCGTGCTTCTGGGCGAAGGCCACGAGGTCGGGCAGGCGGGCCATGGTGCCGTCGTCGTTCATGATCTCGCAGATCACGCCGCTGGGGTTCAGCCCCGCCAGCCGGCTGACGTCCACCGCCGCCTCGGTGTGGCCCGCGCGGACCAGAACGCCACCCTCGCGCGCGCGCAGTGGAAAGATGTGGCCCGGTGTGGCGATGTCGGCCGCGCCCTTGGTCGGGTCGATGGCGACCGAGACGGTGCGTGCCCGATCGGCGGCAGAGATGCCGGTCGTCACCCCCTCGCGCGCCTCGATCGACAGGGTGAATGCCGTTTCGTGCCGGGAGGAATTCTTCGGGCTCATCAGCGGCAGACCCAGCGCGTCGATGCGTGCGCCGGGCAGTGCCAGGCAGATCAGCCCGCGGCCATGTGTGGCCATGAAATTGATCGCGCTCGGCGTGCACATCTGGGCCGGGATCACGAGGTCGCCTTCGTTCTCGCGGTCCTCGTGATCGACCAGGATGAACATGCGCCCGTTGCGGGCATCTTCGATGATCTCTTCGGTCGAGGAGATGGCGTCGGTGAATTCGGACATGGGCGCGGCCTCGCAAGCTCTCTTTGCCCGTCTATCGCGGGCTTGGCGCAAAGGCCAGAGGGTGTCCCTGTCCGACGCCGTGCGCCAGCAGAGGCATGGCCCCCCAAAGTTCTTGGAATTCACTACCCGGTCCGCCGCCTCTGCGGGTGAGGCCGCGCGTTCTTCAGCGAGGCCGCATGCCTACCCGCGTGCCGAAAGCACCGCAAGGCAGGCGACCTCGGCCAGTTGCTGGGTGGCGCCGAGGAAATCCCCGGTCTGCCCGCCTATCCGTCGCAACGCGGTTACGGCCAGCCAGAACGTCACCGCAAGCGTGACAAAGACCAGTGGCACCGCGGTCCAGCCGCTCAGCGCCACCGCGATCCCCGACGAGAGCACAAGGCCGGCCAGCGCGGTTGCGGCAGAGGGTCGGCCCGTCGCATGGCTCAGCCCCTCGCCGCGCGCATTGGGCAGAAGCGCCATGATCAGCGCCATCGGTGCCCGCGACAGCGCCCCGGCGGCGATCAGGGCGGCCCAGGGGCCGCTGCCCTGTTGCGTGTGGACAAGGACTGCCGTCAGCGCCGACCAGCGCGCGAGGGTCGTCAGCACAAGGGCCAGGACGCCATAGCTGCCCACCCGGCTGTCCTTCATGATCTCCAGCCGGCGTTCGCGCGTCCAGCCGCCGAACAGCCCGTCCGCCGTGTCCGACAGCCCGTCCTCGTGCAGGGCCCCGGTCAGCATGGCTCCTGCCGCCAGCACGAGGGCTGCCGTCACGCCCGGCGTCACGCCAAGCCAGAGCGCGCCCGAGGCAAGGGCGGCCCCCATCGCTCCGAGCACGGCGCCGACCAGCGGCCAGGCCCAGGCCGAGGCGGCTCCGGTCCCCCGATGGTCGGGCAGGGGCAGGCGGGTGAGCAGCGCGAAGGCCGACAGGAGGTCGGACGGCAACCGGAGGGCGATGTCGCGGATTGGGGTCAAAACGGCTTGTCCCGGCTGGCGTTCGTCTAGGCCTTGGGGTAGCCCCGGATGCGACGATGTGCAATCCGGAGAAGACGATGCCGTTCCAGACCCTTGCCGATGTCCGTGCCGCCCTGCGCCAGCTTCCGGCCCCTGACGCTGCCGCGATTGCGGCGGCCGAGGCGCGCAACGGCCAGCTGACCAAGCCGCCCGGCGCGCTGGGCCGGCTGGAACGGCTGGCAGTCTGGATGGCGGGCTGGCAGGGTACCGACCGTCCGCACGCGGGAAAGCCGCAGATCGTGGTCTTTGCCGGGAATCACGGGGTGACGGCAAAGGGCGTTTCGGCCTTCCCGGCCGAGGTCACGGTGCAGATGGTGGCGAACTTCGCCCATGGCGGGGCGGCGATCAACCAGCTGGCCCGCACCTTCGGGGCGACGCTTGACGTGCATGCGCTGGACCTCGACCGGCCGACGGCGGATTTCACCGAAGGGCCGGCAATGACCGAGGCCGAGGTCGTCTCCGCCCTGCGCAAGGGGCATGAGGCGGTGGACCCGGCGGCCGACCTGTTCGTGGCCGGGGAAATGGGGATCGGCAATACCACTGCGGCCGCCGCCATCGCCACCGCGCTATACGGCGGCACCGGCTGGGCGGGGCGTGGCACCGGCGTTGACGACGAGGGGCTGCGCCGCAAGGAGGCTGCCGTCGCCGCCGGGGTGGAACGGCACGCGGCGGCCCTGTCAGATCCGCTGGAGGTGCTGCGCTGCCTTGGCGGGCGCGAGATCGCGGCCATGGCCGGGGCGATCCTCGCTGCGCGAATGGCGCGGGTGCCGGTGATCCTGGACGGGTTCATCGCCTGTGCCGCGGCAGCGGTGCTGGAGAAGGCTGCGCCGGGCGCACTGGACCACTGCGTCGCGGGGCACCAGAGCGCCGAGGGAGCGCATGCGCGCTTGCTGGAGAAGCTCGGGAAGGAGCCCCTGCTGTCGCTGGGCCTGCGGCTCGGCGAGGGCTCGGGCGCGGCGCTGGCGATCGGGGTGGTGCAGGGCGCGGTGGCCTGCCATTCGGGCATGGCGACCTTTGCCGAGGCCGGGGTCGCCGCCGGCTGACGAGGGCTCCTCGTTCGATTTCGGCGCCGCGTCGCCGGGCCCTCCAGCCGCGAGGAGTGACGAAGTCATCGGCGCACCCCGCCCGCAAGACAGGCTTACGCCTTGGGCATCTTCAGGCTGATCAGGCGCCCACCCTTCTGGTAGCGCACCTCGGTCTCGGTGATCGCCTTGATCGTCCCGCCGTCGATCTTGTCGCCGACCGTGACCTTCTTGTACTTGCCGTTCGACTGCCGGATCAGCGCATAGCGGCGCGAGTCGGTGCCGTAGGTTCCGATCAGGTTGATCTTCGACAGGTTGATCGCGTTCACGAAGGTCGCCTGCTTGGCCACGCTGGCCTTGGTCGGGATCGAGGGGGCGGCCTTCGCCACCTCCGGTTCGTCAAGCTCGTCGATCTCCTCGGGCTTTGCCGGCGCCGGTGCAGGGGTCGCGGCGGCAACTGCGACGACCTCTTCCTTAGGCGCGGCGGGTGCCGGTTCGCGCACGGCGGCGGCCACGGCGGCCTCGACTGCGCGGCTCATGTCCTGCGGGCGGGCGGCGGGCCGCATCGAGATCGCGACGATCGAGGGATTGCGCGCCTCGAGCGCGGCGGCCTCGGCCAGTTTCGCCTCGGCCTGCGCGGTCAGCGAGGCGCCCTGGGCGCCAAGATCGGCGGGCGAGGCGCTGGCCGGCAGGACGGCAGCGGCAGCGGTGGTCACGTTTGCCGGCCGCGGCAGCGGACGCAGGGTCGCGAACTGGACGACGGCTGCGGTGCCAAGCGAGGCGTCATCGTCCTTGGCCGCAGCGGCCGGGGCCAGGCCTTCGGGGCGCGGGCGCGGGCGGAATCCGGCCATCTCGGGGTCGGACGGGGCCGAGACCTCGGGTGCGACGGTTTCGCCAGCGGTCACCAGCGACGCATCGGCGGGACTGGCAGGATCGGAGGCGGGTTCCGCAGGGGGCACCGAAATGGCGGCGGCCGCCTGAGCGGCGGCCGAGGCGACCTCGCTGCGGGACGGCGGCAGAAGCGGCGGCTTGCCCGCGATCAGGAAAACGCCGTCGGGACTGAGGATGCCCTCGGGCGTCGGCTTCAGCAGGCCGGCGGCATCAAACTGGTAGACCGTTCCCGGAGCCGGCGGCGGCATCACCGGGTCCGGCAGGCTGTCGCGCAGATCGGCCAACGGCGGAAGCGCAAGCGCGTCCAGCGCGGGAGGAGGGGCATCCATCGTCGACAGGAATATCTCGTCCTGGTCCTCGACCGGAGCGGACGCAGCTGCGACTTCGGTGGTCAGGGCGGTATCGGGTGCGGGTTCGGGCCCGGCCGCAGGCTGGGCGGGCGCCGCGGCAAGGGCCTCGGCAGCGGGTTCCGGCGCGGGTTCTGGGTCGACGATCTCGGACGAGACGGCGGTCACGTCGACCGGCACATCGGTGTCGACCGGCATATCGGTTCCGATCGCGTCCGGCCCGGCTTCCTTGCCGAGATCTGCGGCCAGCCGCCCGGTGGCGAGCGCGTCAAGCCCGGCTGAGGGGGCGAGGTTGCCGGCCTCGGGCAGCGGCTCGGTCAGGCCTTCGGGGTCCTGCAAGTCGGCCAGCATCTCGTCACTGGCGTCCGGAATGGTCTCGGTTACGGCTGCCTGCCGGGCCGCCTCGCGCGAACCCATGAAATAGGAGGCCCAGGCGGCGACCAGCGCGAGGAACAGCAGAAGGAGGCCGACCATGACCATGAACACGGTCCCGCCGCGCCGCTTGGCCGGGACCGCCGCACCGAAGGTGCCGCCGGGACGGGCCGGCGATTTCACCGTGGTCGGCCCAAGCGAGGGGCGCGGGATGTCGCCGCCCTTGACCTTGACCTTGGCGCGGGTGCCGGGAATCGACGGGGCGGTGACCAGGCCGGAATAGCCCTTCGCGGCTGCGGGCCGGGCGACCGCCGCCGCCTTGGCCGCGACTGCGGGGCGGGTGACACCATCGACCGGACGGACAGCAGCCTCGCCCGCCGCGGCGCGCCGGCTGGCGAAGGCGACCATCGCGGCCGACGGGGGCGCAGGCGGGATGTCATCCTCGACCGTGTCGGCAATCGCCGTCGCACCGGACGCCTTGCCGGCCCTGGTCCCGACCGGTGCGGTCGCGGACGGCTCGGTGTCGCCCTCGGGGAAGGCCTGGGTGTCGGTGACATGCGCGAAGGGCGCTTCCTCGGGCTCGGGTTGCAGTTCGGGGCTGCGGGCAGTCGCCGAAGGCGCAGGTGCGACCATGGCGGACACCCGGTCAATGCCGGGTCCGGTTGCGACGGCTGCCCGAGGAGCGGGGGGCAGGTCGGCTACGGGCCCAGCTTCGTCGATGATCTCCGCCATCGAGGTTTCCGGCGGCGTCGCGACGGAAGCGGTCCCGGCAACCGGCAGGTTGGCGTTCAGCGCCTCCTCGAGGCCCGGGAGGGGTTCGTCATCCTCCCCCGGCGCTTCCTGGGCCGATGGCGGCGCCGGGGCGGCGGCGGACTCGGTCACCGTCTCGGCCTGCGGCGCGGGTGAGGGAGGCGCATTCTCGGCCTCGGCGACCGGGACTGCCTTCGGCAGTTCCCGGTGCAGGATCGACACAGGTTCGCGGTCGCGTTCGACGGTCTCGTCCTCGGCAAGAAGGCTCGCCGCGGCTTCGGTCGGGCCGAACCATGGCTCGCCCACGAAGGTGCCGTCCTCGGGGATCGCCACGAAGGAGACCGGGTTCAGCCGGTGTTCGACGGCAAAAGCCTCGGCCTCGGCCAGGGTTTCCTTTGCCACCACGGCCACCTTGACCGTCGCGCCCTTGCCGGACCAGTCGAAGACCAGATCCTCGACCGGATAGGGGGTCCGACCTTCCAGCGCGGCGGCGATCTGGCGGCGCTTCTCGTCGCGGCTGGGGCCGGGCGCGTGCACCTCGGTGTAGAGGATCTGGCTGTTCGGCAGGATCAGCTTGGTGGCCACACCCATCGGCGACAGGCCGAGCGCGGTCTTGCGCAGGTAGTCCAGAGCTTCGGCCAGGTCGGGGGCGTCGAAGGCGACCTCGCCGATCGAGAGCCAGCCCTTCGGGGTGCGGTGCAAAAGACCGATGGTCTCGCGCGTCAGGTCAAGTGCAAATGTCGGTTTCATGTCGCGGGTCTAGCACGGATCTTGGAGGTGCTGGAACGTGCCCCAGCCGGTTGCTGCCTTAGTAAAGCAGCTTTTCGCCGAAGGGAAGGAAAACGGCCAAGGATCGGGTTGCGGCGCGCGTCACAGTCACGAATTGTCGCGCAAGATGAAGGAGACCTCGATGCGTGCCCTGAATGCCCTTGTCCTTTCCGCAGCCCTCGTCCTGCCGCTGGCCGCTCCCACGATGGCCGAGGACGGCCCGGCCCGCACGATCAGCGTGACCGGGACGGGCACGGTCGAGGCCGCACCCGACATGGCCACGCTGATGATCGGCGTGACCACGCAGGGCGACACCGCGGCGGTGGCGCTTGCCGAGAACTCGAAGGCGACCGAAGCGGTGATCGCGCGGCTGACTGCCTCGGGGATCGAGGCGCGGGACATGCAGACCTCGAACCTGTCGATCAACCCGAACTGGACCGGCTATGACAGTTCCAGCCCCCGCATATCGGGCTATGTCGCCGCGAACCTGCTGACGGTGCGGGTGCGCAATCTGGACACGACAGGCACGGTGCTGGACGCGGCGGTGGCCGATGGCGCGAACACGCTGAACGGCCTGACCTTCGGGCTGGCCGACCCCGAGCCGTCGTATCGCGAAGCGCGCAAGGAGGCTGTGGCCGATGCCCGCGCCAAGGCGGAACTGCTGGCTGCGGCCGCCGGCGTCAACCTGGGGCGGGTCCTGTCCATTGCCGATGGCGGCGCGATGACCGACCCCGCGCCGATGTATCGCGAGGCGGTCTCGGCCGCGCCGGTGCCGGTGGCAGGGGGCGAGCTGGGCCTGGTCGCCACGGTGACCGTGACCTTCGCCATCGCGGACTGACGCCCGGCGGATGGGCCGACAAGCGGCGGGATTCGCAGGGATTCCGCCGCTCCGCGTCATGATTTGGCCAAAGTCGCAGGGCAAAAGCGCCGCGAGAGGACAGTGCAGGAGCAGCCAGTATGATCCGCGGACCGGTCAGCCTTTTGATCGTCGGGTCCATTGCGCTTGTCATGTTCCTGCTGGTTTCGCTGGGCCCGCGCGCCTTCGAGGACTATCTGCCCGAATCCGCCATGGCCTTCCTCGAAGGGCAGACCATGCTGTCCTCCTTCGGTGATCCCGCCAGTGCCCGGGGCGGCAGCCCCGAGGACCTGCTGAGCGACGGCCCCGACGGGCTTGAGGCGAGGGGGCCGATCGCCGCCCTGGCCGGCAACCGGCCGGTCCTGATCGCGGATGTGCTGAATGGCCACAAGACCCGGATCGCCAAGGACATCCCGGCCGAGGTCACCACGATCCGGCCGATCTCGGGCTGCAGGCCGACGCCGCCGACGCCGGAGGCGCTGGTCGGGCATGTCACGGCGGGCAAAAGCGGCCTCGAGACGGCGCTTCTGACCTATGGTGACGCGGAACTGGCTGATGCGGTGCAGATCTTCGTCAACGGCTATCGGCAGACGGGCAGTGTCACCGTCTCGGCGCAGAGCGAACTGGCATACGAGGCCTATGATGTCGCGGTCACGGAAACCGCGCGGCCGGTCTATCTTGTCTTGCTGAACTTCCACGGCAACCAGATCTGGAACATCCACCTTGCCGAGGGCGCCCGGGTCGAGCGGGTGGTGCTTCTGGGTGGCGATCAGGCGGGGGTGGCCAACCTGGACCCGGTGGTCCCGGTCGAGGTCATGCCGGCCGAGGTGCTGGCGGCCTGCGGGCTGGCACCGGCCTATCCCCTGAACCCCGGCCACCGCTTCTTCGAGGTGCTGACCTCGGGTCCCGAGTCCTATCGCCAGGAGGCCGAAGTCAAGTATGCGGCCATGCAGGAGGCGACTCTCGCCTGGAACATCTGGTTCCGCGACACCTTCGGCGTTTCGGCCGAGGAGACCCGCGCCGGGTTCGACGAGGGCATGGTCTCGGTCGTCGGTCCCGTCCCGGGCGAGGCGGGGCCACTGGCGATCTATGCGCCGATCCAGGGCGCGCGCATCCGCACGACGCAGGATACCTATTTCGAGATCCGCGGTCAGGGCGATGCGGCGAACAGTTTTGCCGGACGGGTCAAGGCGATCGCCACCAGCTTTGCCTTCGGCGATCTGGCCTATCTGCGGCAGGGGGTGTCCTTCTGATGCTGCGCCTTCTGATCGGGACCGGGGTCTTGCTGATGGCGGTGGGCTTCGGCGCTGCCGGCTGGCAGTACTGGCAGACCATGCCCAAGGTGGAAGCCGCCGTTGCCGACGCCCCGGCGCCCCAGGCGGGCACGCCGGCCACTGCCGCGCCGCCGCCGCCGCGACAGACCTGGCTGATCTCGCCTTCGGGCGGGCTGGTGCCGCAGGACGATGTCCGGGCCTATCTGGCGCAAGAGCGTTTCGCCGAACGCCGGAGGGTTACGGTGACGCGGCAGGCCCGGCTCACGGACCTGCTGGTCGAGGGCGAGACCCTGCCGCAGCCCGAATACCTTCAGGTGCTGGCCGACATCCGCGCGCCCATGGTGGCCGAGGGGTTGTGCGAAGTGCTGGTGCAGTCTCTGGCCACCGATTGCGCGGTCGATGCGGCGCGGGTCGTCGAGGGCAGCGTCGATCCGGTGGCCGGCACGGCGCAGTTCCGGCTGGAACTCGTCTATCGCCTGCCCGACACCGAGGATCTTCCCGACCTTGGGGCGCATGTCCTGCGCAGCGACAGCGTCGCGCTGACGCTGGAGGCCGGAGCCGAGGGCAGCGCCAGCGCCGGGTCCGCGCTCGCCGCCGCCCTGTCCGCCGCAACCGGGGCCTGCGCGGCGCGGGCCGACGCACGGATCTGCCGGGTGGTGCAGGTCGCGCTGGACTGGGCACCTGACCAGCCTGTCCGGGCGCGGGCACAGATCGCCTGGCTCGCCCCGCTGCCGAAGGGCATGTTCATCGCCCCGCCACTGGGCCCTGCGACCGGGGGCTGAGGCGGCGGGACGCGTGGTCCCGGTCAGGCCGTGGCCTTGGCCAGCGCCTGGTCGAGATCGGCGATGATGTCGCGCACGTCCTCGATACCGATCGACACCCGCACCACGTCCGGTGCGGCGCCCGCCTTGATCTGCGCCTCTTCCGACAGTTGCCGGTGCGTGGTCGAGGCCGAGTGGATGATGAGGCTGCGCGTGTCGCCGAGGTTGGCGACATGGCTGAACAGCTTGACGTTGTCGATCAGCCTGACGCAGGCCTCGTAGCCCCCCTTGACCGAGAAGGTGAACAGCGCGCCGGGGCCCTTGGGCGTGATCATCTGCGCCAGCTTGTGATAGGGCGAGGATTTCAGGCCGGGGTAAGTGACCTTGCCGATCCGGGGATCTTGCTCCAGCCATTCCGCCACGATCTGCGCGTTCTGGACGTGGCGTTCCATCCGCAGGGCCAGCGTCTCGATCCCCATGAGGGTATAGTGCGCCCCCTGCGGGTTCATCGTCATGCCGAGGTCGCGCAGGCCGATCGCGATGGAGTGGAAGGTGAAGGCCATGTTCCCCAGCGTCGGGTGGAAGACGAGGCCGTGGTAGGCGGGCTCGGGCTGCGAGAGCGAGGGGAACTTGTCGTCCTTCGACCAGTCGAACTTGCCCGAATCCACCACGATCCCGCCGGTCACGGTGCCGTTGCCGGTCAGATATTTGGTGGCCGAATGGACGACCAGCGTCGCGCCATGTTCGATGGGGCGGCAGAGGTAGGGCGTGGCGGTGGTGTTGTCGACGATCAGCGGGATATGCGCGTGATTTGCGATGCGGGCGATGGCGGGGAGGTCGGAGAGGGCTCCACCCGGGTTGCAGATCGTCTCGCAGAAGAGCGCGCGGGTGTCGGCGTCGATGGCCTGCTCGATTTCCTTCGGGTCGTCGAAATCGACGAACTTCGCCGACCAGCCGAACTTGCGGATGGTGTTGGAGAACTGCTGGATCGTCCCGCCGTAAAGCTTGGTCGAGGCGACGATGTTGCGGCCTGGCTGCATCAGCGGGAAGAGCGCCATGATCTGCGCCGCATGGCCCGAGGAGCAGGCGATCCCGCCCGCGCCGCCCTCCAGCGCCACGACCCGGTTCGCGAGCGCCGAGACGGTGGGGTTGGTCAGGCGGGAGTAGATGTAGCCCACCTCTTGCAGATTGAAGAGCTTGGCTGCGTGGTCGGCATCGCGGAAAACGTAGGCGGTGGTCTGGTAGATCGGCACCTGCCGGGCGCCGGTGGCGGGGTCCGGCGCGGTGCCGGCGTGGATCGCAAGCGTCTCGAAACCGAGGGGTCTGTCGGTCATGGGTCGTCCTCCCTTGTCTGGCGGTGAGGGTAGGGGGGATCGCGGCGGCTGGCAACGGCAAGCTGTCCATGGTGGGCAGGCTTTGCCGAGATAAGGAAAACAATGGCTTGGCTGCGGGGATTTACGGAATGTTCATCTTTGGCGGCTGCGGATCGGCGAAGGATTGTTGCGGCTCTTGGCCCTGCATGGTTGGATTGGTCCGCTGACAGGAGTGCCCCTCATGCTGACCCCCTTCCATCTGGCCTATCACGTCACCAGCCTTGACGAGGCCCGCGCCTTCTATGGCGGTGTGATGGGGTGCCGCGAGGGGCGCAGCACCGAGACCTGGGTCGATTTCGATTTCTTCGGCCACCAGATCAGCCTGCATCTCGGGACACCCTTCGCCACCACCGACACCGGGAGAGTGGGCGACCACATGGTCCCGATGCCGCATCTGGGGCTGGTCCTGCACCTGCCGGACTGGCGAGATCTGGCGGAACGGCTGACGGCGGCGGGGGTGGCGTTCGTCCTGCCGCCGCAGGTCAGGTTCGCGGGGCAGCCGGGCGAGCAGTGGACGATGTTCTTCCGCGATCCGAGCGGCAATCCCATCGAGGTGAAGGGCTTTGCCCAGATGGAGAGCGTTTTCGCGGGGTAGGACGGGGGCGGCGGGGCAAGCCCCGACCTGCGGCGGTTTTCCGGTTGCGTGCGGATCGGCGGCGGGACAGCCTGCGCCATCGGCAGGGGAGCATCGGCATGGCAACGGAATCGGCAGGGGTGGATCTCGTCTCGGTGGTCACGCTTCTGGGCTCGGCGGTGGTTGCGGTGCCGGTTTTCAAGCGGATCGGGCTGGGGTCGGTGCTGGGCTACCTCGCGGCGGGGCTGGCGATCGGGCCGTTCGGGCTTGGCCTCTTCTCGGACCCGATGGCGATCCTGCATGTGGCCGAGCTGGGCGTCGTGATGTTCCTGTTCATCATCGGTCTGGAGATGGAGCCGTCGAAGCTGTGGGCGATGCGGCGGGACATCTTCGGGCTGGGCCTCATGCAGGTTCTCGTCTGCGTCGCGGTCCTGAGCCTCGTCGGCCTTGTGCTCGGCTATCCCTATGCCGGATCGCTGATCGCCGGCGCCGGGTTCACGCTGACTTCGACCGCCATCGTGATGCAGATGTTGCAGGAGCGCGGCGCCATATCGGCGCCGAGGGGGCAGCGGATCGTGTCGATCCTCTTGCTGGAGGACCTGGCCATCGTGCCCCTTCTGGCGCTGGTCGCCTTCCTGGCGCCGGGGGGCGAGCAGGTGACACTGGCCGACCGGCTGATGGGGGTGGGGATCGGCCTTGGCGCCATCGCGGCGCTGGTCGTGGCGGGGATCTACCTCTTGAACCCGATGTTCCGGCTTCTGGCGGCGTCCCGGGCGCGCGAGGTGATGACGGCGGCGGCGTTGCTGGTCGTTCTGGGGTCTGCCCTGTGGATGCAGCTGGGCGGCCTTTCGCTGGCGATGGGGGCCTTCCTCGCCGGGGTGCTGCTGTCTGAATCGAGTTTCCGTCACCAGCTTGAGGCGGATGTGGAGCCGTTCCGGGGAATCCTTCTGGGGCTGTTCTTCCTGGCCGTGGGCATGGCGCTGGACCTGTCGGTGATCGCGCAGAACTGGCAGCTGGTCGCGGTCAGCGTCGCAGCATTCATGGTGCTGAAATCGGGGATCATCTACAGCGTGGCCCGACTGATGAAGGCCTCTCATGCCGAGGCGCTGGAGCGCACTGTGCTGATGGCCCAGGGCGGCGAGTTTGCCTTTGTCCTGTATTCCGCCGCGCTGGCGGTGGGGCTATTGTCACTGGAGGAGAACGCCATCCTCAACGCCATCATCATCCTTTCGATGGTGATGACGCCGCTGATGGTGATCCTGCATGACCACTTCCGCCCGCTGGCGCAGGTTTCGGTCGAGGGGGTCGAGGCGCCGGAGGGGTTGTCGGGCGCGGTCCTCATCATCGGCTTCGGCCGCTTTGGCCAGATCGCGAGCCAGCCGCTGCTGGCGCGGCGCTGCGCGATCACAATCATCGACGACGACCCCGAGATGATCCGCGCGGCCGAGAGTTTCGGATTCAAGGTCTGGTTCGGCGACGGCACGCGGCTGGACATCCTGCACGCGGCCGGGGCGGGGACGGCGCGGGCGGTGATCGTGGCCACCGACCGCAAGGAGGTGACCACGCGGATCGCGCGGCTGGTTCGCCATGAGTTTCCCGGCGCCGTGGTGCTGGCCCGCGCCTGGGACCGGGCGCATGCGCTGGAACTGATCCGCGAGGGCGTGGACCACCAGACGCGCGAGGTGTTCCACTCGGCGCTCGCGCTGGGCGGCGAGGCGCTGGAAGTGCTGGGGGTGGATCCTGACGAGATCGGCGCGATCCGGGAGGGCATCCTGCGCCGCGACGCGGAACGGCTGGCCCTGCAGACGACGGGGGACATCTATTCCGGCAAGAGCCTGATCATCGGCAATGCCGAGCACGCGGTTGCGGCGCGCAGCTAGTCCGGTCTGCCGACAGCGCGGCGGTCCGGGTCAGGCGGGGTCATCAGGCTTTCCAGTTTCGCCTTGACCTCGGGCGGCCAGGGCATCGAGGTGTGCTTGTCCAGCCAGCTTGCCGCCAGCACCTGTTCGACCGACAAGCGGTGTTCCGGCCCGCAGTGGATGGTGTGGTGAAGCCTGACCGAGGACTTGCCGACCTTCACCACGGTCAGCCGGAAGGTCAGCCTGTCGCCGAAGAACGAAGGCTTGGAAAAGTCGCAGGACAGATGCACCGTGGGCGTGCCCCAGCGTTCGTTCCAGATGATCTCGTGCCAGGGCCAGCCGATATGGGCCCAGAACTCCTCGACCACGCCGTTCAGCATGTTCAGGTAGGCCGGGTAATAGGCGGTGCCGGAAATGTCGCAATCGCCGAAATGCAGCATGCGGTCGGTGGTGAAGCAGACGGTCATCAAGGCCCCCTTTTTCGTGCCAAGGGTGGCGGGTTTGGGGCCGTTGTCAATCCAGCGGGACGGCTGTCGTATACTTGGTCTGGCGCAGGACGAAATGGGTGGTCGAGGCGCGGACCAGGCCAAGGGGCAGAAGATCCTTCATCAGGAACTGTTCCAGGTCCTCGGGGTCGCGGGCCAGGACCTTGATGACATAGTCGTCAGAGCCGGTGATCGTGGCGCATTCCACGATGCGGTCGTGGCGCAGGACGAAATCCTCCAGCTTGCGGATCGTGGTCTCGTGGTGATCGACCAGCGAGAGGTGGATGTAGGCGAGCGTGGCCATGCCAAGCTTGCGGCGATCGAGGAGGGCGACCTCGGCCCGGATCACCCCGGCGTCGCGCAGGGCCTTGACCCTGCGCCAGCAGGGCGAGGGGGAAATGCCCGCGATGTCGGCAAGGGCCTGAACCGACAGCGTGCTGTCGCGTTGCAGGGCGGCGAGGATGCGGCGGTCGGCGTCGTCAAGCTGCATGAGGCATCGTTTTCCAAGATTTCCGTCTTTCAGGGTATGCCATGCCAATTCTGGACGGATTTGACCTATCATGGAAAGATCATTTCGGCTGAAATGGGCAAGGCTTTCTTCAAAAGCTGCTGGAGGAGCCGCCATGCCGACAAGCTATGCCGCCAAGACCGCGGATGCGGCGGGCTACATCGCCTATACGGCCGAAGAAGATGCCGTCTGGCAGGATCTGGTCGCGCGGCAGTGGCCGATGGTGCAACGTCATGCCGCACAGCCCTATCTGCGCGGACTGGACCTGTTGCAGATGCCGCGGGACCGGGTGCCGCAGTGCCCGGACCTGTCGGCGCGGCTGCGGGACCTGACCGGCTGGGCGGTGGAACCCGTGCCGGCGCTGATCTCGTTCGGGCGCTTTTTCCGGATGCTGGCTGACCGCCGGTTCCCCGCAGCAAGCTTCATCCGCAACCGGAGGGATTTCGACTATATCGAGGAGCCGGACATCTTTCACGAGATCTTCGGCCATGCGCCGCTGTTGACCGACCCGCGATTTGCCGGATTCTCGCAGGCGATCGGAGAGGCCGGGCTGCGGGCGGCCAAGGAGGACCATGCCTGGCTGATCCGGCTGTACTGGTTTTCCATCGAGTTCGGCCTGACGGTCGAGGCCGGCGCGATCAAGGCGCTGGGGTCGGGGCTGGCATCGTCCCCGTCCGAACTGGTCTGGGCGATGGGGCAGGGCAAGGGGCAGCCGGAACTGCGCCCGTTCGACGTGATCGACATGCTGCGCACGCCCTACCGGATCGACATCCATCAGCCGGTCTATTTCGTCATCGAGCGGCTGGATGACCTGTTCATAGCCGCCGGGCGCGACCTTCTGGCCGATGTGGCCGCGGCGCGGCGGCTGGGGCTGCATGCCCCGAAATACCCGCCAAAGCTGGAATGCGCGTAAGATGACCACCACCGAAACGAGTGCACCGGTCTGCCTGCCCTGTTCTTCGGTCACCCCCCGGCTGGAGGCAAATGACTGCCGTGCCCGGATGGCGGGGCTGCACGGCGATTGGCAACTGGATGACGATGCGGGCCGCATCACCCGCAGCTTTGCCTTCAAGGGTTTTGCCAAGCCCGTTCAACTGGCGAACATGCTGGCCTGGTATGGCGAAAAGACCGGGCATCACCCGGACATCGCCTTTGGCTGGGGCTATTGCCGCGTCACCTACACCACGCATGACATCGGCGGATTGTCCGAGGTGGATTTTGCCATGGCAGAGGGCCTTGACCGGCTGATCGCCTAGGCGCGGTCGTCCTTGGGGCTGTCCATCACGACAAAGGTGGTGATGGCGCGAACCTGGGGCAGGGTGCCCAGAACCTCGGTATGCCAGTGCTTGTAGGCGACAAGGTCCGCCGTCTTGACCCGCAGCAGGCATTCGACGGTGCCGGTGATGTTGTGGAACTCGCGCACCTCCGGGGCGCGGGCGACGGCACGTTCGAAAGCCTCTTGCGCGGTCTTGGTGTGGGTGCCGAGCCCGACGGTGACATAGGCGACAAAGCCTGCGCCCAGCTTTTCCGGGTCGAGCCCGGCGCGGCAGCCGCGGATGATGCCGGCGCGTTCAAGCGCCTGCACGCGGCGGCTTTCCAGTGGGTGAACCCCAAGGCCTCGGCGATGGCGCTGGGCGCGATGTCGGCCTGTGTGGCCGAGCCGTCGCCACGGGCCTATGCGGCGGTGGCGGGAGTCTTTGCCGGCGTCAACCTGCCGTCAGTGTCGATCTGGGCCGGGGCGGGGCAGAGGGTGCGGCGCTGGCTGGAGGCTCCGGGGCGGCTGGCGCTGTTCAACCGGACCATGGCGGGGCTTTGGGTCCTGTCGCTGTGGCCGGTGGTGACGCTGCGGATGCAAGGCGGGCGGGCGGTCAGCCGCGTTGCAGCTTGACCGGTTCCGACCGGGCGAGGCGCAGGAAATGTGCGATGTAGGGTTTGGCGGCATCCTCCTCGCGCGTGGCGGCATACATGCGCTTGGTCACCGGGTCGGGGCCCAGTGGCCGCGTGATGTAGTCGGCGTTGGTCCTGACCTCGCGCATCACCCAGTCGGGCAGCACCGCCACCCCCCGGTTCGACCCTACCAGCATCAGGATCACCGCCGTCAGCTCCGCCGTTCGCTGGGCGCGCGGTTCCACCTTGGCAGGCGTCAGGATTTCGGTGAACACATCCAGCTTGTCGCGGCTGACAGGGTAGGTGATGAGGACCTGGTCGCGGAAATCCTCGGCTGTGATGAATGCCTTCTCGGCCAGCGGGTTCTGCGACGAGGCGACGAAGGTCGGGTGATAGTCGAACAGCGGATTGAACACGATCCCCGGGGGCGGTTCGCGGTCGGAGGAGATGACGAGGTCCACATCCTCGCGGTTCAGCGCCGGCAGGGCCTCGAAGGCCAAACCTGCCCGGATGTCCACGTCGATCTCGGGCCAGGCGTGGCGAAAGAGCTCCAGCACCGGAAACAGCCAGTCGAAACAGGCGTGGCATTCGATGGCGATGTGCAGCCGCCCCGTCCGCCCTGCCCGCAGCGCGCGGAATTCCTCTTCCATCGCGTCGATCTCGGGCAGGATGCGCTCGGCCGCGCGCAGCATCCTGAGGCCAGCCGCCGAGAGGCGCATGGGCTTCGACCGGCGCACGAACAACTCCATTCCCGCCTGATCCTCCAGCCCCTTCACCTGATGGCTGAGGGCGGACTGTGTCATGTTAAGCATGTCCGCCGCCCGGGCCAGCCCCCCGGCCTGCTGGATGGCGCGGATCGTGCGCAGGTGGCGCAGCTCGATATACATGAAGGGACCTCATGAAGATCGTGAAAACTATGAATTGGTCTCACATAACCAAATCTGCGACAAGAGCGCATCCGAAGGAGCCTGTCATGACCTCGCCGCGTATCAGTTTCGAATTCTTCCCGCCGCAGTCGCTGGATGCCTCGTTCCGGCTGTGGGAAACGGTGCAGGCGCTGGCGCCGATGCAGCCTTCGTTCGTTTCTGTCACCTACGGCGCCGGCGGCACGACGCGGACGCTGACGCATGAGGCGGTCTCGACCATCCATCGCAACTATGGCCTGACGGTCGCGGCGCATCTGACCTGCGTCGATGCCACGCGGACCGAGACGCTGGCGATTGCCGAAGCTTATGCCGCCGCCGGCGTGACCGAAATCGTGGCCCTGCGCGGCGATGCCCCCAAGGGCGCACAACGCTTTGTCCCGCACCCCCTTGGCTTTGCCAATTCGGTAGAGCTGGTGGAGAAGCTGGCCCGCACCGGCAAGTTCACGATCCGCGTGGGCGCCTACCCGGAGCCGCACCCGGATGCGGCCGATGCCAGCTCGGACGTGACCTGGCTGAAGCGCAAGATCGACGCGGGTGCATCCAGCGCGATCACCCAGTTCTTCTTCGAGGCCGACACCTTCTTCCGTTTCCGCGATGCCTGCGTGAAGGCGGGGATCGACGCGCCGATCATCCCCGGCATCCTGCCGATCACCAGCTGGGAAGGCGCGAAGAAATTCGCCCGCCGCTGCGGGGCGAGCGTGCCTGCGCGGCTGGACGAGGCCTTTGCGACCGCTGCCCGTGACGGGCGCGAGGAACTGCTCGCCCTGACCCACTGCACGCAGCTCTGCGACAAGCTGATCCAGGGCGGAGTGGAGGATCTGCATTTCTACACGCTGAACCGGCCCGACCTGACGCGCGAGGTCGTCCGCGCCCTGGGTATCCAGCCGCAGGTGGTGCTGGAGAAGGTGGCCTGAAATTCGACCCCGCAGGGGTGACCGTCGTCTCCCTGGGCGGCTTTCCGACCTGTCCCCAGCAGGTGCCCGGAAAGCCGCCATCTTTTTGTCCGTTGCCCGCGGGGGCATATCGGCTAATCTCGCGCGGACCCATCCGGCGGAACCCCCATGCCCAAGCTTGTCACCCTTCTGAACGGCCCCAACCTGAACCTTCTCGGCCTGCGCCAGCCCGAAATCTACGGCCGCGAGACGCTGGAGGATGTGGCCGCCAAGGTCTCGGACCTGGCCGAGGAGCTGGACCTGCGCGTAAGGGCGCTGCAATCGAACCACGAGGGGCAACTGGTGGACTGGATCCACGAGGCGCGGGGAACCTCGGCCGGGATCATCATCAACCCGGGCGCCTATTCGCATACCTCGGTCGCGATCCTGGACGCGCTGAACGCCTATGACGGGCCGGTGATCGAGGTGCATATCTCGAACATCCACAAGCGCGAGGCGTTCCGGCATCACTCTTACGTCTCGGCGCGGGCCGACGGGGTGATCGCGGGCTGCGGGACCGAGGGGTATCTGCTGGCGCTGCGCCGGATCGCCAGTCTGCTGAAGGCATGAGCGACGGGTTCCGCTGGCATCCCGCCGCGCGACTGTTCGACAGAACGGGTGGGGAGGTCCGGCAAGCGGGAAGCCCCCCACCCCCATCCCCTCCCCACCAGGGGGAGGGGAGGCGCCAGGATCCGCAGGCGGGCGCAGTCTTTCCCGACAGTGCCGCGGGCCTCGCCGCCGCCATCGGGCATCCCGCCTTCCGCATCGGTGCCGGCAATCTGCATCCGCCCGATCCGCATCAGGCGCCGGTGCTGGAGACGCTGACCTCGGGCTCGACCGGCCAGCCGCGCCGGATCCGGCGGACGCAAGGCTCGTGGACGGCAAGCTTTGAGGTCAATGCCGGGTTTGGCATCGGTCCGGGTGCGCGGGTGGCGATCCTGGGGCAGCTGGTGCATTCGCTGTCGCTTTATGGCGCCGTCGAGGGTCTGCATCTGGGGGCCGAGGTGCATCTTCTGGCCGATCTGCGCCCCGACAGGCAGCGAAGGGCACTGGCCGACCGGCGGATCACCCATCTTTACGCCACGCCCGCGCAGTTGCGGCTGATCCTGGGGCAGGCAGACGTGGCGGGGGCCTTGCCGGACCTGCGGCTGATCCTGGTCGGCGGATCGAAGCTCGACGGCACCTTGCGCGCGGGGCTGGCGGCGCTGGCCCCGGCGGCGGAGGTCCGCGAGTTCTATGGCGCGGCCGAGACGAGTTTCGTCACCCTGGCCGATGCCGGAACGCCCGAGGCGTCGGTCGGTCGGGCCTATCCGGGGGTGGAGCTGCGGTTTGACGAGGACGGAACGATCTGGGTGCAGAGCCCCTATCTGTTTCTCGGCTATGCCGGCGATTGCAGGGCAGAGGCTGGTCCTGGTGCGGCACCCTCCCCCCTGGTGGGGGAGGGAGGGGGTGGGGGGGCATCCGCCGCGCGCTGGCGCGGGGGCTGGCTCTCGGTGGGCGAGGTGGGCCGGCTGGAGGGCGGGTTCCTCACCCTGCGCGGGCGGGCGGGGCGGATGGTTACGGTGGCCGACCAGAACGTCTTTCCCGAAGAGATCGAGGGTTTCCTTCTGGGCCTGCCGGGCATCGAGCGCGCCGCCGTGCTGGCGCAGCCGGATGCGGCGCGCGGTAAGCGGCTGGTCGCGGTCCTGCAGGGCGACCGGACGCAGGAGGCGGCGATCCTCGCCGCGCTGCGGGCCGAGCTTGGCCCGACGAGGGCGCCAAAGGCTGTGGTCTGGCGGCAGGACTGGCTGGTGCTTCCCTCGGGCAAGACCGACCTTCGCGCGCTGGAGGCCGAGCTGTGGCCCGCCTGATCGCCGCACGGCGCACCGCTGTCGTTCCCCGCGGCGGGGCCTTCGCGCGGCTGAGGATCGAGGATCTGGCCGCGCCGGTCCTGACGGCCAGCCTGGCCGATGCCGGGATCGGGCCGGGGCAGGTGGACGAGGTGATCCTGTCGAACGCGCTGGGCGCGGGGGGCAACCCGGCGCGGCGGGCGGCGCTGGCGGCGGGGCTGCCCGAGCGGGTCGCGGGGTTGACCATCGACCGGCAATGCGCGGGTGGGCTGGATGCGGTCCTCCTGGCCCGTGCGCTGGTCGATGCGGGCGCGGCCGAGGTTGTGCTGGCCGGCGGCGTCGAAAGCTATTCGCGCCGCCCGCTGCGGCTGGCGACCGACCCCGACGGCGGCGCGCCGGTGCCCTATGACCAGGCCGCCTTCACCCCCTGGCCCGACCGCGATCCCGGGATGGCCGAGGCCGCCGAGGCGCTGGCCCGGCGCCTGGGGATCGGTCGCTCGCGGCAAGAGGGCTGGGCGACCGAAAGTCATGCGAAGGCGCTTGCGGCCGATCTTTCCTCGGAGATCGTGGCCCTGAACGGCGTGACGCGCGATGCGTTTCCGCGTCCTTTGTCGCCGAAACTCATGGCCCGCGCCCCGGTCCTGACCGGCAGCATCACCGCCGCCACGGCGGCGGTGGCGGCGGATGCGGCGGCGGTCTGTCTGGTCGTTTCGGATCGGATCGCGGCAGGGCGGGGGGTCGCCCTCCTGTCGGGCGCAACGGTCGGTGGCAGTCCACAGGAGCCGGGCCTCGCCCCGGTCGCCGCGATCCGGCGCATCTGGGGTGGGCAGGCGCTCGCGCAGGCCGAGATCATGGAGGCCTATGCCGTGCAGGCGCTGGCGGTCATCGACGCGGCGGGGCTGGACCCGGCGATCGTCAATCCCGGCGGTGGGGGGCTGGCGCGCGGGCATCCCGTGGGGGCGTCAGGGGCGATCCTTGCCGTGCGGCTGTTCCACGGGCTGCGGAGGGGCCGGGGCCTTGCCGCCATCGCCGCCGCCGGAGGGATCGGCACGGCGCTTCTGGTCGAGGCCCCGGCCTGAGGCGTCAGGCGCGGGAGAGGAGCGAGGCGGGACGCATCCGCGACAGGCTTTGCGTGACAAGGCCCGCGATCACCGCCTTGATGGCATCGCCCGGCAGGAAGGCGGCAGACAGGAACGCGGCCTCGCCCAGCGTCTTGTCCAGCATCTGCGACATCCCGATGATGCCGAAGACGTAAAGCACCCCTATCCCGCCGATCACCGAGGCCGCGGTTGCCGCCACCACGGGCGACAGCGTGGTGCGTTCCATCACCCAGCCCGCGACGAAGGCCGCGACCGGGAAGCCCACGAGGAAGCCGACCGAAGGCCCGGCAAAGACGCCGATCCCGCCGCGCCCGCCAGAGAGCAGCGGCAGGCCCGCGGCGACCAGGGCGAGGAAGAGAAGCACCGCCAGTGCCCCGCGCCGTGCGCCCAGCACCGTGCCGCAGAGCATGATCCCCAGGGATTGCGCGGTGATCGGCACGCCGGAGGCAAGGTCGATCTTCGGGATCAGGCCCAGCACGGCGATCAGGGCGGCGAAGAGGGCGATGTGGGTAAGGTTGCGTTCCATTTGGTTCCCCGTTGTTTCCGGTGCGCGAGGCTTAGCCTGCCCCGCCGCGCGCGCGCAAGGCCTCGGCCACGCGGTCCGCATCGTCCAATGCGGCCAGAACGGCCGGGACCAGCACGCGCCAGCGCGGGGGGCGTGCCGCGCGTGCGCGCCAGCTGGCCTCGATCTGGGCCATGCGGTCCAGCATGACCGGGATGAAGCGGATGACCAGCGCGAAGGCCAGCGCAAGGCGGCGGGGCGGCAGGACGGGGGACAGGGGGCGGGCGAGCCGCTCGAACACCGCCAGCATGTCGGACAGTCGCGTGGTCATGGTCACGAAGTTCGCCAGCGCGACTGCTGTCATCATCCGCAACAGGATGGCTGCGCCGCCGGACGGATCGGCAGTCCACAGGTGCCAGAGACCGACCACGACCACGAAGGGCCAGAGCGGCCAGAGCAGCCGCGCGGCCGTCCGGGCAAAGCGCCCGCCGCCGGTCAGATAGAGCGCGGCCGCGGCCAGCGCGGCCCCGGCCAGCGACCAGGGCGAGGACAGCAGGAACAGCCCTGTCGTCGCCGCCGCCAGCGCCAGGAGCTTCCCCCCGGCAGAAAGGCGATGCGCCCAGGTCTCAACCGGCGAGGTCAGCGTCAGCATCTTCCACTCCGATCCGGGCCATTTCGGCGGTGAAGGCGGGCAGCACCCGGTCGGGCGGGCCGTCGAGCGCGACGCGCCCGGCTTCGAGCCAGAGCACCCGGTCGCAGGTGTCCAGCGTCGCCGGGTCGTGGCTGATCGTCACCAGCCGCTGCGGAAGGGCGGCAAAGCGGCGGGCAAGCCGCGCCTGGGTCGGCAGGTCGAGGCCGGCAAGGGGTTCGTCCAGCAGGATCGTGCGGGGCTGCATCAGCAGGACCGACATCAGGCAGAGGTAATGCCGCTGGCCCTGGCTGAGGCTGGTCACCGGAGCCCTGGCCCAGTGTGCCCGCCCCTCGGTGCGCAGCGCGGCATGGGCGCGCGCCAGCGCCTCGCCCCGGGGCAGGCCCTGCTGGGTCAGACCGAAGGCAAGCTCTTCCTCGACCGTGGGAAAGAGGATCTGGTGGTCGGGGTTCTGGAACAGGATGCCAAGGGCCGCAACCGCGGCGCGGCGGTCGGAAAAGGGATCGAACCCGTCCACCCGCACGCTGCCGCCGTCAGGCGCGATCAGCCCGGCGATCAGCCGCAGGAGGGTGGTCTTGCCCGAGCCGTTGCGGCCGAGGATCCCGATCCGGGGTTCGCTCAGGTGCAGATCCAGCCCGTCCAGCACGAGACGACCGCCCAGCCGGACGCTGGCCGAGGCAATCTCGATGCCACTGGAAGGGTCAGGCATGGGTGGCCCTGCGATGAACTGGCGGTGCTTCTAGCCGCTTGCGTTCGCCGGTGGAAGGGGCGGGGCGCAAAGGAAAACCCCGGGTCGTGGCCGACCCGGGGCTCCGGACAGGACCGGCCGATCGGCCGGATGCAGGTCTTACTGGCAGTCGGCGATGAAGCGGTTGCCGTACTGGTCGCGGTAATAGCACTTGCCGCGCTGAGGTGCCGGGCCAAGCAGTTGCGAGGCGGTCACGCCGACGATCGCACCGACCACGGCGCCCTTGGTGCGGTCCTTGTCCGACGAGACCGCAGCACCGACCGCCGCCCCGCCAAGGGCGCCGATGGCCGCGTTCTGCTCGGACGGAGTGCAGGCGGCCAGCCCGGCCACGACGAGGGGAAGGATCAGGTAGGAACGTTTCATTCTGGTGCTCCGGAAGGATGAGTCTACAACCACAGTGTAACTTCAGGTTCCGCAAAATGTTCCACAATCTCGCGATCTGGGCGGATTCCTTCCGACCGAAGCATCGACCGGCCCTGGCGCGGGCCGGCCGGCGGACGGATCAGGCCGCCCGGGCAGCGGCAACCGCGGCCTCGAGAATCTCCATCGCCTCTGCGAAATGGGCGTCGGGGATGGTGATCGGTGCCAGGAAGCGGATCACGTTGCCATAGACGCCGCAGGTGAGCAGGATCAGGCCGCGCTTCTGCGCCTCCATCCGCACCCGACCGGTAAAGCCGGCGTCGGGTTCCTTCGTCCCCGGCTTGCCGAATTCGACCGCGACCATGAAGCCGGGGCCGCGGATGTCGATGATTTCCGGCGTCGTGGCACGCATCGCCTCGAGCCGCTGTTTCAGGCGGCTGCCAAGCTCGTTGGCGCGGGCGCAAAGATCCTCCTCCTCGATCACGTCCAGAACGGCGTTGGCGGCGGCGATGCCCAGCGGGTTGCCGGCATAGGTGCCGCCGAGGCCGCCGGGGTTGGCGGCATCCATCAGCTCGGCGCGGCCGGTGACCGCCGCCAGCGGCAGACCGCCCGCAAGGCCCTTGGCCATTGTGGTCAGGTCGGCGGCGACCCCGTGCATCTCCATCGCGAAGAGGTTCCCGGTGCGGGCGAAGCCGGTCTGCACCTCGTCGGCTATCATGACGATGCCGTGCTGGTCACAAAGCGCGCGGATCGCCTTCACGAGCTCGGTGGGCGCAGGGTAGAACCCGCCTTCGCCCTGCACCGGCTCGAAGATGATCGCGGCGACGCGGGCGGGGTCGAGGTCGGCCTTGAACAGCTTTTCGATCCCGGCCATCGCGTCCCTGGTCGAAATGCCGTGCGGCTCCATCGGGAAGGGGACGTGGAACACATCGGGCATCATCGCGCCGAAGCCCTTCTTGTAGGGCTCGACCTTGCCGGTCAGCGACATGCCCATGAAGGTCCGGCCGTGAAAGCCGCCGCCGAAGGCGATGACGGCGTTGCGGCCCGTGGCGATGCGGGCGATCTTGATCGCGTTCTCGCAGGCCTCGGCGCCGGTGGTGACGAAGATCGTCTTCTTCCTGAAGTCGCCCGGCACCTTCTCGTTCAGCCGCTCTGCCAGACGGATGTAGTTTTCATAGGGCATGACCTGATGGCAGGTGTGGGTGAACTTCGACATCTGGTTCGCCACGGCGGCCATGACCTTGGGGTGGCAATGCCCGGTGTTCACCACCGCGATCCCGGCGGCGAAGTCGATGTAGCGGTTGCCCTCGATGTCCCAGACTTCCGAGTTCAGCGCGCGATCCGCATAGATCTGCGTCATCATCCCCACCCCGCGCGAGATGGCTTCGTCGCGGCGCTTGGCAACTTCGGCGTTCAGCATGGTCTTCGCTCCCCAGACAGCATGACAGCCCCGGAGGACAGACTCGGCCCGCGGGATCCTCGCACCATTTGATCAAATATTTCGGGCGACTTCAATCGGCATCGCGCGCAGGGCCGGCAAGGATTCAGGATTCGTTAACCCTCGCGGGTGCAGTCTGCGCAAGGCGTGGTGGATGAGGGCCCCCGATGGCAGATGGTCAACTTTCGACACCGGCTTCGACGTTGTCCGCGGACGACCGGCGCGACCGGCTGCGCCTCGCCCGGTCGCGGCGGGTGGGCGCGATCACCTATCACCGACTGTTGGCCGAACACGGCTCGGCCCGGGCCGCCTTGGCCGCCTTGCCGGAGATCGCTGCGGCCGCCGGGGTCGAAGGCTATGAGCCCTGTCCCATGGGCGTCATCCTTTCCGAAGAACGCGCGGGGACCGCTGCCGGTGGCCGGCTACTGGTTCATGGCGAGGATGACTATCCGCGTGCCCTGGCCGACCTCCCGGATGCGCCGCCTTTGCTTTGGGCCAAGGGCGATCTGTCGCTGCTGAACCGTCCCGCCATCGGCATGGTCGGGGCGCGGAACGCTTCGTCGCTGGGAATGCGCATGGCCCGAAGGCTGGCTCAGGCGCTGTCCGAAGCCGGCTTCACCGTCGTGTCGGGCCTTGCGCGCGGCATCGACACGGCTGCGCACGAGGCTGCCATTGACGGCGCAGGCCGGACGCTTGCGGTGATGGCCGGCGGGATCGACGTGATCTACCCGGCCGAGAACGAGGCCCTGGCCCGCCTGATCGACGAAAAGGGGTGCCGGATCAGCGAACATTCCCCCGGCCTCGAACCGCAGGCCCGGCATTTTCCCCTGCGCAACCGGATCGTGGCGGGATTGTCGCGCGCCGTCATCGTGGTCGAGGCGGCGACGAAATCCGGCAGCCTGATTACCGCGCGCGCCGCTCTCGATTATGGGCGCGATGTCATGTCGGTGCCCGGCCATCCCTTCGACGCGCGCGCCTCGGGCTGCAACATGCTGATCCGCGACGGTGCCGTGCTGGTGCGCGGGCCGGATGACGTGCTGGAGGCGCTGGGTGCGCCCGACCAGGGCCTGCCAAGGCCCCTCGTGACTGCCGCCCCGCCGCCGGAACCCGCCGTGCAAAAGCGCCCCTTGAAGGACGTGGCGCTACTGCATTCGATGATCCTGTCCCGGCTCGGACCCAGCCCCCTGGCCGAGGACCAGCTCATGCGCGACCTCGAGGTGACCTCGGCCCAGCTTGCCCCCGAGCTTCTGAACCTGGAACTTGAGGGGCGCATCGCCCGCCAGCCCGGCGGACTGCTGGCCCGGGTGGACTGAGCCGGAACATCCGTATCCTGGCCGGATGCGACGGGCTCTGCCGGCCGCCGCTGCCCCCACAGGTTGACAAGCGCGCGCCTTCCCCCACATGGTGCCGCGCCATTTGCCGGCTGCGGGAGTATCAGGAACATGCCAGTCGTTGTCGTCGAATCCCCGGCCAAGGCAAAGACCATCAACAAGTATCTCGGCCCGGATTTCACGGTTCTCGCCTCTTACGGCCATGTCCGCGACCTGCCCGCCAAGGACGGCTCGGTCGACCCCGAGCATGGGTTCGACATGCTTTGGGAAGTTGCGCCCGAATCGAAGAAACATGTCCGCGCCATTGCCGAGGCATTGAAATCCGACGACACGCTGATCCTGGCAACCGACCCCGACCGCGAGGGCGAAGCGATCAGCTGGCATTTGAAGGAAGCCCTGCAATCGAGCCTGAAGAAAGGCAAAAAGGTCGCCCGCGTCACCTTCAACGCGATCACGAAGGACGCTGTGACCAAGGCAATGAAGGAACCGCGCGAGGTCGATCAGGCGCTGGTCGAGGCCTATCTTGCCCGCCGCGCGCTCGATTACCTCGTGGGCTTCACCCTGTCGCCGGTCCTCTGGCGCAAGCTGCCGGGGGCCAAGTCGGCGGGCCGCGTGCAATCGGTCTGCCTGCGGCTGATCGTCGAGCGCGAGATGGAGATCGAGGCCTTCAAGGCGCAGGAATACTGGACCGTGAAGGCCGTGTTCCGCACGCCGAGGGGGCAGGAGTTCGAGGCGGGGATGGTCACGCTGGGGGCCAAGAAGCTGGCCAAGTTCGACATCCCCACCGCCACAGCGGCAGAGCTGGCCGTGCAGGCGGCAAAGTCGCGCGATTTCAAGGTGGTGGCGGTCGAATCGAAACCCGCGACGCGCAATCCCTGGCCGCCCTTCATGACCTCGACCCTTCAGCAGGAGGCGAGCCGCAAATACGGGATGGGCGCCAAGCAATGCATGAACGCGGCGCAGCGTCTGTACGAGGCGGGTTACATCACCTACATGCGGACCGACGGGATCGACATGGCGCCCGAGGCGGTGATGGCCGCGCGCGACGAGATCCGGCGGCGTTTCGGGGACGGCTACGTCCCGGACTCTCCCAGGATGTACAAGAACAAGGCCAAGAACGCCCAGGAAGCACATGAGTGCATCCGGCCGACCGACATGGGCCTCGGACCCGAGAAGATCCGGGTCGAGGAGGACCAGCGCCGGCTGTACGAGCTGATCTGGAAGCGCACGATCGCCAGCCAGATGGCGGCGGCGCGGATGGAGCGGACGGCGGCCGACATCGCCAGCCCCGACGGGCAGGTGGCCTTTCGGGCGACCGGGCAGGTGGTGCTGTTCGACGGCTATCTCAAGGTCTACGACCAGGGCCGCGACGACCGGCAGGAGGGTGACGAGGAAGACGAAGGCCGCCTGCCGCAGCTGATGCAGGGCGAAGGGCTCGACAAGGGCTTGGTGACGCCCGAGCAGCACTTCACCCAGCCCCCGCCGCGCTATACCGAGGCAACGCTGGTCAAGCGGATGGAGGAACTGGGGATCGGGCGGCCCTCGACCTATGCCTCGATCCTGACCACGATCGTGGACCGGGAATATGTGCGGAAGGACAAGAACCGCCTGATCCCCGAGGACAAGGGGCGGCTGGTGACGGCGTTCCTGGCGAACTTCTTCAGGCGCTATGTCGAATACGACTTCACCGCCGACCTCGAGGCGGAACTGGACGACGTGTCCGCCGGTGAGCGCGACTACAAGGATGTGCTGGCCCGCTTCTGGCGCGATTTCAGCGCGGCGGTGGCGGAAACGGCCGACCTGCGGATCGGCGAGGTGCTGGAGAAGCTGGACGAGTTCCTGGCGCCGCACCTTTACCCGGCGCGGGCCGATGGCGGCGATCCGCGCCTCTGCCCTTCCTGCGGCAAGGGGCGGCTGCATCTGAAAACCGCGCGCTCGGGCGGGGCCTTCATCGGCTGCGGCAACTATCCCGAGTGCCGGTATACCCGGCCGCTGGCGGGGGATGCGGAAAGCGTCGCCTCGGATGGGCGGGTGCTGGGGCAGGACGAGCAGGGCAACGAGATCAGCCTGCGGGCAGGGCGCTTCGGGCCCTATGTCCAGCGCGGCGAGGCGAACGAGGCCAACCCCAAGCCTGACCGGGCGAGCCTGCCGAAGGGCTGGTCGCCCGACGGCCTGACGCTGGAGCGGGCGCTGGCCCTGCTTTCGCTGCCCCGCGAGGTCGGACCGCACCCGGAGGACGGCGTGCTGGTGGAGGCGGGGATCGGGCGCTTCGGGCCCTATGTGAAGCATGGGTCGGTCTATGCGAACCTGCCCGAGGTGGAGGAGGTCTTCACTATCGGGATGAACCGGGCGGTGGAGGTGCTGGCGCAGAAGGCGAGCCGGGGCCGGGGCCGGGCGGCGGCGCCCGGGCCGCTGCGGGTGCTGGGCGCACACCCCGACGGGGGCGAGGTCCAGGTCATGCCGGGCAAATACGGGCCCTATGTGAAGTGGGAAAAGGTCAATGCGACCCTGCCCAAGGGGGTGGAGCCGGAAGCGGTCACGCTGGAGGAGGCGCTGGCCCTGATCGCCGAGAAGGCGGTCAAGTCGGGGGGGAAAAAGAAGGCCGCGCCGAAGACGGCGGCGGCGAAGCCTGCGGCGAAGAAGGCGACGGCGAAGCCCGCGGCTTCGAAAAAGGCCCCGGCGAAGAAGAGGGCGGCCTCGGGGGGCTGAGTGTCCACGGTGGACATTTCCGGGTTTTCTTTCCGGATCAGTAGGTTGCTTGTGGGCGTTAGGGTTCTCTTTACCGGTAGGCGATGAGCCCCCCACCCCCATCCCCTCCCCACGGTGGGGGAGGGGAGGTGCGGGGTGGAAGCGGTGTGCAACCGTGCGGCCGGGAGCAAATCTTTTCGAAAAGATTTGCCAAAAGTTTTCGAAAACTTTTGGTCCCCGGTTGACCTCAGCCGCGCGGATTGATGAGCCGACCGATCAGGCCGGCGGTGCGCACGAGGCCGAGCGGGCGGCCGTTCTCCGTCACCACCAGTTCCGCGGCACCCCTGGACATCAGTTCCATGATATCCTTGACGGGTGTCTCGGCGGGAAGTTCGCGGGCGCTGGCCGAGGTCATCCCCGGCTCCATCACGTCGCGCGCGGTCAGCACGCCCAGCGGGTTCATATGCGCCACGAAGTCGGCCACATAATCGGAAACCGGATTGGCGATGATCTCGCGCGCGGTGCCGCATTGCACGATCCGCCCGCCCTCCATCAGCGCGATGCGGTTGCCGATCTTGAACGCCTCGTCGAGATCGTGGCTGACGAAGACGATGGTGCGTTTCAGCTTCTTTTGCAGGTCCAGAAGCTCGTCCTGCAACTTGGACCGGATCAGGGGGTCCAGCGCCGAAAAGGGCTCGTCCATCAAGAGGATCGGGGCCTCGGTGACGAAGGCGCGGGCGAGCCCGACGCGCTGCTGCATCCCGCCCGAAAGATCGCCCACCTTGCGTTCGGCCCACTGGGCAAGGTTCACCAGCTCCAGCTGTGCGTCCACCCGGGGGCGGCGTTCGGCCGGGGGGAGGCCGGCAAGCTCCAGTCCAAGGCCCACATTCTCGCGCACGGTACGCCAGGGCAGAAGGCCGAACTGCTGGAACACCATGGCGACGCGGGTCGCGCGAAGGCGGCGCAGGGTGGCGGGGTCCGCCTTCGTCACCGAGACCATCCGGTCGCCATCGAGGATGCGCACCTCGCCGCGCACCACCGGGTTCAGTGCGTTCACCCCGCGCAGAAGCGTGGACTTGCCCGAACCGGAAAGGCCCATCAGCACCAGGATCTCGCCCTCGGCCACCGAGAGCGTGCAGTCGTGCACACCCAGCACCTGGCCGGTGGCCTCTTGCACCTCGGCGCGGGACTTGCCCTGGTCCATCAGCGGCAGGGCGGCCTCGGGCCGGTCGCCGAAGACGATGGAGACGCGGTCGAATTCGACGGCATTGGTCATTTGCGCGTCACCCTCAGCATGCGGTCCAGCATGATCGCCACCACGACGATCACCATGCCCGATTCGAAGCCGAGCGCGGAGTTGTTCTGGCCCAGCGCCCGCACGACGGGGATGCCAAGGCCGTTGGCGCCCACCATGGCGGCGATGACGACCATCGACAGCGACAGCATGATGGTTTGCGTCAGGCCGGCCATGATCTGCGGCAGGGCATAGGGCAGTTCCACCTTCCACAACTTCTGCCTTGGCGTGGCGCCGAAGGCGGTTGCGGCCTCGATCAGCGCCTGCGGCGTGGCCGAGATGCCGAGATAGGTCAGCCGGATCGGCGCGGGCACGACGAAGATCACCGTGGCCAGCAGGCCCGGCACCATGCCGAGGCCGAAGAACACCACTGCCGGGATCAGGTAGACGAAGGTCGGCAGGGTCTGCATCAGGTCGAGGATCGGCGACATGGCCGCGTAAAGCCGCGGCCGGTGCGCCGCGGCGATGCCGATCGGCACGCCCACCGCCATGCAGATCAGGCAGGAGTAGAACAGAAGCACCAGGCTTTCGGTCGTGGCCTTCCAGTAGCCCTGGTTCAGGATGTAGAGGAAGCTGAGGAATACCAGCAGGCAGATCTTCCGCGACCGTTGCAGCACCCAGGTCAGGGCGACGAAGAGCGCCACCACGACCAGGGGATGCGGCCACTGGATCAGCGACAGCGTGGCGTTGATGAGCCAGCCGAAGGCATCGCTGATCCCGTCGAACAGGGGGCGGGCATTGGCCTTGAGCCAGTCAACGACCTGTTTCGCGGCCCAGCCGACCGGAATTTTCTCGAACAGCCACGGAAACGTGGTTTGCAGCCAGTCCAAATCCGTCCCCCCCAGTCCTGCCGGGCCGAAAATGGCGGCCGGGTTGGGCCCCGGCCTGCCCGTCCTTTCGGCGCCTTATTGCAGCGCGGCGGCCACGGCGGCCTTGGCGTCGCCGCCGTCCTTCGTGGTCACGCCATCGAGCCAGGCCTCCCAGGTGGCAGGGTTGGCGGCCAGCCAGGCCTTGGCCGCTTCGCGCGGGTCGGTGCCGTCGTTCAGGATCGCGCCCATGATCTCGTTTTCCATCTCGAGAGTGAAACCGAGGTTCTGCAGGAACTTGCCGGTGTTCGGGCATTCCGCGACATAGCCCTTGCGGGTGTTCGTGGCCACGATGGCGCCGCCGAAATCGGGGCCGAACACCTCGTCACCGCCCGAAAGATAGGTCAGCTTGAAGTTCGCGTTCATCGGATGCGGTTCCCAGCCGAGAAAGACGATGGGCTGGGCCGATCCGGTCTTGCGGTCCACCTCGGCGAGCATGCCCTGTTCGCTGCTTTCCACCAGCTCGAACTTGCCCAGACCGAACTGGTCGGCAGCGATCATGTCGAGGATCAGCCGGTTGCCGTCATTGCCGGCCTCGATGCCGTAGATCTTGCCCTCCAGCGCATCGGCATGGTCCTTGATGTTGCCGAAGTCGCTGATCCCCAGCGCCGCGCCGGCCTCGTTGGTGGCCAGCGTGTACTTCGCGCCTTCGAGGTTGGTGCGGACGGTCTCGACGGTGCCGGCCTCGCGGTAGGAGGCGATGTCACCCTCCATCGTCGGCATCCAGTTGCCGAGGAACACGTCGATGTCGCCCTCGGCAAGGCCGGCGTAGGTCACGGGAACCGAGAGGATGTTGGTCTCGGTCTCATACCCCAACGCTTCGAGCACCAGCGTCGTGGCAGCGGTGGTGGCGGTGATGTCGGTCCAGCCGACATCTGAGAAGACAATCTTGTCGCAGCCCTCGGCGAAGGCGGACCCGGCCAGCGCGAAGGTCACGGCACTGGTCAGGAGGGTAGAGCGGATGGACATGGATACTCCCCGTGGTGTTTTTGTTGATTGACGAGTCAATAAACTTCGCCCTTATTCGGTTTGGCAAGTATTTTCTGGGGCCAGACCGTCATGCCGAAGCTTGGAATGGAGCCTATCCGCAAGGCCGCGCTGGTGAAAGCCACCATTGTCGAGATCGGCAGGGTGGGGTCGCTGGACGTTACCGTCAGCCAGATCGCCAGGCGGGCGGGGATGTCGAGCGCACTGGCGCATCACTACTTCGGGTCGAAGGAAGGCATGTTCCTGGCCGCGATGCGCCACATCATGACGCTTTACGGCGCGGAAGTGCGCGGCGCGCTGGCGGCGGCGGAAGGGCCGGAGGGGCGGATCCGGGCGATTCTGCGGGCCAGTTTCAGCCCCGGCAACTTCCGGCGCGAGGCGGTGGGGGCCTGGTTGAACTTCTGGGTCCTGGCCCAGACGGTGCCCGAGGCGAGGCGGCTTCTGGCGGTCTATCAGGGGCGGCTCAGGTCGAATTTGGTCTCGTCGCTGCGACCGCTGGCGGGGGACCGGGCCGGGGGAATCGCCGAATCACTGGGGGCGATGATCGACGGGCTTTACCTGCGCGAGGTTCTGAAGTCGGGCCCGCCGGACGGGGCGGCGGCGGTGGCGCTGGCGCTGCGCCATCTTGAGGCGGAACTGGTGCGGGGGGCCTGAGATGCATGCGGATCATGTGATCGTGGGCGCGGGATCGGCGGGCTGCGCGATGGCCTGCCGGCTGGCCGAGGCGGGCAAGCGGGTGACGGTGATCGAGCATGGCGGGTCGGATGCGGGGCCGTTCATCCAGATGCCCGGCGCGCTCAGCTATCCGATGAACATGGGGCTGTACGACTGGGGGTTCGCCACGGAACCCGAGCCGCACCTGGGCGGCCGGGTGCTGGCGACGCCGCGTGGCAAGGTCATCGGGGGGTCGTCCTCGATAAACGGAATGGTCTATGTCCGGGGCCATGCGAGGGATTTCGACACCTGGGCCGAGATGGGCGCGGACGGTTGGTCCTTTGCCGATGTGCTGCCCTATTTCCGGCGGATGGAGCAGTCGCACGGCGGGTCGGGGCCGGAGTTCCGGGGGACGGACGGCCCGCTGCATGTGACGCGGGGTTCCCGCGAGAATCCGCTGTTCGACGCCTTCATCGAAGCCGGACGGCAGGCGGGCTATCCGGTGACGCAGGATTACAACGGCCAGCAGCAGGAGGGGTTCGGCCCCTTCGAGGCGACGATCCACAAGGGGCGGCGCTGGTCTGCGGCCAATGCCTACCTGAAGCCCGCGCTGAAGGGCGGGAACGTGCAGGTCGTGCGCGGCCTTGCCCGGCGCGTCGTGATGGAGGGCCGCCGCGCGGTCGGGGTGGAGATCGACGCCCGCGCCGGGCGGCGGGTGATCCGGGCGGGGCGCGAGGTCATCATCGCGGCCTCGTCGATCAACTCGCCCAAGCTTCTGATGCTGTCGGGGATCGGGCCCGCCGCGCATCTGCGGGAGCACGGGATCGAGGTCGTCGCGGACCGGCCGGGCGTAGGGGCGAACCTGCAGGATCACCTGGAAATCTACATGCAGTTCGCGGCCAGCCAGCCGATAACGCTTTACAAGTACTGGAATCTCTGGGGCAAGGCCTGGGTCGGTGCGCAATGGCTGTTGACTGGCAAGGGTCCCGGCGCCTCGAACCAGTTCGAGGCCTGCGCCTTCATCCGCTCGAAGGCGGGGGTGGAATACCCCGACATCCAGTATCACTTCCTGCCGATCGCCGTGCGCTATGACGGCAAGGCGGTGGCCGAGGGCCACGGCTTTCAGGCCCATGTCGGGCCGATGCGGTCGAAGTCGCGCGGGTCGGTCACGCTGCGGTCCGGCAATCCGACGGATGCCCCGGTCATCCGGTTCAACTACATGTCCCATCCCGAGGACTGGGAGGATTTCCGCACCTGCATCCGCCTGACGCGCGAGATCTTCGGGCAGGAGGCGTTCAAACCCTATCTGAAGGCCGAGTTGCAACCGGGGCCGAAGGTGCAGACCGACACGGAACTGGACGATTTCCTGCGCGAGCATGTCGAAAGCGCCTATCACCCCTGCGGCACCTGCCGGATGGGGCGGGCCTCGGACCCGATGGCAGTGGTCGATCCGGAATGCCGGGTGATCGGGGTGGAGGGTTTGCGGGTGGCCGATTCGTCGATCTTTCCGCAGATTACCAACGGCAATCTCAACGCTCCGTCGATCATGACTGGCGAAAAGGCGGCCGATCACATCCTGGGACGCGCGCCCTTGCCCGCCTCGAACCTGGAGCCCTGGATCAACCCGAACTGGCGGGTGTCTCAGCGGTAGGTTGATCCGGGTCAAGGCGGGGTGGGCTAGGGCCTTCTAGACCGTCACCGACAGTCAAGAAGGAGACCGGCATGTCGAACACCCCGCATACGCTGCAAGAGGAATTTCCGGGCGAGGCGGCGAAGATCAGCGCGTTGAAGGTGTCGGATGCGCATTTCGCCAAGCTGCTGAGCGACTACGATAGCGTGAACGACAAGGTGCATCGTGCCGAGACGCGGCTGGATCTTCTGACAGAGGAAGAGGAAGAGCATCTGCGCAAGACCCGGTCGCGCCTGAAGGATCAGATCGCGGCAGCCTTGCACAAGTAGGGTGCGCTACAGCGCACCGACGTTTGGCGCGCCGTGGCGCACCCTACCCGGGGAGGCCGAGGGGCGGTCAGCCGATCTCGTAGGGCAGCACGTCGCGGGCGTTGGGGTTGATCTTCAGCCGACCTTCCAGCGGTGGGACCGAGCGCTGGTGGCAATTCACCCGCTCGCAAATCCGGCAGGAGATGCCGATCGGCTCGAACCGGCCTTTCAGGTCGAGCCCGTCGGAATAGACGAGCTGGGGTGCGTGCTGCACCTCGCAGCCAAGACCGATGGCATAGCGTCGAACCGGGGCCAAGAAGGCCCCGGCCGGTTTCGACACGTCGCGGGCGAGACAGAGATAGCGCACGCCGTCCGGCGTCTCGGCCAGTTGGCGCAGGAATTGCCCCGGCGTTTCAAAGGCCTGGTGGACGTTCCACAGGGGGCAGGCCCCGCCGAAGCGGGCGAATTGCAGCCGGGTCGAGGAGTGGCGCTTGGTGATCGTGCCGGCCTGATCGACACGGACGAAGAAGAAGGGGATGCCCTTGGCACCCGGCCGCTGCATCGTGGACAGCCGGTGGCCGACCTGTTCGATCGAGGCGCCGAAGATGTCGGCCAGCCGTTCGAGGTCGTGGCGCACCTCCTGCGCGGCGGTCAGGAAGGCGCGGTAAGGCAGCAGCGCGGCGCCGGCGAAGTAGTTCGCAAGCCCGATCTTGGCGATGTCGCGGGCTTCGGTGGTGGAGAACCGCGCGAGGTCGAGGGTGGCTTCCAGCAGATCGTTCTGGGTCAGAAGCGCAACCTGATGCAGGAGCTGGAAGCGTTGCGAAGGCCCCGAGGCGCGGGCCGAGATGTCGAGCCGTTTCGCCTGCGGGTCGTAGTGGCGCAAGGGCGCGGTGCTGGAGTAGTGCAGGCTGATCCCGGCCCGTTTCAGAAGGTCCTGCGCCAGGCCTTCGATGGGTTTTCCGCCGGTGGTCGCGGTTGCGAAATGCTCGGCGGCACGGTCGATGGCGTCGAGGTAGTTGTCGCAGTAGTGGAAGAAATCGCGCACCTCCTCCCAGGCCGAGGGGCGCAGCGCCGCGTCTTCGCGCCCCAGCGCCTCATCCAGCGAGGCGAGCCGTTCGTGGGTCTGGCGATAGGCGCGGTGCAGGTCGAGGAAGGCGCGGGCCAGCGCGGGCGCGTTCGAGGCGGCCAGACGCAAATCGGCGAGCGGCGGGCTGGCGGTGGTGAACACCGGGTCGGCCAGTGCCTCGCGCATGTCGGTCACAAGGCGTTCGCTTTCGCCGACAGTCAGTTCGGTGACATCGAGGCCGAATTCCTGCGCCAGCGCCAGCACCACGGCGGCCGAGACCGGCCGGTGGTTGTTCTCCATTTGGTTGAGATAGGGCAGGGACACCTTCAGCTTGTCGGCGAAGGCCTTCTGGGTCAGCGACAGCCTGCCGCGGATCTCGCGCAGTTTGACGCCGGCGTAGAGTTTCTGGGTGGGCATCGGGGACCTCTTTGCAAAGCTATGCGGCGCTTTGCAAAGATGCGTCAAGCAGAAGTCATGCGGCGCCGATCTGACGCGCGCGTCGCATGACGAAGAAGATGGCCACGACGGAGGCGATCGAGGAGGCGAGCATCAGGAGGATCAGCGGCAGCTCCGAGGAGCCGGGGCCGAGGAGGATGCCCGCGATGGCGGCAAGGGCGGCGCCACCGCCGATCAGGATCGCTCCGCCGAGGCCCGAGGCGGTGCCGGCGAGGTCGGGGCGCACCGACAGCATCCCGGCGTTGGCATTGGGCAGGCAGATGCCGTTGCCGAGCCCCATGAAGACCGTCAGTCCGAAGAACACCACGGGGCCGGAAAGCCCGGCGAAGGTGAGCAGGGTCAACAGGGCAAGGCCCGCGGAGGTGACCATGCAGCCGATCAGGATCATCCGGTTCATCCCGATCCGCACCGAGTAGCGCCCGGCGAGGAAATTGCCCGCCGCATAGCCGATGGCGGTCAGGGCGAAAAGCGCCCCGACCTCGGTCGAGGACAGGCCGAAGATCTTGTCGCCGACATAGGGCGCGCCGCCGAGATAGGCAAAGAAGCAGCCCGAGGCAAAGGCGGCGGCCAGCGTGTAGCCCCAGAACCTCCGCGACGCGAAGAGGGCGGGGTAGCTGCGGACCTGATCCATCAGGCTGACGCGGCTGAGGGTGGCGGTCTCGCCGAGGTCGGCCCAGACGAGGGCAAGGGTGGCGAGCCCGAGGATGAGGAGCAGGGCGAAGTTCGCCTGCCAGCCGTAGAGGTCGTCGAGGACCCCGCCGATCACCGGGCCGATCATGGGCACGAGGCTCATCCCCATGGTCACATAGCCGATCATGCTGGCCGCGCGTTCGTCGGCCACCATGTCGCGGACGACGGCGCGTGACAGGACCATGCCGGCGGCGATGACGGCCTGAGCCATGCGGAAGACCAGGAACCAGGTGGCGGTCGGCGCAAGCAGGGTTCCAAGCGTGGCCAGCAGGAACAGGACCAGCGACCAGATCAGGACGGCCCGGCGTCCGTAGCGGTCGGAGACCGGGCCGATGACGATCTGCAATAGCGCTGAGAGCAGCAGATAGAGCGCAACCGACTGCTGCATCACGCCATAGGGCACGCCATACCAGACCGCCATCCCGGGGAGCGAGGGCAGGAAGATGTTCATGGTAAGCGCCGAGAGCCCGGCGATCAGGATCAGCGTGACGATCTTCGGAGGTGTCGTCCTGTCGAGGAAAACTGGGGATTGCATCGGCGCAGGGCTACGCCTGCCGGTCCGGTTTGTCCACAGGCGGACAGGTGCGGAAATCCGACGTCAGGCCCATTTGTGGAAGATGAAGAACGCTCCCAGCGCGATGAAGGCAAAGCCTAGCAGATGGTTCCACATCAGCGGCTCCTTGAGGTAGAGCACGGAAAAGGCGGCGAAGACGGACAGGGTGATGACCTCCTGGATCGTCTTGAGCTGGGCGGCGTTGAAATGGCCATAGCCGATGCGGTTGGCCGGAACCTGCAGCACATATTCGAAGAAGGCGATCCCCCAGGAGACCAGGATCACCGTGATCAGCGCGCTTTCCTTGAATTTCAGGTGGCCATACCAGGCGAAGGTCATGAATACGTTCGAGGCGAGCAGAAGGCCGATGGTGATGACGGGGATGGGCAGGGTCATGATGTCCTCGGGAATGGAGTGCGCGTCGGAATAGCGCGGGGCGGCGCCGCGTCCAATGCTTTGCTGATTTGCGATTTGATCAGCGGTGTTTCAAACAAGTTTGCAAATTCGCCGTTTCGCGCTTCTCGCACCAGCGGCCTTCCCCTAGATTGCGCCCGGCCATCAACCGTGGGGGAGCGCGCGATGAAGGATATCCTGGAAGAGCTTGAGGCCCGTCGCGCGGCTGCGCGGGCCGGGGGCGGCGAGCGGAGGGTCGCGGCGCAGCATGCCAAGGGCAAGCTGACGGCGCGCGAGCGGATCGAGCTTCTGCTCGACGAGGGATCGTTCGAGGAGTTCGACATGTTCGTCGCGCACCGCTGCACCGATTTCGGGATGGAGAAGGACCGCCCGGCAGGTGACGGCGTGGTGACGGGCTGGGGCACGATCAACGGCCGGCAGGTCTATGTGTTCAGCCAGGACTTCACCGTCATGGGGGGATCGGTCAGCGAAACCCATGGCGCGAAGATCTGCAAGATCATGGACATGGCGATGCAGAATGGCGCCCCGGTGATCGGGATCAACGATTCCGGCGGCGCCCGGATCCAGGAGGGCGTGGCCAGCCTCGCCGCCTATGGCGAGGTGTTCCAGCGCAACATCGAGGCCTCGGGCGTGGTGCCGCAGATCAGCCTCATCATGGGGCCCTGCGCGGGCGGTGCGGTCTATTCGCCCGCCATGACCGACTTCATCTTCATGGTGAAGGATTCGAGCTACATGTTCGTCACAGGCCCCGACGTGGTGAAGACGGTGACGAACGAGGTGGTGACGGCCGAGGAACTGGGGGGCGCCTCGACCCACACCCGCAAGTCGTCGGTCGCGGACGGGGCCTTCGAGAATGACGTGGAGGCCCTGGCCGAGATCCGCAGGCTGTTCGATTTCCTGCCGCTGAACAACCGGCAGAAGGCACCGGTCAGGCCCTTCTTCGACGACCCCGCCCGGATCGAGCCCAGCCTCGACACGCTGGTTCCGGACAACCCGAACCAGCCCTACGACATGAAGGAACTGATCCTGAAGATCGCCGACGAAGGCGATTTCTTCGAGGTGCAGAAGGACTTTGCCGCCAACATCGTCATCGGCTTCATCCGGCTGGAGGGGCAGACGGTGGGGGTGGTGGCCAATCAGCCGATGGTGCTGGCCGGCTGCCTCGACATCGACGCCAGCCGCAAGGCCGCGCGCTTCGTGCGGTTCTGCGATGCCTTCGAGATCCCGATCCTGACCTTCGTCGACGTGCCGGGCTTCCTGCCGGGGACGGGGCAGGAGTATGGCGGGGTCATCAAGCACGGTGCGAAGCTTCTGTTCGCCTATGGCGAGGCGACGGTGCCGAAGGTCACGGTGCTGACCCGCAAGACCTATGGCGGGGCCTATGTGGTGATGGCGTCCAAGCACCTGAAGGCCGATTTCAACTATGCCTGGCCCACGGCCGAGGTGGCGGTGATGGGGGCGAAGGGGGCGGTAGAGATCCTGTATCGCAGCGAGTTGGGCGAGCCGGAGAAGATCGCCGCACGGGTCAAGGATTACGAGGACCGCTTCGCCAACCCCTTCGTCGCGGCGGAGAAGGGGTTCATCGACGAGGTCATCATGCCCCATTCCACACGCCGCCGGGTGGCGCGGGCCTTTGCCGCGCTGCGCGGCAAGAAGGCGGTGATGCCCGGGAAGAAGCACGACAATATCCCGCTGTAACCCATGCGCCGCGTCTCGATCCTTCACGCTCTGATCTGCGTCGCGCTTGCGGCAACGGCTGGCTGCCAAGAAGAGGCGCCAGCGGGCGAGGCCGTCAGTGTGCCGTCCGGGCGGAAGCTCTCGCTCATCGACGTCATCACCAATGCGCGCGGGCCGGCCGGGGCGACGGCGCGGTTCCGGTTCCTCGCGCCCGGGCTGGACACCGGTGACGCCGAGGCCGCGGCCGCGGACATGCAGGCGCTCTGCGACAGCTTTGCGATCAGGCGGATCGACGGCATGGTGCCCGCGCCGCAGCAGATTGTGATCTCCTTTTCCAGCGAGGCTGTCCCTTTCGGCCAGCCAGCGCCGGACGTGGTCCAGTTCTTCGAATCCTTCCGCCCGGAAAACGGCGTCTGCGTGTGGGAGGTTTTCTGATGCGGACGCTAAATGTTGTTTTTCCTGCTGGCCTTGTACATTGGGCTGATGTAGGAACGCCACAGGTCGGGAACTTGGCTCCGGCGTCATACCAATCCGGATCGGTTTCCGGTAAGGTTGCCACGGGCCGGGCCAAGTCGGCCTTGAACAGCGAACAGGTGCCGGATACCCGCACGGGGTCCGAAGCACCCCAAGAAAGATGGAGTAGAGGATGTCGAAGAGCGCACGTCTCGTTCTGGTTCTGGCTATGGTGTCGGCTTTCGCCGCTTGCGCCAAGAAGCAGCCGGTCGAGCCGGTTGAGCCGGTCACGGTCGAGCCGACCTACACGGGCAAGTACAAGTAATTTTGCGGAGCGGGCCTGCCGGCGCATGCCGGTCGGGCCCGCGCCTACCTCGCTGACGCCCCGCGCGGGCCTCGCCATCTTCCCACAAAAAGTTGATCGCGTATTTGTTGCCGATTATGCTGTCGGTGCTCGCTTTCCTTTTGTGGAGGACTTTTCATGCCAAAGCTTGCAATTGCGGCAATCGGATCACTGGCTGTTCTGGTCGCCTGTGCCAAGCAGCCGGATCCCGTTGTTCCCGAACCCGTCTACGACAAGTTCGGCAGGCTTGAGGATGTCTGCGTCAGCGACAGCCAATTGCGCGATCCCAACTATCAGCCGCCCATGCGCCAGTTGCCGCGCTGCGAGGACCGTTGCAAGGCCAATGAGCGGCCGACCTTCACCGTCGCCGGCCAATGGCCGATCTGTGTGCCGGTGCGGCGTGGCGGCGACAACGATTCCGACACGCAGGATCCGCAACGCCCGCCCACCCGGGGCTGAGGCCGCAGGGTCGCGGTTCCGCTGGGCCGCGGCCCCGCTTTCCCCTATCGGTTCGCGCGACTGCACTGACAGGAGCAAGAACCGATGCTGAAACACCGTGGTTTCCCCGGGCGGATGCCGGGGACGGATTTCCAGTTCACCATCCGCCGCGCCAATGTGAAGGAAGGCGCAACGAAACTGATCCGGCGCGAGCGGTTCAAGGATCGCAAATACCTTGACCGCATGGCGGATCAGGCTTTCATGGCCGCACTCTGGCAGTATTTCGGTGCCGAACCCTTCGAGCGCGGCAATCTCGACGCCGGCCGGCTGTCCTGGCTGTTCGGCCGCGAGGTGATCGCCGCCGAGGACCCGTTCGACCCCTGCTCCTACGAAGCGCTGCTCAAGATCGATGTCAAACGCGCCGAGGCCGCCTTCCCCGAGGTGTTCGCGCCGGACGCGCCCAATGCGCTGGATGCCGACGCCGACTGGAACGGGGAGGAATAGGCGTGATCTTGCCGACCGGGAATGGTTTTTGGCGTTGTCTTGCTCAAGCCCGAGCGGCTGTTCTCACGCTATTTGCAATGTCTGACGCCTGGTGCCATTGTTTCCGTGCAAGCCCGTGTCACTCCAACTCCGGCTTGCGCAGTCTACGTTGTTACCCTTCCCCTTCCTTTCGGTCCGGCCTGTCCCTGGCCGGACCGATCCTGTGGATGGAGCGGGTCCTTGCCGATTGTGCGAGCAAGGCGAGAAACCGCTTTCAAATCCGCGATTTTGCGGTAGATTTCACGGCAATAACAACAAACCCACGAGGCAGTCTTCCATGCGCAAGTCGCTTATCGTCTTTGCCCTTCTTTCCACGTCGCTTGCCGGATGCATGCAGGATCCGGCGTCGCGCGGGATGGCCGGTGCCGCCGCAGGCGCGCTGGTCGCCGATGCGACGGAAAACGACGTTCTTACCGGTGCGGTCATCGGCGGTCTGGCCGGGGTCGCGACCTGCGGCATCGAGCTGGGCCTGCCGCCCTGCCGCTCGGGCTACTGACGTAACCGCCTTCGGGCGGGTTCACCTGACACCATGGACCATCCGGGCTGACCGCCCGGGTGGTCCTTTTGCATTCCGACTGGGGGAAACCGATGTTTGACAAGATCCTGATCGCCAACCGGGGCGAGATCGCCTGTCGCGTGGTCAAGACGGCGCGCAAGATGGGGATCAGGACGGTGGCGGTCTATTCCGACGCCGACCGCAATGCGTTGCACGTCCAGATGGCGGACGAGGCGGTGCATATCGGCCCGCCCCCGGCCGCGCAGTCCTATATCGTGATCGACCGGATCATGCAGGCCATCCGCCAGACCGGCGCGCAGGCGGTGCATCCGGGCTACGGCTTCCTGTCGGAAAACCGCAACTTCGCCGCTGCGCTGGAGGCCGAGGGGGTTGTGTTCATCGGCCCGCCCAGTCCGGCCATCGAGGCGATGGGTGACAAGATCACCTCGAAGAAGATCGCCCAGGAGGCAGGGGTCAGCACGGTGCCGGGCTACATGGGCCTGATCGCCGACGCCGACGAGGCGGTGAAGATCAGCCGCGAGATCGGCTATCCGGTGATGATCAAGGCAAGCGCCGGCGGCGGCGGCAAGGGGATGCGGATCGCCTGGACCGATGCCGAGGCGGCGGAGGGGTTCCAGTCCTCGAGGAACGAGGCGGCGTCGAGCTTCGGCGACGACCGCATCTTCATCGAGAAATTCGTGACGCAGCCGCGCCATATCGAGATCCAGGTGCTGGCCGACAGGCACGGCAACTGCGTCTACCTGCACGAGCGGGAGTGTTCGATCCAACGCCGGAACCAGAAGGTGATCGAAGAGGCGCCGTCTCCCTTCCTGGACGAGGCGACGCGCAAGGAGATGGGCGAACAGGCCTGCGCCTTGGCCAAGGCGGTGGGCTACACCAGCGCGGGCACGGTGGAATTCATCGTCGATGGCAACCGCAACTTCTATTTCCTTGAAATGAATACCCGTTTGCAGGTGGAACACCCGGTGACGGAGCTGATCACCGGGGTGGATCTGGTCGAACAGATGATCCGGGTGGCCGCCGGTCAGCCGCTGCCGTTCAGGCAACAGGACCTGAAGATCCACGGCTGGGCGATGGAAAGCCGCCTTTACGCCGAGGACCCCTACCGTAACTTCCTGCCCTCCATCGGCCGTCTCACCCGCTACCGGCCCCCGGTCGAGGGCAAGACCGAGCGCGGCGGGATCGTGCGGAACGACACCGGCGTCTACGAGGGCGGCGAGATCAGCATGTTCTACGACCCGATGATCGCCAAGCTCTGCACCTGGGGGCCGACGCGGGCGGATGCCATCGAGGAGATGCGGCTTGCGCTCGACACCTTCGAGGTGGAAGGCATCGGCCACAACCTGCCGTTCTGTTCCGCCGTGATGGACCATCCGCGTTTCACCAGCGGCAACATCAGCACGGCCTTCATCGCCGAGGAATACGAGGGCGGATTCACGGGGGCCACGCTGGACGCCAGCCTCCTGCGCCGGGTCGCGGCGGCTGCGGCGGCGATGAACCGGGTGGCGGAAATCCGGCGCACCCGCATCTCGGGCACGATGGACAACCATACCCGTCGGGTGGGTGACGACTGGGTGGTGAGCCTGCAGGGCGAAACCTGGAATGTCGCGATCCTGGCCGATCCTGCCGGTTCGACAGTGATGTTCGACGACGGGACCGAGCTGCGGGTGGAAAGCGACTGGACGCCGGGGCAGCCGCTAGCCCGCCTGAGCGTTGGCGGAGAGCCCCTGGTGCTGAAGGTCGGGAAGATCCCCATGGGCTTCCGCATCCGGCTTCGGGGTGCGGATCTGAAGGTCCGGGTGCAGACGCCGAGGCAGAAGGCGCTGTCCGGGCTGATGCTGGAAAAGGCGCCGCCGGACACGTCCAAGTATCTGCTGTGCCCGATGCCGGGCCTGGTGGTGAAGATCGCGGTGTCCGAAGGCGAGGAGGTCCAGGAGGGTCAGGCGCTGGCCACGGTCGAGGCGATGAAGATGGAGAACATCCTGAAGGCCGAAAGGAAGGGCGTGGTCAAGAAGATCAAGGCCAGCGCCGGGGCGAGCCTGAAGGTCGATGACGTCATCATGGAGTTCGAGTGATGGTGCAATGCTCGAGGCAGGGGCTTTCCCCTGGAAGACATCGAGACAGGGCCTTCAGCGGCTTCGGTGCGGGACTCGCGGGTTTTCCGGGGCCCTACCGTCCCGCCGGGTTGCGCTCCAGCGCCTCGGAGCGCGCGATCGGCATCTTGTCGATGGAATTGATGATCTCGCGCCCGTCCCAGGGCAGGGGTTTGCGGATCGAGGGTTTCCAGTCCTTGTCCATCAGCACGAGCGAGAAGCCACGGGGCCTGAGTTTCCTGCGCAGGTCGGAGGGGTTCGCGGGGTCGGTGTCGGTGATGAGGATCACGTCCCGGGCCTCGAATTGCGCATAGTGGCGGGTCAGAAGCTCCATCTGCCGCACGAAGGCGGGATCGGCCGGACTGTCGGCAAAGACGATGACCGGGCGGCGCAGGAAGAGAAGCTCGGCCTCCACAACCTCGGAGGCCGGGACGGGGCCGAAGGCCGGGGGGGCGTCCCCAGCCGGATCGGCGGTCTGATCGGCAATCGCCTGGGCCTCGTCGGCCCGGGCGGAAAGGACAAGCGCCGGAATGGCCAGGGCCAGAACGGCAAGAAACGGGCGGCGGGCGACGGCTTTCATGGCCCTGATATAGGCGGCTTTCGGCAAAAGCCCAAGCGCCGGATCGGCGCGGAACGGAGAGAGAGATGGCGGACCTGAAGGAGTGGGAGGCGCTGGCCTCGAAGGAGTTGAAGGGCAGGGGCCCGGAGGCGCTGAACTGGCAGACGCTGGAGGGGATCACGGTCAAGCCGCTCTACACGGCGGCGGACGTGCACGGGCTGCCGCAGATGGGCGAGCTGCCCGGTGTCGCGCCCTTCACCCGGGGGGTCCGGGCGACGATGTATGCAGGGCGGCCCTGGACGATCCGGCAGTATGCGGGCTTCTCGACCGCCGAGGAATCGAACGCCTTCTACCGCAAGGCCCTGGCGGGTGGGCAGCAGGGTGTGTCGGTTGCCTTCGATCTGGCGACGCACCGGGGCTATGACAGCGATCACCCGCGCGTGGTGGGCGATGTTGGAAAGGCAGGGGTCGCCATCGACAGCGTCGAGGACATGAAGATCCTCTTTGACGGCATCCCGCTGGAGAAGATCAGCGTTTCCATGACGATGAACGGGGCGGTGATCCCGATTCTGGCGAATTTCATCGTTGCCGGAGAGGAACAGGGTGTGGCGCGGGCGGACCTGTCGGGGACGATCCAGAACGACATCCTGAAGGAATTCATGGTGCGGAACACCTATATCTACCCGCCCGAACCTTCGATGCGGATCATCGCGGACATCATCGAATACACCTCGCGCGAGATGCCGAAGTTCAACTCGATTTCCATCTCCGGCTACCACATGCAGGAGGCGGGCGCGAACCTGGTGCAAGAGCTGGCCTTCACCCTGGCCGACGGCAAGGAATATGTGCAGGCCGCCATCGCGCGCGGGATGGACGTGGACGATTTCGCCGGGCGGCTGTCGTTCTTCTTCGCCATCGGCATGAACTTCTTCATGGAGGTCGCAAAGCTGCGGGCCGCGCGGATGCTGTGGCACCGGATCATGTCCGGGTTCGGGGCGAAGAAGGCGTCGAGCCTGATGCTGCGCACGCATTGCCAGACGAGCGGGGTGAGCCTTCAGGAGCAGGACCCCTACAACAACGTGATCCGCACCGCCTACGAGGCGATGGCGGCGGTGCTGGGCGGCACTCAGTCCCTGCACACCAACGCCCTGGACGAGGCGATTGCCCTGCCGACCGAGTTCTCGGCCCGGATCGCGCGCAATACCCAGCTGGTGTTGCAGGAAGAGACCGGGATCACCCATGTCGTCGATCCGCTGGCCGGGTCCTACTATGTGGAATACCTGACCGCGCAGCTGGCCGAGGAGGCCTGGAAGCTGATCGGGGAAGTCGAGGCCATGGGCGGCATGACCAAGGCGGTGGCCTCTGGCATGCCGAAGCTGCGGATCGAGGAGACGGCGGCGCGGCGCCAGGCGATGATCGACCGCGGCGAGGAGGTGATCGTCGGGGTCAACAAGTACCGCAAGGACAAGGAGGACCCGATCGAGATCCTCGACATCGACAACATGGCCGTGCGCGAGGCCCAGGTCGCGCGGCTGAAGGCGGTGCGCGCGGGCCGCGACGAGGTGCGCTGCCAGGCGGCGCTGGACGAACTGACCCGGCGCGCGGGTGCGGGCGGCAACCTTCTGGAAGCGGCGGTGGAAGCGGCCCGGGCACGGGCGAGCGTGGGAGAGATCTCGATGGCCATGGAAAAGGTGTTTGGACGGCATCGCGCCGAGGTCAAGACGCTGGCCGGGGTCTATGGCGCTGCCTACGAGGGCGATGCGGGGTTCGAGGCGATCCAGAAGGACGTGGAGGCCTTCGCCGAGGCCGAGGGCCGGCGGCCGCGGATGCTGGTGGTCAAGATGGGCCAGGACGGGCACGACCGTGGGGCCAAGGTGATCGCCACGGCCTTTGCCGACATCGGGTTCGACGTGGATGTGGGCCCGCTGTTCCAGACGCCCGAGGAGGCGGCGCAGGATGCGATCGACAACGACGTGCATGTGATCGGGATTTCCTCCCAGGCGGCGGGGCACAAGACGCTGGCGCCCCGGCTGATCGAGGTGCTGAAGGAACGCGGTGCGGGCGACATCCTGGTGATCTGCGGCGGCGTCATCCCGCAGCAGGACTATGATTTCCTCAAGGCGGCGGGGGTCAAGGCGATCTTCGGTCCCGGGACCAACATCCCGGCCGCGGCGAAGGAGATCCTGGATCTGATCCGGCAAGCCAGGGGCTGAGGGCTGGATGCGGGGGAGGAGGACGAGCAGCCCCCGATGACGGCTGGCCGCGCAGGACGTGCCTGCGCGGCCGGTCTTTTCTACATGCCAAGCAGCCTTGGCAGGACCAGTGTGATCGCCGGGACGTAGGTGATCAGCATCAGGAAGGTCAGCATGGTCAGAAGCCAGGGCCAGGTGGAGCGCGTGACCTCGGTCAGTCCCAGCCGTGACAGCGACGAGGCGACGTAGAGGTTCAGGCCCACGGGCGGCGTGCAGAGGCCGATCTCCATGTTGACCACCAGCATGATCCCGAAATGCACCGGGTCCACGCCAAGCGCCATGGCGACCGGGTAGAGGATCGGTGCCATGATCAGCACGATGGCCGAGGGCTCCATGACCATGCCGATCGTCAGCAGCATCACGTTCACGATCAGCAGGAAGCCCACCTGGCCAAGCCCCAGATCGACGATCCAGGCCGAAAGCGCCTGCGGAATCTGTTCCGAGGTCAGGATGAAGGCGAACATCACGGCGTTGGTGATGATATAGAGCAGCATCGCCGACATCGCGGCCGAGTTCAGCAGCACCTTCGGCACGTCCGACAGCCTGATGTCCCTGTAGACCCAGACCGCCACGACGAAGGCATAGACTGCCGAAACCGCCGCCGCCTCGGTCGGCGTGAAGATGCCGCCATAGATGCCACCCATGATGATGACGATCAGCATCAGCCCCCAGACACTTTCGCGGAACGCCTTCCAGCGGTCCTTGAACGAGGCGCGGGGCAAGCGGGGATAGTCGTTCTTCCAGGCCCGCCAGGTCGTGGTGCCCGCCAGCATCGCCGCCAGCAGGAGCCCCGGCACCACGCCCGCGATGAACAGATCGCCGATCGAGGCCGACATGACGGGGTCGCCGTCCGGTCCCTGCACCACCATGCCAGATGTGGCCACGGCATACATCACCATGACGATCGACGGCGGGATCAGGATACCAAGCCCGCCGGAACTGGTGATCGTGCCGACGCCGAACTGCGGCGGATAGCCCTGACGCGTCATGGCGGGCAGCATGATCGACCCAACGGCCATCACGGTGGCGGGACTGGAGCCGGAGATCGCGGCGAACAGCGCGCAGGACAGGACCGAGGCCAGCCCGAGGCCGCCATACCAGTGCCCCACCATCGACGAGGCAAAGCGGATCATCCGCCGCGCCACGCCGCCGTGGGTCAGGAAGTTGCCGGCGAGGATGAAGAACGGGATCGCCATGATCTCGAACTTCTCGATGCCGGTGAACAGCTTCAGCGCGATGGCATCCATCGGCACGTTGGAAAAGCCGAAGAGGAAGGTGAAAACCGTGAGGCCCAGCGCGATGGACACGGGCATGCCGGTGACCAGAAGCAGCGCCAGGATGGCGAAGATCAGAAGCGCGGTCATGCGTGGCCCCCCTTGGCCACATCCTCGGCCTCGTCGTCCAGGCCATCGACAGCGCCGTGGTCGTGATGCGCGAGCTCTCCCGTCCTCAGGTAGCGGGCCAGCGCCTGGAGGAAGCGGAAGCACATCAGGGCCGAGCCGAGCGGCACCGCCAGGTAGATGATCCACATCGGCATCTCCAGATCGGGAGAGGTCTGCCCGCCCGCCCGGACATGCCAGACGAAATCGCTGCCGATCCAGGTCAGGATCGCGGTGAAGATCACCCCGCCGGACATGGCGATGGTGGTGATCGCGCGCCGCGCCGAACCCGTCAGCCGCTCGGCCAGGATGTCGACGCCGACATGGATGCCGGTCCGCACGCCATAGGCGGCGCCGAACTTGGCCATCCAGACGAAGAGGTAGATGCAGGCTTCCTGTGCCCAGGTCAGCTTGAGGCCGTTCACGGTCTTGAACACCGACCGGGCGAAGGCGCCAAGCCCCTCCAGCTCGTGGGCGCGGGCATAGCCGACCAGGTCTGCGGCGAAGCCGATGGCAAAGCGATGGGTGACCGACACGAAGATGAGCACGGTCGCCAACGCGATCAGCGTGGCGATCATCACTTCCTCGAACCGGTCCAGCAGGCGCAGCATGGCACACCTCGCAGGGTTCGAAATGCGTGGAGAAAGGGAAACGGGCGGCCGGATGAGGGCCGCCCGGCAGGGGCTTACATCCCCAGCACGCCCTTGACGGCAGCGATGGTCTCGGCGCCGATGCGGTCGGACATCTCGTCATAGACCGGGGCCATGGCCGCAGCCCAGGCGGCGCGTTCTTCGTCGGTCAGGGTGTAGAACTCGGTCGTGCCGGCCGCCTGCATGGCCGCAAGCGCGGCGTCGTTCTCGTCCTTGGCGATGGCGTTGGCGTAGTCGGTGGCCTCGGCCATGGCCTTTTCCAGACCGGCGCGGACATCCTCGGGCAGGCCATCCCAGAACTGCTTGTTCACGATCACCGCATAGCCCAGGTAGCCGTGGTTCGACACCGTCGCGTGCTTCTGCACCTCGTTCATCTTCTGGGTATACATGTTCGAGGGCGGATTCTCGGTGCCGTCCACGACCCCGGTCTGCAGCGCCTGATAGACCTCGGAGAAGGCCATGACCTGCGGCACCGCGCCGAGGCGGTTCATGTAGGCCTCGATCACCTTGGACGACTGGATGCGCATCTTCAGGCCCAGGAAGTCATCCGGCGATTTCAGCGGGCTGTTCGCCGACATGATCTTGAAGCCGTTGTCCCAGTAGGCAAGCCCCTTGATCCCCTTGTCCTCCAGCTTGGCCAGAAGCATCTTCCCGACCTCGCCCTGCGTCACCTTGCGTAGCGCCTCGTAGTCGTCGAACAGGAAGGGCAGGTCGAATACCTCGAAGTCCTGCACGCCCAGGGGCCCGAACTTGGCCAGCGACGGAGCCAGCATCTGCACGGCGCCCAGTTGGAGCGCCTCCATCTCTTCCTTGTCCTTGTAGAGCTGGCTGTTGGGATAGACCTCGACGTCCACCGCGCCGTTCGTGTAAGCCTCCGCCAGTTCCTCGAACCTGGCTGCCGCCTTGCCCTTGGGCGTGTCCGGGGCAACGACGTGGCTGAACTTGATGACGATCTTGTCCTGCGCGGCGAGCGGGGCGGCAAGCGACAGGGCAAGGGCGGTTGCGCCGGCAAGCGCGGCAAGGCTGCGACGGGTAAGCATGTTGATTTCCTCCGGTTGTCCGCCCTCCTCGGCGGATTGCCTTGAGTGATGCCGCATCAGGGCCAGTCGCGCTATTGTGGGTTTCCGCAATGGACAAGCCAACGCCCGGATGGAAGGAATGGGGCGCGGCCATCGGGGAGGGTGCGCACACGAAGGACATGCAGGCCAGCACGCCTGCGGCACAAGAGCCGCAGCAAGGCCCGGACCCCGGGTTGACCGAAAGCCTGATGGGCTCGCGGCGCTGGGACCTTTTGTCGATCATCCCGCTGGTGGCCATCGTTGCGCTGGTCGTGCTGGTGGGCGCGCTGGTCTGGGTGGTGGGCCGGTCCGACGACGAGCGCGCGCGCGCCAAGCTGGCCACCGACGCGCTGTGGGTCGAACAGACCCTGCGGTTCCAACTGGCCGTGGACGAGGACATGCTGGTGCGGCTTGCGCTCGATGCGGCGTCGGGCACCGGCATGGAGACCCTGAAGAACCGGGCCAGGCTGCATATCGCAGCCAATCCGGAAACGCTGTCCATGCAGTGGTTCGACGGGACCGGCGCGCTTGTCGACTCGGTCCCGCAGGACATGGCACCGGCGGGCCGGGCGCTGGTCGATCCGCTGTTGCGGTCCGCGGCCGCGACTGCCAGACCCGTCTACGGGCCGGTCGAGAATGGGACTGTCACCCTCGCCCTGCGCCGATCGGGGGCCGAGGGGGGTGTGGTCGTCGCGACGCTTGCGCTGCCGCTGATGCTCGATCGCCACATCCCCTGGTGGATTGCCGAGCAGTATGCCGTCCGCATCTTCGACACCAGCGGGACCCTGGCCGAGCGCGCGCGCAGACCCGTCGCCGACGGTGCGCCGTTCCACACCATCAGCTTCGACCCGCCTCTGTCTGGCACAAGCTTGCAGATCACCGCCTATGACCGGCCCGAGGCCGTCGGCAACGTGGTGCTTCTGGGCGCCATCGTCGGCCTTGCGGGGTTTGCGGTTCTGGCCCTGCTGGTCGTGCAGCGGAACGCCACCCACCGGCGCAGGGCAGAGGAACGCCTGCGCGCTGAAATGGCTTTTCGCCGGTCGATGGAGGAAAGCCTGACGGTCGGCATGCGCGCCAAGGACATGGAGGGGCGCATCCTTTACGTCAACGCCGCCTTCTGCAAGCTGGTCGGCCTGCCTGCAGAGAAGCTCATCGGTCACCTGCCGCCGATGCCCTACTGGTCGCCCGACGCGGTCGAGGAAACCCTTGCGCGCCAGCACGCTCTGGCCACCGGCCCCGCGACGCCGAAAAGCTTCGAGACCCGGTTCCGCCGCGCCGACGGACGGGAGATCGAGGTGCAGGTCTACGAGGCGCCCCTGATCGATGCCGCGGGCCGCCACCACGGCTGGATGGGGTCGGTCATCGACATCACCGAGGCCAAGCGGACCGCGCGCAGCGCGCGTGCGCAGGAAGACAGCCTTGCGCGGACCGGGCGGCTGGTGACCATGGGCGAGATGGCCTCGACGCTTGCGCACGAACTGAACCAGCCCCTTGGCGCAATTGCCTCCTATGCGGCCGGCGGGCTGAATCTGGTCGAGTCCGGTCAGGCCGATTCGCCCATGGTCAGGACCGCGTTCGAGAACCTCGGCGCCCAGGCCCGGCGCGCGGGTCTGATCATCCGCCGGATTCAGGACTTCGTGAAGAAGCGCGAGCCGCAGCTCGTGTCCCTCGATCTGGCCGAGGTCGCGGCGGATGCCGTCGCCCTCATGGCCGCCGAGGCGCGGGAACGCCGGGTTAAGCTGCTGCTGGAGGTTTCAGAGCCGGCTCCCGGCCCGGTGACGGCAGACCGTATCCTCTTGGAGCAGGTGATGGTCAACCTGATCCGGAACGGGATGGAGGCGATGTCCGAAGGCCCCCGGCACGGGGACAGGCTGACGCTGAGACTGATCCCCGAGGACCGGATCCTGCGGCTGGATGTCATCGACCAGGGGCCGGGCATCCCGCCCGACCTCGAGAAGCGGCTTTACGATCCCTTCGTCAGCACGAAGGCGCATGGAATGGGCATGGGGCTGAACATCTGCCGGTCCATCGTGGAACTTCTGCATGGCCGGCTCAGCCACGCCCCCAATCCCGGTGGCGGCACGATCTTTACCCTGCATCTGCCCTGCGCGGGGCGCGACGGCCCTGCGACCGAAGGATCGCCCGCATGACCGATACCCGACCGCTTGCCGTCCATATCGTCGATGACGAGGAGGCCCTGCGCGACAGTCTCGCCTTCCTGTTCGCCTCGCGCGGGATCGCAACCCGTGTCTGGCCCTCGGGCGAAGCGTTCCTCGCCGCCTGGCCGCAAGCCGATTGCGGCTGCATCATCCTTGACGTGCGGATGGAGGGACTTTCGGGCCCGCAGGTGCTGGACGCCCTGCTGCGGACCGAAGGCCGCGCGGCCGACCTGCCGCCCGTCATCTTCCTGACGGGCCATGCCGATGTGCCCCTGGCGGTACAAAGCCTGAAGAGCGGCGCCTACGATTTCCTCGAAAAGCCCTTCAACGACAACCAGATCGTCGATCTCGCCCTGCAGGCGATGGACCTGCATCGCAACCGCGCCGTGGAGGCCGACACCCGCCAAAGCATCGCCGCACGCTTCGCCACGCTGTCCGCACGCGAGGTCGAGGTGATGAACCTGATCCTGGAAGGCCAGCTCAACAAGCAGATCGCGGACCGGCTCGGCATCGCCATGCGCACCGTCGAGGTCCACCGCTCGCGCGTGCTGCAAAAGACCGGAGCGCGAAATTCGGTCGAACTCGCGCAGATGAAGGGGCGGATCGATGGCGGATAGGGACCGGGACCCGGCGCCGGAGGACCCGACAGATGTCGGCGGAAACGGCATTTCCGCAGGACCTCGACCGATCGTCCCGGTCGGTGTCGCGCTGCGGTCGCCATGGCCCCATGACGAAGTGAAGCGGACATGAGGCGGATCGAACGCGACGGCCGCGGCTTCGTCGTTCCTGCCGCCCTGCTGGCCGAAGCCTTCGGGATGACCGAGGACGAGGTGCGCCGCTTCATGCGTGACGGAAATCTCACCTCGATGTGCGAGGCCGGAGAGGGCAAGGATGCGGGGCGCTGGCGTCTGACCTTCCGACACGGGGACCGCGCTTGCAGGTTCATCGTTGATGCGACCGGCACGGTCCTGACGCAGTCGCGCTTTCCGGTGCGGCCACCGTCTCGCACTGTTCCCTGAGGCAGATCAACTGGCGGTGGGGCGTCTTGCGGCGGAATTGACTTGAGCGTCGGATAAAGTTAGTTATCAATTACTCACATACGGGATCGTGTCCATGCGCCAGTCTGCCGATCTTCGCAAGGCCCAGATCGTCGCCAAGATCCTCGATCTGGCCGACAGGATCGGGCCGGACCGGGTGACCACGGGCGCCGTCGCGGCGGAGATCGGGGTCACGCAGGCGGCTGTCTTCCGGCATTTTCCGACCAAGGCCGGGATGTGGGTGGCGGTGGCCGACCATGTCGCGGGTGCGCTGGCCGCGGCCTGGGAGAAGGCGCTGGAGGGCGACCCGGACCCGGTCGAACGGGTCAAGGCGCTGGTCGCGGCGCAATTGAAGCAGATCACGGCCACGCCCGCGATGCCGATGCTGCTGTTCTCACGCGAGTTGAACGTCGAGAACGCCGCCCTGCGCGCGGCCTTCCGGGACCGGCTGGCGGCCCTGCACGGGCTTTTGATGCGCGAAGTCTCCCGTGGGCAGGCAACGGGAGCTCTGACCGGCGACATTTCCGCCGCCGATGTGGCGGTGCTTCTGACCTCGCTTGTCCAGGGCGTGGCGATCCGCTGGACACTGGGGGCGCGGGACTTCGTGCTGCACGACGAGGGCATGCGGCTTCTGGCCGTGCAGTTGCGACTGCTGGGCGCAAAGGAGGGCTGAGCGATGCGAAAGGCCTGGGTCGTCGGTGCGGCGGCAGTGCTGGGCATCGGGGCGGGCGTCCTGTTCCTGACGGAACGGCCGCTCAGCGTGACGATCGTGCGACCGGAAACCGATGTTGCCGTGCGCATCTACGGGCTTGGCACGGTGGAGGCGCGGGTGCTGAGCCGCGTCGGGTTCGAGATCGGGGGCACGCTTCTGGCGCTGGAGGCAGATGCGGGCGACACCGTGACGGAGGGTCAGGCACTGGGCGCGTTGCGGCAGGGCGAACAGGAGGCGCGCGTCGCCCGCGCCCGCGCTGCGGTTGCGGCCAACACCGCCAATCAGGCCAAGGCCGAGGCGGCGCTGGACCGGGCCCGTGCCGTGCTGGCGCAGCGCGAGGCGGCCAATCGTCGTCTGATGGAACTGGCGCGGCAGGACGTGGCCTCGGTCCAGCGCGCCGAAGAGGCGCAGCGTGACGAGGATGTCGCCCGTGCCGACGCGGCCGTGGCCGAGGCAGAACGCGAGGTGATACGGGCGCAGGGTCTCGATGCGGCGGCGGCGCTGCAACTGGAAGAAACGCTGCTGGCGCGCCACCGGCTGTCGGCCCCGTTCGACGCGGTGATCGTTGCCCGCCATGCCGAGACGGGAGCCGTGGTCCGGGCGGGCGACCCGGTCTTTACCCTGATCGACCCCGCCACGATCTGGATTCAGGCTTACATCGACGAAGAACGCGCCGGCCAACTGGCGCTTGGCCAACCGGGCAGCATCCGCCTGCGGTCGCAGCCCGGGGGAGAGTTTCACGGCAGCATTGCCCGCATCGGCCTGGAAAGCGACCGGGTGAACGAAGAGCGCCGGGTCTGGCTGTCCTGCACCGATTGCCCGGCCGAGATGTTCCTGGGCGAACAGGCGGAGGTGCGCATCCTGACCGGAACGCGCGACAGCGCGCTGATGGTGCCCGAAGTGGCGGTCTTCGGCTTCGACGGGTTTCGCGGCACGGTCTGGACCGTGCAGGACGGCCGGCTGGCCCTAGCCGGCGTGACGTTCGGTGCCCGCGACGATGGCGGCCGGATCGAGGTGACGGGCGGTCTGCCCGACGGTGCGCTGGTCGTGGCCGACCCGCCGAAGGCCGCCGCCGAGGGCCGTTTGGCCCGGGTCAGAGAGGCGCCATGAACCTTGCCATCCGCGACATCCGCCACGGCCTCTTCCGGTTCGTGCTGACCTGTTTCGGGCTTGGCCTTCTGATGACGGTCGTGCTGGCGATGATCGGCATCTACAACGGGCTTGTCGCCGATGCGCTGGCCGTGGTGAAGGCGCCTGCCGCCGATGTCTGGGTGGTCGAGGCCGGCACGCAGGGCCCCTTTGCCGAGGCCTCCAGCATTCCTGCCGATACCCGCGACGCCGTTGCCCGGATGCCGGGCGTGGCCGAGGCCGGCGCGATCACCTTCCTGACGGTCGAGGCGGCCCACGCCGGCCGGACCCTGCGGCTTTACGTCATCGGCTTCGAGCCGGGCCGTCCGGGCGGGCCGCAGCGGATTGCCGAAGGGCGGGGGTTCGGGGCGAGCCATTTCGAACTGCTGGCCGACCGCAAGACCGGGCTGATGATCGGCGACCGCGTCCGTCTTGGCCGCGACCGGTTCACCGTCGTCGGGCTGGTCGAGGGGGCGATGAATTCCGGCGGCGATCCGGCCGTCTATGTGACGCTGGCCGATGCCATTGGATTGCAGAGCGCGATGGACCCCGCCGCCGCCCGCGTGCAGGCCGCCCGGGGTGCCGAGGGCAGCCGCGCCCCGACCGTGGCCGCCGTGATCGCGCGGCTGGAACCGGGCGCAGACGTGGCGCTGCTGACCGCCACGGTGCGGCAGTGGAAGCATCTGGCCGCCCTGAGCCAGGTGGATCAAGAGAGCCTGCTGGTTGCCTCGGTCGTGGACCGGGCGCGGCGACAGATCGGCCTCTTTCTGGGCATCCTGTTGTCGGTCAGCGCGGTGGTGATCGCGCTGATCATCTACACGATGACGATGGAGAAGCTGAAGCAGATCGCCACGCTGAAGCTGATCGGCGCGCCCGACCGCACGATCATCGGACTGATCGTGCAGCAGGCGCTGATTCTCGGGGCATCAGGCCTGGTCATCGGGCTGGGGCTGATCCTGATGGTCAAGGACAACTTCCCCCGACGGGTGCTGCTGGAGCCGGTCAACGCGCTGGCGCTTGCCGGGATCATCCTTGTGGTCTGCATCCTCGCCTCGGGCATCGGCGTGCGCGCGGCGATGAAGGTTGATCCCGCCACCGCGCTGGGGAGCTGAGGATCATGGGAGCGGCCGATGTCCTGGTCAGGGTCGAAGGGGTGGCCAAGCATTACGGCGAGGGCGCGACCCGGGTCGATGCCCTGCGCGCGATCGACCTTGCGGTCCGCTCGGGCGAGGTGATCGCGCTGCTGGGCCCCTCGGGTTCTGGCAAGACGACGCTTCTGAACATCATCGGCTGCATCCTCGCTCCCTCGGCCGGGCGAGTAGAGCTGGATGGCGAGGCGGTGTTCGACGGCAGATGGCTGCGCGGCGATCTGCGGCGGCTGCGGCTGGACAAGATCGGTTTCATCTTCCAGGCGCACAACCTTTTGCCCTTCCTGACCGCCGAGGAGAATGTCGCCGTGGTGCTGGACCTGGCCGGCTGGCCGACGGACAAGGGCCGGGCGCGGGCGCGCGGGCTGCTGGACTATCTGGAGGTTGGCCATCGCGCCGGGGTCAAGCCCGCGCTTCTGTCGGGTGGCGAGGCGCAGCGCGTCGCGATTGCCCGGGCCTTGGCCAACCGGCCCCGCATCATCCTGGCCGACGAGCCGACCGCCGCGCTGGACAGCGCGCGGGCGCAACTGGTGATGGACCTGTTGCGCAAGCTGGCCGCCGAACAGGAGGCCTGCATCATCGCCGTTACCCATGACGAAAAGATCTTCGACCGCTTCGACCGCCTGATCCATCTGCGCGATGGTCGCCTGATGGACAGCTGACCAGAGGAGAAGGCCATTCCGATCCGTCCCCGTCCCGTCACGATTGCCGCCGGTGTTGCCGTCGCCTTCGGGATCCTGACCATCCTGTCGGGCGGGCGAGCCCTGTTCGGCGGGGCCGACATGGGCGCGGTCGTGCCCCTTGTCCTGCGGTTCAACTTCGCCGCGGGCTTCGCCTATGTGCTGGCCGGCGTGGGGCTGTGGTATCAAAAGGGGTGGGCGGCTGGACTGTCGGTCGCCATTGCACTGGCGACCGCAGCGGTATTCGCAGACTTCCTGTGGCAGGTCCGGGCCGGGACCGCTTACGAGGCGCGGACCATGGGCGCGATGGCGATCCGTCTTGCCGTCTGGACAATCATTTCCATCGTGGCGATCAGAAGCGGTCGGTCGCGTCGGTAGAGGAACGACCGGATCGCATCATGCCGGGACATAGCCAGCCCGGCCAAGATCCACCGCCTGGCCGCTCATGGCGCTTTCCTGCGCCGCCATCCCCATCGCGGCCGCCCACCACCCGTCGATCAGCGAAACCTCCGGGTCCTGCGCGCCGCTGGCCGCGCGCTGGAAACCTTGGTGCTGGTAGAAGGTCGATCCGTTGTGGTCGCCCGCCGCAAGGAGGGCGGGATCGACGGGAATGTCCAGCTCGACCGGTCCGGCCGGATTGCGCGGGCTGACGATGACCTTGGGGACAGGAGCAGCGCCTAGATGCGCGGGCCAGAACCGGCCCGGCCCGGGGACGAGACATTCGATCTTGCCTTTCGGTCCGACGGCCGAGATCTCTTCCTGATACCGGCTGCCTTCGGCGAACATGCAAAGCTCCAGCATTGCCCGCATGCCGTTTTCGAAGTCGACGATGACATAGGCGTGGTCCCAGATGTCGGAGCGCCGGCCATCATAGACCTCGTCCAGGTGGTTCACCGCCTGGCCGCCCGAGGCCATCACGCGGACCGGGTTGCAGCCTGCCACGAGGCGCATCAGGTCGAAGAAATGGCAGCACTTCTCGACCAGCGTCCCGCCCGAGTTGCGGTTGAACCGGTTCCAGTCGCCGACCTTGCGCAGGAAGGGGAAGCGGTGCTCGCGGATGGTCAGCATCTTCACCCCGCCTGTCGCAGCCTTCGCCTCGCGCAAGAGATGCGCCACGGGGGGCATGTAGCGGTATTCCATTGCCACCCAGATCGGCGCGGGATAGGCCGCGCGCAGGGTTGCAAGCCGATCTGCATCCGTCGGGTCGGTGAACAGCGGCTTCTCGCAAAGGACCGGCAGCGGGCGGATCCGGGCGATCTCCTCCAGCTGGGCAAGATGCAGGTGGTTCGGGCTGGCGATCAGCAGGCAGTTCACCTCGGGCACGGCCAGGACTTCGGCAATCGACCCTACCATCCGCGCCTCTGGCACCATGGCCGAGGTCGCCGCGCGCATGGCCGGATCCGGCTCGAAGATCGCCGCGACCGACGCCCCCTGGAGCAGGGCGATGTTGCGCAGATGCTCCTGCCCCATCATTCCGCAGCCGATGATCCCGTATTGCAGCATCGAATTGGTCCTACTTCAGGCGCGCGACATAGCGCACGGTTTCCGGGTCGTACCAGGTGAGCGAGGCCTCGACCGACCGGCCATCCTGCGCCCAGCTGATCCGGGTGATGAGCGGCAGGGGCGATCCGGGTCGGTGCGGAAACTCCGGGGGCGCCCAGTCGGGCAGGGGACCCTGGCCGATCCTGTCCTCGGCGCGGGCGATCCAGATGCCGAGGCGCTGCCGGTAGTAGAGGTAGAGCGATTCCAGAAGGTCGCCGGGGGCGATGCGCTCGGCCTCGGCCCCGTCCAGCCAGATCTCCTCGACCGCCGCGACCTGCCCGGACAGGAAGCGCAGACGCCGGATGCGGTGGCCTTCGGCATGGGTCCCGAAGGGTGGCAGGGCAGGGGTCTTCGGGCAACGATCGACCGACAGCACGCGCGCCGTGGGCAGGCCGCCGCCCTCGACCCGCTCCAGCCGGAACAGCGCATAGACCGAGGCCGCATCGGCCTTTGCGCGGATATAGTTGCCTGACCCCTGAACCCGGTCGAGCAGGCCCTTCTCGGTCAGCGACTTCAGCGCCTGCCGCAAGGTCCCGACCGCGATTCCCAGGCTCGACGCCATGTCCCGCTCGGGTGGCAGGCGTTCCCCGTCGATCAGCCGGCCCGCGGCGATGTCGCGGATCAGAAGCTCGGCGATCTGCTGATACAGCGGCAGCGATCCGGGGTGGGCCATTCCGTCGCATCCATAATTGATACATGATTGATCTACATCAAGGCGGATGCTACGCAAGAGGAAAGCGGCAGCCGGAGACAGAGAATCATGTCGGTCGTCCCGATCACCTCGCCCGACCTTGATGCCTGCGAGGTCAGCTGGTTCGCGGCACTGTGTTCGGACGACTACCAGTTCCTCGGCGTGCCGGACGGGAAGCTGCGGTCAAGCTGGGCGCATTGTTCGGGAATCGTGAAGCGGGCGGAAGGGCACGGGTTCCGCAACATCCTGTGCCCGTCCTCCTATCAGGTCGGTCAGGATACCCTGTCCTTCGTTGCGGGCTGCGCAACGATCACGGATCGCATCAACTTCCTGGCAGCCATCCGCTGCGGCGAGATGCAGCCCGTCATGCTGGCCCGCACGGTGGCCACGCTGGACCACATGCTGCAGGGGCGCCTGACGCTGAACGTGATCTCCTCCGACTTCCCCGGCGAGGTCGCGGACAGCGCCTATCGCTACAAGCGTAGTCACGAGGTGGTCGAGATCCTGCGCCAGGCCTGGACGCGCGACCACATCGAATACGACGGCGAGGTCTACAGGATCAGCAAGATCACCACGGACCCCGCGCGTCCCTACCAGCAGAACGGCGGGCCGCTGCTCTACTTCGGCGGCTATTCCCCTGACGCGCTGGAACTTTGCGGCGCCCAGTGCGACGTCTATCTGATGTGGCCGGAGACGAAGGAGATGCTGGCCAAGCGGATGCAGGATGTCCATGCCCGGGCCGAGGCGCATGGCCGGACGCTGGACTATGGCCTGCGGGTCCACATGATCGTGCGCGACACCGAGGCCGAGGCGCGCGACTATGCCGATTACATCGTCTCGAAGCTGGACGATGAATACGGCAAGCTGATCCGTGACCGGGCGCATGACTCGATCAGTCTGGGCGTGGCGCATCAGGCACGGGCGCGGGAACTGGCCGACCAGTTCGGCTATGTCGAGCCCAACCTGTGGACCGGAATCGGCCGCGCGCGGTCCGGTTGCGGGGCGGCGCTTGTCGGATCGGTCGATCAGGTTATGTCTCGGCTGGAAGAGTATCGGGCAATGGGCATCCGGGCCTTCATCCTTTCCGGTTATCCGCATCTCGACGAGTGCGACCATTTCGGCACGAAGGTCCTGCCGCAGTTGAAGACCTGTTCCTTGCCCCATGTCTACGGCCGGGTTCCCGACACGACCCCCGCCACCCCACTGGGCACCGGAGTGCGCCGCTGATGACGATGGAACGTGTTGCCCTCGGCCCCATCACCATGTCCCGGCTGGTCTATGGCATGTGGCGTCTGGGAGATGATGCCGATACCTCTCCCGGGCATGTCCGGGCCAAGGTCGAGGCCTGCCTGGCGCAGGGCATCACCACGATGGACCAGGCAGACATCTACGGCGGCTATGCGGCCGAGGCGCTCTTTGGGGCGGCGCTGAAGGCCGCGCCCGGGCTGCGGGACCGGATCGAGATCGTCACCAAATGCGATATCGTCGCCCCGGTCGGTCGCCACTCGGGGGCGCGGGTCAAGCACTATGACACCTCGGCCGCGCATATCACGGCTTCGGTCGAGGCTTCCTTGCGCGAGATGGCGACCGACCGGATCGATCTTCTCCTGATCCACCGGCCCGACCCGCTGATGGACCACCACGAAACCGGCCGCGCGCTGGATGGGCTGGTCGCAGGCGGCAAGGTGCGGGCGGTCGGTGTGTCGAACTTCCGGCCCTGGGACTTCACGCTCTTGCAATCGGCCATGTCCACGCCGCTGGTCACCAACCAGATCGAACTGTCGCTGAACTGCCGCGCCCCCTTCACCAATGGCGACCTTGCCTTCCTGCAGGAACGCGCGATCCCCCCGATGGCCTGGAGCCCCCTGGCAGGCGGGCATCTGCGCGCCGAGGCGATCCGTGGCCTCAGCGCCCGGCTGGACCAGATCGCTCAGGCGGCGGGCGCCGACTGGACGGCGGTTGCCGTGGCCTGGCTCTTGCACCATCCCGCGAAGATCATCCCGGTTCTGGGCACCAACACCCTGTCGCGCATCGCGCGGATCTCGGACGCCTTGCGCGTGCCGATGGACCGCGAAACCTGGTTCGAGCTTCTGACGCTCGCCCAGGGCCACGAGGTCGCGTGATGGCGGATGGCGGCATCCAGGCGGCAGAGGTTGTGCCGGACGCCGCCAACGCGCGGCTGTTCCGCGATGCGCTGGGGCGCTTTGCGACGGGCGTGACCGTGGTCACGATCCGGGGGCCGCAGGGGCCGATGGGCTTTACCGCCAACAGCTTTGCGAGCCTGTCGCTGGACCCGGCGCTGGTGCTGTGGTCGCCCGCCAAGGCCTCGCAGCGCTATCCGCATTTTGCCGCCGCCAGGCACTATGCAATTCATGTGCTGGGACAGGAGCAGGCGGACCTGCCCGCCCGCTTTTCCAGGGGCGGGCAAGGGTTCGAGGGCCTGACCTGGCAGGCGAACCGGGAAGGGGTGCCCATTCTGCCCGGCGCCATTGCCCGCTTCGACTGCGCCCAGCACGCGACGCATGACGGCGGCGACCATCTGATCATCGTGGGACAAGTCCTGCGGCTGGCCCTGGAGGAGGGCGAGCCGCTGGTCTTTGCGAAAGGCAGGTTCGGAGGCTTTGCCGGCTGAAACGCCCCCGGGGAGAGGGGGCGAAGGGAGGAGACGTGACCGCACTTCTGGCCATCTGCAACGGCCTGGGCCTGGTCAACGGCGCGCTTCTGGCGCTTGGCCGCTGGCTTGGTGCTGCCTGCCTGGGCCTGATGGTCGTGGCAATCCTGGTGCAGGTCTTCTTCCGCTATGTGCTGAACAACGCGCTGCCTTGGCCCGAGGAGGCCTCGCGCTTCCTGATGCTCTGGTCGACCGGTCTGATGGCGCCCACCGCCTTTCGCCGCGGCGGGTTCGTCGCCATCGACATGGTGATCCGCATGCTGCCGCGCATGGTGGCGACCGGGCTTTCCGTCTTCCTGATGGTCGTGACGATTCTGGTCCTCTGGGTTGCCCTCGGCATCGGCTGGTCCGAAGTGACGGGTCTTGGCGGCCGGTTCGAGACCGACTCCCTGCGGGTGCCGGTCAGCCTGGACCTGTCGGTGTGGATGAAGGTGCCGAAGTCGTGGATGATGGCCTCGATGCTGGCAGGCGTGGCACTTCTGCTGCTGGTCGCGGTAGAGCTGGCGTTGCGCAACATCTATGCGCTGATCCGCGGCCCTGAAGGCCTGCGCGACATTCCCGACACCGTCATGCTTGGATCGGGGGCCGAATAGATGCTGAGCTTCTTCCTGCCCCTGTTTCTTGTCTTCCTCATGCTGGGCCTGCCGGTGATCTTCGGCCTCCTGGCCGCGCCCGCCCTTCTTCTGTGGCTGAACGGTCAGGAGCGGGACATCGTGCTTTTGTATCGCAACGTCTATGAGGGCATGAACTCGTTCCCGCTGATGGCGATCCCGTTCTTCATGCTGGCCGGCGAGCTGATGAACCGTGGCGGCATCTCGGCCCGGATCGTGGGCTTCGCGCAGGCGATGGTCGGCCATTTCCGCGCCGGTCTGGCGCAGGTGAACGTGGTCGATTCCATGCTGTTCGCAGGCATCTCGGGGTCGGCGGTGGCGGATGTGTCGGCGCTGGGGTCGATCATCATTCCGCAGATGGAAAGGAAGGGCTATCCCAAGCCCTTTGCCGCCGCGATCACCGCGGCAAGTGCGATCATCGGGCCGATCATCCCGCCATCGGGGATCATGATCATCTATGCCTATGTGATGGGCGAAAGTGTCGCGGCGCTGTTCCTGGCCGGAATCCTGCCGGGCTTTCTGATTGGCGTTGCGCTGATGATCACGGTCAAGCTGATGGCTGACCGCTACAACCTGCCAAAGGCGCTGCCCCGGGCCAGCTGGGCCGATGCGGCCCGTGCTGCCGGGGCTGCCTTCTGGCCGCTGATGACCCCGGTCCTGCTGATGGGCGGTATCCTGTCCGGCGTGTTCACTCCGACCGAGGCGGCAGCGGTCGCGGTGGGCTACAGCTTCGTCATCTCGATCTTCATCCTCAAGACCCTGACCTGGCGGGATGTTCCGGGGGTGCTGACCCGGGCCGGGATCACCAGTTCGGTCGTGATGCTGCTGGTCGGCGCGGCGATGGCCTTCAAGACCGTGGCAGCCCTGGCGCATACGCCCGAACTGCTGGCGTCGGCGCTGCTCGGCATCACCGAGAACCCGCTTTTCCTCCTTCTGCTGGTGAACCTGCTTCTGTTCATCGTCGGCATGTTTCTGGACGCGGGGCCCGCGATCATCATCCTCGGGCCGATTCTTGGGCCGATCTTCGTGTCGCTGGGGGTTGATCCGGTGCATTTTGCCGTCGTCATGGTGGTGAACCTGACCGTAGGCCTGCTGACCCCGCCGATGGGGCTGGTCCTTTTCGCCACCTCGGCCGTCTCGGGGCTGAGGGTGGAAACCATCGCCCGGGCGGTCATGCCGTTTCTGCTGGTGGAGTTCCTGGTGATCCTGATGATCACCTACATCCCCGCAATTTCCCTGACCCTTCCCCGCATTGCGGGGTTCGTGAACTGAACGACCATCACCTAGACCCAACAGGAGGAAACATGCTGAAGAAATCTCTCACGTCACTGGTGCTGGTGGCACTTCTGGCGGGCACCGCCGGGGCGGCGCTGGCGCAGGACATCATGTTGCGCGCCACCGCGAATTCGAACGAGCAGGACGAGGACTACGACGGCCTCGTCGTGTTCAAGAACTATGTCGAGAACGCCTCGAACGGCGCGATTGGGGTCGAGATCTTCATGGGCACCCAGCTCTGTGCCAAGGGGGACGAATGCCTGGCGGGCGTCGCGGATGGCACGATCGACATCTACATCTCGACCTCCGGCGGGGCGGCAGGCCTCTTTCCCTATATCCAGGTTCTGGATCTGCCCTACCTGATGTCGGATGACCGCGTTGCCGAAGAGGTGCTGACTGGCACGGACTTCACCGCCAAGCTGCGGGCGATGGCGCTGGCCGACAGCGGCGACAAGATCCGCCTGATGACCATCGGCAACACCGGTGGCTGGCGCAACTATGCCAACACCAAGAAGCGTATCGCCACCCCGGGCGATCTGGCTGGCCTGAAGATGCGCACCGTCCCGGCCGACCTGCCGCAGATGCTGGCGACCACGCTCGGCGCCTCTCCCACGCCGATCCCGTGGCCGGAACTGTTCACCTCGCTGCAGACCGGCGTCGTCGAGGGCACCGCAAACGGCATCACCGACATCATGTCGATGAAGTTCACCGATGCCGGCATCAAGTACCTGACGCTGGACGGCCACAGCTACATGGGCGCCTTCTGGTGGATGGGTAATGACCGCTTCAAGTCGCTGACGCCAGAGCAGCAGCAGATCGTGGTCGATGGCTTTGCTGCCCTGCAGCAGGCGACCTTCGCCTCGCCCAAGCGCAAGGAAATCCAGGCCTATGCCGATTTCCGTGCTGCGGGCGGCGAGATCTATGTGCCCACCTCCGAGGAAAAGGCTGCCTTCAAGGCCGCGGTCGCGCCGGTCTTCGATTGGTTCAAGGCCAACGTGAAGGGCGGGCCGGAGGTGCTGGACGCTTTCACCGCGGCCGTATCGACGGCCGAGGCCGCCGTTGCGGCCGATCGCGCCAGCGAAATGAACTGAGACCGGCAGCTGCGGGCGGGCGCAGCCTGCCCGTAGCCCCCCGGGGCGTTCGGATCCGGGATCGGGTAACCGCAAGACCGGCAGCAGGCGAGGGGTCGCCGAGGCTTTCCCCCGCCGGCGGGCGCTCGGCTAGCGGCGCAGATCAGCCTCTCCGGTAATGGTTCAGGCAGAAAACGCGGATAGCGGAGGCCAACCCCTCATCTCCGCGGCGTGCGGCGTCGATCTCGGCGGCAAGGGCGTTGAGATGGGTCTGCCGTTCATCGGCAATGGTGCGGAAGGCATCCCAGAACTCGGGTTCCAGCGAGACGCTGGTGCGGTGGCCGCGCAGGGTGAGGGAGTGCTTTGCGGGGCGGGTGGTCATGGGGCGGCAGCGTAGCGCAACGGTCGGGCCGGGGCAAAATCCTTCGAAGGATTCTGCAAATCTTTTCGAAAAGATTTGCGACCCAGGACGCGCGGTCAGTTCAGGAAGTAGACCGGCTCGCGGTTTCAGAAGACGATGAACTGGCCGGCGTTCTCGACCACCCGAAAGCCGCGCCGACGAACCTCGTGCGGAAAGCGGTTGCGGCCGATCAGGCGCTCAACGTCAGCAACCTTGCGGCGAACGGTGCCGCCTTCGGCTACGCCTTTGGCGGAGAACAAGTGGACGATCCATTTCTCGGGCGAGATCACTTCGGGCAGTTGGGTCATGCTGCGCACCTCCTGCCTTCACCCTGCCAAAGCGGGTTAACGGCCGGTTACTCCGTCTCGCGCCGATGGCCGTCGTGGTCCCGCGCGGCCTTATCGGCGCGGGCCTTTTGCAGCGCGCGCTCGGCTTCTGTTCGCCCATGCATCGCGGCATTGGCGTCGGCCTCCGCGCGGGCGGCCTTGCGGGCCGCCTGCTTCCTTGCGGTGCGGAGATTGACGACCTCGCCCATCAGCCGCCCTGCCGATCAACCCTTGGGCCCGACCATGTCCTCGGGCCGCACGATGCGGTCGAAGGTCTCGCCGTCCACAAAACCAAGCGCGATGGCCTCTTCCCGCAAGGTTGTGCCATTCCTGTGCGCGGTCTTGGCGACCTTGGTCGCGTTGTCGTAGCCGATCGTGGGAGCAAGCGCCGTGACCAGCATCAGCGATTCCTTCATCAGCTTCTCGATCCGGGCGGTGTTGGCCTGGGTGCCGACAACCATGTTGTCGGTGAAGCTGGAGGCCGCATCGCCCAGAAGCTGGATCGATTGCAGCACGTTGTAGGACATCATCGGGTTGTAGACGTTCAGCTCGAAATGCCCCTGGCTCCCGGCGAAGCCCACGGCGGCGTCGTTGCCCATCACATGCGCGCAGACCATGGTCAGCGCCTCGGCCTGGGTCGGGTTCACCTTGCCGGGCATGATCGAGGAACCGGGCTCGTTTTCCGGCAGGATCAGCTCGCCCAGGCCCGAGCGGGGGCCGGAGCCCAGAAGCCGCAGGTCGTTGGCGATCTTGAAGAGGGATCCGGCCACGGTCTTCAGCGCGCCCGAGAACATGACCATCGCGTCATGTGCCGCGAGTGCCTCGAACTTGTTCGGCGCAGTGACGAAGGGCAGGCCAGTGATCTTGGCGATCTCGGCGGCGACACGGGCGTCAAAGCCGACGCGGGTGTTCAGCCCGGTGCCGACGGCCGTGCCACCCTGCGCCAGTTCGTAGATATGCGGCAGGCACAGCTTGACCCGTTCGATCCCGCGGTCGACCTGGGTGGCATAGCCCGAGAATTCCTGGCCCAGCGTCAGCGGCGTCGCATCCTGGGTATGGGTTCGGCCGATCTTGATGATGTCCTTGAATTCGCGCGACTTCGCCCAGAGCGCACCCGCCAGTTTCTCCAGCCCGGGGATCAGCACGTCGCGGGTATGCATGCCGATGGCGACATGCATCGCGGTCGGGAAGGTGTCGTTCGAGGACTGCCCCATGTTCACATGGTCGTTCGGATGCACGGGTTTCTTCGAGCCTTTCACGCCGCCCAGCATCTCGATGGCGCGGTTCGAGATGACCTCGTTCGCGTTCATGTTCGACTGGGTGCCCGAGCCGGTCTGCCAGACGACCAGCGGGAAGTTGTCATCGAACTTGCCGTCGATCACCTCCTGCGCGGCCGAGACGATGGCGTTGCCCAATTCGGCCGGCAGGTCGCCCTGGGCCATGTTCACCACGGCGCAGGCGCGCTTGATGACGCCGAGGGCGCGGATGATCGGGACCGGCTGGCGTTCCCAGCCGATGGGGAAGTTGATGATCGACCTCTGGGTCTGCGCGCCCCAGTACTTGTCGGCGGGAACCTCGAGCGGGCCGAAGCTGTCGGTCTCGGTGCGGGTCGCGGTCATCGGAATCTCCTCGCAAACTCTCGCGCTCCGCATAGCGCCGGGGTCAGGCGAAATCAATTGGCATACATTGGTATACCGCAGCGGGGCCGCAAATGTCGCAGGCGTCAGGCGCGGCGGAAACGGTAGACGGTGGCAGGGGGCAGGTTGGCCCAGACCTTGTTGCCCCTGTTCACCGTGAGGCCAAGCGATTCGATGGTCTCGCGCGGCAGGGGTGGGCGGGGGCCATAGGTGAATTGGACATAGCGGCCGCGGGGCGAAAGGATGGCGAAGGCGGCCGCGACGATGCCTCTTCGCACCTCATCGGGCATCGAGAGGAGCGGGAGGCCGGAGATGACCGTCGAGACCCCGGGCGCGACCAGTCGGGCGGCCTCTTGCGCGGGCAGTTGGTGGATGGTCACGCCGGGGAATTTCTGCCGCAGATAGGCGACGAACTCCTCGTCCAGCTCGAACAGCGTCAGTTTTTCCGGCGGCACGCCACGCGCGAGGATCGCCTCGGTGAAGCGCCCGGTGCCGGGGCCGAACTCGACCACCGGCCCGCTGGTCGGGCCAAGGCCCAGCGTCATCGCCCGCGCCAAGGTGCGCGAGGACGGCGCGATCGCCGAGACCTGCCGGGGGTTCTTCAGCAGCCGCCGGCGGAACAGGGCGAGGTCTGACATCAGTGCTTGCGGAACTGGTCGAGCGAGACGATCTCGGCGTCGTGGCGTTCGGCCTCGGGCTCGACCTCGATGTCCTCTTCCTCTTCCACCTCGTCCTCGTCCTGCTCCTGCGTCTCGAAGCGCAGTCCGAATTCTACCGAGGGATCGACGAAGGTGCGCAGGGCATCGAAGGGAATCACCATCGGTTCGGGGCTGTTGCCGAAGTTCAGCGTCACGCTGAAGCCGTCGTCGGTGACGGTCAGGTTCTCGAACCAGTGTTGCAGGACCACGGTCATTTCCGTGGGATAGCGTTCCTTCAGCCAGTCGGCCATCTGCACGTCCGGGTGCGTGGTGTCGAAGGTGATGAAGAAGTGGTGCGCACCGGGCAGTCCGTGTTCGGCGACCTCGGTCAGGACCGACTGGATCAGGCCGCGCATGGCTTTGTGCATCAGGTTGCCGTAGTCGATCGTGCGTGCCATCGGCGCCGTCCTTTCCCGGTTGGGTTGCAGCATAGGGGATTCGGGGGCCAAGGGAAGGGGTGGCCTTGCGCTGGATGACGCGGGCGTCAAAGAACCGCCGCCGCAGCCGAGGCAAGTGCCGAAAGGCCCAGCACGACCAGAAGGTTCCAGTGCCGGACAAGCAGCGCCGAGGCGGCGAAGGCGGCGATCAGGGCGGGCTGGGGGCGCAGGCTGGTCGGGTCGGGCCAGGTCAGGCGCAGCAAGCGCGAGGGCGGCGAGCGGCAGCAGCCAGATTGCCCCCCAGATGATGCCGGTCCTCGCCGGGCGGGTGCGTGCGGCCGCCGGCGCAGGAGTGTCGCCAGCGCCGCAAGGGGTGCGCAGGAAGCCCCAGAGGCCGGCTGCCAGGATGATGACCGGGAAGGTCAGATCCAGCGCGAAGAGGCCAAGGAAGCCGGCCCGCGCGATCAGGCAGGCTTTGCGAGACCCGAGCGCGTGGCGCGAGACGCGGATCATCGCCTCGATCACGATGGCGATGACGGCGGCCCGGACGCCGGTGAACAGGGCTGCGACCAGCGGAACCTGCCCGATCGCGGCATAGACAAGGCTGAGGGCAAGGACCACCACCGCGCCGGGCAGGACGAAGAGGCCGCCCGCGATCAGCCCGCCCTTCACCCCGTGCGGCCGCCAGCCGATGCGGATGGCCAGCTGCATCGCCTCGGGCCCCGGCAGAAGCATGCAGAAGGACAGCGCGCGCAGGTAGTCGGGTTCGGCGACCCATCGCTTCTCGTCCAGGACGATACGGTGCATCAACGCGATCTGCGCCGCCGGGTCGCCGAACGAGAGGCAGCCGATGCGTGCGAAGGTGCGGGTCAGGTCGGAGAGCGTCGGGGTCATGCGGGCAAGGTGGCTCAGGTCGTCGGGGCAGGGAAGGGCTATCCGCGCCGGCCGCTCTCCGGATGACGGTCAGTCCACGGGATCCTCAAGCTCGCGCAGAAGTTTCGGGCGCAGGGTTTCGGCATGGTCCTGAAGTCCGCGGGCGGTCACGACGAAGCCGTCGGGCGAGGAGATCCAGCGTCTGCAAGAGGTGATCGGGATGGCCGATCCCCGCGCCTCGATGGCGATGGCGTTGATGGCGATGCCGGCCGCGACTGCCTCGGCCCGGGCGCGGGCGTCGGTGAAGCCCGCGTTTTCCTGCCCGTCCCCCGAGATGTCGATGACGTGGCGGCGGCAGTCGGGGACGGCGGCGAATTGCGCGGCTGCGAAGTAGAGGCCCCGACGCACGGCGGTATCCGAGCCTTAGAAAGCGCGCGGCATCGCCCCGGCCCGGGTGGCAAAGCGGGCCACGTCGGCTTCTGACAGCATGCGCGCCCAGGGCAGGACCAGCGCCTGTTCGGCCACGCTGGACCACTGGACCACGGCCAGCGCGACCTGATCCCGGACCAGGGCTTCGACGACGCCGGGATCGGAGAGGGCGAGGGCGGGCCGGGCGATCAGGCAGAAGAGGAGCGCCACGCGGAGCATGGGGCAGGATGGCGGCGGGGGCGGATCCTGACAATCCGCTCGTCGAAAGCGGCGTCAAGCCGCGCTGGCAGGGGTGGGAGGTGCAGGTTTCTGTTGCCAGGTACCTGCGAACCCCGCCTTACGGGGCTAACCGCAAGGGCTTAGTTTTGGTATTGCGAGCCGCTTACGCAGCCAGCGCCACCGGAGCACGGTTGTCGTTGGCAACTGTGATCATGGACCGATAACGGTGGTACCTCACCGAGCGAAAGCTGGCCTCTTTGGTCGTTCGTCGATCCTATTTCGGCCCCGTTCCCCCGCAACGAACGGGTGTCTGGTGGAGCCGCCGGGTACCGCCCCCGGGTCCGAGCCGATTATTACAGGTGCGTTTATCGCCATAGTCGGGGTCGCCCCCGACAAAGGTCAATATAGGGGCTGGGGACAGGGCGCGCAAGGGCGGGTGTCCACGGTGGACATTTCCGGATTATATAGCGGAAGCAACGGGTTGGTCGCGGACGTTAGGGAATTGGAAAGCTTCTTTTCCGACCGTTTCATGAGGGGCGGGACCGCAGATCAGGCCGCGAGGAGCCAGTCGAAGGGCGAAGGTCCGGTGTCGTGAGGGAGTGAACCCGTAAGGTCGCCATTTGCAGACAGGACGTTGCCTGCAAATGCGCCTCCCACAACATTGAACGGTCCGGTAGGAATGTCCGAACGATCCTGCACGGTCCAGTACTCGCTGGTGATGTGCCCGTAGTCATATTCGTCCCACTGGGCAAACAGCAGGTCAGCCGTCATCAACGCATCTTCAATGACCTCGGCGCGGGTGTCGATCATCGAGCCGGTTTCATCGTTCCAGCGTATGAGGTCTTCTTCGTAGGTGCCGGTCTCCACCACGTCATAGCCCCCGTCCGACCGGACGGTGACGTCAAAGTGGTTGTACTGAAGGGTGATTTCGTGGATCGCGCGCACTTCGTTGCGGAAAACGCCTTGAATCGCATGGCTTCCGCCCAGCACGTCGGAAGTTCGCACATCCAGTGATACAGGTGTCCCATATCCGGGCAGAAGCAGGTCGACCACTTCTTCGCCGATTTCCCACCAGTCCGGCAGGTTCACCGACGATGTCCCAAGAACCCCATCGTCGGAGTAGAACCGGTCGGTTTCGTCGGGGTTGATGATGATGGCGCTGAGCAACGAAACACTGATCTCTCCCAGACCGAGGTCTGCGAGGGTCAGGCGCGAGAAGGCTTCTTCGGTCAGGCCGTCGATCTGCACAACCGCAAGGCTGACCAGACCGCCGTTCCGGAACTCGAAATGATCCGCCCCGGCTCCGCCCCAGAGGATCCTTGGGCCTTGTGCCTCCAGGTTGTCGAGAATGAAACGGTCCGCTCCGCCACCCCCGGCCGCGAAAACGGGCCGGTCTGCCGCGGTGACCCAAATCGTATCATCCTTGTCGCAGCCGACCACGCATTCGAGGCCCTGCGCGGCCATTTCGACCGTCACGCCAGTGTCCCCGAGTGCCACGGCCACATCCCGGCCGGTGCCGCCGCTGACATTCATTCCATCCGCGAAGTCAAAGAAGATGAAGTCGTCACCCCCGCCGCCCAAGAGGGAGTCGGTGCCCGAGCCGCCAAAAATCACATCGTCTTTTCCGGTTCCCGAGATTGAGTCGTCCCCTGCACCAGCCACATAGATCAATCCATCATGAGTATGTTCATGAAGCGGATTGGGAAGATCGAGACCTGGGTCGGAAACGTTGACGCCAGTGCGGGACAGGTAAGGTCCGATCACGTCAGCATCATCGCTACCGTAAAGGACCAGCTTTCCGTCCATGACAGTCTGGATCGTGCCTTCTTCAAAGAGATCACGGATCACGCCGCCCATGGCTTGCGAGATCGAAAGCGGATTGACTACCGTTGAAAAGCTACCGGCGCGAATGACATCTGCGTCGTAATCTGCTTGCGTGTAAGTGAAAGACGTTGCATCACTGAAATTGAGAAGCACCGTCTGGCCAATACCGCTGGGGTCTATCGCCCGCTTAAGTACCGTATTTCCCAACGAGGTCAGGATGTCGTCCACTCTGGTCGTCCAGTCAAAATCATTGCCGTTCAGGATCTCAAGCGAGAAATTCTGAACTTCCAGACGGCCATCTGGATATATTACGAAATTGACGTCTTCGCTGATCTTGAAGGAAATGTTCCCGTAGATGTATGTGCGCGCGGCATAATCGTCCAGATTGTCATAAATCCATTTGTTGTCGACACTGATGCCATGCCAGATGTTGTTGGCCGTAAGGCCGTAGATCTCGTCCAGCTCGTCCTTTGACATACTTACAATGCCCGTGGACGCATCTTGATGCGCTGAAAAGACCCCAGCCGCATGATCGGCAGCGGCAGTCTCAAAGAAGCGCTGCATCATGAAGCTATTTGATGCAACCACAAACCTTCCGGGACCATTATCGGGATCGAGAAACTCGTCCGTGTCGACGTCTATCCGCTTGATCCCGCGCTCAGTTGTCAGGTCATCACGAACGAAGTTATCCGGCGGCGCTTCGCTACCATAAAGAAACATAGAGGTAACTTCGTGGATCGTGGGTAGGGTCATGATGTCACCTTACAAATCAAAGACTGGGTTTCCGCAGGAATCAAGAACGTAGTAGTCATTGTCATAGTATGTTTTCCCGGCCTCTGACCCTGCCAACATACGATTGGCAAACCTGATCCGAACAAACCCACCGAAGTTTTCACCCAATCGCGCCTTCAGCTTTTCGGATCCAAAAAGCTCGGCGTCCTTGTAAAGGAGCTGGCAGCAATCCGGCTGCGCTTCCAAGGCGGTGTCGACGCTGGTGTAGATGGAAGCATCAAAGTAACCGTCCCCAAGCGGCTCTCTGGAATCGACTGACCTACGTTTAATGAAAAATGCGACTGCCTTCCTCAGCTTCTCATCGTCAGAAGGCTGCGGATCACATGCGACTTCGGTGGTCTCAGGTGCAAGGGGGAGAGGTGTGTAGTCTTTCTCTGCATTGGCTGCCGACGCAACAATCAGAGAAATCAATGGAACATAAAACCGCACCGTTCACCCGTGGTAGCTGATCACACCCGCAGCTAACAAGAGCGCAACCGGGGGGGGTAAGTCAAGATGAAACTGCTGGTCAGGCGTGTGGGATGCGGTTGATGCGCAAACCATAACGCCCGAGGTTTCCCCCGGGCGTTCCTTTGGTCTGGTCGGTGATCAAAAGCCCGACTTGATCATCTCGAATTCCTCGATCATCCGGTCACGCATTGCGGTGGAGGGCGGGTCCTGCACGAAAAGCGGGGTGGTGACCGGGTCGATGAAGGCGGCGGTCAGCCGCTCTGCCGGGATCTGGGCCATGGCGGCATCGTTCGACAGCGCATAGCCGATCGCATCGAGCAGCGGCTCGGCCGAGGAGGGCGAGAGCAGCGAGTTCATCAGGTCATAGGCCTTGTCCTCGTTGCCGGGGCCGTCCTTCATGTTGACGAAGCCGCAGAACCAGGTGGCCGCGCCTTCCTTCGGCGCGCGGTTGAAGCCCACAGGGAAGTTCTCGGACTGCAGGATCGCGACGGGATCGTTCCAGGACCAGGCCACCTGCACCTCGCCGGAGGCCATGAGCTGCGACAGTTCCGAGGGGTCGGCCCAGTAGGCGCGGACGTTCGGATGCACCTTGCGCAGCCAGTCGGCGGCGGCCTGGAACTGTTCGTCGGTCACGTTGTCCCAGGAGGTGGTGCCGGTCGCCATGAAGGCCAGCGACCAGACGTCGTCGGTGTTGTCGGGCAGCGCGATGCGGCCGGCGTATTTCGGGTCGGCGAACACCTGCACCGTGGCCACGTCCTCGGCCGGGACGGTCTCGGCGTTGTAGGCGATGGCGGTGTAGGCGTAGTCGGTCGGCACGAACCAGACGCCCTCGTCGTTCTTGAAGGCATCGGCCATGCGGGCCGGGATGTTGGCGAACTCGGGGATGCGCGAGACGTCCCAGGGCTCGATCAGGCCGGCTTCCATGTAGCGCGGCACGGCGGCGGCACAGGGATGGACGACATCGGTGCGGAAGCCCGAGGAGACCTTCTGGAAGGCCTCGTCATCATCGGCGAAGAATACATAGGTCGGCTTCTGGCCATGCTTGTCCACATAGGGCTGAAGCATGCCGTCGATTTCCCATCCGGCCCAGTCCAGAACCGTCAGTTCAGGGTCAGCGGCCCGGGCGGCGACGGACAGGGACAGCAGCGAGGCTGCGCC
>JBKBJC010000046.1:0-18669 GCA_046294075.1 Tabrizicola sp. | reverse complement strand
CCCACACCGCGCATCTGCCCGATGACGTAGGTGACCGAGATCACGATCAGGCACAGCACCGCCACCAGTCGCGCCGTTTTCGAATAGAAACGGTCGCCGACGAATTCCGGCACGGTGAACTTGCCGAACTTGCGCAGGTAGGGCGCCAAGAGCATCGCCAGCAGCACATAGCCGCCGGTCCAGCCCATCAGGAAGGCCGACTGGGTGTAGCCGCCGACGGGGGCCAGCGCGATGATCCCCGCCATCGAGATGAACGAGGCCGCCGACATCCAGTCCGCGCCCGTCGCCATGCCGTTCATGATCGGGTTCACACCCTGACCGGCTGCATAAAACTCTGCGGTCGAGCCCGCCCGGGCCCAGATCGCGATCCCGATGTAGATGGCAAAGGTGATGCCAACCACGATCAGGTTGAGGGTAAACTGATCCATCTGTCCCCGCCCCCTTACTCTTCCACGCCGTGATCGGCGTCAACTTTGCCCATCATCTTCGCGTAGACGAAGATCAGGACGATGAAGACGTAGATCGATCCGTTCTGCGCCATCCAGAAGCCCAGATCGGCGCCGCCGACCATGATGCCCTTCAGCGCAGGCCGAAGCAGGATGCCAAGGCCGAATGAGCAGATGAACCAGACCGCCAGAGAAATCAGGATGATCCGGACGTTTGCTGCCCAATAGGCGTTGGCAGAAGATTTGTCTGCCATGAGTGCTACTCCCTTGTTTGTTTTCCGCACCCCCGAGCGCGGGGGAACGGCCCCTCCCGTCAGGCTGAGACGCGCCCCACGATGTCTGCCAGCCGGGCGCGGATACCGTCGATGGACCCCATCGCCGGCACCCGTTCCAGAACGGACAGACGGTCGTAATGCGCGATCAGCGGTGCCGTATCGGCGTGGTAGGCGGCAAGCCTCGCCCGCACCGTTTCGGCGTTGTCGTCGGCGCGGCGCTTGAACGCCGTGCCGCCACACTTGTCGCAGACCCCCGCTGTGGCGGGCTGCTTGAACTCGTCATGATAGCCTTCACCGCAGCCGGCGCAGGTGTAGCGGCCCGAGACCCGGGCCACCATCGCCTCGTCCTCGACCTCCAGACTGATTGCGGCGGTGACCTTCTGTCCGGCCTGGGCCAGAAGTCCGTCCAGCGCCGCGGCCTGCGCCGCGGTGCGGGGAAAACCGTCCAGGATGATGCCCTTGGCCACATCGGGCTGGGCCATGCGGTCCTTCAGGATCGCCAGCACGATGTCGTCGGACACCAGCTGCCCCGCCTCCATGACGGCCTTGGCCTTCATGCCCGCCTCCGTGCCCGCCGCAACCGCGGCGCGCAACAGGTCGCCGGTGGACAGCTGGACCAGACCGAAGTCCTCTTCCAGCATCCGCGCCTGGGTGCCCTTGCCCGCACCGGGCGGGCCGAGAAGGATGATGACCGGACCCACCGCCTCAGCCCCGGTTCATCCGGTTGGCGATCAGGTCATCCACCACGGACGGATCGGCCAGCGTCGAGGTGTCGCCAAGGCTGCCGAAGTCGTTCTCGGCGATCTTGCGCAGGATGCGGCGCATGATCTTGCCGGACCGCGTCTTGGGTAGACCGGGCGCCCACTGGATCAGGTCGGGCTTCGCGATAGGGCCGATCTCCTGGCGGACCCAGGCTTCCAGCTCCTTGCGCAGCGTGTCGGAGGGCTCGATCCCCTTCATCAGGGTGACATAGGCGTAGATGCCCTGCCCCTTGATGTCGTGCGGGTAGCCCACGACCGCGGCCTCTGCAACCGCCTCGTGCGCCACCAGCGCGCTTTCGACCTCGGCGGTGCCCATCCGGTGCCCGCTGACGTTGATCACGTCATCCACGCGCCCGGTGATCCAGTAATAGCCGTCCGCATCGCGCCGGCAGCCGTCGCCTGTGAAGTAGTAGCCCTTGTACTGGCTGAAATAGGCCTCCTCAAAGCGGGCGTGATCGCCCCACAGCGTCCGCATCTGCCCTGGCCAGCTGTCGGCAAAGCAGAGGACGCCTTCCGTCTCCGTGGCCTCCTGCACCGCGCCGGAAGCCGCGTCCAGCACCACCGGCTGCACGCCGAAGAAGGGTTTGGTCGCCGAACCGGGCTTGGTCGGGATCGCGCCGGGCAACGGAGTCAGCATGTGGCCGCCGGTCTCGGTCTGCCAGAACGTATCGACGATCGGCAGTTTCCCCTTGCCGACATGGGTGTTGTACCAGGCCCAGGCTTCCGGGTTGATCGGCTCGCCCACCGAACCCAGCACCTTCAAGGATGACAGGTCGTGCTTTTCCACCCATTCGGTGCCCAGCCCCATCAGCGACCGGATCGCGGTCGGGGCGGTGTAGAACTGGCTGACCTTGTGCTTGGCGCAGACCTCCCAGAAACGGCCTGCGTCGGGATAGGTGGGAACGCCTTCGAACATCAGCGTGGTGGCGCCGTTCGCCAGCGGCCCGTAGACGATATAGCTGTGTCCGGTGACCCAGCCGACATCGGCGGTGCACCAGAAGACATCGCCGTCATGGTAGTCGAAGGTCAGCTGCTGCGTCATCGAGGCATAGACCAGGTAGCCGCCCGTGGTATGCACCACGCCCTTCGGCTTGCCGGTCGAGCCCGAGGTGTAGAGGATGAACATCGGATCTTCCGCACCCACCTCGACATAGGGGCAATAGGGCTTGGCTGCCGCCATCTCGGCGCCAAGGTCGAAGTCGCGCCCCTCGACCCAGGAGGTCTGGTCGCCGGTGCGCTTGACCACCAGCACCTTCACGTTGTCGGAGCAGTGCAAGAGCGCCTTGTCGGTGTTGTCCTTCAGCCCGGTCTTGCGGCCGCCGCGCGGCGCCCAGTCGGCGGTGATGACGGCCTTGGCGTCGCAGTCGTTGATGCGGTTGGCCAGCGCGTCGGGCGAGAAGCCGCCGAAGACCACCGAATGGATCGCCCCGATCCGGGTGCAGGCCAGCATGGCATAGGCCGCCTCGGGGATCATCGGCATGTAGAGGACCACCCGGTCGCCCTTGCCCACGCCATGCGCCTTCAGCACGTTGGCCAGCCGGCAGGTCTGCTCCAGAAGCTCGCGATAGGTGATGTGCTTCGCCGGGGTCTTCGGGTCGTCCGGCTCCCAGATGATCGCGGTCTGTTCGGAACGGGTCAGCATGTGGCGATCGATGCAATTGGCGCTGACGTTCAGATGACCGTCCTCGAACCACCTGATCGAGACCTTGCCCGGAGCGAAGGAGGTGTTCTTGACCCTGGTATACGGCCTGATCCAGTCGATGCGCAGGCCCTCGGCACCCCAGAACGCCTCGGGATCCGCGACCGAGGCCGCATAGCGCGCGGCATAGCTTTCGGCATCGACATGGGCGCGCGCGGCAAAATCGGCGGACGGCGGGTAAACGGATTTGGCAGCTTCGCTCATCGTCTTCTCCTCCCGAAGGCTTGCGACGGAGACCGAACCATCGGCGACAGACCGGGCCCCTTCCCTCGGGAAGCTTATCACTTCGTAAAGAATTTCGTAACCCCATATTTTGCATGGATTTTTCTGTCAATTTATTGACTGAATTGAAGTCAATTCAGAAAATATGTGAAAATTGTGGCAGCCAAGCCCTTGCTTTCGCAGGGCCGTTACCGCTCACGCGGGCGTGAGCGGACCGGCGGCGCCGTCACTGGAGAGAAAAGGCGGCAGTGCCTTGGCGGCTCAGCGTGATTCGCCGTTGGGTTGCGCAGAATCCAGCACCGCATCGACTGCGGCCAGGTCGTGCATGAACCGCACTTCCGGCTCATCCAGGCCTTGAAGCTGCAACTGCCTCCGCAGCCTTTCGCGCAGGCCGACCAGGTATAGCTGACCGCCGCGGCGCCTTGCGCGGGCGGCCAGCGAATGGAACCCCCGCGCGCCCGAACTGTCGATCATCGGCACGCCCGACATGTCCAGCACCAGCGCGCGCGGCGTTTCGGCGATCCGGTCCAGCACCCCGCCCAACTGCGCGGCAGCCCCGAAGAAATAGGGACCCTCCAGGTGATAGACCACCCGGTCGGCGCGGGGAGCGTCCATGTGTTCCTTCTTCTGCTCCATGGCGGCGGTGTCGGACATGCGCTTGATGAACACCAGGCCCGCCAGCGCGAAGCCGACGATGATCCCCTCGGTCAGGTCGCGGAACACGACCAGCAGGAATGTCACGCTGACCACCATCGCATCCCCGCGCGACGATTTCAGCAGGGCGGCGAACTCGTGCCGTTCGGCCATGCCCCAGGCAACGACGGCAAGGACACCGGCCAGCGCGGCCAGCGGGATATAGGCCGCCAACGGGGCGGCGACGACCAGAAAGACCAGCAGGAACACGGCATGCAGCATGCCCGAGACCGGCCCACGGCTGCCCGCGCGCACGTTTGTCGCGGTGCGCGCGATGGTGCCGGTGACACAGAAGCCCCCGAACAGGCCCGAGCCGATGTTGGCGAACCCCTGCGCCACAAGCTCTGCGTTGGACCGGTGCCGCGCGCCCGACATCCCGTCGGCAACGACGGCGGACAGAAGCGACTCGATGGCCCCCAGCAGCGCGAAACTGCCTGCCCAGGGCAGGGCCGCCTGCACCGCAGGCCAGGAAATCTCGGGCAGCGCCGGCGCCGGCAACAGCTGCGGCAACGCGCCGAACCGGGTGCCGATCGTCTCGACCGGCAGGCCGAACAGCGCCACCACCGCCGAGGCCACCACCACCGCGATCAGCATGCCCGGCCAGTGCGGGCGCAAGCGGCGCAGCCCCAGGATCACCGCTGCGGTCAGCCCCGCGACCACGACCGCCGCCCAGGTGACGGTGCCGCGCGCGGCCCACAGCGCCTCGACCTTGGCGATGATCTCGCCGGGCTCTGCCCCCGGCAGGGTCAGGCCGAACATCTCGCGCAACTGGCTGGCGAAGATGATGACCGCGATCCCGGCGGTAAAGCCCACCGTCACCGGATAGGGGATATAGCGGATGTAGGTGCCCAGCCGCAAAAGCCCGGCCGCGATCAGGATCAGCCCGGACAGGATGGTGGCGAGGATCAGCCCCTCGACCCCGATTGCCATGACACAGGCCGAAACGAGGACGATGAAGGCCCCGGCCGGCCCGCCGACCTGATAGCGCGATCCGCCCAGCGCGCTGACCAGAAAGCCGCCGACGATCGCCGTGAAAAGGCCGCGCTCCGGCCCGACCCCACTGGCGATGGCGATGGCCATCGAAAGCGGCAAGGCCACGATTGCCACCGTCAGGCCGGCAAGCGCATCGGCCTTCAGGTCGGCAAGGCCATAGCCCTCCTTCCACAATGTCAGCAGCTTGGGATGGAACTCGGTCCAGTCGTTGCGACCGCGCGAAGTGTCTGTCATGATTGCGTCCAGCTTGGGAATGGCCAGTAATTGCTGGCAAGTCTGTCCGAATTGCGCCACATGACTCGTTGACCCGATCACTGTCAACTGCCGCGATTGCCGCAATGCCGTCTGACCTGCCCCGCCGCGACCCTGTCCAAGTTGCCGATGCCGAAGCCCTCGCCCTTGCGCGACGGCTGATGTCGCTCGACCATGCCGCCCTGGCCTGGATCGACCCGGACACCGGCACGCCGGGGATCAGCCGCATCACCTTTGCCCGCGACCCCGAGGCGGGGCTGCTGACGCTGGTCTCGGGCCTGGCGCCGCATTTCCGCGCGCTGCGCGACCGTCCCGACTGCGCGCTGATGCTGGGCGAAGTCGGGGACAAGGGCGATCCGCTGACCCATCCCCGGCTGATGATCCGGGCGCGGGCGGCCTTCGTTGCCCCCGGCGATCCCGCCCGCCCCGGCTTGCGCGACCGCTGGCTGGAACGGAATCCAAAGGCACGCATCTACATTGACCTGCCGGACTTCGCCTTCGTCCGTCTGACGCCCGTCTCGGCGCTGTTGAATGGCGGTTTCGCCCGCGCCTTCCACGTTGCACCACGCGACCTGTGAAAACGGGCGGCCCCGAAGGACCGCCCGCGCTCTGCCCCGGATGTCCTGCCCGACGGCTCAGGCCGGAACGTCCATCCGCATCGTGACCAGCGCCTTGCCCTTCACCGCCTCGCCCCAGCGCACCTGCGCCTCGTTGCCGCCCGCGCCGGTTCCCGGAGCCGCATAGGGAAAGACATAGCGCGCGGCGTTGGCTGCGTTGGTGATGACCCCCTCCGGCGCCACAGCCTGCACCTGCCGGATGCGCCCGCCGAAGGGCACGAAGCCGCCGGCGCTCACGTTCCAGGTCTCGGCCGCGGTGTTCTGGGTATGCGTCACCTGCACCGGGTTGATGATCCACTGGGTCACGTTGTTGAAGCTGTTGCCCTCGACCCGGACGTTGCGCGACCGCGTGAAGTCCAGCGTGGCAAAGCTGGTATCCACCATCTCCACCCGGTCGATCACCACGCCGAAACTGCGGAAGCTGTTCGCCGACAGGGTAAAGCCCGACAGGAAGTGCCCTGCCCCGTAGGGCTTGATGACGATCCAGCGGAAAGCCGTCGAGGTCGAGGACGAGATGAACACGTTGCCGACGATGTTCAGCCCGCCGAACGAGAACTCGCCGTTCTCCTCGGGCGCCGAGTCGTGCTCGTTGCCCCATTCGATGAAACAGTTGTCGATGTAGTTCCCCGTCACCACGGTCGAAACGTTGGTCTGGGTGAACACCAGCCCCGCCCGGCGCACCCCCGCCGTCTCGTTGTCGCCCTGGAAGAAGTGGTTGGCGTGGATCAGGTGCCCGGTGCCGTTCATCACCGCAAAATGGGCAAAGCGCACGATCCGGTTGTTGCGCAGCTTGGTATCATTGGCCTGCACGTTCATTGCGATCGTGGTCCGGTCCACTGCCGGAACCGACTGCTCGTTCGACAGGAACTGGCACATGTCCACGAACATGCCCTGACAGCCCGTCCCGGCCGAGCTGATCCCGCGGTCCAGCGGCCGGTTGAATGTGCAGGACATGAAGCGCTGGGTGGACCCCGACAGCGGCAGCATCACGCCCGAGGCAATGCCAAGGCAGTTGAACTCGACATCCTCAAGTTCAAAGCGCGACATCAGGTCAAAGCCGGAAAAGTCCAGCATGTATTTGAACCGCCGGAAGGTATAGGTCCGCGTGCCGACAGCGCCATACAGCGGCTGGCTGATCGTCACCGTGCCCGCACCGATGTTCTTTGCCGTGACATAGACCTCGCGCCCGACGCCCGTGCCCAGGACCAGCGCACCGATCGGGATGTTGGCCACGTTCGCCACACCGGTCAGCACCGTGTTGGTTGCGGTGGAATAGGTGGCGACGGATGTCACCTCCTCGGTCGTCCAGCCCGGCCCGGCGATGGCGTTCAGAGACCCGTTGCGGATGCCGCGCCGACTGGTGAAACTGGTCAGCCCGGCCAGCGCGGCCACGTTGATCGGTTCGGTCAGTTCCACCCGACGGCCCGACAAGTCCAGCGTGACATAGTCGGTAAAGTAGAACAGCGCCTGCAATGCGCGACGGAACCCCTCCAACTCGGTCCCGAAGGCCTGCTGATACGTGTTCAGATCGTAGTTCCGCGTCAGCGTCAGCTTGCGGTTCGCCGGCATCGACAGCGTCCCCTCGAAGCGGATGCGGCTGTTGATCGTCACATCGCTCGTCAGCCGGAACACGCCCGACGGCACCAGGATCTCGCGCCCCTGAGCCGCGGCATCCGCCGCCAGGAAGGCCGGGGCGTCGTTCGTCGTCCCGTCGCCCAGCGCGCCGAAGTCGCGCACATCGACCCAGTCCATCAGTTTGCGGATGAAGATGTTGGTCACATCCTCGACCTCGATGTCGTCGATCCGCACCACCCCGCCGTTCGCACCGGTCAGGTCCAGCCCGACATGGGCATAGACCGTCTGCAGGGACCATGGCAGGTCCACCCCCGTCCGGTTCGCCGGAGAGATGATCGCGCTCACCGTCACCACCTGGCCATAGGCGGTCAGCGTCACCGCAGGCCCGGTCTGCGGCACGCTGGCGACGTTCTGCCCGCTCACATCGCCCGCCCAGGCCGCGATCCGCACCGAGGGCAGGGCGCCCGACACCGCCTTCACCCGCGCCGTCACCCGCAGGTACAGCCCCGGCTGGATCGGAGTCTGCGCGAAACTGCGCAACTTCTGCGTGGCCTCGGTCTTCTGCAATTCCAGACAGCCGCCGAAATCCTGGTCATTCGTCACCAGCGCTGCATTCGGCTGGCCCTGATACGACCCCGAGCCGGGCGTTCCGTCCTCGCGCGACCAGAGGTTGAGGCCTGCCGAAAACGGCGGCGGCATCAGGACCAGCCCGTCGGTGATTGCCTTGTTCATCTGAAAGTTCCCTCGCCTCGCTCTGCGCCACTCCAGGGGCGAGGCCGGGACATCCCCGACAGACCGCGCCGCCATGGGCACGATGAGGTAGCAAGCAAGCCTTAAGTCTCTCTCAGGCCGCCGCGCGCATCGGGCCGCCCCGGCGCAACGGACGGGCGGCGGCGGGCCGGACTCAGACGCCCACGTCCGGCGCGGGCAGGATCTGCACCGCGTTGATCTGCCAGCCCTCGGGCGTCTCGATCATCATGTAGTCCAGCGCCCAGGCCCGGCCCGACTGATCGACGATCCGCACCCGCTGCCATAGATGTCCGGCGATCTCGCGCAGCTCGCCCATCTCGACCTGCGCGGGGCGATGCACCATCGGATAGCCGTTCCGCACCATGGCGCCGAAATTCTCGGGCGTCCCGAACAACCGCTTGATCGTCGGGCTGGCATAGGTGAAGGCGCGGGCGAAATCGTCGGCCCGGAAGGCCTCGATCTGGCGCTGGATGGTCTCGCGGATCGGTCCTTCCTGGGCCGTGGCCGGAAGTGCCAGGGCGACTGCTAGCAACAGTGCGAAAAGGCGCATGATGCGCTCCTTTGTCCGGACGTCCCCGGTCTCGAATGGTAGTCCGAACCTTGTCCGCGCCAAGGGCGCTCTGGACGAAAACGAAAGGGACAGGCAGATTCGACGCCATCACCGGACTGGCACCCACCGATATGGCCTATGCCTTCGATCTGACCGATGCCGATCTTGCCGCCTGCCTGCGCCGGATCCTGCGCGCAGAACTGGGCGATGCGCTCGCCCGGCTGGACCGCATCGACGAGGCCAATGCCGTGCACGGCCTGCGCAAGAACCTGAAGAAGACGCGCGCCCTTCTCAGGCTGGTGCGCAGCGGGCTGGCGGCCCAACCCGACATGAACATCGTCCTGCGCGAGGTTGGCCTTGCCTTTTCGGCCAGACGCGATTCCCAGGTCCGGCTTCTCACCTTCGACCGGCTCTTTCCCGACATGCCCGAAGTCCTGCATCCCCTGCGCGCGGCACTGCTGTCCGGATCGACCGGACCTGCGGACCTGCCCATATCGGACCTGCGCGACCGGCTTGCGGCGCTGCGCGACAGCGCAGCGGACCTGAACCTGTCCGGCAAGGACAGCCGGATCCTGCGCGAGGGGCTTGCCATCACCCGCGATCGCGCACGTCGTGCCGCTCGACTTGCCCGCGCCGAGCCGGACAATGCCCAGCGCGTTCACGACTGGCGCAAACGCGCCAAGGACCACTGGTATCAGGCCCGCCTTTTTGCACCCTGCTGGCCCGAGATGTTCCGGCCGCTTGTCGCCTGCGCCGATCGTCTGGGCGAGATTCTGGGCGACCACCACGACCTCTCGGTTCTCGAGCTTCATGTCGCTGGCTTGCCGGATACGACGGTCTCCACCCGCGCCCGCCAGATCCTCGATGCCCGTCTGCACGAAGCCAGGTCCCGGATCGAGATCGAGGCCTTTCCGCTGTCCGCCCGGCTCTTTGCGGGCCATCCCGACGACATGGCAGCCCTGTGGGTGGACTGGCGGCGCATCTGGCGCAAGTCGGCCTGAAGGACAGGGGTCGCGCTCCATCGCCGCAATCGCTGCGATCGCCGGGACCGGAGTCTGCGGCTTCAGCCCGCACCGGGGCGGTAGAGCGTGGCCGTAAACCCGTCCGACACCGCGCTGGACTTGATGTCGATCCAGCCCGCCGCCCGAAACATCTCGCGCACCCGGGCATCCGGCACCGCCGCGCCTCTGCCTTTCCCGTGCAAACACCAGACCCGCAACCCGGTCCGGCGCCCCGCCGCAAGCGCCGCCTCCAGATCGCCCGGCCCGGTCAGCATCGCCACGATCATCGCCGCGCCCTCCGGTCCAGGTGTATCCGCCCCGGCCACCGCCACCGCCACTTCCTCCGGCGCCGCTCCCCCGACCACCCAGGCCCGCGCGCTGGCCGAAACTCCCAGCTTCTGCGCCAGCGACGGCAGCGGCTTTTCCAGCGCCTTGACCCAGGCCGCCGCTTCCTTCGCGCCCAGCGCCAGCACCAGCGGTTCACCGTCAGACCGCAGGCAGAGGTCATCCCCCTCCACCCGCCAGTCTGCCAGGCCCACCCGTGGAAGCCTCCCCCGCACCTCGCCGCGCAGGATGATTCCGTCGCGCTCCAGAAAGGCCTTCACGGCGCCCGAAGCGCCCCGCCAGACCGCATGCGCTTCCGCCTCGCGCCCCATGGCAACCTCAGCCGCATCCCGCAGCGACGGATACCACCCTGCGGCAGAGCTGTCAGCCGACCAGTTCGCCCTTCAGCGCCCGCTGCATCAGCGCCACCGTCTCCTCGACGCCGTAAAGCGCGATGAAGCCCCCGAACCGAGGCCCTTCCGACGCCCCGAGAAGCACCTCGTACAGTGCCTTGAACCAGTCGCGCAGCGGCTCGAACCCGTGCTCCTTGCCCACGGCAAAGACCATGGACTGCAAGGCCTCGTCGTCCAGCCCGCCGTCCCAGACCTTCAGCCTGGCAACCAGATCTTCCATCGCCGCCCGCTCCTTCGCGTCCGGCAGACGGAACACCCGGGTCGGAGCGATCCTGTCGGTGAAATACCGCACCGCATAGCCCGCCGCCGCATCCAGCGCCGGGTTCTTCTCCGGGCTCGCCTCGGGCGCATAGCGCCTGATGAACTTCCAAAGCCCCGCCGCATCCTTCGCCGCCGCCACGGAGGCGAGGTTCAACAGCATCCCGAAGCTGACCACCATGTCCGACGCCGGCGGCTGCCCCCGGTGGATGTGCCAGACCGGATTGTTCACCTGCTGCTCCAGCGTCTGCTCGGGGAAGGCGCGCAGCTGCTGGTGATACTCGTCCACCGCCCGCGGGATCACGTCGAAATGCATCCGCTTGGCCGTCTTGGGCTTCTGGTACATGAAATAGGACAGGCTCTCGGTGGCCGCATAGCTCAGCCACTCGTCGATGGTCAGCCCGTTCCCCTTCGACTTACTGATCTTCTGTCCCTGATCATCCAGGAACAGCTCGTAGGTCATGTGATTGGGCTTCCTCCCCCCCAGAACCTCGCAGATCCCGTCGTAGATCGCCGTGTTCGTCGAGTGGTCCTTGCCATACATCTCGAAGTCCACATCCAGCGCCGCCCAGCGCGCCCCGAAATCCGGCTTCCACTGCAACTTCACATGGCCGCCGGTCACGGGCAGCGTCCACTCCCGCCCCTCCTCGTCATCGAAGGTGATCGTCGCGTCCTTCGCATTGACCTCCTTCATCGGGACATAAAGCACCCGCCCCGTCTCGGGATGGATCGGCAGGAAGCAGGAATAGGTCTGCTGCCGCTCCTCGCGCAAGCTGGCCAGCATGATCGCCATGATCGCGTCATACCGCTCGGCCGCCAGCCGCAGCGTGTCGTCGAACCGGCCCGACTTGTAGAACTCCGTGGCCGAGATGAACTCGTACTCGAACCCGAACGTGTCCAGGAACCGCCGCAGCATCGCGTTGTTGTGGTGCCCGAAACTCTCGAACTCGCCATAGGGATCGGGGACCGAGGTCAACGGCTTCTGCATGTGCTGGCGCAGCATCTCCTGATTGGGGACGTTCTCCGGCACCTTCCGCATCCCGTCCACGTCGTCGCTGAAGCAAATCAGCCGGGTCGGAATGTCGCTGATGATCTCGAAAGCCCGCCGGATCATCGTCGTCCGCGCCACTTCCCCGAAGGTCCCGATATGGGGCAACCCCGACGGCCCGTAGCCCGTCTCGAACAGCACATAGCCCTTCTTCGGCGGCGCCTTCTCAAAGCGTTTCAGGACCGCGCGGGCCTCTTCAAAGGGCCAGGCCTTCGAATTCATCGCCGCATCGCGCAGGGCACTCATCGTCATCTCTCCTGAAACGGGGCCCACCCCCGACCGCCCGTCCTCTATTGCCCCCCCGCCCCCCCGTCAATAATCTGCCGCCCAAACGCTTGAAGGAACGCCCATGCCCGAATCCGCCATGTCCCCGCAGGACGCGCTTGTCGCCGTCATGGTCGCCTGCTCTGCCGCCGACGAGAACGTCCGCACAGCCGAGCTGGTGGCGATCAACCGCATGGTCAACCACATGCCCGCCTTCGCCACCTACGACCCCGACCGCATCCGCCGCGTGACCAGGATCGTGTTCGACCTGTTCGAGGAGGAAGACGGCCTCGCCGCCCTCTTCGGCCTGATCCGCGAGGCCCTGCCCGAGCGCCTCTACGAGACCGCCTATGCGCTCGCCTGCGACGTGGTCACCGCGGACGGAAGGCACTCCCAGGTCGAGCTCCGCATGCTGGAAGAGGTCCGCGAAGAGCTGCGGATCGATCGCCTCCACGCCGCCGCCATCGAATGGGGCGCGCGGGTGCGGCATATGGGGGTGTAAATATAAGTTTGGCTAGATAATTCGAAAATCCGCAGCGCGATAAAACGCAAAATCGGTGAGCCACCTCACTCCACAGACGTCGCAAACATCAGGAACCTTCCGGTTGGCTCGCTGCTTTGATGGTCTGGACTGCTCTTTTGTAACCACAAGGCGATCAGATTTCCCCAGTGCGTAAGCGACAAGAAACGGGTCCTTCCCAATCTTCTGTAGTTCGGTGTCGTCAAGATCAGGTGCGTATCCGGTACCGACAACGTGCCGAAGCGCCGCTAGATCTACGCGTTCAGCTAACCGCAGAGCATTCTTGGCAGTCTCTTCCTTCAACCAGTCGGAGACTTCATCGCGGCCAGCTGTGACCTCGTCCGCGATCTCATTCGGAACTTTGACTAAGCCCGCATTTCCGCGGTCAATAAGCCATTGCCAAAAGTGTGGAATCCGATCAATTGGATAGTAGTCTGCGTTTGCGCGGATTAAGGTATTTGCGTCAAGGAGGTACAGCACTATGTCGCTTTCCTCCGCGGCGTCCCGTTGCCGATCCCCAGCACACCAGAAAGCAAAGGTTCAACAGCCCCCGGCCTAACTCCCAGTATTTTTGCCGCTGTCGTGTGCGTGACTGCTTCAGCTCTGAGTTCATGTCCCACAAAGCGAAGTAGCGCATCGCCGAGCCTATGCCGACGAACAACGTAGTAATTGGGGCCGTTCTCGTTGGCCTTGTTCTTCTCACGCTCAATGGCTCGCTGACGTTGCCATTGATCTCCAAGTATTCGGACAACCTCTCCGTAGGTATCCGCGTCCGCCTTCTGTGCTCGCCAAAGCCGGTAGGCTGCCATAGACTTGCTTACATGCCATTCCTTGCAGAGTACTTCCGCCTCCTGCAAAACTGCGTCGGCTGTCGTCATTCTCTGCACACGCACCAGTGCCTGATCCGGCAATAGCAACTCACCAGCGACATCGTTGCAGAAACGTTCGACCCGGGCATTTGGTGTCACGGGTTCAACGGTGACAGGAAGTCCACTTATTCCCGTGTTACCTACAAAAATATGTACGAGTTCATGAATCAACGTAAAGGACCAAGCTGCTTTAGCATCTTGGTCATTGACAACGACCATAGGCGCAAATTTGTCGGCGACAGCAAAACCTCGAAACACCCTGGGAGAAATTGCCGTAAGGTAGTTTCCAAGATCACCCAGTAGAAGAACAAATATGCGGAGAGCCTCAGTCCTACGGCGCAGCTCAGTGAACATGTCATACGGATCGCGCATTCCCCTTCGAAATGCCTTATCACTGTCAATCTTGAGGGCATCCTTAATCCGTGCAGCGGCTTGCCCAACAGGCATGTTGATGGAGAGGCTTCCGACAAACCCTAGAGGTCTTGCGTCCTCCTCGTCTTCCATGAGGTCACGCAAGATACCTTGCCTTGTCCGGACATCCCTTACCAACGCGTCAAGACGTGCAGACTCCTGCGGAGGAGCCGGTGCCCTCATGGTTCGGAAGTCTTCAGCCCGAACGGCCGGTCGCGGAGGCTCGGCCAAGTAGAGAGCAAGCAAGGGGCGGTGATACACAGCCGCCATTTTGACAAGCTGCCCTTCAGTTGGCTCACGTTCGCCACCTTCGATTGCTGCTAGCTTTTCGGTCGCAGTACCTCTCACACCAGAGGTCAAGCCGATCTTGGTCGCGGCCTCTTCCACAGAGAGCCCCGCCGTCTCGCGCGCCCAAATGAGGACCGCCGGATTGATTCCAACCTTAGAATTCATTGCTTCACTATGGCGTCCGAAGCCTGCCACCCTACCTCATTCTCCCTAGATAGGAATGAATTTCCAGTGAAAGCGTGCGGAAGTTACAAGTTGCTTGCGCGCTCTCAGCAATGTGAGTCAGCGTAGCAACAGGGTCAGTCCCACCTGAACTTCAATCGCGTTCACCACCCCCTTAACAAACCCTTACCGTCCACACCCATTCCCCAGCGAAATCAACCCCTTACCCCCATCCGTCCACCGTGGACACCACACCGGAGTCCCTTGCGGCCCCCGCCCCTCAGAAACCCCCTTCCCTTCCCCGATTTCCCCCGTATAGTCGCACCCCATGACCAGGGGCCGACATATCCACTCCCTCGGGGCGACCGCTCGCCCCCTCCTGCCCCGTGGTCTCCTCCTTCTTAGCCGCCTCTGAGCGTGCCCCCGGGCGCGACCGCTCAGAGGTGACCAGCGCCCGACCCCAGGCAAGGCTAAGACAAGGACCCCAGACATGACCCAGGATAAAGTCGTCATCTTCGACACCACCCTGCGCGACGGCGAGCAATCCCCCGGCGCCACCATGACCCACGAGGAAAAGCTGGAGATCGCCTCCCTCCTCGACGAGATGGGGGTGGACGTGATCGAGGCCGGCTTCCCCATCGCCTCCGAAGGCGACTTCGTGGCCGTCTCGGAAATCTCGAAACGGGCCAAGACCAGCACCATCTGCGGCCTCGCCCGCGCGAACTTCAAGGACATCGACCGCTGCTGGGAGGCGGTCAAGCACGCCCGCAGCCCGAGGATCCACACCTTCATCGGCACCTCCCCCCTCCACCGCGCGATCCCGAACCTGGACATGGACCAGATGGCCGAGCGGATCCACGAGACGGTGACCCACGCCCGCAACCTCTGCGACAACGTCCAGTGGTCGCCGATGGATGCGACGCGGACCGAGCCGGATTACCTCTGCCGCGTGGTCGAGATCGCGATCAAGGCCGGGGCGACGACGATCAACATCCCCGACACCGTCGGCTACACCTACCCGATGGAGTCGGCCAAGATCATCCGCATGCTGCTGGAGCGGGTGCCGGGCGCGGACAAGATCATCTTCGCCACCCACTGCCACAACGACCTCGGCATGGCGACGGCGAACGCGCTCGCGGCGGTGGAGGCCGGGGCGCGCCAGATCGAATGCACGATCAACGGGCTGGGCGAGCGGGCGGGCAACACGGCTCTGGAAGAGGTCGTGATGGCGATGCGGGTCCGCAACGACATCCTGCCTTTCCAGACGGGCATCGACACGACGAAGATCATGAATCTCAGTCGCCGTGTCAGCCAGGTCTCGGGCTTCCCGGTCCAGTTCAACAAGGCCATCGTCGGCAAGAACGCCTTCCTGCACGAATCCGGCATCCACCAGGACGGGGTCCTCAAGAACGTCCAGACCTTCGAGATCATGCGCCCCGAGGATATCGGGATCACCTCGAAGAACATCGCGATGGGCAAGCATTCGGGTCGCGCGGCGCTGCGGGCCAAGCTTAAGGAGCTGGGCTTCGACCTGGCCGACAACCAGCTGAACGATGTCTTCGTCCGCTTCAAGGCGCTGGCCGACCGGAAGAAGGAGGTCTACGACGACGACCTGATCGCGCTGGTCTCGGACGAGCAGACCAATGATGCCTACGAATACCTCCAGCTGAAGAAGCTGCGGGTGGTCTGCGGGACCGAGGGGCCGCAAGAGGCGGACATGATCCTGACCATCGACGGGAAGGATCACCACATCGACGCGACGGGCGACGGGCCCGTGGATGCGGCGTTCAACTGCGTGAAGATGCTCTTCCCGCACAAGGCGCGGCTTCAGGTCTACCAGGTTCACGCGGTGACCGAGGGGACCGACGCGCAGGCGACCGTCAGCGTCCGGCTGGAGGAAGACGGGAGGATCGTGACGGGGTCCTCGGCCGACACCGACACCATCGTCGCCTCGACCCGGGCCTACATCAACGCCCTCAATCGCCTCATCATCCGGCGGCAGAAAACCGCGCCGGGCGAGGATGTGAAGACCGTCTCCTACCACGGCGAATGAGATAAGGCCCGAAGTGTCCACGGTGGACATTTCGGGCATCCCACTGAAATTAATAGACTATCTCGTGGACATTAACCTTCTGGAAAGGTCTGTCCACGGCCCCAGTCCCGCACATAGTCGACGAAGGCCCGCAAGGGCGGCGCGGGGTTGCGGCGGCTGGGGAAGTAGAGGTAGGCGCCGGGGAAGGCCGGGGTCCAGTCGCCCAGCAGCTGCGCCAGACGACCGGCAGAGATAAGGTCCCGCACTTCGTCTTCGAAGAAGAAGCCGATCCCGACACCCGCCACGGTCGCGGCCACGCGCAGGTCGGTGTCGCGCGAGACCAAGGGGCCGTCCACGGCGATCCGCAGCGCCTCGCCGTCCTTCTCGAACTCCCAGCGATAGGGCGTGCCGGTCGATGGCGTCAGCGTGACAAGGCAGGCGTGGTCGGCCAGATCGCGGGGATGCACAGGCGACGGATGGCGCGCCAGATAGTCCGGCGCTGCGACGCAGATCATCCGCAGATCGCCACCGAAAGGCACTGCGATCATGTCGCCCTCCAGCCGTTCCGCCAGCCTTATCCCCGCGTCAAAGCCCAAAGCCACGATGTCAACCAGCGCGTCGTTCGAGGCGACCTCCAGCCGGACACGCGGGTATCGCGCCAGGAACCCCGGCACCAACCGCGCGAGATGGGGCATCGCCACCCGCACCACGTCCAGACGCAATGGCCCCGAAACCTCTCCCCCCGCTGAAAAGGCCGCGTCCACCACGCCCTCCAGATCATCCAGCACCGGCAACAGCCGTTCCGCCAGCGCCTGCCCCGCCGCACTTGGGGCCACCGACCGCGTGGTCCGGTTCAACAACCGCTGGCCCATCCGGTCCTCCAGCGCGCGGATGGTCTGCGACAGGGCCGAAGGCGAGACCCCCAGATGCGCCGCCGCGCGGGTAAAGCTGCCATGCCGCACGACGGCGGCGAAGGCGCGCAGTTCGGCATAGTCGCTGCCCCGCATTGATTAGCCTTACTTGAAAACCCATTCGGATAATGTCCGATTATCGCGGCAATCCCGGCATGGCACAAGCGCGCATCCCGAATAAGGAGAATGTCATGTTCAATCGGATCAAGGCCTGGTGGGCGGCGGAAGGGGCGATGGTGCAGTTGCAGGGGGTCAGCGACCGGATGCTGGCCGACATGGGGCTGGAGCGCGAGGGACTGCGGGAAAGGGTTGCGGGAAAGCTTGACCCCGGCCAGCCGCAGCCGGATTGTCGGTGCAGGACTTCCGCGCGCGGTCCAGTCCCGGCGCGGCGAGGCAGCGGGTCGAGCGACCGCCCGATGCAGAGAGGAACGGCATGAGCCGGCAGGTTTCGGATCGGATCGCGCAGGCCGTGGCGCGGCTGCCACTGGCACCTGGGATGCGGGTGCTGGAAATCGGCTGCGGCCCCGGCGTTGCCGCCCGACTGGTGGCGGCCCGGATAGGGCCCGGCAGCATCCTCGCGATCGACCGCTCCTCCGTCGCGATCGCGCAGGCGACCCGTGGCTCTGCTGCCGAGTTGGTCTCGGGCCGGCTGGAATTGCGCTGCATTGCCGTCGAGGATCTGGAGCTTTCCCCCGGAGAGCCCCCCTTCGACCTGGCCTTTGCCCTTCGCGTCGGCGCGCTGGACGGGCGCCATCCGGAAGCCGGCCGTCAGGCCCTGCGGCGCCTGAAGCGGGCGCTGCGGCCGGAGGGCCTGCTGTTCATCGACGCCTGCGCGCCGGTGGCGGGCCGCGACCTGCCGGAATGAGCGGGGCGTCAGCCCTTCATCTCTTGCAGCGTGTTGCCGCCGTCCACCACCAGCATCGCCCCGGTGACATAGCTTGCCTCTTCCGAGGCAAGGAACAGCGCGCAGGCGGCGACCTCGTCAGGGGTGCCGGGTCGGCCGGCGGGGGTGGCCCTGCCGGCGCGGATCTCGTCTTCGGACGAGCTTTCGGTCTGGATCCAGCCTGGCAGCACCGCGTTGCAGGTCACGCCTCGCGACCCGTATTCCAGTGCGATAGACCGGGTCATGCCGGTGATCGCGGCCTTGGCGGTGGCATAGGCGGAAGAGCCGTCGATGGTGACGACCGGCCCGGTGACGGAACTGATGTTGACGATCCGGCCATAGCCCCGCGCGGCCATGCCCGGCAGGGCGGCGCGGCAGGCGTGGAAGGTGGTGTTGATGTTCAGCGCCATGTGATGCGCCCAGGCGGCATCGGACCAGCCGGCGAGCCGCGC
>JBKBJC010000045.1:0-18851 GCA_046294075.1 Tabrizicola sp. | reverse complement strand
CGAGGCCGCGATCGGTCTGGCCATCCTGGTCGTGTTCTTCCGCAACCGCGGCACGATCGAGGTGGAAGACGTCAACGTGATGAAGGGCTGACCCAGATGGCAACGATCATCCTCTTCGCTCCGCTGATCGGGGCCATCATCTGCGGCTTCGGCTGGCGGATCATCTCCGAACGCGCGGGCCAGGTCATCACCACGTCGCTGGTGTTCCTTGCTGCGGCGCTGTCCTGGTGGATCTTCCTGACCTTCGACGGCGAGATGCAGCAGATCACCATCCTGCGCTGGATCGAGAGCGGCACGCTGGGCAGCGAATGGGCGATCCGTCTGGACCGGCTGACCGCGATCATGCTGGTCGTGGTGAACTCGGTCTCGGCCTTGGTCCACCTCTACTCGTTCGGCTACATGGCGCATGACGACAACTGGCACGAGGGCGAGCATTACAAGGCGCGCTTCTTCGCTTACCTCTCGTTCTTCACCTTCGCCATGCTGACGCTGGTGACTGCCGACAACCTGGTGCAGATGTTCTTCGGCTGGGAAGGAGTGGGTGTCGCCTCTTATCTCCTGATCGGTTTCTACTACCGCAAGCCGTCCGCGAACGCCGCCGCGATCAAGGCTTTCGTGGTCAACCGGGTGGGCGACTTCGGCTTTGCGCTGGGAATCTTTGCGCTGTTCTTCCTCACCGACTCGATCCGCTTCGATGACGTGTTCGCTTCTGCGCCGTTGCTGGCCGAGACCAACCTTAACTTCCTCTGGTCTGACTGGAACGCGGCGAACCTGGTCGGCGTCCTGCTGTTCATCGGTGCGATGGGGAAATCGGCACAGCTGATCCTGCACACCTGGCTGCCCGACGCGATGGAAGGCCCGACACCGGTGTCGGCGCTGATCCACGCGGCAACCATGGTGACGGCGGGGGTGTTCCTGGTCTGCCGGATGTCGCCGCTTTACGAATACGCGCCGCAGGCCACGGGTTTCATCACCGTGCTGGGGGCGACGACCGCCTTCTTCGCGGCGACCGTGGGTCTGGTGCAGAACGACATCAAGCGCGTGATCGCCTATTCGACCTGTTCGCAGCTGGGCTACATGTTCGTGGCCGCAGGTGTGGGGGTCTACCCGGTCGCCATGTTCCACCTGTTCACGCACGCCTTCTTCAAGGCAATGCTGTTTCTTGGCGCAGGCTCGGTGATCCATGCCACGCACCATGAACAGGACATGCGCAACTATGGCGGCCTGAGGAAAAAGATTCCCTACACATTCTGGGCGATGCTGATCGGGACGCTGGCGATCACCGGGGTCGGCATACCGCTGACGCATTACGGCTTTGCCGGCTTCCTGTCGAAAGACGCGGTGATCGAAAGCGCCTGGGTCGGGTCGGGCTTTGCCTTCTGGCTCCTGGTCGTCGCGGCCTGCTTTACCAGCTTCTATTCCTGGCGACTGATGTTCATGACCTTCTACGGCGAGAGCCGGGCGCATGGGGCAGGGCATGGCCATGACGATCACAATGGCGCCGTCGATGATGCCCATGGCCACGACGACCACCACCACGAGCCGCACGAAAGCCCGATGGTCATGCTGATCCCGCTCGGGGTGCTGGCGCTGGGCGCCGTGTTCTCCGGCATGATCTGGTACAAGGTCTTCTTCGGCGACGAGGCGGCTGTGCGCGACTGGTTCGGCATGGAAGCCGCCGCGCATGGCGAGGCGCGTGGCGAGGTGGCCGCGGCCGCTGCCGAGGGTGAAAACGCTGTTGCGGACACCGCCCACGCCGAGGCCGTGCCGGCCGAAGGTCATATGGCCGGTGTCGCCCCGAAGGGCGCGCTGCTGATGCTGCCCTTCACGCCGGAAGAGCAGGCGGTGGTCGATACGCGCCTCGATGCCGAGAAGGCCGCGAAGGCGGAACATGCTCCGACCACGATGATCAATGCCGCACACCTCGTGCCGACCTGGGTGAAGGTCTCGCCCTTCATCGCCATGCTGATCGGTCTTGCCGTGGCCTGGCTGTTCTACATCAAGGATCCGAGCCTGCCGCGCCGCCTGGCCGCGCAGCAGCGCCCGCTCTACCTGTTCCTGCTGAACAAGTGGTACTTCGACGAACTCTATGACGTGATCTTCGTCCGGCCCGCCAAGTGGCTGGGGGGCTTCCTGTGGAAGAAGGGAGACGGCAACGTCATCGACGGGTCGATCAACGGGGTGGCGATGGGGATCATTCCCTTCTTCACCCGCCTCGCTGGCCGCGCGCAGTCCGGCTATCTGTTCCACTACGCCTTCGCGATGGTGCTGGGGATCGTGGCCCTGGTCACCTGGATGACGCTGTTCGGCGGCGCGAAGTAAGGGCTGCACAAGATGGAAAACCAGCTTCTCTCGATCATCACCTTCCTGCCGCTGGTCGCGGCGCTGATCCTGGCGCTGTTCATGCGAGGCGACGATGCAGCGGCGCGGCAGGGGGCGAAGTGGCTTGCGCTGTTCACCACCTCGGCGACCTTCATGATCTCGCTGTTCGTGCTGTTCAGGTTCGATCCGTCGAACACCGGCTTCCAGTTTGTCGAAGAGCGCCAGTGGATCCTGGGGTTGAGCTACAAGATGGGGGTGGACGGGATCTCGATCCTGTTCGTGATGCTGACCACCTTCCTGATGCCGATCACGATCTATGCCTGCTGGAACGTCGAGCACCGCGTGAAGGAATACATGATCGCCTTCCTGGTGCTGGAGACGCTGATGCTGGGCGTCTTCTGCGCGCTCGACCTCGTGCTCTTCTACCTGTTCTTCGAGGCGGGCCTGATCCCGATGTTCCTGATCATCGGCATCTGGGGCGGCAAGGACCGCATTTATGCGGCGTTCAAGTTCTTCCTCTACACCTTCTTTGGGTCCGTCCTGATGCTGGTGGCGATGATCGTGATGTACCTGGACGCAGGCACCACCGATATCGCGAAACTGCTGACCCACAATTTCGGGACCGAGACCTTCAGCCTTTTCGGCATCCATGTCGTCGGCGGCATGCAGACCATGCTGTTCCTGGCCTTCTTCGCCTCGTTCGCGGTGAAGATGCCGATGTGGCCGGTTCATACCTGGCTGCCGGATGCCCACGTCCAGGCGCCGACCGCTGGCTCGGTGGTGCTGGCCGCGATCATGCTGAAGATGGGCGGCTACGGCTTCCTGCGCTTCAGCTTGCCGATGTTCCCCGTGGGGTCCGACGTGGTGGCGCCCCTGGTGCTGTGGATGTCGGCCATTGCCATCGTCTACACCAGCCTTGTCGCGCTGGCGCAGACCGACATGAAGAAGCTGATTGCCTATTCCTCGGTCGCGCACATGGGCTACGTCACCATGGGCATCTTCGCCGCGAACCAGCAGGGCGTGGACGGCGCCATCTTCCAGATGGTCAGCCATGGCTTCGTCTCGGGCGCCTTGTTCCTGTGCGTGGGCGTGATCTATGACCGGATGCACACCCGCGAGATCGAGGCCTACGGCGGTCTCGTGAACCGGATGCCGGCCTATGCGCTGGTCTTCATGTTCTTCACAATGGCCAACGTCGGCTTGCCCGGCACCAGCGGTTTCGTGGGCGAGTTCCTGACGCTGATGGGGATTTTCCAGGTCAACACCTGGGTCGCTGCCGTTGCCACCACGGGCGTGATCCTGTCGGCGGCCTATGCGCTGTGGCTCTACCGTCGCGTCGTGTTCGGCGACCTCATCAAGGAGGCGCTGAAGTCGATCACCGACATGGACCGCCGCGAGAAGGCGATCTTCGCACCCCTCATTGCGATGACCCTGATCCTCGGGATCTACCCGAGCCTTGTGACCGACATCATCGGCCCCTCGGTCACTGCCCTCGTCTCCGACTATCACGCTGCGCTGCCTGCCGACCCGGCGGCGCTGGCCATGCACTAGGACCTCCGACATGACCTCTGCAGATTTCCGCATCCTTCTGCCCGAGATCCTTCTGTCGGGCTATGCGATGGCCGCGCTGATGGCGGCGGTCTACACCACCAGGGACAAGCTGGCGGCGACGCTCGTCTGGGCCACGGCCGGGCTTTTCGTTGCCCTGGCGCTATACATCGGCGTGGCCGGCACCGGCGAGCGCACGGTGTTCAGCGGTCTGTTCGTGGACGATCCCTTTGCCCGCTTTGCCAAGGTCACGATCCTGGTCTCGGCCGCGGCGGTGCTGGTGATGAGCCAGGACTACATGACCCGCCGCGATCTTCTGCGCTTCGAATATCCCGTTCTGGTCACCATGGCGGTGGTGGGGATGATGGTCATGGTCTCTTCGGCCGACCTCATCACGCTTTACATGGGGCTCGAACTGCAATCGCTGTCGCTCTACGTCGTCGCCGCGATGCGCCGCGACAGTGCGCGGTCGTCGGAAGCCGGTCTGAAATACTTCGTGCTGGGCGCGCTGAGTTCGGGCCTTCTGCTCTACGGGGCGTCGCTCGTCTATGGCTATGCGGGCACGACCGAGTTCGCGGGGATCCTGTCCACGGTGAAGGACGGCGTGCCGCTGGGCCTTCTGTTCGGTCTGGTGTTCATGCTGTCGGGGCTGGCCTTCAAGGTCTCTGCCGCGCCCTTCCACATGTGGACGCCGGACGTCTACGAAGGCTCGCCCACCCCGGTTACCGCCTTCTTTGCCACCGCGCCCAAGGTCGCGGCCATGGCGCTGATCGCACGGCTGGCGCAGGACGCCTTCGGCGGCATTCCGGGGCAATGGGGGCAGGTGCTGGCCGCGCTGGCGGTGGTCTCGATGTTCCTTGGCGCCGTGGCCGCGATCGGTCAGCGCGACATCAAGCGACTGATGGCCTATTCCTCGATCGCCCACATGGGCTATGCGCTGATCGGCCTCGCGGTCGGGACTGCCTATGGGGTGCAGGCGACGCTGATCTACATGGCGATCTACGTCACGATGAACGTCGGCACCTTCGCCTTCATCCTGTCGATGGAGCGCGACGGCCGCGCGGTTTCGGACATCGCCGGCCTGAACCAGTTCGCGAAGAAGGAACCGCTCAAGGCGCTGGCCATGCTGGTCCTCTTGTTCAGCCTGGCGGGCGTGCCGCCCATGGTGGGCTTCTTCGGCAAGTTCTACGTCCTCAAGGCTGCCGTTGATGCGGGCTGGGTCTGGCTGGCGGTGGCCGGGGCCATCGCCTCGGTGATCGGCGCCTTCTACTATCTGCGCCTTGTCTATTTCATGTATTTCGGCGCCGAGCAGGATCCGGTCGAAAGCCGCATGGCGCCGGTGCAATGGGCGACGCTGGTGGCGGTAGCCGCGATCATGGTTCTTGGCGTGGTGAACCTCTTCGGCATCGAAGGCCCGGCGGCGCTGGCCGCCCAGGCGCTTGTCCGCTGAAGGCGGGGCAGGGCGCATCGTCCTGCCCGAGACCGACAGCACCAACGCCGAGGGCCTCCGGCGTGCGGCGGAACTGAGCCGCCCGACCTGGATCCTGGCCGGCGTCCAGACGGCAGGCCGCGGCCGCCGCGCGCGGCCCTGGGTCAGTCCGCGCGGCAATTTCCACGCCACGCTGGTCCTGAAACCCACCGAACCGCCCGAGACGGTGGCGCTGCGCTCCTTCGTGGCCGCGCTGGCGCTGCGGGATGCGCTGGTCGCGCTGACCGGGTTGCCCACCAGCTTCACGCTGAAATGGCCTAACGATGTCCTGTGCCATGGCGGCAAGCTGGCCGGAATCCTGCTGGAAAGCCAGGGCCTCGGCGGGCCGGATGCGGTGCTCTGCATCGGGATCGGCGTGAACCTGATCGCCGCGCCAGACCCTGTCCTGGTCGAGCCGGGCGCGGTGCCTCCCGTCTCGCTCTTGCAGGAAACCGGGTTCAGGATCATGCCCGAGACCTTCCTCGACGCCCTTGCCCCGGCCTTTGCGCGCCGCGAGGCGACCTTCCGCAGCGAAGGCTTCGCCGCCCTGCGCGCCGAGTGGCTGTCTCATGCCGCCCGGCTGGGCGAGACGATCCGCGCCCGCACCGGCAGCGAGACGCGCGAGGGTCGGTTCGAGACCATTGACCCTGTCGGCAACCTGGTCTTGCGCATGGCCCAGGGTGCGGTTGCCATCCCCGCAGCCGAGGTGTTCTTCTGATGCCCTTGCGCTTGCCCTTTTCACAAGTACTCCACGGGGGTCCGGGGGTGTGAAACCCCCGGTCCCCGACCGAACCCAGGGAACCGCCCATGCTGCTTGCCATCGACTGCGGCAATACAAACACCGTCTTCTCGATCTGGGACGGAGCCCGCTTCATTGCCACCTGGCGGATCGCCACCGACCACAAGCGGACGGCGGACGAATATTTCGTCTGGCTCTCGACGCTGATGAACCTGACCAGAACCGAGGCGAGGATCACCGAGGCAATCGTCTCTTCCACCGTCCCGCGCGTGGTCTTCAACCTGCGCGTCCTGTGCGACCGCTATTTCAACTGCCGCCCGCTGGTGGTGGGCAAGCCGGAGTGCCGCCTGCCCGTCCCGCCGCGCGTGGATCAGGGCACCACCGTCGGTCCCGACCGGCTGGTGAACACGGTCGCTGGCCATGACCGGCACGGCGGCGATCTGATCGTGGTGGATTTCGGCACCGCCACCACCTTCGACGTGGTGGACACCGACGGCGCCTATGTCGGCGGGGTGATCGCGCCGGGCGTGAACCTCTCGCTCGAAGCCTTGCACATGGCCGCCGCCGCCCTGCCGCATGTCGATGTCGCCCGCCCGGCGAAGGTCATCGGCACGAATACGGTGGCCTGCATGCAGTCGGGCGTGTATTGGGGCTATGTCGGCCTGGTCGAAGGCATCGTCCGCGAAGTGCGGCGCGAGCGCGACCGGCCGATGAAAGTGATCGCGACCGGGGGCCTGGCCTCCCTGTTCGCGCAGGGAACCGAGCTATTTGACAGTATCGAGGACGATCTGACCATGCATGGCCTCGTCCTGATCAACGACTACAACAAGGACAAGCCATGAGCGTGAACCGCCTGATCTACCTTCCTCTTGGCGGTGCCGGCGAGATCGGCATGAACTCTTACGTTTACGGCTATGGGCCGAAAGGCAAAGAGCGGCTGATCCTCGTCGATCTGGGCGTGACGTTTCCCGACATGGACACGTCTCCCGGCGTCGATCTGATCCTGCCCGATGTCAGCTGGCTGCACGACAAACTCGACCGGCTGGAAGCGATCTTCATCACCCACGCGCATGAGGACCATATCGGCGCGCTGGCTCCGCTCTGGCCCGGCTTGCAGAAGAAGGTCTATGCCCGCCGCTTCACCGCCACCATCGGCCGGCTGAAGTTCGAGGAGGCGGGCCTGCCGGTCGACCAGATCGTCACGGTCGAGCCGCGCCCCGCGACGGTGGAGGTCGGGCCGTTCAAGGTGCAGTTCGTCCCCGTCTCACATTCCATCCCGGAAAGCTCGGCGCTGGTGATCGACACGCCGGCGGGGCGCATCTTCCATTCGGCGGATTTCAAGATCGACCATACACCCGTGGTGGGCGAGGGCTGGGACGACGCGCGGATCACGGAAATCGTCGTCGAGCGCCCGGTCAAGGCAATGACCTGCGACTCGACGAACGTCTTTTCCACCCATGAAGGCCGATCCGAGGCTTCGCTGGCGGAGCCGCTGACCGAGCTGATCCGTGCCCAGTCGGGCATGGTGGTGGCCACCACCTTCGGCTCGAACGTCGCGCGGCTGAAGACGCTTGCCGAGGCGGCGCAGGCGGCGGACCGGACGGTCTGCGTGCTGGGTCGGTCGATGAAACGCATGCTCTCGGCTGCAGAGGAGGCCGGGGTTCTGTCCGGCTTTCCGAAAACCGTCAGCCCGGAAGATGCACTGGAAGTGCCGCGGCGCAACCTGATGCTTCTGGTCACGGGCAGTCAGGGCGAACGTCGGGCGGCTTCGGCGCAGCTGTCGCGCGGGAAATACCTTGGCATCGAGATGAAGGAGGGCGACACCTTCCTGTTCTCCTCCAAGACCATCCCCGGCAACGAACGTGACGTGCTGCGGGTCTGGAACGCCTTTTCGGAAATGGGCGTGCAGGTGGTCGACGACCAGGGCGGCAAGTATCACGTCTCGGGGCACGCGAACCGCCCGGACCTCGAACATGTGCACCGGCTGGTGCTGCCCGACATGCTGATCCCGATGCATGGCGAACACCGGCACCTGTCCGAACATGTGCGCATTGCGACCGAAAGCGGGATCGCCGCGGCGGTGGCGCCGAACGGGACGATGCTGGACCTGACCGGCGACGTGCCCGTGGTCGCGGAGTATGTCGAGACCGGGCGGCTCTACCTGGACGGCACGGCCCTGATCGGCGCGCTGGACGGGGTGGTGCGCGACCGCATCCGCATGGCCCTGAACGGCGTCGTCACCGTCACCCTGATCCTCGACGAGACCGATAGCCCGATGGGCGAACCCTGGGTCGATCTGATGGGCCTGCCGCCTCTGGGTCGTGGCGAGCGTTCGCTGTCCGAGACGATGGAGACGGACCTCGATGAGGTCATTGGCCGGCTCGGGCGCAAGGTCCTGGCCGATGACGACAAGCTTGAGGAAGAGATCCGCAAGGTCGTCCGTCAGGTCGCCATGGAGGAGATCGGCAAGAAGCCGGAAGTGACGGTCGTCATCAGCCGGATGATGGCCGAGTAGCCGCTGACCACCGGTCGGGTCAGGATTCCCTACTACCATAGCGCGCAAGGTAGGGTAGCCATTGTCAGGCCCGCAGCTGCGTCCATGCGAACAAGCGACGGTCGACTATCGGGAGTTCTGCCATGACCGATACCTCCCGCGCGATCTCCCGCGTATCCGGCCGCCAGTGGTGGCAGGCCCTTGCGTTGCTGGCGGTTGCCGCCGTCGGGGCCTGGGGCGCTCGCGCGGCGCTTTGGCCCTGTGGCGCACTGGACCGGTCCAGCGGATGCATCGCAAGCGTCACGCTGGACGTGGGCGGCCTCGGGTTGCCGCCGGGCGAAACCTCTGTCGATTTCCGGGGCATGGACCTTGGGCCAGAGGCGAGCATGGCGCTCGTTGCACTGAAAGCGCAGACTGATGCCGGCCGGAAGGTTCTGCTGGCGTTGTTCGATGCCCGGACGGGTCAGCCGATCCGTGCCCTTGCCGAGGCAAGCGGAGCCGACCTCAAGCTGGGGTTCGGCGAGATCGCACTGTCTTCGGATGGCACACTCGCGGCGGCCGTCGTCCCGTCGCCAGGCGAGGCCGGGCTGAAAACGGCGCTGAATGTCTACCGTGTGGCGGATGGCGGCCTGGTGAGGACGCTGTGGGAAGTACCTGCAGACGAAAAGGCCGGGTGCGTTTCCGCCCTGGATTTCAGTCCCGACGGGCGGAAGCTGCAATGTGGAACGTCTGCCTACGATCTGGAAACCGGCGTGCCAGAGTCGCTGATCGATGCGACAGGAAATTTCCGCTATCCGGTCTTTGCTGCCTTTTCGGCCTTGGGGGCCGACGCGCCAGACGGGACGACCGTCAGTCCTTCCGATCTGAACGCGGCGCTTGATCTGTTCGATTCGACCCAGTCGGCATTCTTTGCGGCCGACAGCCGGGGGCTGCTCAGCCTGCGGACCGCGCATTACCAGAACCGGGGCCAGCGGCTTTATACGCCCCCCGTGTTCCGCCGCATGGCAGCGGTCACCCTGTGGGACGGCAAGACCCTGAAAATCCAGCGCGAGTTCCATGCGAACCGTCGATATGACTGGGCAGCCTGGTCTCAGGACGCAACGATGTTCGGCCTGTTGACCGAGGATCTGCGGCTGGACGTCTTTTCCCGCTAGCCGTGGCTCAGCCCTCGGTCCCGGTCGACGCGACCTCCTCGACCTCATCGGTCGAAGCGGCGGCCTTCAGGGCGAAACTCCGCAGGATGAAGTCTGGGACATGGTCGCCCATGCCGATGACCGAGGGTCCAAGGTCGCGGTCGCGGCGGTAGTCACGGCGGTCCTCACGCGGTTCCCGGCGTTCGCCCCGGTCGTCGCGGCGGCGTTCGCCACCGCGTTCGCCACGTTCGCCGCGCGATTCCCGACGCTCTTCGCGGCGCTCCTCCCGATGCTCTTCGGCACGCGGCGCCGTCTCGGCCACTTCGGCCTTGGGCACGGCCACCAGAGGCTCCATCGGCGCGACCTCGTCATGGGCTTTCACCGGTCGCTCACGGTCCCGCCCGCGGCCACCCCTTTCGCGCCCCTTGCGATCCTCGCGCGGGGGGCGGTCGGGCTTGCCTTCGCGGGTGTCGGGCTCGAAGCCTTCCGGCAGGGGACCGCGCGGGATTTCGGCCTTGATCAGGCTTTCGATGGCCTTGAGATATTTCTCGTCCGAAGGCACCGAGATGGTGAACGCCTTGCCAAGCCTGCCCGCCCGACCGGTGCGGCCGATGCGGTGGACATAGTCCTCGGGATGCGAGGGCACGTCGAAGTTGAACACATGGCTGACCGCCGGGATGTCCAGCCCGCGCGCCGCCACATCCGAGGCGACGAGGAGGTGCAGGGTGCCGTCACGGAAGGCGTCCAGTGTCTTCATCCGTTCGGACTGCGCCAGGTCGCCGTGAATGGGGGCGGCGTTGAAGCCGTGCGATTTCAGGGACTTCGCGACCACGTCCACATCCATCTTGCGGTTGCAGAAGATGATCGCGTTGGTGCAGGCCTCGCCCTCGGCGCGGATCAGCGCCCGCAGCACGGCGCGCTTGTCGCCGAAACTGCGATCCTTGCGGACGGGTTTCACCTCGACCAGGCTTTGCGTGATCGTGGTCGAGGTCGTCGCCTGCCGCGCCACCTCGATCCTGGCGGGATTCTTCAGGAAGGTCTTCGTGATGCGCTCGATCTCGGGCGCCATCGTGGCCGAGTAGAACATCGTCTGCCGCCTGGGCGGCGTCAGGGTGAAGATGCGCTCGATGTCGGGGATGAAGCCCATGTCGAGCATCCGGTCGGCCTCGTCCACCACCATGATCTGCACGCCGGTCAGGAGGAGCTTTCCGCGTTCGAAATGGTCCAGCAGGCGACCGGGCGTTGCGATGAGCACGTCCACGCCGCGGTCGATCAGCTTGTCCTGTTCGCCGAAGGCGACGCCGCCGATCAACAGCGCCTTGGTCAGCTTGGTGTGCTTGGCGTAGACGTCGAAGTTCTCGGCCACCTGGGCGGCGAGTTCGCGGGTGGGCGCAAGCACGAGGCTGCGTGGCATCCGGGCGCGGGCGCGGCCCTGACCCAGAAGTGTGATCATCGGCAGGGTGAAGCTCGCGGTCTTGCCGGTGCCGGTCTGGGCGATGCCAAGCACATCGCGGCCGGTCAGCGCTTCGGGGATGGCCTGAGCCTGGATGGGTGTAGGGGTTTCGTAGCCGGCTTCCGCCACGGCTTGCAGCACGCGCGGATCCAGCGCGAGGTCGGAGAATTTGGTCATCAGCGTCCTATGGATGCGGTATCGGACCGCATGAGTTATGGGACGCAAGTTTCCGGGCGCCCCGGCGTCTCGGCCCGATCTGGCCGCGTCGCCCGCGCTTAGCGGAAATTGGCCGCAGGGTCAAGTCAGGGGCTGTTACGGTGGACGCAGGGCGGTGGGTGCGTTAACCTTTTCGCATTCGCGGCAGAAAATTCTCTCATTCCATTTTCAGGGTGCATCATGAAACGCTTCATTCTTCTGGCCTGCCTGGTGCTGGCCAATCCTGCCCATGCGGACAAGGATCCCCGGGCCTGCACGCCCGGTTGCCGTACGACGGTTCTATTCGCCTCGACATCCGACCACCGGAGCTATGGGCTGCTGGTTGCCGCCCCGGAGGCCGGATGCGACCGGGTCCGGTTCCGCATTGAGGACGACCGTGCCGGCGTTCTGGGCCAGTCGCCGCCGCTGGCCCCCGGCGAGCTGGCCGTGATCCGGCTTGGCCGGGGATTTCCGCAAGGCGAGAACCGCGTGACGGTCGCATCGATCGGCTGCAACGTGCCGCCTGCCGAGGCGCGGCGGGTGATCCTCGCCAACAGCGGGCATGACCACAGCTGGCGGTCGGGACGGATCCTGAACCCAGGCTCCGGGCTGTCGGGCTGAGGCGACAGGCGGGCAGCAGGTGCGGACTGCCCCTCCCGTTCGGGCCTCGGCGGGCTCAGGGCCGGATCGTCCCGTCGCCCGTCACCAGATACTTGAAGCTGCACAGCTGTTCGGACCCCACCGGACCGCGGGCATGCATCTTGCCGGTGGCGATGCCGATCTCCGCGCCCATGCCGAATTCGCCACCGTCGGCAAACTGGGTCGAGGCGTTGCGCATCAGGATGGCGCTGTCGAGCCGCTGGAAGAAACGCTCGGCAGTGGCATCGTTTTCGGTCAGGATCGACTCGGTGTGGCTGGAGCCGTACCTGCGAATGTGCGCGATGGCTTCGTCGACCCCGTCTACCAGTTTCGCCGCGATGATCATGTCGAGGAATTCCCGGCCGAAATCGTCCGGCGCGGCGCGCCTCGTGCCGGGGATCTTCAGAAGCTCGCCCTCGGTACGCACCTCTACGCCCGCCTTGAGCAAATCCTCGATCAGCACGCCGCCGTGCCTTGTATAGAACTGCCAGTCGATCAGCAGGCACTCGGCCGCGCCACAGATGCCGGTGCGGCGGGTCTTGGCGTTCAGGACGACGCGGCGGGCCTTCTCCAGGTCCGCGTCGCGGTCGGCGTAGACATGGCAGATGCCTTCGAGATGGGCGAAGACGGGCACCCGCGCCTCGCGCTGGACGAGGCCGACCAGACCCTTGCCGCCGCGGGGAACGATCACGTCGATGAAGTCGGTGGCCTGGAGCATCGCCGTCACCATCTCGCGGTCGCGGGTCGGGACGAACTGGATCGATGCAGGCGGAAGGTTCGCGGACTTGAGGCCGTCGAGCATGCAGGAATGGATCGCCTCGGAGGTCTCGAAGCTTTCCGACCCCCCCCGCAGGATGACGGCATTTCCTGATTTCAGGCAAAGGGCGCCGGCGTCGGCGGTGACGTTGGGGCGGGATTCGTAGATCACCCCGACGACGCCAAGGGGGGTTGCGACGCGCTGGATGTGCAGGCCGTTCGGGCGGTCCCATTCCGCCAGCACGCGGCCAACGGGGTCCTTTTGCTCGGCGATCTGACGGAGGGCATCGACGATGCCGCGCAGGCGGGTGTCGTCCAGCCGCAACCGGTCGCGCAGGGCAGGCGTGATGCCGCGCTGGTCGGCGGCGTCGAGGTCGAGGGTGTTGGCGTCGAAGATTTCCTGCCTCCGCCGCCAGACGGCGTCGGCCGCGGCGATCAGGGCGGCGGCTTTCCGTTCCGAGGAGGCGCAGGCAAGTTCGGCCGCCGCAGCGCGGGCCTTGGTGCCGATCTCGGTCATCAGGTCGGTGAATTGGCCGTCCATTGTCTCTCGCTCCGTCTCAAGAAGGGCGCCAAGGTTTTGAAAAATCTTGCAAATTCCTTCAAAGGAATTTGGCCCGTCAAACAACCATGTCGTCCCGATGCACCAACGCCGCGCGGCCCTGATAGCCGAGGATCGTCTCGATCTCGTTCGACCGATGTCCGGCAATCTTGCGCGCTTCGGCAGAGGTATAGCGCACCAGACCTTTGCCGAGAACCACGCCGTCGGGCGAAAGGATCGCTACCGGCTCGCCCCGGCCGAAGCTTCCGCTGACCTTCGTCACCCCCGCCGGCAACAGGCTTTTCCCGGACTTCAGCGCGGTCACGGCCCCTGTGTCCAGCACGAGTTCGCCTTTCGGTTTCATCGCATTGATCCAGCGCTTGCGCGCCACCTGCGGATCGGCGGCAGGCACGAACCAGGTGCGCTGCGCACCTTCGGCCAGCGCCTTGAGCGGACGCAGGGTCGAGCCTTCCATGATCGCCATGGCGCAGCCGCCGGCAACGGCAGTCCGCGCGGCAAGGAGCTTGGTCTTCATACCCCCCTTCGAAAGGCCCGAAATCGGGTCACCCGCCATCGCCTCGATCTCCGGCGTGATCTGCTCCACCACGTCGAAGCGGCTGGCGTTAGGGTCTTCCTTCGGGTTTGCCGTGTAGAAACCGTCAACGTCGGACAACAGCACCAATTGGTCGGCCCCGACCGTCACGGCGATCTGTGCCGCCAGCCTGTCATTGTCGCCAAAGCGGATCTCGTCGGTGGCGACCGTGTCGTTCTCGTTCACGATCGGCACCACACCGAGGCCGAGAAGCGTCTCCATCGTTGCACGCGAGTTCAGATAGCGGCGGCGGTCTTCGGTGTCCTCCAGCGTGACCAGCACCTGCGCGGTAGTGATCCCGTGTGGGGCAAGGACTTCCTCGTAGGCGCGGGCGAGGCGGATCTGGCCGACGGCGGCGGCGGCCTGGGACTGTTCAAGGGTCAGGACCCCGTCAGGCAAGTTCAGGACCTTGCGACCCAGCGCAATCGAGCCGGAGGAGACGAGGACGACATCGGTGCCGCGGGTCTTCGCCTCGGCCACGTCGAGGGCGAGGGCGGAGAGCCAGTTCTGCTTCAGCCCCGTGCGGCGATCGACAAGGAGCGCCGAGCCGATCTTCACGACCAGCCGCCTTGCGGTGCGGATGTCGGGTGCCAAAAGGGTCGGCCCCGGGCTCATGGTTGCCACGGTGTAGACTCCTTGGCGGGGGCCTCCGCGGTGATGGTGGCATGGAGGGCGCGCAGGACCTCGGGGATGCCCTTGCCGGAGACGCCGGAGATGACGTGAACCGGCCCGCCAGATGCCTTTTCAAGGGCGCGGCGGCGGTCACTGATCTGTTTCGCATCCATCGCGTCAGTCTTGTTCATGGCGACGATGCGTGGTTTGTCGCCGAGGACTTCGGAATATGCTTCAAGTTCGGTCACGATGGTATTGAAATCCTTCGTGATTGTCGAGGACGTCCCATCGACCAGATGCAGCAGCACCTTGCAGCGCTCGACGTGGGCCAGGAACTGCATGCCGAGCCCCCGGCCTTCGGAGGCACCCTCTATCAGGCCGGGAATGTCGGCCATGACGAATTCATGCCCGTCGATGCCAACGACGCCGAGGTTCGGCACAAGGGTCGTGAAGGGGTAGTCCGCGATCTTGGGGCGGGCGTTCGAGACGGCGGCGAGGAAGGTGGATTTGCCAGCGTTCGGCAGGCCGACAAGGCCTGCGTCGGCGATCAGTTTCAGGCGCAGCCAGATGGTGCGCTCGATGCCTTCCTGTCCCGGGTTCGCCCGTGCGGGCGCGCGGTTGGTCGAGGATTTGAAGCGCAGGTTGCCCCAGCCGCCATTGCCGCCTTCCGCGAGGCACACGCGCTGTCCGGGCTCGGTCAGATCGGCCAGGACGGTTTCCTCATCCTCGTCGAGGATCTCGGTCCCGAGCGGGACCTTCAGCACGATGTCCTCGCCCGACTTGCCGGTCTTCTGGTTGCCCATGCCGGGCTGGCCATTCTTGGCGAAGAAATGCTGCTGATAGCGGTAGTCGATGAGGGTGTTAAGCCCTTCGACGGCCTCGGCATAGACGCTGCCGCCGCGACCCCCGTCGCCGCCGTCCGGGCCGCCGAATTCGATGAACTTCTCGCGCCGGAAGGACACGCAACCGGCTCCGCCGCCGCCGGAGCGGATGTAGACTTTGGCGAGGTCGAGGAACTTCATGTTGCGGGCTTTCGGGGCAGGGTCAGAAGGCGGGGATACAGGAAGCGGGGCAGATGCTCAAGCGATGGGCCTCCGATGGGCCTCCGGGATGCTCCCCGTGCGCCTTCGGCTACTCGTCGCGGGGCGTCAAGCGACGAGCGACGAAGGAGACGAGGAGCGTTCCGTCGCAGGGCCTTGAAGGTGGGGGTGGGGGGGCCTAGTGTCCCGGCCAAGACGAAAGGGTTCAGCGGATGGCCACCAAGCGCAGTATCTTCGAAGAGGTCGTAACAGACGAGAAACCCGTTCCCGCGCTGGCAGGCGGCGGGATTGACGCCCGGTCGAAGGGGGCACGGCGCGGCATCCGGGTCTGGCTCGTCGCGCTGTTCCTCCTGGTGGCGACGATGATCGCCGTGGGCGGGCTTACGCGGCTGACGGATTCCGGCCTGTCGATCACCGAGTGGAAGCCGGTCACCGGGGCGCTGCCGCCGCTGGATGAGGCGACGTGGCAGGCCGAGTTCGACAAGTATCGCGCGATCCCGGAATACCAGTTGCAGAACAAGGGGATGACGCTGGAGGCCTTCAAGGCGATCTACTGGTGGGAATGGGGGCACCGGCAGCTTGGCCGAGTGATCGGGCTCGTCTGGCTGGTGGGCTTCGTCGGCTTTGCGGTCGCGCGGCAGGTTCCTCCCGGATGGACGGGGCGCCTGCTGCTGCTGGGCGTGCTGGGCGGCGCGCAGGGCGCGATCGGCTGGTGGATGGTGTCCTCCGGCCTGGAAGGCGAGATGCTGGATGTGGCCTCCTACCGCCTTGCGACGCACCTGGGTCTGGCCTTCGTGATCCTGGGGTTCATCGCCTGGTATGTCTTCCTGCTCGGTCGAAGCGAGGCCGAACTCATGACGGCGCGGCGAGGACGGGAGGCGAAGCTGTTCGGCCTCTCCACCGGGCTGATGCATTTCGCCTTCCTTCAGGTCCTGCTGGGGGCGCTGGTGGCCGGAATCGACGCGGGCCGTGCTTTCCCGACCTGGCCGCTGATGAACGGGCAATTCTTCCCGGCGGACGCCTTCTATGTGCCTGACGGCCAGGGAGGCAGCCTGCCGGTCTGGCATGCGTTCTTCGAGAATCCGGGCCTGGTGCAGTTCATCCACCGCATGTCGGGCTACCTGCTGTTTGCCTTCGGCATCGTGGTCTGGCTGAAGGGGCGCAAGTCCAGCTATCGGGCAACGCGGGCGGCCTTCGATCAGGTGATGGCGATGCTGGTCCTGCAGATGTCTCTGGGCATTGCCACCGTGCTGACCGTGGCCCACGTCCACGTCGCGATCACCCATCAGATCGGGGCGGTGATCCTCTGGGTGCTGATCCTTCGGGCCCGGCATCTGTCGCAATACCCCGTGGCGGGGTCGATCCGGGAAGGAACGGCATGAGCGCGTATGATGACCTGATGGCGTTCCAGCGCCAGACCGAGGCACTGGCCCAGGTGGCCGGCCGGCTGGGCTGGGATCAGGAAACAGTGATGCCCGAGGGTTCGGCCGGGCAGCGGGCCGAGGAGATCGGCGCGCTGGAGGCCGTGCTGCATGCGCGGCGGACCGACCCGCGTCTGGCCGACTGGCTGGCCGGGGCCGAGGCTCCGGATGCGGTCGGCGAGGCGCAGCTGCGGCTGATCCGGCGGTCCTACGAGCGGACGATGAAGGTCCCCGCGAAGCTTGCCGAGGAAATCGCCACGACAATGTCGCTGGCGCAAGGGGTCTGGGCTGAGTGTCGGGCGAGGGAAGATGTGGCAGGGTTCCTGCCCACCCTGCGCAAGGTTGTTGACCTGAAGCGGGCAGAGGGCGCGGCACTGGCCGCGGGCGGCGATCCCTATGACGCGCTGGTCGATGACTACGAACCGGGCATGACCGGTGCGGCCATCGCGGCGATGTTCGATGCGATGCGGCCCCGACTGGTGAGCCTTCGGGAGAAAGTGCTGGGAGCGGAGGCTCCGAAGGGCATCGTCGGAACCTTCGCGCAGGACGACCAGCTGGCGCTGAGCCGCGAGCTGGCCACGGTCTTCGGCTACGACTGGTCGCGCGGGCGGGTCGATCTGGCGGTGCATCCGTTCAGTTCCGGGTCCGGCCATGACGTGCGGATCACGACACGGGTAAATGAGACGGACCCGTTCAACTGCTTCTATTCGACAATCCACGAGGTCGGTCACGCTGCCTATGAGCAGGGGATCGACCCGGCCTATGCGTTGACGCCCATCGGGCAGGGCGTGTCGATGGGCGTGCATGAAAGCCAGAGCCGGTCCTACGAGAACCAGTTGGGCCGCAGCCGCGCCTTTACCGGCTGGCTGTTCGGCCGGATGCGGGAGGTCTTCGGCGACTTCGGCATCGCGGATGGGGACGCCTTTTACCGGGCCGTCAATCGGGTGCATCCGGGCTATATCCGCACCGAAGCGGACGAGGTCCACTACAACCTGCACGTCATGATGCGCTTCGACCTCGAACGCGCGCTGATCCGCGGCGAGCTGGACGTGGCCGACCTGGAAACCGCCTGGAACGACCGTTTCCGCGCCGATTTCGGGGTGGCGGTGGATCGGCCGTCGAACGGGATGCTGCAGGACGTCCATTGGTCCTGCGGGCTGTTCGGCTATTTCCCGACCTACACATTGGGGAACGTCTATGCGGGCTGTCTGGTCAAGGCTCTGCGCGCCGAGGTGCCGGGATTGGACACGATGATGGCCAAGGGCGATTTGTCCGCCGCGACCGGCTGGCTGCGCGAGCGGTTGCAGCGGCATGGGGGGCTTTACGAACCGCGGGATGTCGTGCGGCGGGCTTGCGGGTTCGAGCCCTCGGAGGCGCCGCTTCTTGACTATCTGGACGCCAAGTTCGGCGAGATCTATGGGCTTTAGGTCCGGCGCAGTCGGCGGCTCGTCGGTGACTGAGGCCCTCCTCGCCGGGCCCGCTCCGACGAGAAGACGCAGTCGACGGAGGAGGCCGCCGAACCTCTAGCGACGGTCGATGAAGGCCTGGATCCCTCGGTCTGCCGAGGGCAGAAGCGCGTTTTCCACGATCGCCGCGCCCGCGACCTGGTAGGCCTGGTCCAGCGGCAGGGAAAGCTGCGCGCGAAAGGCGCGCTTGCCGATGCGGATGGCCTGCGGATCCTGCGCGGCGATCCGGCGGGCAAGCGCCAGGGTTTCCTCGGCCAGCGCCTCGGGCGGTGCGAGCCGGTTCACCACACCCAGGTCACGGGCGCGCTGTGCGGACAGGAACTCGCCCGTGGTCAGAAGCTCGAAGGCGACGCCGGGGGCGAGGCGGCGCGACAGTGCCACGGCGGGGGTCGAGCAGAAGAGGCCGAGGTTGATGCCGTTCACGCCGAAGCGGGC
>JBKBJC010000044.1:0-19333 GCA_046294075.1 Tabrizicola sp. | reverse complement strand
AGCGAGGGCACCCGACCGCGCGCCCATTCCACCTCGGACAGGTCCAGATCGACCAGCGTCACCCCCGGTTCGGTGCCCGCGTCGGCCATGATTTCGCCCCAGGGGGCGATGGCCAGCGAATGGCCATGGGTTCGCCGGCCCTTGCCATTGGCTTCCGCGTGGAACCCGGTCTGCGCCGGGGCCAGCACGAAGCAGCCGGTCTCGATGGCGCGGGCGCGCAGCAGGATTTCCCAGTGCGCCGCGCCGGTGATGTGATTGAAGGCCGCCGGCACCGTCAGGATCTGCGCCCCGCCCTGTGCCAGCCGCCGATACAGCGCCGGAAAGCGCAGGTCATAGCAGACCGTCATCCCGATCTTCCCGAACGGCGTCTCTGCTGCCACGGCCCGCGCGCCCGGCCGGTAGCCTTCGCTTTCGCGGTAGACTTCGGTAGCAGAGACGTTCACGTCAAACATGTGGATCTTGTCGTAGCGCGCGGCGATCCTGCCATCCGGCGCGATCAGGAAGCTGCGGTTGGCAAAGCGCCCGTCCGCGTCGTGGGTCAGGAGCCCCAGCGAGCCGATCAGGAGCCAGATGCCCGCCGCCTGCGCCTCGGCCCGAAGCGCGGCCAGCGTCTGGTCGTCCGCCTCGTGACGGAACGCGCTGCGCTGGTGGGCGCGACTGGAGGACAGACCGTTCGTCAGTTCCGGCGTCAGCACGAAGCGAGCACCCGCGGCGGCGGCCTGACGCACCAGGCCGACCGTCACCGGCAGGTTCGCCGCCGGATCGTCCGTCACGGTCAGCTGGACCAGGCCCGCGCGCATCACGCGGCCAGAAGCGGGTCAAGCTTGCCGGCGCTATCCAGCGCATACAGGTCGTCGCAGCCGCCGACATGCACCTCGCCGACGAAGATCTGCGGCACGGTGCGCCGGCCGTGGGCGCGCTGGATCATCGCCTCGCGCAGCGCCGGGTCGCGGCTGACGTCGATCTCGGCGAAGGCCACGCCCTTCTTCTGCAACAGCCGCTTGGCGGCGTGGCAATAGGGGCAGATGGGGGTGGTGTAGATTTCGACGGGACGCATCGGGGCACCTCTTTCGCGCCCGAATATAGGGGTTCAGCCGTCTTTCGCAACGCGCGCCAGCGCCAGCACCGAAACCGACCGCGCGCCGGACGCCAGAAGCGCCTCGGTTGCCGCGGCAAAGGTCGCGCCCGAGGTCATCACGTCATCGACCAGCAGGATGTCGCGGTCCCGCACGCGCACAGCGCGCGCCTCCGGCACGGCGAAGGCGTCCAGCAGGTTGGCAAAGCGCGCCTCGCGGCCCTTGCCGTCCTGGGTGCCGGTGGGCCGGCGGCGGGTCAGGGCGTCCGGGCAATGCTCCAGCCCCGCCGCGTGCGCGATGCCCCGCGACAGCAGCGCCGCCTGATTGTAGCGGCGCCGGAACAGCCGCATCCAGTGCAGCGGGACCGGTACGACCAGCATCCCCGGCCGCAGGATCGGCTGCGCCGCGCGGGTCATCCAGTCCGATGCCGGTCGCGCCAGATCCATCCGGTCGCCGTGTTTCAGTGCCAGCACCAGGTTGCGGGCATTCCCGTCGTAGATCAGCGCCGCCCGTCCCCTTTCCCAGGGGCGGGCGATGGTCAGGCAGTCGTCGCACAGCGCCTGCTCTTGGCTGTCAGTGCCGGGGAGCGGCGTGCCGCAACGGTCGCAGACCAGCCCGGCGATGAACGGGGTCTCACGCCAGCAGTCGGCGCAGAGGCCGAAATCGGACTGCACCGGCGCCGCGCAGGACAGGCACTGCGGCGGGTAGATCAGATGCAGCGCGCCTTGCAATCCCATCCCGGCCTCCTAATGTCCCGCCGATGACCGAAGTCCCGATCCTGACCGACCGCACCGCCCTGGCTCGCCACCGCGCCCGCGCCCGCGCCCTGTCCGATCATGCCGGGGCGATGTTCCTGCACCGCCTCGCCCTGACCGACATTCAGGAGAGACTCGCCGAGGTTAACAGAACCTTTACGGCGCCGGTCGTGGTGAGCGGATTCCCCGAAATCTGGCGGGATCTGCGCCCCGATGCCCGTCAGGTTGCCGATGACGAGCTGCTGGACCTCGCCCCCGGCGCACATGACCTGGTGGTGCATGCGATGGGTCTGCACTGGGCGAACGACCCGCTGGGCCAGCTGGTGCAATGCCGCCGCGCGCTGCGGCCCGATGGTCTTTTCATTGCCGTCCTGCCCGGCGGGCGCAGCTTGCAGGAGTTGCGCACAAGCCTTGCCGAAGCCGAGGCCCGCGTGACCGGCGGGCTGTCCCCCCGCGTGCTGCCGATGGCCGAGATCCGCGACCTCGGGGGGCTGATGCAACGGGCGGGTTTCGCCCTGCCGGTCGCCGACAGCCTCGTGCAGACTGTCGCGTACCGCGACTTCGCGGCACTCCTGGCCGACCTCAGGGCCGCAGGGGAAACCAATGCCCTGGCGGGCCGTCTGCGCCGTTTCACCTCCCGCTCGGTGATGGGCACGGCGGCGGAAGTCTATGCCGAAACCTTCCTCACGCCGGAGGGTCGTCTTTGCGCGACGGCCGAGCTTGTCTTCCTGACCGGATGGGCACCGCATGACAGCCAGCAACAGCCGCTGCGCCCGGGCTCGGCCAGATCGCGGCTGGCCGATGCGCTTGGTGTTCCCGAGGGCCGGCTGCCCAAAGACGGTTGACCCTGCCGAGCCAACCCTTATGTCCCGTGCTGAACCAGAGGGAAGGACCGACATGCCGGATGACCGGACGAAAGCCGCTGCGGCGGAGCAAGTGCTTCCCGGCCAGGGCAGGCTTTCCCATGCGCCTGCCGACCATCCCCCGGTGCGCCGTCCAAGGATCGGGGTCCTGCTGGCGAACCTGGGTACGCCGGATGCCTACGACTACTGGTCGATGCGGCGGTACCTGAACGAGTTTCTCTCGGACAAGCGGGTCGTCGATTATCCCAGCTGGAAGTGGCAACCGCTCTTGCAGCTGATCATCCTGTCAAAGCGTCCCTTCACCTCGGGGGCGAACTACAAGCTGATCTGGAACGAAGAGCTGAACGAAAGCCCGCTTCTGACCATCACCAAGGCCCAGACCGCCGCGATTGCAGAGGCGATGGCAGACCGGCACGGGGCCGATGTGATGGTCGATTTCTGCATGCGCTACGGCAACCCCTCGACCGAGGCGAAGGTCAGCGCGATGGTCGCGGCCGGTTGCGAGAAGATCCTGTTCTTTCCCCTCTACCCCCACTACGCCGGGGCAACCTCGGCCACGGCGAACGACCAGTTCTTCCGCGCCCTTATGAAGGAAAAGCGGCAGCCCGCAGTGCGGACCGTGGCAGAGTATTTCGACCACCCCCTCTATATCGATGCGCTGGCCCGATCGGTCGAGGCGGCCTATGCGAAGCTGGAGCATCGCCCCGACGTGCTGGTGGCCAGCTACCATGGGATGCCGAAACGCTATCTGATGGAGGGCGACCCCTACCACTGCCAGTGCGCCAAGACGACCCGGCTGCTGCGGGAAAGGCTGGGGTGGGAGAAGGGGTCGATCGACACCACCTTCCAGTCGGTCTTTGGCCGCGAGGAATGGTTGAAACCCTACACGGTCGAGCATGTGGCCGAGCTGGCGAAGCAGGGGAAAAAGCGGATCGCGGTGATGGCCCCGGCCTTCAGTGCCGACTGCATCGAGACCCTGGAAGAGATCAACGGCGAGATCCGGGAGGCCTTCGAACATGCCGGCGGCGAGGTCTTCACCTATATCCCCTGTCTGAACGACGACGCGGCCCATATCGCGGCCCTGGTGGCGGTGATCGAGGAAAACCTGGGCGGGTGGCTGCCTGGGAAGGCGTGATCTGTCCACAGTGGACATCCCCCATATTCGGAAATCTTTTCAATGGATTGCCGATTTCCGTTAGGGTGGCCTTAACCTTATCGGAGCCCGCGTGCTAGCCTGCCCGGAAGCAAGGGCGGAGGGGCGGATGGCAGGTTCGATGCTGAGCGGTAAGGCCCTGATCGCGGGGCAGGCAAGCGGGCCGGTCTTGCACGCGGATGTCGGGCTGAGCTTCATGGGCGGGGTCGATGCCGCAACGGGCCGCATCATCGACGTGCATCATCCGCTCTGCGGCCAGTCTGTCGCCGGCAAGATCCTTGCCATTCCCAGCGGGCGCGGGTCCTGCTCGGGCAGCCTGGTGATCTTCGAGCTTCTGATGAACGGCCATGCGCCCTCGGCGCTGGTGTTCCGGCACAAGGAGACGATCCTGACGCTGGGGGTGCTGATTGCCGGAGAGCTGTTCCGGCGCGGGATCCCGGTGCTGCAACTGGACGAGGCCGGTTTTGCCGCGCTTTCGGGGGTCAGCCACGCGCGGATCGAAGGTGATGCCATCCGGCCGATCGAGGATCGAAACCCCCGGCCCGCAAGCTTTGTTCTTCCCGAACCCGATCCGGCGGATTTCGCCCTGAGCGAGCTTGACCGCCACATTCTGGCCGGAGACTTCGGCGAGGCTGCGCAGATCGCGATGCGGATCGTCCTGCAAACCGCGCGGATCGAAGGCGCGACCGAACTGGTCGATGTCGAGATGGCGCATCTGGACGGCGTCTTTTACCAGGGGCCTGCGGGTCTGAAGTTTGCCCGCAGGCTGTGCGATCTGGGGGCAAGGGTCCGGGTGCCGACGACGATGAACGCGATCTGCGTCGATCGCCGGCAATGGCGGGCGCAAGGCGTGCCTGAGGTGTTGGGCGAAGGCTCGGACGCGCTGGCGGATGCCTATGTCGAGATGGGCGCAAGACCGACCTACACCTGCGCGCCCTATCTGCTTGAGCCCAGGCCCGGGGCGGGACAGAACATCGCCTGGGGCGAGTCCAACGCGGTGATGTTTGCCAATTCGGTGCTGGGCGCGCGGACGCTGAAGTACCCGGATTATCTGGATGTTCTGGTCGCCCTGACAGGCCGCGCCCCGGCGGCCGAGTGCCATCTGGCCAAGGGCCGCCGCGCCACGATCCGCATTGACCTGCCGCTGCTGCGGGACCTGGACGACCTGTTCTTCCCGCTGCTTGGCTATCACGTCGGGAAGATCGCCACGAACGGGATTCCCCTGATCTGCGGGCTTGAGGGCCAGGAGGTCAGCCACGACGACCTGAAGGCGTTCGGCGCGGCCTTCGCCACCACCTCGGCTGCGCCGATGTTCCACATCCTCGGCATCACGCCCGAAGCCGGCATGGCAGAGGCGATGCTGGGGGAACAGGTGCGCCATGTGCAGGTATCGGTGCAGGATCTGGCCGAAACCTGGGCAGAGCTGAATATCGCACGCACGCCGGATGTCGATCTGGTGGCGCTGGGCAATCCGCATTTCTCGCTGACCGAGATCGCGGCCCTGGCCCGACTTTGTGCAGGGCGGCAGAAGGCGGAAGGCGTCCGGCTGATCGTGACCTGCGGTCGCGATGTCCACGAACAGGCGCGCGCGGCAGGGCTGATCGACACGATCAGGGCCTTCGGCGGCGAGGTGCTGAACGACACCTGCTGGTGCTTCATCGGAGAGCCTGTCGTGCCGCACTGGGTGCGCAACATCGCCACCAATTCCGGCAAATACGCGCATTACGGCCCCCCGGCGGTGGGGAAGGGCTTTCACTTTGCCAGTCTCGCGCGCTGCGTCGAGGCCGCCTGCACAGGCCGGATCGATCCGACGCCGCCTGCCTGGTGTCGTCAGGCGTGAAAATGCAAGGACCGCGCGGCATTGCGGCCGCGCGGTCCGGTTCTGGCCCGGTCGGGCAGGGTCAGATCAGGCGGACCTGGGTGCCGACCTTTGCAAACTCGAACAGTTCCTGAATGTGTTCGTTGTAAAGCCCGATGCAGCCGTTCGAGGAGCGGCGGCCGATCTTGCGGGTGTCATGCGTGCCATGGATCCGGTAGGCCGGCCATCCCAGATACAGCGCCCGGGTGCCGAGCGGATTGTCGGGCGCGCCCCCCTCGACCACGTCGGGCCAGTCGGGATTGCGCTGCTTCATCGAGGCGGTCGGCCGCCAGGTCGGGTTCACAACCTTCTGGATGACGGTAGTGAAGCCGCGGCGGGTCAGTTCCTCGGACAGGGGAACCGAGGTCGGGTACAGGCGGTAGATCGACTGGTCTTCCGACCAGTAGTGCAGCGCGCGCGAGGTGGTGTCGGCCAGGATCGCGCCGTTGCGCAGGTTGTCGAAATAATCCTGCCATTGCAGGATGCGGAAGCTGGAGATGTTGTGACGGGTGGCCGTGGCCGGTTGCAGGAATTCGGTGGTGCCGTCCTGGGCCAGCGCGGGGAAGGCCGCCAGACCGGCCACGCCCGCTGCACCGCCCAGAACCGCGCGGCGGCTGATCTTGCCGTTTGCCATGTCTGATACTCCGTAAGGTCTGTTCTTGACGGCCATATAGCGACTTTGTGCCCGGGCCGCAAATCAATCACCCGTCAGCATCCTGCCGATCGGCAAGAAGCCCGTTTGAACCCGGCGAACGCTTCCGGTAAGGAAAGCCGAACGGCTGCCCCCGGGGCAGCTCTGATCTGGTGGACAGAATGAACAGACGTATCTTCCTGCTTGCCGGCGCCGGCTTGACGCTGGCGGCCTGCGGAACCTCCAGCGCGCCCCAGCTGGGGGCGGACGGCAGGCCGTTGCCACAGGTCTACCGGATCGGCGATCCGCGCGAGGTGTCGTTCCGGTTCCTCGACGCGATGAACACCCTGCGCGCGGCCAAGTCGCTGCGGCCGGTGGCCTTCGACGCCAGCCTGAACGCCGCGGCCGAGACGCATTCGCGCGACATGTCGGTGCAGAACCGGCCGTGGCATTTCGGATCCGACGGGTCCTCGCCCCTGGTGCGCGCGCAGCGCAGCGGGTTCACCGGTCGTCTGCTGGGCGAGAACATCTCGGAGACCTACGAGACCGAGCTGGAGACGCTGTCGTCGTGGATGGCACAGCCCGATACGCGGGTGGTCATCATGGATCCGCTGGCGACGCGGCTGGGCTTCGCCTGGTACCAGGAGCCGGGTGGCAAGATCTGGTGGACGATGCTGACCGGGGCCTGAGCCCGGTTCGGATGCCGGTTGCGCGGGGGCCTTCGGGCCCCCGTTCGCGTTCAGGGCAGGATGTAGATCGGCGTACCGGGCTTCACCATAGAATAGACGACCTCCATCTCCTTGTTGGTCAGCGCGACGCAGCCCTCGGTCCAGTCGCGCCGCGAGACCGGCCGGGTAGGCCCGCCGTGGATGAAGATGTCGCCGCCGGGTTGCTTGCCCTGAGCCGCGGCGAAGGCGATGTCGTTGGCGTTCGGATAGTCGATGCGCAGCGACAGGTGGAACCGCGAGTTCGGATTCTTGTGGCTGATCGTATAGGCGCCTTCAGGCGTCTTGCCGTCGCCCTCGAACTGCTTGTGGCCTTCGGGTGCAAAGCCGAGGGCGATGTCGTAGGCCTTCAGCACCTTGTCATTGTGCAGAAGATACATGCGCCGGTCGGCCTTGTGGACCTGGACCTGTGTCACCTCGGGACCGCGGTACTTGCGGAACTTGGGATCGCCACAGCCCGCAAGGCCGATCACCGCCACGAGGATCGCCAGCCACCCGAATATACGCATGCCCTTGCCCGCCTGTGTTTTTTTTCGATGGATAGCGGAAAACGGCCCACTTGCCTAGTGCAGCGAAAGGCGTGGGGCTTCACGGATCTGTCAGAGGCGCGACATCCGGGCGACAAGCTCGACATGGGTGGACCAGCGGAACTGGTCGACGACCCGGACCCAGTCGAGCCTGTAGCCGCTGTCCGACAGGACCCTGGCGTCGCGGGCGAAAGTGACGGGGTTGCAGGAGACCGCGGCGATCACCGGGATGTCCGACCGCGCCAGCCGGTCGGTCTGCGCCTCGGCCCCGGCGCGCGGGGGGTCGAGGACGGCGCCGCCAAAGCCCCGCAACTCGTCGGGTTCCAGGGGGCGCCGGAACAGGTCACGCGTTTCCACCGAGATCCGGTGGAGATCCGGCGTGTTGCGGGCGGCGAGGTCGAGCGCCCCGGTCATCGCGGCATCGCCCTCGACGGCGTGCACCTCCATTTCGGTGGCCAGCGGCAGGGTGAAGGTGCCGACGCCGCTGAACAGATCGACGACCCGCTTCTGCGGGCCGAGCGCCTGCCGAACGGCGGCCAGGAGCGCAGCTTCGCCGTCGGCGGTGGCTTGCAGGAAGGCGCCGGGCGGAGGAACCACAGTCGCCGGCCCCATGGTCAGCGCCGGGCGGTCTCGCAGCGCCACGGTCTCGCCGTCCCAGGTCAGGCGGGAGAAACCGTGCGCCTCGACCAGGCGGGCTAGATCCATGCGCAGGGCGGCGTCCAGCGGCTTGCCCCCGGTGACGACGACATCGGGACCGCCACGGGTCAGGGTCACCTGAAACGAGAGTTCGGTCGTCCGGGAGCCTCCGGCCCGGGACAGGGCTTCCAGGCCGGGGAGGGCCGCAAGGATCCCGGGGTGCAGCAGCTGGCAGTCGGGGATGTCCACGATCGTGTCCGAAGCGCGGGCGTGAAAGCCGATCAGCACGCCCCCTCTCGTCCGGCGGGCGGACAGCGTGGCGCGCCGGCGGGACCGGGCGGGAGAGGTGACGAGCGGCAGGAAATCTGCCGCAAGGCCCTGGCCCGCGAGGGCGGTCTGGACGACCTCCTGCTTCCACTCGGCCACGAAGGCATCCGAGGCGTGCTGCAACTGGCAGCCGCCGCAGGTGCGGGCGTGGCGGCACGGGGGTTTGACCCGGTTCACGGAAGGCGTGACGATCTTCGGGTCGAGCAGGCGGTCGCCGTGGGGCGTGCCCTCGACCACTTCGCCGGGAAGCGTGCCGGGCACATAGATGGGGGTCGAGTTCTGGTCGCGGGCAATTCCGTGCCCGAGATGCCCCAGCCGTTCGATGGTGACGATCACTCTGCCGCTTCCGCCTGTTCGTCTTCGGTGCCGATGAAGCCGCCTGATTGCCGTTTCCAGTAGCGCGCGTAAAGCCCGTCCTTCGCCAGCAGCCCGTCATGGCTGCCCATCTCGACGATCCGGCCACGGTCCAGCACGATGATCCGGTCCATCGCGGCAATGGTGGACAGGCGGTGCGCGATGGCCAGGACGGTCTTGCCCTGCATCACACGGCCCAGGGCCTCCTGGATCGAGGCCTCGACCTCGCTGTCCAGCGCAGAGGTCGCCTCGTCCAGCACGAGGATCGGCGCGTCCTTCAGGAAGGCGCGGGCGAGCGCGATACGCTGCCGCTGGCCGCCCGACAGCTTCACCCCGCGTTCGCCGAGGAAGGCGTCGTAACCCTTGCGGCCCTGATGGTCGATCATGCCCGAGATGAACTCGTCCGCCTCGGCGGCGCGCGCGGCGGCGATGATCTCGGCCTCGGTCGCCTCGGGCCGGCCATAGCCGATGTTGTCGCGGGCCGAGCGGTTGAACATCGCCGTTTCCTGCGTGACCATGCCGATCTGGCGGCGCAGGCTTTCCTGCGTGACCATGCGCAGGTCCTGGCCGTCGATGGTGATTCGGCCCTGTTCGGGGTCGTAAAGCCGCAGCAACAGCGAGACGAGCGAGGACTTTCCCGCCCCGCTGGCGCCGACGATGCCAAGCTTTTCCCCGGCGCGGATGGTCAGGTCGATGTCCTGGACCCCACCGCGCTCGCGGCCATAGGCGAAGGTGACCTTTTCGAAGCGGATCTCGCCCGTGACACGGGGAAGGGGCCGGGCGTCGGGTGCATCGGCGAGGGTGTGGGGGACCGACAGCGTGCGCATGCCGTCCTCGACCTCGCCGACCGAGGTATAGATCGACATGAGGGTAAAGCTGACCCAGCCCGACATCTGCGCGATGCGCAGCGCGATGGCGCCAGAGGCGGCGATGTCCCCGGCCGTCGCGGCGCCCTGCTGCCACAGAAGGACGGTGCCGCCGATAAGGAGGACGGGGAGGACGCCGGCGAGCAGCATCAGCGCAAGGCGGAACCAGGTGGAGATGACGCCGAATTCGAGAGAGCGGTCGCGGAACACCTCCATTGCGTCGATGGCCACGCGGTCCTCGAAGGCGGCATGGGCGAAGAGCTTGACCGTCTTGATGTTGGTGATCGTATCCACGACCTGGCCCGAGACCATGGCGCGACTGGAGGCGCGGGCGGCGGAGTTGACCCGGATCATCGGCAGGAAAAAGCGGATCAGGAAGATGTAGGCGACCAGCCAGACCAGAAGCGCGGTGGCGACCTTCGCGTCCACCGCAACCAGGAAGGCGACCGAGCCGATGACCGAGGCCAGGGCGAAGCAGACGGTGTTGATGACTTCGGTCGCGACATCGGTGACGGCGCGGGCGGCCTGCATCTGTTTCTGCGCGATGCGGCCGGCGAAATCGTTGTCGAAGAAGGTCACGGACTGGCCCAGCGTCCAGCGATGCAGCCGCGACAGGACCAGCGGCATCACGTTCGGTCCGATGACGATCGAGTTCGATGCCGAGGAGATGGCGAAGGCGAGCGGGCGCAGGACGAGGTAGAAGGCGAGGAACCAGAGGACCAGCGTCCAGTGCGCGGCGAAGAAATCCGTCGGGCCGGAGTTCACGGCGGCGTCGATGACCCAGCCGAGGATCAGGGCCGAGACGACCTCGGTCACGCCTGCGAGCGAGGAGAGCACCCCCGCGACGACCAGCATCGGCCAGGATCCGGCCAGCGACCAGCGCATGAACGGACCAAGGCGCTGCGGCGGGGGGCCGTCGGCGGGACGGAAGGCGTCGATGAGGGAGCCGAGGCTTTGAAGCGCACTCATGGACCAGAGGTAGGCCGAGGGGCGGGAAAGGGCAAGCCGGGCCGTGCCCGTCGCCGACTTCGTCATGCCTCGCGCAAGGCAGAGGCGGCTGAGGAGGAGACGAGGTCGAACGACGGGAGTTACTCGGCGGCTTCCTCCTCAAGCCCGATGAAGCCGCCGGACTGGCGCGCCCAGAACCGGGCATAGAGGCCGCCCTTGCGCAGAAGCTCGGCGTGGGGGCCGTCCTCCACCACCTCGCCGTCCTCCAGCACCACGATCCGGTCCATGGCGGCGATGGTGGACAGGCGGTGAGCGATGGCGATGACCGTCTTGCCCTCCATCACCCCGTAAAGCGCGCCCTGGATGGCGGCTTCGGCCTCAGAGTCCAGCGCCGAGGTCGCCTCGTCCAGGATCAGAATCGGCGCGTCCTTCAGGATCACCCGCGCGATGGCGACGCGCTGGCGCTGGCCGCCCGACAGTTTGACGCCCCGCTCGCCGACATGGGCGTCGTAACCCTTGCGGCCCTGTGGATCCTCGAGCGTGAGGATGAAGTCATGCGCCTCGGCCTTCTTGGCGGCGGCGATCATCTGGTCCTCAGACGCCTCAGGTCGGCCGTAGAGGATGTTGTCGCGGACCGAACGGTGGAGGAGCGAGCTGTCCTGCTGCACCATGCCGATCTTCTGGCGCAAGGAGTCCTGCGTCAGGTCGCCGATGTTCTGGCCGTCGATCAGGATTTCGCCGGATTCGGTGTCGTAAAAACGCAGGATCAGCTTGACCAGCGTCGATTTCCCCGCGCCCGACCGCCCGACGACGCCGATCTTCTCGCCCGGCCGGATCGTCAGGCTGACGTTCTTCAGCCCCCCGAAGCCGCGGCCATAGTGGTGCGAGACGTTCCTCAGCTCCAGCAACCCTTCGCGGAAGTCCAGCGGCTGCGCACCGGGCTTGTCCACCAGGGTCACGGGCTGGGCGATCGTCTCCATCCCCTCGGCGAGGGTGCCGAGGTTCTGCACCAGCTGGGTCGAGGCCCACATGATCCAGTAGGTCATGGAATGGAGCCTGAGGACCAGCGCCACGGCCCCGGCGACGACGCCCACCGTCGCAAGGTCGTGGGTCCAGAGCCACATGGCGAGCGCGGAAACGCCAAGGATCATCAGCCCGTTGATGAAGGTCAGGGCCACGTCCATCTTGGTGACGATCCGCATTTCCTTCTGGAAGGTGGTGCGGGCGTGCTCGATGGCTTCCCTGGCGTAGTTCTCCTCGCTGGACTGGTGCGCAAAGAGCTTGACCGAATGGATGTTGGTGTAGCTGTCCACGACGCGGCCCGTGACCGCGCTGCGCGCATCACTGGAGGCCGTGGCGGCAGGCCCGGCGCGGCGGATCGTCCAGCGCATGAGCGACAGGTAGGCCACGAGCCAAAGGAGCAGCGGCACCATCAGCCTCGGGTCGGAGTTGGCCAGCATGAGAAGCGCGCCGAGGAAGGTCGCGGCGGCGAAGGCGGCCATGTCGAAGACCTGGAACACCGCGTCGCCAGCCGCCGGAGGGGCCTGCATGATCCGGTTGGCGATGCGCCCCGCGAAATCGCTTTCGAACCAGCCGACGGGCTGGCGGAGGACATGCCGGTGCGCCCGCCAGCGCATCATCGTGCCGAAGTTCGTCAGGATCGTGTTGTGCAACAGGCCCACCGACCCGCCCGCCACCAGAGGCCGGACGATCAGGATCACCAGGGCGGCCACCATGATCTCGGTCCAGTGATTTTCCAGGAAGGCCTGCGGGGTCTGGCCGGCCATCAGGTCCACAAGGCGGCTGAGATACCAGATCATGCCGACATCCAGCACCGCATTGCCGACCGAGAAGAGGGCGGTGATCGCGAAGATGCCGCGGAACGGGCGGATGTAGTCCTTCAGGAAGGGCCAGAGCCGGCGGGGCGGGGCGTCCTGTTCGACATAGGGTTGATAGGGATCGACGAGGTTTTCGAGGAACCGGAACATGATGGGGAGACCCTGAAGACGTGCAGCGATGGGGTGAAGCGGTGCCTGCAAGCGACCGCCGCGACGGGACCGGTCAACTCAGGCGAGTTGGGTAAAGATCCCGTATTCCATGCTGATCTCCTTCCTGCGTGCGCCGTGCCTACCCGAATCGCGGCGGATTGTCACGCTCCTTTCAGGAGGTCCGCGCGGGAAAGGGTGAGGTCAGAGGCGAGCCAGCGCGCTTCCAGATCCTTCAGCCTGGCGCCCAGGGCCTCGCCTTGCAGGGCGGGCATCAGGTCGGCGGCGGTGACAGGAAAACGTGCGGTCGCGCCCTTTCGAACCTCGGCCTTCCAGCCTTGCGGCGGGAGCGTGCCAAGGCTGGCCGCCCGGGCGAGGACGGCATCGTCGCCAAGATCCGCACCCAGCCGCCAGCCGAGGGCGGCGGGCAATTCGGCAGAGCCGATGGCCGATCTCATGGCGGCAAGGCTGCGGGATTCCGGTCTGGAGAGGCGAAGCTGGCCGGTCTCGCCCCCCAGAACGGCAAGGCGGCGCAGCCAGCGGGGCGGTTCTGCGCCGTCAAGGTGGACGAGCGGACCCAGGGCGCGCGGGTCGGCGCCAGGCAGGACGCGCGCGAGGACACCCGTGTGCGCCATGGCGGCGACGGCCGGGGCGGGGTCGCGGGCCGACAGGAGCTTGCGCAGTTCGCTGGTGATGCGCTCGCGCGAGATGCCGTCGAGGCCCTCCGCCAGCGCGGCGCAGGCGGCAAGGCCTTCGGCGTCGATCCCGCCTTCGGGGTCGCCGTAGCAGGCATGGAACCGGAAGAAGCGCAGGATGCGGAGGTAGTCCTCGCGGATGCGCGTCTCGGGGTCGCCGACAAAGCGGACGCGGCGGGCGAGGAGGTCGGGGAGGCCGTTCAGCGGGTCGATGACGGTGCCGTGCCGGTCGGCGTAAAGCGCGTTCATCGTGAAGTCGCGGCGCTGGGCGTCGTCCTCGATCCGGTCCGAGAAGGCCACGACCGCGCGGCGACCATCGGTTTCCACGTCGCGGCGGAAGGTCGTGACCTCATGCGGCTTGCCCTCGGCCACGACGGTGACAGTCCCGTGGTCGATGCCGGTGGGGACGGGTTTGAAACCTGACGTTTCGGCAATGTTAGAGACTGTTTCGGGCGGCGCATCGGTGGAGATGTCGATATCCGAGACCGGGACGCCCATCAGCGCATTGCGGACACAGCCGCCCACGAACAGGGCCTTGTTGCCCGCTGTTTCCAGCGCCTGCATCAGGGCTTGCGTGCCCGGATGGTCCAACCAGTCGCCCGTGATGTTCATTGCCCCACCCGGTCCGCCAACCCCCGCAGGATACGCGCGGTGGCGCCCCAGATGTAATAGGGGCCGTAGGGCACGGCGTAGTAGCGGCGCCAGACGCCCATCCAGCGGCGCCGCTCGATGGCGAAGCGGGCGGGGGTGAGGACGTGGGCGAGCGGGACGGTGAAAACCTCTGCGACCTCGCCCGCCTCGGGGACCGGGTCGAAAGCGCCGCGGATCAGGCCGACGAAGGGGGTGACGGCAAAGCCGGTCACGGTTTCATGGACCGGCAGGGTGCCGATGATCTCGACCCGCGCGGGGGGAAGGCCGATCTCCTCGTGCGTCTCGCGCAGGGCGGCGGCCTCGGGGCTGGCGTCGGTGGGGTCCACCTTGCCGCCGGGAAAGGCGATCTGGCCGGGGTGGTGCTTCAGCCGCGAGGAGCGCTTGGTCAGGATCACGGCCGCGCCCTCGGGACGCAGCCAGACCGGGACCAGCACGGCGGCCGGGCGCAGCGGCGTGTCGGCGGCCGGGCGTATCCCCGGGTTCAGGTCGAAATCCGACGACGGCCCCGCGGGTCGGGCAAGCGCCGCGCGCAGGGCATCCTCGGGGTCGATCATTCCGGCTTGACCGCCTCGAAGCCGAGCGTCCTGGGGTCCATCTCGTAATGCGCGCCGCAGAACTGGCAGTCGGCGGTGACGACCCCGGCCTCGGTGGTCATCTTCGCGATGTCCTTCTGGCTGTAGATCGACATGGTGTTGCGCACCTTGTCCTCGCTGCACGAGCAGCCGAACCGCACCGGCTGAGCGTCGAACACGCGCGGGCCTTCCTCGTGGAAGAGGCGCACCAGGAGGTCGGTGGGGGGCACCGAGGGGCCGATCATCTCCAGCGTCTCGACGGTGTCGAGGAGAAGGTTGGCGCGGTTCCAGTCGTCGGATTCGGCGCCGCCGAGGATGTCGGCATGGGTCAGAAGCCCGCCCTCGCCCGAGCCCTGTTCGGCCGCGACCCCGCCCGTGGCGGGCATGTGTTGCAGCATGATGCCGCCTGCGCGCCAGTGAAGTGGCCGGCCGGGTTCGGCGCTTTCGCCATAGGCGAGCTGGAAGCGGGTCGGGATCTGTTCGGACTGGGCGAAATAGGTTTCCGCGCAGGCCGACAGGCTGCCGCCGGCGATCGGTGTGAAGCCCTGGTAGGGCAGCATCCCCTCGCCCTGGTCCAGCATCACGGCGAAATAGCCCTCGCCTATCTGGCTGAACGGATCGGCCGTGGGGTCCAGCCGGTCGGCATCATAGCTGGCATAGGCGCGGATGCGGGCGGGCTCTCCCTCGGCCGCGGGCCCGTAGTAGTCGGTGGCGATCAGCCGGGCCGCCCCCTTGCCGCGGACCTGAAGCGACAACTTCCAGCGCAGCTTGATCGTCTGGCCGATCAGCGCGGTCAGTAGCGCGGTCTCGGCCACCAGCGCCTCGATGACGGAGGGGTAGGCGTGCTGCTTCAGCACCTGGTCCAGCACGCCGTCCAGCCGCGCCACGCGCCCGCGGATGCCTGAGGCGTCAAGCTGGAAGGGCAGGACGGTATCGTCCCAGGCGATCTGCGAACCGGTGGTCATGGGGATTTCCTGTTGCTGCCGTTGCTGGCATACCGCGCCTATATAGGCAGGGCAACCGAAGGTCCAAGGGGGCGACATGATCCGACGCTACGGCGAGCCGGTGAGGCCGGGGCAAAGCTACCGGCGGCGGCCGGGGGTCTATGCGGTGCTTCTGCAGGGCGATCACATCCTGGCAACGCACCAGGTCGAGCCGGTGCCGGAGTTCCAGCTGCCCGGCGGCGGGATCGACCGGGGCGAGCAGCCGATCGCGGCGCTGCACCGCGAGGTGTTCGAGGAGACCGGCTGGAAGATCGCGGTGCAGCGCCGGCTGGGCACGTTCCGCCGGTTCACCTACATGCCGGAATACGATCTCTGGGCGGAAAAGGTCTGCACCATCTACCTTGGCCGTCCCGTCCGCCGCCTTGGCCCGCCGTCCGAGCCCGGCCACACCGCAATCTGGCTGCCGGTCGAGGAGGCGCTCTGGCGTCTGGGCAATCCGGGCGACCGGGCGATGCTGGCCCGTGCGCTAGGATAGGTCCAGCACGACGGCCGAAACATCGTCGGCGAAACTGTCGGTGCCCGACTTGCGGACAAGGTCCCAGACCAGTGCCTCCGTCAGATCGGGTCCGGTCAGCCGGGCCGAGGCACGCAGGCTTGCAGTCAAGCCCTCCTCTCCGAAGTCGCCGCCCGCTGGAAGCGGACATTCGGTTACGCCGTCCGAAACCAGTACCAGACGGTCGCCGGGGGCGAAGGGGATGTCCTCCCGCTCATAGCTTGCCTCGGGGACAAGGCCGATCGGCAGGCCGCCACGGCCAAGGCGTTCCGCCTGCCCGGTTGCGCGGATCATCATCGGATGCGGATGGCCGGCCTGCACGAGGCTGATCCGCCGCGCCGCGCGGTCGGCGACGGCGAAGACCATGGTGAAGTACTGTTCGGCCTGGATCTCCTCCAGCATCAGGCGGTTGAAGCGCTGGGCGACGGCTTCGGGGGGCAGAAGGACATGCGTCCCCCGTGGTCCCTTCTGGAAGGCGAGGTTCTGGTCCGGCGACGAGCCCGTCAGGAACCCCGCCAGCCGCGCCGTCATCATCGCCGAGGCGACGCCATGGCCCGAGACGTCGATGGAATAGACCGCGACCCGGTTGTCGTCGACCCGGAAGCTGCCGACCAGATCGCCGCCGACCCGGCCCGAATTGCGCAGCATCAGCGAGACGGTGGCCCAGCCGTAGTCCCGCACCCGGTCGCGCACCAGCGTCTGCTGCAACTTGCGCGCCTCGATCAGGTCGCGGTCGAGCGAATCATAGATTCCTTGCAGTTCGATCAGTGTCGCGGCGATGACCCTGTTCTTGGCCAGAAGTTCGGCCTGCATGGCCAGCATGCGTTCACCCGCGCGAAGCCTGGCGCGCAATTCGTTCGAAGCGACGGGTTTCGTCAGGAAGTCGTCGGCCCCGGCTTCCAGCCCGTCGGCGATTTCGGTCGTTTCGGACTTGGAGGTGAGCAGGATGAAGTAGCCATAGGATTCATGATCCAGAGCCCTGAATTCACGACAGAATTCAAGACCGGTGAGGCCCGGCATCATCCAGTCGCTGATGACGATGTCGAAGGCCTGGTCCCGGCAGAGATCCAGCGCAGCGGAGGCGGTGCCGCAGTCGGTGACCCGATAGCCCCATCGGGACAATTGCATCGACAGCATCAGACGCTGCGCCCGGCTGTCATCGACCACCAGCACATGCCGCGGCGCGCCGACGCCCGGCTGCCCCATTTCGACCCTCAACGCACCGGCAAGCACATCAACCTCTCCGACCAGATCGCGGCAGCGTGACCGCCGGGGCTTAACGCAGGGTGAATGTTAAAATGCGCGGCAAGAAGCCCGTGGCTGGCGACCCTTTGTTAACGATCGCGTCGCCAGATTGTGCGCATGGGTGACATTGCGGGTGGGTGCCATGATCGACTGGAAACGGGTTGACGAATTGCGGGAGGAGATCGGTGCGGACGGCTTTGCCGAAGTCGCCGGCATGTTCCTGGAAGAGGCAGAAGGGGCCGTGCGGGCGCTGCTTCGGGGCGTGCCGGAGGATGAGGTGGAGGGGCAGCTGCATTTCCTGAAGGGCAGCGCCCTGAACCTGGGCCTCCGCGATCTCGCGTCAATCTGCCAGGAAGGCGAGCGTCGGGCCGCCGCCGGTGACGGGGCGCAGGTGGAGGTGGCGCAGGTCGCGTCGGTCTATAACGCGTCGCGTGCGGCGCTCCTCAGCGGAATGTCCGCGAACGAGGCCGGTGCCGCCTGAGCCGATGTTCCGCAGGCTGGGGCGCCGGGGCCGGGTCCGGCGGCGGCCAGTCGTGGCTAGATCAGGAACTCGGAAAGGGCCTCGTCGTTCGTGATGTCCCGGAAGGCCAGACCCGCGGCATCCATCCGGGCGGTGAAGCCGGCGAACCCGCCGGCCGAACGGGTTTCGATGCCGATCAGCACCGAACCGAAGTTGCGCGCGGATTTCTTCAGGTATTCGAAGCGGGTGATGTCGTCATCCGGGCCGAGCAGGTTCAGGAATTCGCGCAAGGCGCCGGGGCGCTGCGGCATGCGCAGGATGAAATATTTCTTCAGGCCGGCGAACCTCTGGGCGCGCTCCTTCACTTCGGGCAGGCGCTCGAAGTCGAAATTCCCGCCCGAAGTGATGCAGACCACGGTCCTGCCCCGGATCTCTTCGGCCAGTTCGGGCAGAACGTCCACCGACAGGGCGCCGGCCGGTTCCAGCACGATGCCCTCGTGGTTCAGCATTTCCAGCATCGTCACGCAGATGCGGTCCTCGGGCGCCAGTAGCACGTCTTCGCGGGCCACCCAGCCCAGCTGCCGGAAGGTATGGTCGCCGACCCGCGCGACGGCGGCGCCGTCGACAAAGCTGTTGACCTGCGGCAACTTGGCAGGCGCGCCCTCGATCAGGGCGGCGGTCAGGCTGGCCCCGCCGAGCGGTTCGACGAAGCGGAAATCGGTATCGGGTGCCACCTCTCGCAGATAGCCGGTGACCCCCGAGGCAAGGCCGCCCCCGCCGACCGGCAGGACCACGAGGTCGGGCGCGCGGCCAAGCTGTTCAAGAAGCTCGACGCCGACCGAGGCCTGGCCCTCGATCACGTCGGGATCGTCGAAAGGGGACAGGAAATGCGCGCGCGCTTCGGCGCAGAAGGCCTGCGCAGCGGCGAGGGTCTGGTCGAAATAGTCGCCGGTCAGCACGATCTCGATGTTCGCGCCGCCAAAGACGCGGGTCTTGTCGATCTTCTGCTGCGGGGTCGTGACCGGCATGAAGATCGTGCCCGAGACGTCGAAATGCCGGCAGGCATAGGCCATGCCCTGCGCATGGTTGCCCGCGCTGGCGCAGACGAAGCGGCGCTGATCGGGCTGTTGTACCCGCACCTTGCGCATCGCATTGAAGGCGCCGCGCAGCTTGTAGCTGCGCACCGGCGACAGATCCTCGCGTTTCAGCCAGATATCGGCACTATAGCGGTCCGACAGGAAGTCGTTGCGCTGCAGCGGCGTTTCGGGGAACAGCGCGCGCAGGGCGGCTGTGGCCTGGCGGGCAAGGGCGGGAAAGTCGGTCATCCGTTCCAGATGCCGGAAGCGCGCTGCCAAGGCAAGGACTCCCTTTGCCGACCGAATCGCAGCGGACACGGGCGCTGTCCTTGCCCTTGCGGGCGTTTCGTTCTAAGCGCCAGCGAAACCGGGACGGAGCGCATCCATGCAGAAGCCGAAGAAAGTCGTCCTCGCCTATTCGGGCGGGCTTGAT
>JBKBJC010000043.1:0-19661 GCA_046294075.1 Tabrizicola sp. | reverse complement strand
AGATTCCCATGACCACCCGAGCAAGACCCGCCAGAACCGTGCTTCTGGGAACGGCTGCCTTGTTCCTGGGGCTGACCGCGCCCGTGATCGCGGAAGACAAGCCCAAGGACCATGCCGACGGACCCGCCGCCGCCTACGAGCCCAGCATGACCACGCTGGGCCAGATCAAGGTCGAGATCCCCGGCTTCAAGGCCGACGACCCGGTGATGACGCCGGAAGAGTTCCAGAAGGCTGCCACGATCTACTTCGAACGCTGCGCAGGCTGCCATGGCGTGTTGCGCAAGGGGGCCACGGGCAAGCCGTTGACCACCGACATCACTCGCGAGAATGGCTATGAATACCTTGCCAGCTTCATCACCTACGGCTCGCCCGCCGGGATGCCGAACTGGGGCACCTCGGGCGCCTTGAGCGAGGAGGAAGTGGGCATGATGGCCCGCTATCTGCTGCTGGAGCCGCCGCAGCCGCCGGAATGGGGCATGCCGGAGATGATGAACAGCTGGAAGGTCCTGGTGAAGCCAGAGGACCGGCCGAAGCAGAAGATGAACGACATCGACATCGACAACCTGATGTCGGTCACGCTGCGCGACGCGGGCCAGGTCGCGCTGATCGATGGTGGCACCTACGAGATCAAGGCGGTGATCGACACCGGCTATGCGGTGCATATCAGTCGCATCTCGGCCTCGGGTCGCTATCTGTTCGTGATCGGCCGCGACGGTCTGGTCAACATGATCGACCTGTGGATGGAGACCCCGGCAACGGTGGCCTCGATCAAGATCGGCATCGAGGCACGGTCGATCGAGACCTCGAAATTCGAGGGCTGGGAGGACAAGCTGGCCATCGCGGGCAGCTACTGGCCGCCGCAATACGTCATCATGGACGGCGATACGCTGGAGCCGAAGAAGATCGTCTCGACACGCGGCATGATCTACGACGAGCAGACCTACCACCCCGAGCCCCGCGTGGCCTCGATCCTGTCGTCGCACTTCAAGCCCGAGTTCATCGTGAACGTGAAGGAGACGGGGAAGATCCTCTTCGTCGACTACACCGACCTGAAGAACCTGAAAGTGACCGAGATCGAGGCCGAACGCTTCCTGCATGACGGCGGGTTCGATTCGACCAAGCGCTACTTCCTGGTGGCGGCAAACCAGCGCGGCAAGATCGCCGTCGTGGACACCAGAGAGGACAAGCTGGCGGCGCTGATCGAGACCGGCGGCCAGACCCCGCACCCGGGCCGCGGCGCGAACTTCGTGCATCCGGTCTACGGCCCGGTCTGGGCGACCAGCCACCTTGGCGACGAAAGCATCGCGCTGATCGGCACCGACCCGGAAGGCCATGCCGACCATGCCTGGAAGATCGTCGACAGTTTCTACGGGCTGGGTGGCGGCTCGCTGTTCATCAAGACCCATCCGAATTCGACCCACCTCTACGTCGATGCGCCGCTGAACCCGGACGCAGAGATTTCGGGTTCGGTCGCGGTGTTCGATATCCCGAAGATGGGTGGCGACCCGAACGTGGACCCGGAGTTCACCACCCTTCCCATCGCGGAATGGGCCGGGATCCCGGAAGGCCAGCCGCGCGTGGTGCAGCCCGAGTTCAACAAGGAAGGCACCGAGGTCTGGTTCAGCGTCTGGAACGGCAAGGATCAGCAGTCGGCCATCGTCGTGGTGGATGACAAGACGCTGGAGCTGAAGACGGTGATCAAGGATGAACGACTGATCACCCCGACCGGCAAGTTCAACGTGCTGAACACCCGGGACGACGTCTACTGAGGTTCCCTTGCCCGCGGCCCGATCCCGGCCGCGGGCATCTCCTGGCGGGGGTGTCCGGTCCCTTCCTGCCCCCGCCTCCTTTCATTCCTTTCGGGGTTTCCGCCATGAAAGACCACCATCGCTTTCCCGGTCATGTCCACCTCATCGGGGCGGGTCCGGGCGATCCGGAGCTTCTGACGCTGAAGGCGCTTCGGCTGATCCAGACGGCGGATGTGGTGGTGCATGACCGGTTGGTCAGCCCCGAGATCATGGCGCTGATCCCGGCTTCGGTGCGGCGCGTCGATGTCGGCAAGCTGCCCAGGTTCCACAAGGTGCCGCAAGAGGCTATCAACGCCCTGCTGGTCGATCTCGCGCGCGAGGGATGGGTCGTGGCGCGGCTGAAGGGCGGCGATCCGATGATCTTCGGGCGCGGCTCGGAAGAGGCCGAGGCCTGTCGTCTGGCCGGGGTGGGGGTAAGCTATGTGCCCGGCATCACCTCGGCCCAGGGGGCTGCGGCATCCACGGGTGTGCCGTTGACGCACCGGGGTCTGGCGACCGGTGTGCGCTATGTCACCGGCCACCGTGCCAAGGATGCGGCGCTGGATCTGGACTGGGCGTCGCTGGCCTCTGCGGAGACGACGCTGGTTGTCTACATGGGCGCGGGCAACATCGCCGAGATCGCGCTGCAACTGATGCGACATGGCATGGCCCCAACCCTGCCGGTGCTGGCGGTGTCGGCGGCGACGACACCCCGCGAGACGCGCCTGCTTTCGACGCTGGGCCAGATCGGAACCGAGGTCGCAAGGACCCAGCCCGAAGCGCCGGTCCTGTTCGTCATCGGCCGCGTCGCCGGGATGTACCCGGCCATCGCCGCACTGGACGCCGCCCTTTGCGAGGGCGCAGGGATGGCCGCCTATGCGTAGTCTTGCGGCCCTGATCGCCCTGGTCCTGCCGGTCCATGCGGAGATCCCGCCGGCGCGCACGGCCGAACTGGAGCACCTCGTCCTGCAGGACTGCGGGTCGTGCCACGGGCTGACACGGAAGGGGGGGCTTGGCCGGCCCTTGACTGCGGAGGCGCTGGCCCATGCCGACCGCGCGGGGCTGGCGCTGATCATCCTGGACGGCGTGCCGGGGACGGCGATGCCGCCCTGGCGACCGGTCCTGAGCGAAGACGAGGCGATGTGGATCGCCGATTACCTGAAAGGGGTTGCCCCATGAAACACCTGTATCTGCTTGCCTTCCTTGCCACCCCGCTCTGGGCCGGTTCGGATGGCCCGATGGCGACCGGAGACCTTGGGCTGGTCATCGAACGGGCGACCGGGTCTCTGGTGCTGGTGGACCGGTCCGACCGGGCCGCCGTGGGGCGCATCGAAGGACTGGGGGATCTGTCCCATGCCTCGCTGACCTACGCGCCGGACGAACGCTTTGCCTTTGTCTTCGGGCGCGATGGCGGATTGACCAAGGTGGACCTCCTGACCAGGTCCATCGTCGCGCGGACGGTGCAGGCGGGAAACTCCATCGGCGGGGCGATCAGCGACGACGGCAGGCTGGTGGCGGTGTCGAACTATGAACCAGGCGGGATCAAGGTCTTCGATGCAGACACGCTGGAGCTGGTCGCGGATGTGCCGATGCCGGGCAAGACCATCGGCCTGGTCGATGTGCCCGGACGCCGGTTCGCCTGGGCGGTCTGGGATACGGGCGATGTGTTCCTGGGCGACTTCTCGGGGGCCGCGCCCCGGGTGAGCATGATCGGCAACGCCGGGAAGAACCCCTTCGACGCGGTCCTGACCGACGACGCGCATACCTATCTGGTCGGACTTTTCGGCGAGAAGGGGGTGACCGCCTTCGACCTCTGGTCCGAAGCGCCGCGGCCGGTGCGGTTCCTTTCCGGTTACGGCAAGGACGGCGAGGAGATGCCGGTCTACAAGATGCCCCACCTGCAAAGCTGGGCCTTCGCCGAAGGGCAGTATGCCCTGCCCGCCGTGGGGCGGCACGAGGTCTTGTGGGTCGATCGCGACAGTCTGGACCAGACCGCGACGACCGCGGTTGCGGGGCAGCCGGTCTTCATCATCGAGCAGCCGGCCAGCCCTTACGTCTGGGTGAACTTCGCACTGCCCGACAATGACAAGGTGCAGGTTATCGACAGCCGGTCTCACGCGGTGGTGGCGACGCTGACCCCCGGCAAGGCGATCCTGCACATGGAATTCGCACCACGCGGGGCCGAGGTCTGGCTGAGCGCGCGCGACGACGACAAGGTGGTGATCTACGACACCATCACCCGCGAGAAGGTGGGGGAAATCGCCGCCAAGGCGCCGTCCGGCATCTTCTTCACCGCCCGCGCACACCAGACGGGGTTGTGAGAGATGGACCGGCTCGACCCCATCGACCTGGCGCTTCTGGACCGCTTCCAGCGCAGCTTGCCGCTGGAGCCCCGGCCCTTTGCCCGGATCGCGGTGAAACTGGGCCTGAGCGAGGCCGAGGCGATCGACCGCCTTGCCGCGATGCAGGCCGCCGGGCGCATCGCTCGGGTGGGTGGGACCGTGCGCCCGAACACCGCCGGGGCCTCCACCCTGGCTGCGCTGGCCGTGCCGGAGCAGCGGATCGAAGAAGTTGCGGCCATCGTCGGGGCGGAGCCGGGCGTGAACCATTCCTATCTGCGCGAGGCGGACTGGAACCTGTGGTTCGTCGCCACCGCGCCGGATGTCAGGGCGCTGGAGGCCATGCTGGTCCGGATCGAGGCGGCGTCGGGCCTGCACCTGCTGGACCTGCGGCTGGTGCGGCCCTTCAACATCGACCTCGGCTTTCCGCTCGCGGGCCCTCCGGTGGCGATGTCGGGCGGGCGTTCTGTGGACCCCTCTGTCCTGCGCGCCGATGACCGGCCGCTGCTGGACGCGCTCAGCCGGGGACTGGGATTGACGCCGCGGCCCTATGCGATGCTGGCGTTGCAGCTGGGACGCGACGAAGGCGCTGTGATCTCCCGCATCGGCGACCTGCTGGCGGCGGGGATCCTGACCCGGCTGGGGGTGATCGTCCGCCATCGTTCGCTGGGGTTTACCGCGAATGCGATGGTGGTCTGGGACGTGGCAGATGCGACCGGGGCCGGGCAGGCCCTGGCCGCGCTGCCCGGCGTGACGCTGGCCTACGAGCGCCGCCCGGTGCCCGGGGTCTGGCCCTATCGTCTGTTCTGCATGATCCATGCGCGGAGCCGGCCCGCGGCGCTGGATGTCCTCGACGAAGCCCGCGCCCTGCCCGCCCTGGCGGGGATCAATCACCGCGTGCTGTTCTCGACCCGCTGCTTCAAGCAGTCGGGTGCCCGTCTGTCGGAGGCAGCCTGATGCGCAACAGCCTGGCCCCGGTTGCCCTGGACGCCATCGACCGGCTGTTGATCAACCGGCTTCAGGACGGCTTGCCGCTGCGGCACGACCCCTTCGCCCCCGCCTCGCGTGAGGCCGGCATCCCGGAGACGGAAGTGGTCGACCGCATCGCCCACCTCCGCGAGATCGGGGCGATCACACGCTTCGGGCCGTTCCTGGATGCCGAAGCCATGGGCGGGGCCTTCTGCCTGTGCGCGATGGCGGTCCCGTCGGACCGGTTCGACGCGGTCGTGACTTTGGTCAATGCCCACCCAGAGGTAGCGCACAATTATGAACGCCAGCACAGGCTGAACATGTGGTTCGTCCTGGCCTGCGAAAAGCCGGAGGAAATCCCAGAGGCGGCGGCGCGGATCGAAAGGGAAACGGGGCTGAAGGTGCTGCGCTTCCCCAAACTGAAAGAGTTCTTCATCGGCTTCAGGGTAGAGGCATGACACTGGATGCGACCGACCGGCGGATACTGAAGGCGACGGCAGGCGGCCTGCCGTTGACGCCGCATCCGTTCGAGGAGGTCGGTCGCTGGCTTTTCCTGCCGGAGCAGGAGGTCATTGCCCGGATGCAGGCGATGCAGGAGGACGGCGTGATCCGCCGGATTGCCCTGGCGCCGAACCACTATGCGCTGGGACTGGCCGCCAACGGGATGAGCGTCTGGGACCTTGACGACACCGTTGCCGAAACCCTTGGCGCAAGGGTCGGTGCCCTTTCCTTCGTCAGTCACTGCTACCTGCGGCCCCGGGCCCTGCCCGACTGGCCTTACAACCTCTTCGCCATGCTGCACGGCCACACCCGCGAGGAGGTCGAGGCCAAGCGGACTGAGGTTGCGGCGCTGCTGGGCGCGGCCTGCCGTGCGCACGACATCCTGTATTCCACGCGCATCCTGAAGAAATCGGGCATGCGCCTTGCCGGAGAAGGCTGATGTTCCGCCTGACGCAATACATGCGCGAGCTTGTCCACCCAACGCCGGTCCGCCGCCGGGCGGGAACCGTCAGGCCCGTGGTGATCTGGAACCTGACCCGCACCTGCAACCTGCGCTGCCGGCATTGCTATACCACCAGTGCCGATGTGCCGTTTCCGGGAGAGCTCAGCCATGAACAGGCGCTGGGCGTGCTGGACGACCTGGCCGGGTTCGGCATTCCGGCGCTGATCCTGTCGGGGGGCGAGCCGCTGAGCCGGTTCGACTTCTTCCCTCTGGCGGCCCGCGCGCGGGAACTGGGGTTCCGTCATCTGTCCTTGTCCACGAACGGGACGAAGGTGGCCGAGAACATCGACCGGTTGGCGGGGCTGGCCTTCGACTATGTCGGCATCTCGCTGGACGGGATCGGCCGGATGAACGACTGGTTCCGCGGCGTGGACGGGGCCTTCGATGCGGCATTGGCGGGGGTGCGGGCCTGCAAGGCCAGGGGCGTGAAGGTGGGCCTGCGTTTCACCATCACCGAGGACAATGCCGAGATGTTGCCCGCGATGATCGACCTGTGCGACGCGGAGGGGGTGGACAAGTTTTACCTGTCGCACCTTGTCTATGCCGGTCGGGGAAACAAGAACCGGGGCGAGGATACCCAACGTGCCCGGACCCGGAAGGCGATGGATCATCTGATCGACCGCGCCTGGGTCGCGGTGGCCGAGGAGCAGCCGCTGGAGATCGTGACCGGCAACAACGACGCCGACGCCGTCTGGTTCCTGCGCTGGGTGGAACGCAACTTCCCCGGCCCGCGCGCCGCCCATGTCGCGCAGCACCTTGAGGCCTGGGGTGGCAATTCCAGCGGACTGGGCGTGGCCAACATCGACCCGCAAGGCAAGGTTCATCCCGATACCTACTGGTCCGATTACACGGTGGGATCGGTCAAGGACACACCCTTCAGCACGCTCTGGACCGGGCAGGACCCGATGCTGGCCACGCTCCGCCAGCGCCCCCGGCCGCTGAAGGGCCGTTGCGGGGCCTGCGCCTTCAAGGACATCTGCGGCGGCAACACCCGCATCCGCGCGCTGCAAGTCACCGGCGACCCCTGGGCCGAGGACCCCGCCTGCTACCTCGGCAATGCCGAGATCGGGGTCCGCGACGCCGACCGCCTTACCGTCACTCCCTTCCGGGGCAAGAGTCATGATCCTGCGCACCGTTTCCTTTAGCCTTGTCGCCCTTCTGGTCTCTCCGGCCGCCGCCCAGCCCGACGGCGCGATGATCTATGCCGACCTCTGCTCCAGTTGCCACGCCGAGACCCGGCTGGGTGGCAAGGGACCGGCGCTGATCCCGGAAAGCCTGGGGCGGCTGAAGGGCGACAAGCTGGCCGGCGTCATCGCTGAGGGCCGCGCCATGACGCAGATGCCGGCCTTCAGGGACACCCTGAAGCCCGAGGAAATCGCAGCGGTCGCCGCGTTCATCCAGACGCCGCTCGATGCTCCAGTCTGGGGCGAGGCCGAGATCGCTGCCTCGCGCCTCCTCCGGGAGGACTACACTCCCGCCGACGCCCCGGTGTTCAGGGCCGACCCGATGAACATCACCCTGGTCGTGGAGACGGGCGACAGCCACATCTCGGTGCTGGACGGCGACAGGCTGGAAGTGCTCGACCGCTTCGAGACGCCGTTCGCGGTGCATGGCGGGCCGAAATTCTCGTCGGACGGGCGCTTTGTGTTCATCATGTCCCGCGACGGCTGGGTGCAGAAATACGACATCTGGTCGTTGCACGAGGTCGGCCGCGTCCGCGCGGGCCTGAACAGCCGCAACATCGCGATGAGTTCGGACGGGAAGTATCTGGCTGTCGCCAACTATCTGCCGAACACGCTGACGATCCTGAACGCCGCCGACCTGACGGTGGCCAAGGTGATCGATGTGACGGGGCGCAAGGGCGAGGCTTCTCGCGTGTCGGCCGTCTACCAGGCCCCTGAGCGGGGCACTTTCGTCCTGGCGCTGAAAGACGTGCCGGAAATCTGGGAAGTGGCCTTCACCGAGAACGGCGGGCCCTATTCCGAAGGTTTCGTCCATTCGAACGAGAGCGGGATGCAAGAGGCGCTGGGCGTGCAGAAGGGCCTGTTCGCCCGCCGCCGGATCGACGTTTCGGCGCCCCTCGACGACTTCTTCTTTTCTCCCGACTACCGAGAGCTGATCGGCGCCAACCGTGAAGGCGAGACCGGCGTGGTCGTCAACCTGGATGTAGGCCGCGAGATTGCCAGCCTGCCCTTGCCGGGGATGCCGCATCTGGGCTCTGGCATCAGCTGGAACCGCAACGGCCACCGCGTCGTCGCCATTCCGCACCTGAACGAAGGAAGGATCAGCGTGATCGACATGGAGGACTGGAGCCTGATCAGGACCATCGAAACCTCTGGCCCCGGTTTCTTCCTGCGCAGCCACGACGGGACGCCCTGGCTTTGGGCCGATGTCTTCACCGGTGAGCACAGGGGCGAGATGCACATCATCGACAAGCAGACGCTGGAGGTGGTCAAGGTCCTGAAGCCCGAACCGGGCAAGACCGTGGCCCATACCGAGTTCACCCGGGACGGGACCTACGCGCTGGTGTCGATCTGGGAGATGGATGGAGCTGTCATCGTCTACGATGCCAAGACCATGAATGAACTCAAACGCTTGCCGATGGTCAAGCCGTCAGGGAAATACAATGTCTGGAACAAGATCACCTTCGAGGACGGGACCAGCCATTAGGCCCTCCTGGCGGCTGACGGCGGCAATCTGGCCCTTCGCCACGGCAGCGGTGGCGATCAACCTGTTCCTGTTGGGCCTGATCGGCGTGTCGGCCGGATGGACTGGCATCGCCCCCGGCACCGCGCTCTGGCTGTCGCTGCCGCTGGGCCTGCCGGCCACCTGGGCCGCTGCCCGCTGGGTCGCCCGCCTGATGACCGAGGCCGAGCAGTCCTGAGCGCGGGGTCAAGGTTCCCCGCCAGCATCCCGGTCCGGTTCCCGCCGCGGCAAACCGGAAAGGACGCCCCATGTCGAAACCCGTGGTTGCCATGCTTGCCCTGGCCCTCGTGGCGCCGGCCTTGACGCGCGGAGGGCTGAGACCGCACTGCGATCAGGGGACTGTGCCGGGTCGAGGATCGGGTCGGGGTCGAGGCGGCATGGCTGGCCCGCGGGCCGGCGACATCATCCGGCAAGCGCACGGTAGCCGCCATTCCAGTAGATCAGGGCACCCGCGGCAGGCGTGGTGCGGATCGCGCGGACCCGGCCGATCAGGATCGAATGCGTGGCTCGGTCGATCATCTCTTCCACCGTGCAGTCGAAAGCGGCGGGCGCACCTTTCAGGAGCCGCGCACCGGTGACGGCGGTTTCCCACTCTGCCCCGTCATGGCGGGCGGCACCCTTCACGCCGCCAAAGCCCGAAAAGCGTTCCGCCACTGCCTGATGCGCGGCGCCGGGCGAGGACCAGCCGAAGCGGCCTTACTTCACCAGCAGCGGGTGTGCCGAGGCGGTGCGGTTGACGCAGGCCAGCAGCAGCGGCGGGTCGGCGGACAGCGAGAAGGCGGAAGTCACGACCAGGCCCGAGGCGTCATCGCCGTCGCCCACGGTCAGCACGCTGCAATTGCCGATGAAGGCGCGCATCGCGTCGCGGACCCCTTTCCCGGTCGGGTCGTCGGCCATCTCTCGGTCCCCTTTCTGATCCCGGAGGCCTGGAGTTTCGGCAGCACCGTATCGCGGAAATAGGGGAATTCCCCGACATAGTCGACGCAGGACAGCGTGGTCCCCGCGAAGCCTGCGGCATGCAGCTGTGGGATGCCCCCGGCCAGCTGGTCGGGTGTGCCGGTCAGGCGGAAGCCGCCATGGCCATCTTGCGGCGCGGCAAGGCAGACGCCTGCATCACGCCGCAATACACCAGCGAGCAGTTTCAGCGCCTGCTGGCCGACAATGGTAACACCTGTTCCATTAGCCGGTAGCAGGGCCGGCAACGCCCGGGATCGAGCCATGGGAACGCCACTGGTCCGAGAGACCATGGCGAGGTCGACCATGGAGAGTTTCTTTTCCTCGCTTGAAATCGAACGGGCCAATCGCAAGGTCAATCGCACACAAGACGATGGGCGCGCCGACGTGTTCGACTACTTTGAGCGCTCCTACAACCAGCGCAGACGGCATTCGAAACTGGGCTGCATCATTCCGACGGAGTTTGAGGTCCGCGCTGTGCTATCTTAAGCCTCTGTCCACCAAACCGGCCGCAGCTCCTGTAGGGCACTTCAAGCGTGACGTGGCTATTGCCGGTATCAACCTCGGCCCGCCGGGCGGCGGCATCGGCGGCAAAGTCGAGGTGCATCCCCCAGGGCGCCGCGCAATGTGCGGATATGTGGATGGCGGAACGTCTGTTCCAGCCAGGCGCTGGGTGTGGACAGGAGGAGCCGCCCCATGTCCGGCGTGCCGGCCAAACCCTTGGCAGGCAGTATTTTAAACATGAAACATGTAAATGCACGGACATCCGTCTCGGAACTTAGGAGGCCCGAGATTGCGGGGCCTCGGCCCCGAAGCAGCCGGTCAGATCGTGGAAGGTCTTGGCATCCTCGGGCGCCAGGGCGCGGAAACTGGCCGGGGTTTCGTCGCCCATGGTCGAGACGCCAACCCGGGCGCCATCGGGGAAGGACGAACAGGAGGGCTGGTCCAACGGGACGAGCTTGCAACGGTGTCGGGCAAGTTCGGCGGCATATGCCTTGCAAAACAGGCCAACGGCACAGAGCGACAGGTTCATTGCCGCCCAATCCTGGCGATAGCAGGGAAGCGTGTATTCCCCGGTCTTGATCGCCCCGCCCGCCGTCGCGGCCTGTTCGAACGCGCCGACCCTTTGCTGCGAGATGCAGCGCGGTGGCAAGCCTATCGTGACCCGCCCCGATCAGGACTGCGTCTAGGCTGTCGGCCATGGTCCCCGCCCGATTGACCCTGAGATAATTGCAAATACACTCATCTACATCTGGCCTGATTCCACGATGACCGGGGACAGCCCGGCATGGACCAGCCGGCCGGGTCCGGCCAACAGGGAGAAGAGGATGACTTCAGCGTCCGTGCTGGACTCAGTGGCGGGGATGATCGCCTCGGGCGGGATCGAGGTGGTGGATTGCTCGGGCGTTCTGGGCCCGGAAACACCGCTTCTGAAGCTGCCCCCGGATTTTGCCAGGGACACCCCGCCGATCAGGATTCACCGGATCAGCGAATACGACAAGGACGGTCCGTTCTGGGCCTGGAACTGGCTTGAATTGGGCGAGCACTCGGGCACCCACTTCGATGCGCCGCACCACTGGATCACCGGCAAGGACTATCAGGACGGCTACACCGACACGCTGGACGTGCAGCGGCTGGTGGCGCCGGTGAATGTGCTGGACTTCAGCGCTGAATGTGCGGCGGACCCGGATTTCCTGCTGACGATCCACCATGTGAAGGCATGGGAGGCAAGGCACGGCGCGATCGGCAAGGGGGAATGGGTCGTGCTGCGGTCGGACTGGGACAAGCGTGCGCATGACGAGGCGCTGTTTCTGAACGCGAACGAGACCGGGCCGCACACGCCGGGGCCGACCGCCGAGGTGATCGATTACCTGATCGGCAAGGGCATCGTCGGCTGGGGCAGCCAGTGCATCGGCACCGACGCGGGGCAGGCCGGGGGGATGACGCCTCCGTTCCCGGCGCACAACCTTCTGCACAAGAACAACTGCTTCGGTCTGGCGTCGCTGGTCAACCTGGACAAGCTGCCTGCCAAGGGCGCGATCCTGATTGCGGCGCCCCTGAAGATCAGGCAGGGCACAGGCTCTCCGATCCGGGCGCTGGCGCTGGTTCCGCGCGGCTGAGGCATGTGCCCCGATCACGTCAGCATCGACCGTGGCATCAACGCGCTGGTCGCCGGGGCGATGCTGTCGCTCAGGGGCGGGAGCGTGCCTCTCCTTGAACGCGACACGGTTCCGGGCGGCTGCCTGCGGACCAAGGAGATCACGCTTCCGGACCTCAGGCATGATGTGACGGCGGCGACCCGGGTCCTGTTCATGACCTCTAAGGCAGGGGCCGCGCGTGGCCCCCACCTCGCCTGGCACGGCTTCGACTATTGTCACACGCCGCATCGGACGGCAGTCCTGCGGCCGAGCGGCGAGGCGCTGGCGCTGACCACCGACCGCGCGCGGAACATCGCCAAGGACGGTATGTGGTCCGAGGCCACGAGCGAGGCCTTTGCGGACCGGATCGAAGGCATCCTGCGGCGGCACATCAAGGACTTCGACAGGATCAGGCTGGCGCGGCGGGCCTGTTCCCCCGCCGATGCGGAGCGGATGAACGTCAGCCTCGTCGGAGGCGATCCCTATGGCGGGCTGTGCACGCTGGATCAGGTCTTCCTGTTCCGGCCCTTTGCCCATTCGACGAACGGCATCGATCTGGTCCGGGGCTTCACCCATATCGGCGCCTCGACCCAACCCGGTCCCGGCCTTGGCGGCGGTTCGGGCTTTCTTGCAGCGAAGAGGCTGGGCGCATGACCGACCAGACACCCCCGGACAAGTCGCCCGAAACCCTGCCCCGTCTGGGCGAGATCGGGCTGACCAATTACGCGCCCTATCTGATGAACCGGATCATGGGGCGCTACAACGCAAGCCTGCGCGAGGAGATGGCCAGCCTTGGCCTGACCACCCCGAAGATGCGGGCTCTGGCCGTGCTTTCGGTGATCGAGGGCCCGCTGATCCGCGAGCTTGCGGTCTATGCGGTGGTCGAACAGTCCACCCTGTCGCGCGCGCTGGACCAGCTGGCCGCCGACGGCCTGATCCGGCGCGAGACCGATGCCGCCGACAGCCGGGCGACGCGCGTCCACATCACCGAAGCCGGCCGCGCGCATTTCCAGATGCTCTGGCCCCGCATGGCCGAGGCCCACGAACGCATGTTCCGCGGCATCGGCGCAGACGAACGGCGGGCCTTCGTCGGCACGCTGCAGAAGATGCTGTCCAACATCCGCAAGCACGAGATCTGAGCCATGGCCGAACGTTCCTTCAAGGCCGAAGTCGAACACCTGCGCAAGGGCGAGGGCGACACCTTCACCGGCGAGGGGATCCTTGCGATCACCAAGGCGCTGCTGGAAAACGGGGTCGGCTATGTCGGCGGCTATCAGGGTGCGCCGATCTCGCACCTGATGGACGTGCTGGCCGATGCCGAGGATCTGATGGCCGAACTCGGCATCCGCTTCGAGGCCAATGCGAACGAGGCGGCAGCGGCGGCGATGCTGGCGGCCTCGGTGCATTATCCGATCCGGGGGGCGGTGACCTTCAAGGGCTCGGTGGGGGTGAACGTCGCCTCGGACGCGCTGGCGAACCTTGCGTCCAGTGGCGTGAAGGGTGGCGCGCTGATCATCGTGGGCGAGGATTACGGCGAGGGTTCCTCGATCATGCAGGAACGCAGCCACGCCTTCGCGATGAAGTCGCAGTTCTGGCTTCTGGACCCGCGCCCGAACCTGCCCAGCATCGTGCAGGCGGTGAGGTACGGGTTCGAACTGTCCGAGGCGTCGACCACCCCCGTCATGCTGATGGTGCGCATCCGGTCCTGTCATGTCACCGGCAGCTTCCGGACCCGCGACAACCAGCGCCCAAGGCTTTCTGTCAGGGAGGCGCTGTCGAACCCGCAGTCCGACTTTGCCCGCGTGGTCCTGCCGCCGATGTCCTTCGCGCACGAGCAGGACAAGATCAGGAACCGCTGGCCCGCCGCCGAAAGGTTCATCCGCGAGCGCAAGCTGAACGAGGTCTTCGGGCCGGCCACCGCCCCCGTCGGGCTGGTCCTGCAGGGCGGCATGTACAACGGCGTCATCCGGGTGCTGCAACGGCTGGGGTTGGCGGACATCTGGGGCAATACCGAGGTGCCGCTTTACGTCCTGAACGTGACCTATCCCCTGATCGCGGAGGAGTTCCTGGAGTTCTGCGCGGGCAAGGATCAGGTGCTGGTGGTGGAGGAAGGCCAGCCAGAGTTCGTCGAGCAGCAGCTGTCCACCTTCCTCTACCGCGTCGGATCGCAGGTCACGCTCCGCGGCAAGGATATCCTGCCGATGGCGGGGGAATACACCGGGCAGGTCATGCTGGACGGGATCGCGGCCTTCCTCAAGGACGCCGCGCCGCAGATGTTGCCGGCGCTGGTCCGCGCGCCGAACGAGGACAAGCCGAAGATCCCCGACCTGACCAAGACGGTGCCGATCCGCCCGCCGGGGTTCTGCACCGGCTGCCCGGAACGCCCGATCTTCGCCGCGATGAAGCTGGTGCAGAAGGAAACCGGCAAGCTCCAGATCAGCGCGGACATCGGCTGCCACCTCTTCGGGTCGCTGCCTCCGTTCGAGATCGGCGGGGCGACGATGGGCTATGGCCTGGGTCCGGCGGCCAATGCGGCCTTCGATGGGGGCGGCGAGCGCAGGCCGGTGGCGATCATCGGCGACGGGGGGTTCTGGCACAACGGGCTGTCGTCCAGCTTCACCAACATGGCCTTCAACAAGTCGGACGGCGTGGCGGTGATCGTGGACAACTATTACTCGGCGGCGACCGGCGGGCAGGACATCATGTCAAGCCGCGCCGACAACCCGACCAAGGCCACGAAGCATCCGATCACAAAGGCGCTGAAGGGCATCGGCATCGACTGGGTGCGGCAGGTGGACCGGACCTATGACGTGGGCCGCATGCGCGACGTGCTGCGCGAGGCGCTCACCACGGACACGCCCGGCCCCAAGGTCATCGTCGCCTCGTCGGAATGCATGCTGAACAGGCAGCGGCGCGAGAAGCCCCAGGCGCAGAAGGCGATCCGCGAGGGCCGCCGGGTCGAGGCCCCGCGCTTCGGCGTCGATGAAGATGTCTGCACCGGCGACCACGCCTGCATGCGGCTGTCGGGCTGCCCGTCGCTGTCGCTGAAGAAGCTCGACGATCCCCTGCGCGACGATCCGGTGGCCTCGATCGACCAGAGCTGTGTCGGCTGCGGCAATTGCGGCGAGGTGGCGGATGCGGCGGTCCTCTGCCCCTCGTTCTACCGCGCCGACGTGGTGCACAATCCGTCGAAATGGGAGGCGCGGATGGCGGCGTTCCGGGCGCAGGTCATCGGCTGGCTGCAATCCCGCCGCGCCGCGAGGCGGCTGGACTTCGGGGGAACGGCATGACGCGGGAAGCCCCCCACCCCCATCCCCTCCCCACGAAGGGGGAGGGGAGTCGCGTGACGCTTCGCACGGTCGGCTCTGGCAGGACCGGGCGCCTCCCTCCCCCCGCGTGGGGGAGGGATGGGGTGGGGGGGCCACCTGCTGTGCATCCGGGCGAGGACAGAGCATGACCCTGCACGACACGCTCAGCCCCCGCGCGCCCGACCCGCGCCTTTCCGGGATCATCAAGCTGGCAATCCTCGCCGTCGGCGGCCAGGGCAGCGGCGTGCTGACCGGCTGGATCGAGGACGTGGCCCGCTCTCGGGGCTATGCCGCGCAGGCGACCAGCGTGGCGGGCGTGTCGCAGCGCACAGGGGCGACGGTCTATTACGTCGAAATGGCCCCGCATCGGCCTGGCGAGCCGGTTCCGGTCTTTTCGCTCATGCCCGCGCCGGGCGACGTGGATATCATGATTGCCGCCGAGTTGATGGAGGCCGGCCGCGCCATCATCCGCGGCTTCGTCACGCCGGACCGGACCACGCTGATAACCTCGACCCACCGCGCGCTGGCGGTGTCGGAAAAGATGGTGCCGGGCGACGGCATCGCCTCTTCGGAGGAGGTGATGGCCGCCGCCGCGGTCGCGGCGCGTCGGGTCATCGCGGCGGATTTCGACGCGCTGGCGGTGCGGAACGGGTCGGTGATCTCGGCCTCGCTTCTGGGGGCGCTGGCAGGGGCAGGTGTGCTGCCCTTCCCGCGCGAGGCCTTCGAGGCGGCGATCCGGGCGGGCGGCAAGGGGACGGAGGCCTCGCTGAAGGCTTTCGCAGCGGCTTTCGAGGTGGCGGCGAACCCGGAGACCGGGGCCACCCCGATCGCTTCCGGAAAGCCGGAGGCGAGGGTGCAGGGTCCCGCCCGGCTGGTGGCCGAATGGGAAAGGCTTGCGGCCCGGGTTGCCGCGTTTCCTGCGCCGGTGGCCGAACTGGCACTGCCGGGGCTTCGCAAGGTCGTGGACTTCCAGGACTTGCGCTACGGCACCGAATACCTCGACCGGCTGGCCGGTGTCCTGGCGCAGGACGATGCCGGCCATGGCTGGGTGCTGTCGCGCGAGGCGGCGAAATACATCGCAAATGCAATGGCTTATGATGACGTGATCCGTGTCGCCGACCTCAAGACCCGCGCGCGCCGGTTCGACCGCATCCGCAGCGAGATGGGGGTGAAGGAGGCGAATGTCCTGCACCTGACCGAGTTCTTCCACCCCCGTGCGCACGAGATCGTCGGCATGTTCCCCGCCCGTCTGGGCGCGCGGCTGGAGGCCGATCCGAAATGGATGGACCGCCTCACCCGATGGTTCGACAAGGGCCGTCGCCTGCGGACCGACAGCCTGCCTGCCTACATCGCGCTGCATGTCCTGGGCGGGATGAAGGGCTGGCGCCGCCGCTCGCTGCGCCATGCACAGGAACAGGCGCATCTGTCGCGGTGGTTGGAGACCGTGCTTGCCCAGGCGTTGCGCAACTATGCCCTGGCGGTCGAGCTGGTCCGCTGCCGTCGCCTGATCAAGGGCTATTCGGACACCCATGCCCGGGGCCAGTCCAAGTTCGACCGCGTCCTTGCCGCGACCGCCCGCATCGCCGCGCGCGAGGATGCTGCGGACTGGTGTCGCCGCCTGCGCGAGGCCGCGTTGCAGGATGAGGACGGCAAGGCGCTCGACGGGGCGATCCGCACCGTCGACAGTTTCGTCTGATCGCCGAAACGGCCACGGTGCCCTGTGGCGCCCGACCTCAGGCCGACAACGCACCGGCCCGCATGCTGGCGATCTGGTCCCAGATCACCGTCTCGGCCGGACCATGCGCCCCCTTCAGACGCACGGCCCGGACGGACAGGGCGCAGGCAGGCAGGATCGCAGACAGATCCGCGATCCGCCCCTGTGCAATCCCCAGCCGCGCCAGCGTCTCGGGTACCCAGGCCGCCGCCACCCCGGCCGCCGCCATTTCCAGCGCGGCCATGGTCAGCGCGGTTTCGGCACGGGGCAGGGCCAGGGTTGCCGGGCCGAGCGCCGGCAGGATCCTCTCGGTCATCACCGCGCCGAAAAAGACCTCGGGCGGATAGGCGACGATGGGAAGTTCGGGCAACGCGCCTGCGGCCAGCACCCGCGCCCGATCCGGGCGCAGGACCGGGATCAGCCGGTCGGACCAGAGATCCACGCTGTCCAGATAGTCGCCGGGAAACGAGCTTTCGTCCGGCAGGCCATAGACGATGGCAAGGTCCGCGTTGCGCGACAACAACAGGGCGAAGCAGTCATCCAGATTGGCTGACCGCAGGCGCACATAGACCTCCTGCCCGCTGTCGTGGATGCCCTGCACGAGGCGCGGGGCAAGCGAGGTGGTCAGCGAATGCTGGCTGGCGATGACGATCCGGTTCGAGGCCACCCGGTCGCCGCGCCGGAGGTCGGTCACCAACTGGCGCAGGGCGGCGGCGATCTGTTCGATCTGGGCGGATTGCGCCAGCGTCGTCGGGCGCAGCTGCACCGGCTTGCGGCTGCGGTCGAAGAGCGGCACGCCGACATAGTCCTCGATCTGCTGGACACGGCGCGAGAAGGCGGACTGCGTGAGGTTGCGCCGCTCGGCCGCGCCGCTGAACGACCCGGTCTGCGCGATGGCAAGGATGTCCTCCAGCCATTCCAGCCGCATCACGTTCTCCCAACTTGCAACTCCTGCATGATATTTGGCCAATTTCGCATTTGCAATTGGCTTTGTCCTGCCCAAATCTTGCATCCTGCAAGTTTACCCAAGGACTCGGCCCATGCACCTTTCCCGGTTTCCGCGCATCTTCCTGGCGCATCTGCCCACTCCGCTGGAACGGCTGGACCGGCTGTCGCGAGAGCTGGGCGGGCCCGAGATCTGGATCAAGCGCGACGATTGCACCGGGCTTTCGACGGGGGGCAACAAGACCCGCAAGCTGGAATTCCTGATCGCCGAGGCCGAGGTGCTGGGCGCGGATACCGTCATCACGCAAGGGGCGACCCAGTCGAACCACGCCCGCCAGACCGCGGCCTTCGCGGCCAAGCGGGGCCTCGCCTGCCATATCCTCCTGGAGGACCGGACCGGGTCGAATGACGCCAACTACAACACCAACGGCAACGTGCTTCTGGACCATCTGCACGGCGCCACCACCTCGCGCCGGGCGGGAGGCGTGGACATGGCGGCCGAGATGGAGGTGCTGGCCGACCGCCTGCGTGCCGAGGGCCGCAAGCCCTATGTCATCCCGGGCGGCGGGTCGAACCCCACGGGCGCACTGGGCTATGTGAACTGCGCCTTCGAGCTGGTCGGGCAGGCCAACGACCGGGGGTTGTTGATCGACCAGATCGTGACTGCCACCGGCAGCGCTGGCACACAGGCGGGGCTGATCACCGGCCTGAAGGCGCTGAACGCGAGGATTCCCCTTCTGGGCATCGGGGTGCGCGCGCCGAGGGAAAAGCAGGAGGAAAACGTCCTTGCTCTGGCACAGAAGACGGCGGAAAAGCTGGGATGTCCGGGCGTCGTCTCGCGCGGCGATGTGGTGGCCGATTGCAGCTATGTCGGCCAGGGTTACGGCATCCCGCGCGCCGACACGCTGGAGGCGATCGCCATGTTCGCGCAGCTGGAGGGTATCCTGCTGGATCCGGTCTATTCCGGCAAGGGCGCGGCGGGGCTGATCGACCTGATCCGCAAGGGTGAGTTCCGCAAGGGGCAGCGCGTGGTGTTCCTGCACACCGGCGGCGCTGCGGGCCTGTTCGGCTATGACGCGGCCTTCGCCGAGGCGCGCCGCGCGCTGGAGGTCTGATGCGCCGCGTCGGCATTCTGGGGGGCATGGGGCCGCAGGCGACGATTCTGCTGATGCAGAAGGTCCTCGATGCGACGCCCGCCGCCGACGACGCCGAGCATATCCCTCTCATCGTGGACCAGAACCCGCAGGTTCCCTCGCGCATCCGCCGCCTGATCGAGGGGACGGGTGAGGACCCCGGCCCGGTCCTTGCCGCCATGGCACGGCGGCTGGAGGCCGCAGGGGCCGCGGCCCTGGCCATGCCCTGCAACACCGCGCATCACTATGCGCCCGACATCCGGGCTGCGGTGGGCGTGCCTTTCCTCGATATGGTCGCGCTTTCGGTGGCCAAAGCGGCAGACCTGGCCAAAGGCGATGGAATCGTGGGCATCCTCGCCTCGCCGGCCGTGCGCCGGATCGGCCTGTTCGACGCGCCGCTGGACCGGCTGGGGATAACGGTCCTTTATCCCGAGGGCGAGGGCGCGCTTCTGGGTGCCATTCGCCGGATCAAGGCGGCCGGTCCCGGGCCGGAGAGCGTGGAAGCCCTGCGGGTGGCCTCGGATGCGCTCTTGCGGCGGGGGGCAAGGGTGCAGATGATTGCCTGCACCGAGTTCTCTCTGCTGCCCGCGCCGCTGGCAGGGGGGGTGGCTGGCTTCGACACTCTGGATGTGCTGGTGGCGGCAATCCGGGACTTCGCCACTGCG
>JBKBJC010000042.1:0-19992 GCA_046294075.1 Tabrizicola sp. | reverse complement strand
AACCACGAAAGCCGCCTGATCATGCCCTCAGGCCATCCAGGAATTTACACCAGCTTGACGGACGTGACCGCGCATGACTTCGGTCATCGCGGTATCCATGATGACGAAGCCGGTGGACGGCAGGACGGTCCGCCGGCCTGTGGCGTCGATCCATGTCGGCACCAGTTCAAGCTGGGTCGCGGTGGCGCGGATCACGTCGATCTCGAGGCCGGGCCCCTCGGTCAGGCTGGCGTCTTGAGACCCCAGGACCCGGTAGCCGGGCTCTGCGCCGAGAACGTCCAGAAAGTCGGAACAGATTTCCGAAAGGCGGTCAGGATCGACCCGGGTCGAGGACAGGCAGGCAAACCGGACCGAATGCCGCTCCATCGCTTCACCACCGGCCGAAAACGCGGACAACGCCAACACCCCCAGAACCGTCAGCACCTGGCCCGACCTAAAGGCAACTTGCCACATGCCGACACCTCAACCACCCTCGAAGGCAGAGCCATGCATCCGAACCGTTTCGTATGTTTGACAGGTTTACGGCAAATTGTAGGCATCTGGCAATCGAGACATTGCGGCCGCCCACACGGCGCGGCAAGGTCCATGGCGGAGCGGCCTTGCCGCATGATGGCAGTGCTGCCGTTCAGGCCGCCCCGGCTGCGTCCGGCCTCAGAGCCGTCCCATTTCCTGCACGGCGGTTTCGCGCAGGGCTTGAAGGTCGGAGATCGCCGCGTCCAGGTCCTGACGCTGGCGTTCCAGCGCGGCAAGCTGACGGTCGGCAAGCTGAAGCCAGGCCTCCAGCTGGGGTCTTTCGCCCTTCTTGCCATAGATCAGAAGCCACTGGCGGATCTCTTCCAGCGAAAAGCCGAAGCGGCGGCCGCGCAGGATCAGCTTCATCCGCGCGATCTCGCGCGGGCCGTAAAACCGGGCGCGTCCTTCACGTTCCGGGGCCAGAAGCTCGATATACTCGTAATAGCGGAGCGTGCGCGGCGTCACGTCGAACCGGGCGCACATCTCCTTGAAGCTGATGCGGGTCTCTGTCATGCGCGGTCCTCCCCGGGGCAGAGCGTAAGGCCCTGCCCCGGCCTGCGCAACGGGTTCGCCGCGCGTGCCGGGGGTTGCCTTCCCCCGGTCGCGGCGGTTTGATACCGGGCGAGGAACACATGACAGACACCAGCGCCACCGCCCGCAGTTTCATCAGCGCCCTGCCGCACAGTCATGCGCTGGGGATGCGGCTCGAGGCGATCGGCGCGGGGCAGGCGACGATCTCGATGCCCTATGACGCCGCTCTGGTGGGTGACCCGGAAACCGGGGTGATCCATGGCGGCGCGGTATCGGCGCTGATGGACACGGCCTGCGGCGCGGCGGTGATGAGCCATCCGCAGGCGGGCTTTTCCACCGCGACGCTGGACCTGCGCATCGACTACATGCGCCCGGCGACACCGGGCCAGACCATTCGCACCCGGGCCGAGTGCCATCATGTCACACGGTCGGTGGCATTCGTGCGCGCCGTGGCGACCGACGAGGACGAAAGCCGGCCCGTGGCCATGGCAAGCGGAGCCTTCACGGTGGAGCGCAAGGGATGAGGTCTTCGCCGGAACCCGTGCATGTCATCAAGCAGCGCCGCGAGGGGCTGTTGCGCACGCTGGTCGACGGCGTGCCCTATATCCGCTTCCTCGGTGTCCAGTTCGATCGGCGCGGCGACGAGTTGACTGCCGTCCTGCCGTTCAGGGACAGCCTGATCGGCAACCCGCGCCTGCCGGCCCTGCATGGCGGCGCGACCGCGGCCTTCCTGGAGATTGCGGCAATGATCGAGCTGGCCTGGAGCACGCTGTGGGACGGCGTCGAAAGTGAGGGCGCGCTGCCGCAGGGGCCATTGCGGCTACCCAAGACCATCGACTTCACGGTTGATTACCTTCGGCCCGGCCTGCCCCGCGATGCCTATGCGCGGGCGCGGGTGAACCGGTCGGGGCGACGCTATGCCAGCGTGCATGTCGAGGCCTGGCAGGACAACCGAGCGCGGTTGTTCGCCCAGGCGACGGGCCATTTCCTGATGCCGCCTGCCGTGGCGAGATGACCGAGGTTACGCACCGGCGGATGTGGCGCATCGCCGGGCCGATCGTGTTGTCGAATGCGACGATACCGCTGCTGGGGGCGGTGGACACCGGGGTCGTAGGGCAGCTGGGATCGGCAGCGCCGATCGGGGCCGTCGGGCTGGGGGCCGTCATCCTGGCGACGCTTTACTGGGTCTTCGGGTTCCTGCGGATGGGAACCAGCGGTCTGGCCGCGCAGGCTCAGGGCGCAGGCGACGGGGCCGAGCGGACGGCGGTGCTGCTGCGGGCGGTGATGCTGGGCCTCACCGCCGGCCTGGTGCTGATCGTGGCACAGGTCGCCCTCTTCGCCCTGGCCTTCAGTCTTGCTCCGGCAAGTCCGGAGGTCGAGACGCTGACGCAACGGTATCTGGCGATCCGCATCTGGGGCGCTCCGGCCACCATCGCGCTTTATGCCGTCACCGGCTGGCTGGTCGGGGTGGAACGGACGCGACAGGTCTTTCTGCTTCAGCTGTGGGTCAACGGGTTGAACATCGTGCTCGACCTCTGGTTCGTGCTGAGGCTTGGCTGGGGCGTCCCCGGCGTGGCGGCGGCGACGCTGATCGCGGAGTGGACGGGGCTTGGCCTCGGGGCATGGTTCTGTCGCGACGCCTTCGGTCGCGCGCTGGCGGAGGCGCGGGCCCGGCTGGGCAATCGGCCCGCGCTGCTGAAGATGGTCGCGGTGAACCGGGACATCATGATCCGTTCGGTGGCACTGCAACTGTGCTTCACGGCCTTCGTCTTTCTCGGCGCGCGGTTCGGTGACGTGACACTGGCCGCCAATCAGGTACTGCTTCAGTTCCTGGCCATCCTGTCCCACGCACTGGACGGCTTTGCCTTTGCCGCGGAAACTCTGGTCGGCCAGGCGATCGGGGCACGGGCCGTGGCCGAAGCGCGCCGCGCGGTGCGGCTGGCGCTGCAATGGACCTTCTGGGGCGGGCTGCTGCTGGGCCTCGTGTTCTGGCTGGCGGGACCCTTGCTGATCGACCTGATGGCGGCCGATCCCGAGGTTCGCGCCGAAGCGCGGCACTACCTGCCCTGGATCGTGGTCGCACCGGTCATCGGGGCATTCGCCTGGGCCTATGATGGCGTCTACATCGGCGCTCTGCTCACGTCCGAGATGCGAAGGCTCATGCTGGTCGCCGCCCTCGCCTATGCCGGGTCGCTCATCCTGATGATCCCCTTCGCCAACCACGGGCTCTGGGCCGCCCTGATGCTGCTGTTCGCCGTCCGCAGCATCCTGATGCATTGGCAGAGCCCCAAGGTTGCAGCCCGGGCTTGCGTTCCGCCGGCGGCGGGGGAATGATCCCGTTCAAAGGGGAGAGCGATGCGGAAATTCCTGGTCGTGCTGGACGACAGCCGCGAATGTCTGAATGCCATGCGCTTTGCCGCCTTGCGCGCGGCCCATACCGGCGGCGGGGTGACGATCCTGTCGGTCGTGCCCCCGGACGAGTTCCAGACATGGGTGGGCGTGGCCGACCTGATGCGGGCCGAGGCCCGGGAACGGATCGAGGCACATTTCGAGGTCTTCGCCAAATGGATGCGCGACAAGCAGGGGGTCAACCCGGAGCTGGTCATCCGTGAGGGCGACCCGGTGACCGAGATCCTCTCGCTGGTCAAGGAAGACCCCGAGATCGGCATCCTCGTCCTGGGCGCGGGCACCGACAAGGCAGGGCCCGGTCCGCTTGTGACCGCCATGTCGCGCAACTCGGGCAGCCTGCCAATACCGATCACCATCGTCCCGGGGGACATGTCGAAGGAACGGCTGGAGAGCATTACCTGACGCGGGCCGGCGCTCGCGCAGGTCCGGTCGGCTGCTTCGAGAGGCGGACCGGCGCAGCCTCGGTCCTTGCCGGAGCGGATCGGGCGTTGATGCCGGGGACGATCCCGCTGCTGGCGCTGCACCTGGCGGCCGCAGGCATGAGTCTGGGGCAAAGCTCGATTCCGGCGCGATCGTGCATTTCTGTCAGGCCACGCGCTGCGGCACCGCGACGGCGGGCTGGTCGTGCACCGCACGCCCGGTTTCACCGCCTTCCCTTTGCCGTTCCCGGCGACCAGACCTGCGGGCCGATGCCGGTCTGGATGTCCGGGCGGTTTGATGCCAGTCTGACGTCGAGCCGTCCGGTCTTGCGGCCGGCGCAAGTGGGCCGTCCGGCCATGACGACAACTTCTTGACGGTGTGTTGAATGCTGGAACTGACGATCTCGGCCCCGGATGCGGCATCGGACCGGGCCGGTGACTGCCAGCCGGGCAGGAGCGGCTGATGACGCCAGGGGACAAGCCGCCGCGCAAGACGGGGATCGCGCATTTCCTTGCCGCTGCCGGCTATTCGCTGGCGGGCTTGCGGCGGCTGGCCCGGGAAAGCGCCTTCCGACAGGAGGTGCTGTTCATCGCCGGGCTGGTGGTCATCTTCCTGATCTTCGGGGCCTCGCTGGCCGAGATCGCTGGACTGCTGGCGCTGGGCCTGGCGCTGGTCGCGGCCGAGGCGCTGAACACGGCGATGGAGGTGCTGGTCGATCACCTCTCGCCCGGCTGGTCAGAGTGGGCGAAGGATGCGAAGGACCTCGGCTCGCTGGCCGTGGCCTGCATGATCGGGGTGGTCGTGCTTTACGCGGGCATCGTGCTGATCTTCTAGGCAGACCTTCGCCTGATGTGGGTGCATGGCAGCCATGCGCAGGCGCATGTTGGCTCGTCGGGGCCCCGGCACTAGACTGGCAGCCGAGGGAGGAGCCACAGATCGAAAGGCTCATGTCATGTCTGTCGTCCCGTTCCCGATCCGCAACGCCCCGCCGTTCGCCGCCGTGGCAGCGCCCTATTACCAGACCGAGCGCAGCACCGAGCGCGTGGTTCAGCTGCGATCCCTGACCGCTGTCGAGCAGATGTACGCCTACTGGGGGTCCGACCGGGCCTGAAGCTTGGAACGGTTCCAGACTTGACCTTGGGGTCGGCAGGGCGCATATCCGACAGGAACAGTCGGAGACCGGAACAATGTTCATCCAGACCGAATCCACGCCGAACCCGGCGACGCTGAAATTCCTGCCCGGGCAGACCGTTCTGGAGCTTGGCACGGCCGATTTCCCCAGCGCCGAAGCGGCGGCGAAGTCGCCGCTCGCGCGGCGGATCTTCGCGGCGGGCGGGGTGACGGGCGTCTTTTTCGGCACCGATTTCGTTACGGTGACGAAGGAGGACTCGGTCGATTGGCTCCATATCAAGCCGCAGATCCTCGGTGCAATCATGGAGCATTACCAGTCCGGCCAACCGGCGATCGAGGGCGAACCCGCTTCGGGTGGCGGTCATGCGGAGCATACCGGCGAGGACGGCGACATCGTCCGCCAGATCAAGGAACTGCTCGATACGCGCGTCCGCCCGGCGGTGGCGCAGGATGGCGGCGACATCACCTTCCACGGCTTTGACCGTGGCGTGGTCTACCTGCACATGCAGGGCGCCTGCGCGGGCTGCCCGTCCTCGACCCTGACGCTGAAGATGGGGATCGAGAACCTTCTTCGGCACTACATCCCGGAAGTGCTGGAAGTGCGGCCTGTCGCCGCCTGACATGCTGCTGCCGATCCTGGCCTTCGACACCTCGGCCGCGCATTGCGCGGCCGCTTTGCTTCTGCCCGACCGGGTGATCCTGCGCGACGAGGCGATGGAGAAGGGCCAGGCCGAGCGGTTGGTTCCCCTTCTGGAGGAGGTGCTGGCAGAAGGCGGCGTCGGCTGGTCCGACCTGAAGGCGCTGGCGGTCGGCACCGGGCCGGGCAATTTCACCGGGGTCCGCATCGCCGTGGCCGCCGCTCGGGGGCTGGCACTTGGCCTTGGCATCCCGGCGGTGGGCGTGACGCGGCTGGAGGCGCTGGCGCATGGCCTGCCAAGACCGCTGGTCGTGGTCGAGGACGCGCGGCGCAATCAGGTCTATGTCCAGCTTTTCCTTCCCGAAGGTCCGGGCCCCGCGCATCTTGCCGACCGCGTGGTCCCCGCCTGCCCCGCCACCGGCTCGGCGGCCGGCCCGAAGGCGCTGCCCCCGGCAATGTCCCTGGTCGAGGCCATCGCGCGGATCGGTGCCGCCCGGGCCGGAAGTCCGCAGCCCCGTCCCGCGCCGTTCTACCTGCGCGGGGCCGACGCGGCACCCCCCTCGGACCCGCCGCCGGTGATCCTGCCGTGACGCCCGAGACGCTGGCCGCGCTGCACGCCCGCACCTTCCGCACCCCTCCGCCCTGGACGGCGGCCGATTTCGCCGGATTGCTGGCCGATCCGCTCTGCTTCCTGCTGGTCGAGGGCGACGCGGGCTTTCTGCTTGGTCGCGCGGTCGCGGACGAGGCCGAACTTCTGACGCTGGCCGTCGCGCCTGAGGCACGGCGCCTTGGGCTGGGCCGCAGGCTGGTGGCGCGGTTCCTGTATCAGGCGCGATTGCGCGGGGCGCTACGCGCCTTGCTGGAGGTGGCCGCGGACAACGCCGCCGCGATCGCGCTGTACGAATCGTCCGGTTTCTGCCCGGCGGGGACAAGGAAGGGCTATTACCGGACCGACAGCGGGGAGCGGATCGACGCCCTGGTCATGGCCCGCGATCTGACCCCCGTGCCGGGCCCCTAGGCGTTCCTGACCAATGGGTCAGGTTTTTGCCGGGCTCACGCGAATCTGGCTTGACCCCCGTCCGGGCTTTGTCGCTAATCATGCCGGACCCCGCCCGCGACCGGATCCTCCGGCGGACTGGGCGGGCGAGTGTCGTATCAACCGGGAGAACACCCATGAGCCTTATGAAATCCCTTGCCGGGGCCAGCTGCGCTTTCGCCCTGATGTCGGGCGTCGCCGCGGCCGAGCCGGCCATCATCTTCGACCTGGGCGGCAAGTTCGACAAGAGCTTCAACGAGGCAGCCTTCAACGGTGCGACCCGCTGGGCCGAGGAAACCGGCGGGACGTTCAAGGAACTGGAAATGCAGGACGAAGCCCAGCGCGAGCAGGCGCTGCGCCGTCTGGCTGAGGCGGGTGCAAACCCGGTCGTCATGACCGGCTTCGCCTTCGGCGACGTGCTGAACAAGGTCGCCCCGGACTTCCCGGACACCAAGTTCGCCATCATCGACATGGTCGTCGAACAGCCGAACGTGAAGTCGGTCGTGTTCAACGAACATGAGGGCAGCTACCTCGTCGGCATGATGGCGGGCCTTGCCACCAAGACCGGCACTGTCGGCTTCATCGGCGGCATGGACATCCCGCTGATCCGCAAGTTCGGCTGCGGCTATGCCCAGGGCGTTCTGGCCGCGAAACCCGATGCCAAGGTCGTGCTGAACATGACCGGGACCACCCCGGCCGCCTGGAACGACCCGGTGAAGGGCGCGGAACTGGCCAAGGGCCAGAAGGCGCAAGGCGCGGACGTGATCTATGCGGCCGCGGGCGGCACGGGCGTCGGCGTCCTGCAGGCGGCTGCCGACGAAGGGATCCTCTCCATCGGCGTCGATTCGAACCAGAACTACCTGCATCCGGGCAAGGTGCTGACCTCGATGCTGAAGCGCGTGGACAATGCCGTCTACGAAGCCTTCAAGGAAGGCGAGGCGCTGACCCCCGGCATCAACGTCATGGGCCTTGCCAACGATGGCGTGGGCTACGCGATGGACGAGAACAACGCCGCTCTGGTGACGCCCGAAATGCAGGCCGCCGTGGACGCGGCGGCGGCGAAGATCAAGTCGGGCGAGCTGGTGGTCCACGACTACATGTCGGACAACACCTGCCCCGCCGCCACGTTCTGATCCGGCTCCGGCCGATCTGACAAGTGCCGCGCCAAGCCTTTGGCGCGGCATATTTGCAAAGGGATGCCGCGAAAGTCGCGCAGACAAGCGACGGGCACCCGGCGAAACAGGGGGAACACATGGCCAACCAGAGCGGGGCCGACGCGGCCTATGCCATCGAGCTGAAGGGTATCTCCAAGGCCTTCGGCCCGGTGCAGGCGAACCGGGACATCAACATCGCGGTTCCGAAGGGCACGATCCACGGCATCATCGGCGAGAATGGCGCGGGCAAGTCCACGCTGATGTCGATCCTCTACGGCTTCTACAAGGCCGACGCCGGCCAGATCTTCGTCAATGGCCAGCTTACCCCGATCCCCGACAGCCAGGCCGCGATCCGCGCCGGTATCGGCATGGTGTTCCAGCACTTCAAGCTGGTGCAGAACTTCTCGGTCCTGGAAAACATCATCCTCGGCGCCGAGGATGGCCCGATGCTGAACGCCTCGCTATCCAAGGCGCGGAGGGAACTGGAGCGGCTGGCCCGCGACTACGAGCTGGACGTCGATCCCGACGCGCTGATCGAGGACCTGTCGGTCGGCCACCAGCAGCGGGTCGAGATCCTGAAGGCGCTTTACCGTCAGGCCGAGATCCTGATCCTGGACGAGCCCACGGGCGTCCTGACCCCCGACGAGGCCGACCACCTGTTCCGCATCCTGAAGGGGCTGAAGGACCAGGGCAAGACGGTGATCCTGATCACCCACAAGCTGCGCGAGATCATGGAGGCCACGGACAATGTCAGCGTCATGCGGCGCGGCACGATGGTGGCGACGGTCAAGACCGCCGAGACGTCGCCGGAGCAGCTGGCCGAGTTGATGGTGGGCCGCAAGGTCCTGCTGGAGGTCGAGAAGGGGCCGGCCAAGCCGGGCGAGGTGGTCCTGTCGGTCAAGGACCTGCGGGTGCGGGATGAGCACAATGTCGAGCGGCTGAAGGGCGTTTCCTTCGACATTCGCGCGGGCGAGATCCTGGGCATTGCCGGGGTGGCGGGGAACGGGCAGTCCGAACTTCTGGCGGCGCTTGGCGGGATGCAGCTGGCGACCGGGCACGCGACGTTGAAGGGGGCACCTTTGCCCCTGTCGGGGGCGGGGTCCGACGGGCAAAGCCGCCGGGCATCGGGTATCGCCCATGTGCCCGAGGATCGGCATCACCACGGGTTGATCCTGGACTTCACCGCCTGGGAGAACGTGGCCTTCGGCTATTTCAACGACCCGGACTACCAGAAGAACGCGCTTTTCATGGACAACGACGCGATCCGCGCCGACACGGAACGGAAGATGGCCAAGTTCGACGTGCGCCCGCCAATCCCGACGCTGGCCGCCAAGAGCTTTTCGGGCGGGAACCAGCAGAAGATCGTCGTCGCGCGCGAGATGGAACAGAATCCCGCGCTCCTTCTGATCGGCCAGCCGACGCGGGGCGTGGACATCGGCGCGATCGAGTTCATCCACAAGCAGATCATCGCCCTGCGCGACGCAGGTGCGGCGATCCTGCTGGTCAGCGTGGAACTGGACGAGATCATGAGCCTGTCGGACCGCATCGCCGTGATGTTCGACGGCCGCATCATGGGCTTCCGCGACCCGGAAACCACGAATGAGCGCGAGCTGGGCCTGATGATGGCCGGGGTGACGGGCAAGGGGGAAGCGGCATGATCTGCGTCCAGCCCCCCACCCCCATCCCGTCCCCACCGTGGGGCGGGGGAGACTCCTCCAGCGCGATGTTGCAAGGAATGCCCGACGGATCGTCCGGGTGCCTCCCTCCCCCCGCCGTGGGGGAGGGCTGGGGTGGGGGGGCCGCCCCCCGTTCGCATCACCGGAGGGCCGAATGATGGATCGCTTGCCACGCTGGGCCGATGTCGCCCTGGTTCCCTTCGTCTCGCTGACGCTGGCCGCGATCATCTCGGCGCTGGTCATCCTCGCCATCGGTCAGGACCCGTGGGAGGCGATCACGGTCATGGTGCAGGGTTCGGTTATGAACGCCTATGGCTGGGGCTATACGCTTTACTATGCGACCAGCTTCATCTTCACCGGGCTTGCGGTGACCGTGGCCTTCCATGCCGGCCTGTTCAACATCGGCGGCGAGGGGCAGGCGCAACTCGGCGGGCTTGGCGTGGCACTGGCGTGCCTGTTCATTCCCTGGCCGCACTGGACGCTCGCGCTGGTCGGTGCCTCGCTGGGCGCGGCGCTGTTCGGGGCGGCCTGGGCGGCGATTCCGGCCTACCTCCAGGCGAAACGCGGCAGCCATATCGTCATCACCACGATCATGTTCAACTACATCGCCGCCAGCCTGATGATCTTCATGCTGGTCGATGTGCTGCGTCCGCCCGGCAAGATGGACCCCGCGACAGCGAACTTCCCGCCGGAAACCCACCTGCCCAGCTTCAACGAGATCCCGGGCCTGAACCTGATCTTCACCAGCGGGGTGCCGGCCAACGTCACCTTCTTCATCGCGCTGGCGATGGCGGTGGTGGTCTGGCTCCTCTTCTGGCGCACGCGGCTCGGCTACCAGATCCGCGCCTTCGGCAAGTCGGAACCCGCCGCCCGCTATGCCGGGATCAACCCGACGCGGATCATCATGATCACCATGCTGATCTCGGGCGGCCTCGCCGGTCTGATGGCGATCAACAACGTGATGGGCGAGGCGGAGCGGCTGCTTGGCAACTCGGCCTCGGGCGCGGGCTTCATCGGGATCGCCGTGGCGCTGATGGGGCGCAATCATCCGGTCGGGGTGGTGCTGGCGGCACTTCTCTTCGGCTTCCTGTTCCAGGGCGGGGCCGAGCTTGGCCTGTGGACCAGGATCCCGATCGAGCTGCGGACCGTGGTGCAGGGTCTGGTGATCCTGTTCACCGGGGCGCTCGACATGATGGTGCGGATGCTTCTGACCCGGATCTTCGCCCTCTTCCGCACTCGAAAACTGGAGGCCGCGTGATGGATTACGCAACGCTTCTGCAACTGCTCGACTCGACCCTGCGCCTGGCGACACCCTTGCTGCTGGCCTGTCTCGCGGGCCTTTATTCCGAGCGGTCGGGCGTCTTCGACATCGGGCTGGAAGGCAAGATGCTGGTGGCCGCCATGTGCGCCGGGGCAGTGGCCTTCTACAGCGGCTCCGCCTGGGTGGGAGCCCTCGCCGGTATTGGCGGGTCACTGGTCTTTGCGCTGATCCATGGCGTGACCTCGATCACCTTCCGCGGCAACCAGCTGATCGCCGGGGTGGCGCTGAACTTCCTGGCCTCGGGGATGACGGTCCTTGTCGCACAAAGCCTGTTCGGCCAGGGCGGGCGCACCCCGCCCCTGACCGGCGCCGCCCGGTTCAACCCGATCGACCTGCCCTTCGCCGACACCCTGCGCGGCGTGCCGGTGATCGGCCCTTTCTATCAAGAGGTCGTGTCGGGCCATTCGATCCTCGTCTACGCCGCCTTCGCCATCGTCGCGCTGACCTGGTGGGTCCTCTACCGCACGCGCTATGGCCTGCGCCTGCGTGCGGTGGGTGAAAACCCGGCTGCCGTGGATACGGCAGGGGTCAGCGTCCCCAGCTTGCGTTTCTCGGCCGTCATGATCACGGGCGTCCTCTGCGGCCTTGCCGGAGCCTACATGGCGACCGCCCTTCAGGCGGGCTTCGGCAAGGAGATGACGGCTGGTCGCGGATACATCGCCCTTGCCGCCCTCATCTTCGCCAAGTGGCGGCCGATCCAGGCGATGTGGGCCTGCCTGCTGTTCGGCTTCTTCCAGGCGCTGGCCACGCGGCCGGACATCGTCGAGGGCATCGTGCGGGTGAAGATCCCGGTCTCCTTCATCGAGGCGCTGCCCTATGTCCTGACCGTCCTCGTGCTTGCAGGCTTCGTCGGCAAGGCGATCCCGCCCCGCGCGGGCGGCGAACCGTACGTCAAGGAACGCTGATCGCACTTTCCCTTATGCAAATATCCCACGGGGGTGCGGGGGTGTGAAACCCCCGCTCTGCCGCAAGCCGGAGAAGCGCCCGATGCCCGACGCCGAGACCCTTGCCCGCCTGATCCGCTCCCGAGCCGGAGAGGCTCCGGTTGCGCTCGGCCTGATCCTGGGCTCGGGCCTGGGACATCTTGCCCATGCGGTCGAAGGCGTGGCGATTCCTTACGCCGATCTGCCGGGCTTTCCCCATGTCGGCGTCTCGGGGCACAACCCCAACCTCCACGTCGGCATGCTGGAGGGCGTCCGGGTGGCCGTCTTCGGCGCGCGCGAACACTATTATGAAAGCGGCAATCCCCGGGCGATGCTGTTGCCGCTTCAGGTCCTGAAGGCGCTGGGAGCGGAAAGCCTGATCCTGACCAATGCCGCCGGCTCGATGCGCCCGGACGTGCCACCCGGCAGCGTCATGCTGGTGTCGGATCACATCAACCATTCCGGCCTGAACCCGCTGATCGGGGAGAGGACCGACGCCCGTTTTGTCCCGATGACCGATGCGCACGACCCGGCGCTGCGCGCGGCGCTTAAGGCTGCGGCGCAGGCGGAAGGCATCGACCTGCCGGAAGGCGTCTACTGCTGGTATTCGGGCCCCTCGTTCGAGACGCCTGCGGAAATCCGCATGCTGAAGCTGCTGGGCGGCGACGCGGTGGGCATGTCCACCGTGCCCGAGGTGATCCTGGCGCGCTTTCTTGGCCTGAAGGTTGCAGCCGTCTCGACCATCACCAACATGGCCGCGGGCATGTCGGACGAGAAGATCAGCCACGAGCACACCAAGGCCATGGCGCCCCTGGGTGCGGCAAAACTGGAACGGATCCTGAGGGAATTCCTGCGCTCACGGCATTGAGACGACTGGGTGTTTGACTTCGCCTGCAAAGCCGCGCAACCCTTTGAAGACTCCGCCGCTTTCGCCCCGAACGGGCCGCCCCTATGCAGCTTTACCTCCCCATTGCCGAGGTTTCGGTCAATGCCTTCCTCATCCTGGGGCTGGGCGGGATCGTCGGTTTCCTGTCGGGGATGTTCGGGGTGGGCGGCGGCTTCCTTATCACGCCGCTCCTGTTCTTCATCGGTGTCCCGCCCGCCGTGGCCGTGGCGACCGGGGCGAACCAGGTCGTTGCCTCGTCGATCTCGGGCGTCCTGGCGCAGCTGCGGCGCAAGGGCGTCGACTTCGCCATGGGCACCGTCCTGTTGATCGGAGGCGTCATTGGTTCGGCCGCCGGGGTCTGGATCTTCGCCTGGATGACGCGGCGCGGTCAGATCGACCTGTTCGTTCAGCTGTCCTATGTCATCTTCCTGGGCCTGATCGGCGCGATGATGTTCCAGGAAAGCCTGCGGAGCCTCCTGCGCGCACGCAAGACCGGCGGAGCGCCGGTGCGCCGCGCCCATGTGCATTCCTGGGCGCATGGCCTGCCCTTCAAGATGAAGTTCCGCGCCTCGGGTCTTTACATCAGCGTGATTCCCCCGGCCCTGATCGGGGCCGCGGTCGGGGTCCTGTCGGCGGTGATGGGCGTGGGCGGCGGCTTCATCCTGGTGCCGGCGATGATCTACCTTCTGGGCATGCCCACCAAGGTCGTGATCGGCACCTCGCTGTTCCAGATCATCTTCGTCACCGCCTTCACCACCGTCATGCATGCCGTCACCAGCCAGACAGTCGACATGCTGCTTGCGCTTCTGCTGATCCTCGGCGGCGTCGTAGGGGCGCAGATCGGCACGCGGGTCGGCGTCCGGCTGAAGGCCGAACAGTTGCGCATCCTCTTGTCCCTGCTGGTGCTGGCGGTGTCGATGCGTATCGCCATCGACCTGCTGGTCACGCCATCCGAGCTATATTCGGTTGCGGGGGTGCTGCCGTGATCCGTGCGCTGATCCTCTGTCTGGCGCTGACCCTGCCTGCCGTGGCGCAGGAGATCATCGTCGCGGGGATGAGCCAGAACCGCGTGTCGATCACCGCCGATTTCGACGGGTCAGAGATCCTGATCTACGGCGCGGTCAAGCGCGATGCGCCACCACCCGACACGGGCGCGCTTGAGGTCATCGTCACGGTCGAGGGTCCCTCGACCCCGGTCGCCGTCCGGCGCAAGGGGCGCGTTGCCGGGATCTGGGTCAATACCGCCTCGGTCAGGGTCGACAGCGCGCCCACCTTCTATGCGGTGGCCACCACCGGGCCTCTGAAGCACATCCTGTCCGTCACGGACGACCTGCGCTACGGCATTTCGGTCGAGCGGGTGATCCGCGCCATCGGCATTGCGGCCGAAGCCGACGGGTCGGGAGAGTTCGTCAAGGCGCTGATGCGCGTGCGGACCAGCGAAGGCCGCTACCGACTGCTGGAAGGCAAGGTCGAGCTGACCGAGGACACGCTGTTCCGCACCGACATCATCCTGCCCTCGAACCTGACCGAAGGCGAATACAAGGTCCGGCTGTTCCTTTTGCGCGACAAGCGGGTGATCGCCAGCCAGGAGCGGATAATCGGGGTGCGGAAGGAAGGGCTGGAACGCTTTCTGTTCAACCTGGCGCAGGAACGGCCGCTGATCTATGGCCTCCTGTCGCTGGTGCTGGCTGCCGTTGCCGGCTGGGGCGCCTCGGCTGCCTTCCGGCTGATAAGGGCCTGACCAGGCGGATCCCCGGGGCGGCTCCTCGTCCGACTGCGTCGGCTCGTCGCGGGCGAGGAGGGACGAAGTCACCGACGAGCGGTCAGCCAGGTCATTTCTTCCTGGCCAGCGCCGCCTCGAGCGCCGCGATCCGGGCCTCGAGCGCCGCGTTCTCCTCGCGCGCCTTCTGCGCCATGGCACGGGCCGCGTCGAACTCCTCGCGCGTCACGAAGTCGCGGTCGGCCATCCAGCGGTCGATCCAGCTCTTGAATGCCGTTTCGGCCTCGGTCTTGGCGCCCTGGGCCACGCCCATCGCGTTGGTCATGAGCTGGCTCATGTCGTCGAGGAACTTGTTGCGGGTCTGCATGGGCCGTCTCCTCTGCTTTCGCCCTATATGGCGCTGCCCGTCCGGCAGGGCAAGTCACCGGATGCAGGCGCCGCGGTTGACATCCCCCGCCCCGCCCGCGACAAGCGGACCGGCAAAGACGAGGGCCCCATGATCCCCTTCCCCGACATCTCTCCCAACCTGTTCGAGATCGAGATCTTCGGCATCACCCTGGCCCTGCGCTGGTATGCCCTGGCCTATATCGTGGGCATCCTGTTCGGCTGGTGGGTCGTCCTGCGCGCCATCCGCAATCCGGCGCTCTGGTCGGGAGCCGCCCCGATGACCGCCGAACAGGTCGAGCGACTGCTGACCTGGATCGTCCTGGGCGTGATCCTGGGCGGGCGGATGGGCTATGTGCTGTTCTACGACCTGCCGGCCTATCTGGCCGATCCGTTGCAGATCGTGAAGGTCTGGGAGGGCGGCATGTCCTTCCATGGCGGCTTCCTCGGCGTCGTGATCGCGGCCCTCTGGTTCGGCCGGCGCGAGAAGATCCCGCTTCTGTCGCTGGGCGACCTGATGGCGCTGGCCACCCCGGTCGGACTGATGCTTGGGCGCCTTGCCAACTTCGTGAATGCCGAGCTCTGGGGCCGGCCGACCACCCTGCCCTGGGGCGTGATCTTCCCCGGCGATGCGGCGCAATACTGCCCCGAGGTCGCGGGCCTCTGCGCCCGCCACCCGAGCCAGCTGTATCAGGCGGGGCTGGAGGGGCTGCTGCTGGCGCTGGTCCTGTTCTGGCTGGCGTTCCGGGCCGGCGGGCTGAAGCGACCGGGTCTGGTGATGGGGGTGTTCCTGACCGGCTACGGCATCGCCCGGTTCCTGGTGGAATTCGTCCGCCAGCCCGATGCGCAATTCGTCAGCGAGGGCAACCCGATCGGCTGGGCCGTCCAGTTCGGCGGCTGGGGCCTGACCATGGGCCAGCTTCTGTCGCTGCCGATGCTCGCCGTAGGCCTGTGGTTCGCACTTCGCGCCCGCAGGTCATGACACCGCTTGCCCGACTGATCGCCGCGCGCATCCGCGAGACCGGGCCGATCACCGTCGCCGACTACATGGCCGAGTGCCTGCTGCACCCGGTGCACGGTTATTACACCACGCGCGAGCCCTTCGGCAACGCAGGCGATTTCACCACTGCGCCCGAGATCAGCCAGATGTTCGGCGAGCTCTTCGGCCTCGCCCTGGCGCGGGCATGGCTCGACCGCGGCGCGCCCGATCGCTTCATCCTGGCCGAGCCTGGCCCCGGCCGCGGCACGCTGATGGCCGATGTGCTGCGGGCGACGCGCGGCGTGCCCGGATTTCACGCCGCGGCCCGGCTGGTGCTGGTCGAGGCTTCGCCCCGGCTGCGCGCGGTGCAGGCCGACCGGCTGGCGGACCACCGCCCGCGCTGGGTGGAGCGGATCGAGGACCTGCCGGAAGGCCCTCTGTTCCTGATCGGCAACGAATTCCTCGACGCCCTGCCGATCCGGCAGTTCCTGAACAGCCCCGAGGGCTGGCGCGAGCGGCTGGTGGGGCTGCGCGACGGGGCGCTGGCCTTCGGCCTGTCCGCTCCGCTGGCGCAGGTGCCCGATACCCCCGCCTTCGGCCATGCTGCCGAGGGCGTGTTGGTCGAGGACAACCTTCCGGCCCGCCTGGTGGTGGCCGAGGCCGCACGCCGCATCGCGCGGCACGGCGGGGTGGCCTACTGGATCGACTACGGCGGCTGGCGGTCGCAGGGCGACACCCTGCAGGCGCTGCGCCACCATGCCTTCGACGATCCGCTGGCCCATCCGGGCGAGGCCGACCTGACCGCACATGTCGATTTCGAAGCGCTGACTACCCTGGCCCCGGCCTGGGCCTACGATACGCAGGGAGTGGTGCTGCACCACCTTGGCATCGACGCAAGGGCAGAGCGGCTGGCGCAGGGCCTGACCGGCGCGCGGCTGGAAAGCCACCGCGCCGCGCATCGGCGCTTGACCGATCCGACGGAAATGGGTTCGTTGTTCAAGGTGCTGGCCATCACCTCGGCCGGCGCCCCGCCGCCGCCCGGATTCGCCTGATGCAATCGACGCTGGACATCATCACCTCGCAGGCGCTGACGGCCCGCCATGGCTTTTTCACCCGCAAGGGTGGGGCGTCCTCGGGCATCTTCGCAGGCCTTAACTGCGGCACAGGATCCTCGGACCAGACCGAGATCGTGGCGATCAACCGCGCCCGGGTGGCCGAGGCGATGGGCCTTGGCCCCGAGGCGCTGGTGACGGTGCATCAGGTGCATTCCGCCCGCGCGCTGCCCGTGACCGGCCCGCTGTCGATCCGCCCCGAGGCCGATGCCATGGTCACGGCCACGCCGGGCGTCCTTCTGGCGGTGCTGACGGCCGATTGCCAGCCGGTGCTGTTCGAGGATCCCGAGGCCCGGGTGATCGGCGCCGCCCATGCCGGCTGGCGCGGCTCGGTCGATGGCGTGCTGGAAGCGACGATCGAGGCGATGGAGCAGCTTGGCGCCCGCCGGTCGCGGATTACCGCCGTCATCGGCCCGACGATCAGCCAGGCCGCCTACGAGGTCGGCCCGGAGTTCTTCGACCGCTTTCGCGCCGAGGACGAGGCCAGCACGCGCTTTTTCGCCAATGGTCCGGGCGACCGGCTTCTGTTCGACCTGCCGGGCTATGGTCTTTACCGGCTGCGCGAAGCCGGGGTGGACCATGCCGAATGGACCGGACATTGCACCTACCGCGACCCCGAGCGGTTCTATTCCTTCCGCCGCACGACACATGCGGGTGAGGCCGATTACGGACGGCTGATTTCGACAATACGGCTGTGATGCGGCGAAAACGGGCATGAAAATGCTCTGATTGCAGCAAGTTTCTTCCCCAACCCTGCCGCAATCCCGGATCAGCCTGCCCGCAAGGGTTGAATTGCGCTGGGGAATGCGATGATCATCCAGATGAAAACCAAACGCCGCTGGATCCTGTCGATCCTGGAAACCGTGGGCGATGGAACCGACAGCCGCGTGGTTGCGCGCGCGACGGTGCGGCAGACTTCGGGCCGGACCATGACGTCAGGGCAGAAGGGGTTCGCGATGCGGCTCAAGTCCGCAACCCGGCAGGTCAGCGACGCCGCGCGCTGAGCGTCAGGCGTTCCTTGCCAGCCGCGCCTCGAGGACGTCGAACGGCAGGCCGGGTTCGTCCTTGGCGCAGCGGATCACGAGGCTGGTCTTCACGTTGGCCACATGGTCTGCGCGCAACAGCTCTTCGGTCAGGAAGCTTTGAAAGGTGGACAGATCGGGAGAGACGCATTTCAGGATGAAGTCGATCTCGCCGTTCAGCATGTGACATTCGCGGACCAGCGGCCAGGCCCGGCAACGCGCCTCAAAGGCGGCAAGGTCAGCCTCCGCCTGGCTGGACAGCCGGACCATGGCAAAGACCTGCACCTCGAAGCCGAGTTCGCGCGCATTGATGTCGGCGTGATAGCCGCGGATATAGCCTTGCTCTTCCAGCCCCCGTACCCGGCGCAGGCAAGGCGGCGCGGAAATGCCGACCCGGCTGGCAAGTTCGACGTTGGTCATCCGGCCGTCCGCCTGAAGTTCCGCCAGAATCTGGCGGTCGATGGGATCCAGCTTGTGCGCGACCATGATGCCTCCGTTCCGCGACTTACTTACGCGGAGCGTCGGATCTGCGCAACATTATTTCGCGCACGCGCAATAATGCTACGCCTTGGCGCCGGATCGACCTGACGCAGAGGCAGATTTCCCGTCGGAGCTTGCAGCACGGCCCGTGCAGTCCGCGATGCCGGGCCCGGGATCCGACGAGGGAGGAAGGCCTCGGAGCGGAAATGGCGACAGGTTCGGCCCGGACAGGAACGCCCGCGAAACGGGGCCGAGTGGCGCTGACCGGCCGAGAAAGGCCTGCAAGGCGACGATAATTCCACGCCGGGGCGGACGAACAATCGAGGTTCTGCGCCCTTGCCTCGGGGGGTTCCGCCGACCTTTGCAAAGCCCTATATCGGGATGCCGGCAGTCATGAGGTCTCCGAGATGAGCACAACCACCCGCCACACCAAGGTTCTTATCATCGGTTCGGGTCCGGCCGGGTATACCGCCGCGGTCTACTCGGCCCGCGCGATGCTGGAGCCGATCCTGATCCAGGGGCTACAACCCGGCGGGCAGCTGACCATCACGACCGAGGTCGAGAACTGGCCCGGCGATCATTCGGTTCAGGGCCCCGACCTGATGGTGCGGATGGAAGAGCACGCGAAGGCGATGGGGGCCGAGGTGATCTCGGACTACATCACGGCGCTGGACCTGTCGAAACGGCCGTTCTCGGCGACGGGCGACAGCGGGACGACCTATACCGCCGATGCGGTGATCCTTGCGACGGGCGCGCAGGCAAAGTGGCTGGGGCTGCCCAGCGAGGAGAAGTTCAAGGGGTTTGGCGTCTCGGCCTGCGCGACCTGCGACGGGTTCTTCTATCGCGGCAAGGAGGTCGTGGTGATCGGGGGCGGCAACACGGCGGTGGAAGAGGCGCTGTTCCTGACCAACTTCGCTTCCAGAGTGACGGTGATCCACCGCCGCGACAGCTTCCGGGCCGAGAAGATCATGCAGGACCGCCTGTTCAGGAACCCGAAGATCGACGTGATCTGGGACACGGAGGTGACAGAGATCCTGGGGACCGAGGCCCCGCTGGGGGTGACGGGCGTGCAGGTGCGGAACGTCAAGACCGGCGCGGAATCGGTGATCCCCTGCGACGGGTTCTTCGTGGCGATCGGGCATGCCCCGGCGTCGGACCTGGTGAAGGACCAGTTGCCGCTGCACTCCGGGGGCTATGTGGTGGTCGAGCCGGGATCGACGAGGACGGCGATCCCGGGGGTCTTTGCCGCCGGGGACCTGACGGACCACATCTACCGGCAGGCGGTGACCAGCGCAGGCATGGGCTGCATGGCGGCGCTGGATGCCGAGAAGTTCCTGGCCGGGCACTGAATCTGTCCGCAAAGGACGGATTTGCGGCCCCTTGAAGATCAAGGGTCTGGCCTTCGGCGTTCAGGATTCCTTGGAGGTTTGGCGCGTCGTGCGACTTCCTAGTCCCCTCGCGACGGGAGCGAGGAGTGACGAAGTCATCGCAGAGCGGTCCCCTAGCGCAGGCGAAGGCCGTCCTTGTCGAACAGCATCGCGTCCCGCGCGTCGTAGCTGACACCGACCGTCGCGCCCGGCTGCAGGCTGACCTGGTCGTGACGTTCGACGATCAGCTTCTCGCCCGACGGCGCGGTGAGGTGGACATAGCTCACCCCG
>JBKBJC010000041.1:0-20533 GCA_046294075.1 Tabrizicola sp. | reverse complement strand
CTGCACGAAGGGCGTGCCGTCCCAGGCCGCGTCGAACATCCTGAAGGGGTTCCGGCCGGAATATGAATCCACTGTCACCGCGAAGCTGTTCGATGCGGGCGCGGTGATGCTGGGCAAGCTGAACATGGACGAATTCGCCATGGGGTCGTCGAACGAGACCTCCTGCTATGGCAACGCGGTGAATCCCTGGCGGCGGAAGGGCTCGACCGTCCATCTGACGCCGGGCGGGTCCTCGGGCGGATCGGCGGCGGCGGTGGCGGCGGACCTGTGCCTGGGCGCGACCGGGACGGACACGGGTGGATCGATCCGGCAGCCGGCGGCGTTCACCGGGATCGTCGGGATCAAGCCGACCTACGGGCGGGTTTCGCGGTGGGGGATCGTGGCCTTTGCCTCGTCGCTGGATCAGGCCGGGCCGATGACGAAATCGGTGCGCGATGCGGCGATCATGTTGCAGGCGATGGCCGGGCATGACCCGAAGGATTCGACCAGCGCCGACCTGTCCGTGCCGGATTTCGAGGCGGCGCTGACCGGCGATGTCCGGGGCAAGGTGATCGGCATTCCGAAGGAATACCGGATGGACGGGATGCCGGCGGAGATCGAGGCGCTCTGGGCGCGCGGGATCGAGATGATGCGCGACGCGGGCGCGGAGGTGCGCGATATCTCTCTGCCCCACACCAAGTATGCCCTGCCGGCCTATTACGTCATTGCGCCGGCCGAAGCCTCGTCGAACCTCGCCCGCTATGACGGGGTGCGCTACGGCCACCGGGCAAAGCTGGCGGCGGGCGACGGGATAACCGAGATGTATGAGAAGACCCGGGCCGAGGGGTTCGGGGCGGAGGTGCAGCGCCGGGTGATGGTGGGGACCTATGTGCTGTCGGCCGGGTTCTACGACGCCTATTACAACCGGGCGCGCAAGGTCCGCGCTCTGATTAAGCGCGACTTCGAGACGGTGTTTGCGCAGGGGGTGGATGCGATCCTGACCCCGGCCACGCCGAGCGCGGCCTTCGGCCTGGGCGAGATGGCGGATGCCGATCCGGTGCAGATGTATCTGAACGACGTCTTTACCGTCACGGTGAACCTTGCCGGCCTGCCCGGGATCTCGGTTCCGGTGGGCCTGGACGGGCAGGGGCTGCCGCTGGGCTTGCAGCTGATCGGCCGCCCGTGGGACGAAGCGCAGTTGCTGAATTACGCACATGTGTTGGAATCGCGGGCGGGCTTTGTGGCCAAAGCCGAGAAATGGTGGTAATGGGCGCCGAAATGCACCCATCGAGGCAGTAATGAGCCGAACCTTTCTACCCGCCGTGGGCGTTAGCTTTGCTGCGCTGATGCTGGCCGCCTGCACCCCCACGACGACCGACACCGGGTCGGGTGTCGGATTCCAGGACTATGACAGCTATGTCCGCGGCGCCGCCCCGGGTCCGGTCGGTGCCCCGGTCACCGTGTTGCCGCCGGGCGGAGGTTTCGACCCGGCCGCCGCTGCCGCCGCGATCGACCGCGCGCAGGGCATCGCCCCGGTGACGCCGCCCGTGTCGGCTCCGGTGGCTCCAGCCGCCGCGCCCGCCTTGTCCGACAGCTCGTCCCGCCCGCGCGGCGGACCGCCGGCCGGGATCAAGGTGGAATCGGGCGAGGTCGCAAGCCACACCGGCATCTCCGACGAACAGGATTTCGGCGCGGTCGCGGCGCGCGAAACCATCGAAAGCGACGCCGAGCGGATTGCGCGGAACCGCGCCGAGTACGTCGTGGTGCAGCCCAGGGACCTGCCGACCCGTCCGGGCGATACCGGCCCGAACATCGTGGAGTTTGCGCTGGCAACCAAGCATGCCCCGGGCGTGCAGATGTACAAGCGGTCGGGCCTTGGGGCCCGCGACTCCAACGCGGCCTGCGCAAAGTATGCCTCTTCCGACAAGGCGCAGCAGGATTTCCTGGCAAGGGGCGGACCGGAGCGTGACCGGCTGGGCGTTGACCCGGACGGTGACGGCTTTGCCTGCGCCTGGGACCCGCGCCCGTTCCGAACCGCCTTGCAGTGAGCCCGACGCGGCCGTCACCGAACTTCGGCGACCGACGGGGCAGGCGGGTCGAACTGGTGGTGCTGCACTACACCGCCATGGTCAGTTGCGACGCGGCGCTGGAGCGGCTGTGCGATCCCGCAGCCGAGGTTTCGGCGCATTACCTGATCGACGAGGACGGCACCCGGCATGTGCTGGTGGCGGAAGCCGATCGTGCCTGGCACGCCGGAGCGGGCACCTGGGCGGGCGAGGGCGACGTGAACTCGCGCTCGATCGGAATCGAGCTGGCCAATCCGGGCGACCGGCCCTTTGCCGAGCCGCAAATGCGGGAACTCGAGCGGCTGCTGGCCGAGGTGCTGGCACGGCACGGGTTGGGACCGCAGGCGGTGATTGGTCACAGTGACATGGCGCCCGAGCGCAAGGGTGACCCCGGGCCGCGGTTCGACTGGCGGCGGTTGGCCTTGCAGGGTCTGTCGGTCTGGCCCGAGCCCCGTGGACCGGATGCCCCCCCACCCCATCCCTCCCACACGGGGGCGAAGGGAGGCGTCTCCCCGGACATGGAGGGCTTTCTGGCCGATCTTCGCGCCTTCGGTTACCCGGAGGCCGCGCCGGACGTCCTGCTCACGGCCTTCCGGCTGCGTTTTCGCCCCTGGGCGACCGGCCCGCTGGACGCGGAAGACCGCGGGCTTGCGGCGGGCCTGCGCCGGATTGTGGTTGACGGGGCGGCGGTCAGCGCCTAACTGAGCCGCGCGCGGAGGGCTGGATGGCCGCGGGGTTCGCGCCCCGAGGAAAGTCCGGACTCCCGTTGGCAAGGGTGCCGGGTAACGCCCGGCGGGGGTAACCCCAGGGAAAGCGCCACAGAGAACAGACTGCCCTGCATGCAGGGCGATGGTGAAACGGTGGGGCAAGAGCCCACCGCGGGACTGGCAACAGGACCGGCACGGCAAGCCCCACCCGGAGCAATGCCAAATAGGGGCCTCGCGCGGGGGCCGGTCCCGGATCCCGGTCCGGGATACCGCCCGCAGGGATGCCAACGCCCGAGAGGCCCGGGTTGGCAGCTTGACCGCCGTGGCGACACGGTCGGCAGAGGAATGGTCATCCAGCCTCGGGTCACGGCCCGGGGTGGACAGAATCCGGCTTACAGGCCCTCCGCGCAGTTCTCGCCCCAGTTCGGGTCCGGCGAACGGTCACGATCCCGTGCGCTTGACCTGCGTCAACGCAGGCGGCCCACTGCCGGTCTTGTCTGGTCTCGCGGTGTAAGGCCGCAGCCAGACATGGGAGAGCGCGCGATGTTCAGGACTTTTGCAGTGGTTGCCGTTTTGGGACTGTCCGGCGCCGTGCCGGCGTTGGCGCAGGGCCAGCCCGGATGGGGCTGGTGGGGCAATGGTCCCGGCTGGGACATGGGACAGGGCTGGGGCGGCGGGCCGGGATACGGGCCGGGCCAGGGCTACGGGCAGATGCCGGGGCAGGGCATGGCGCCCGGCATGGGGCAGGGTTGGGCCGGTGGTCCAGGTTACGGTCAGGCTCCGGGCTTTGGCATGGGACCGGGCGGAATGGGGCCGGGCGGAATGGGACAGGGCTTCGGCATGGGGCCGGGGGGCATGCAACCGGGAGGCATGGGGCCGGGCGGTGGCATGATGGCCGCGATCGACAGCGATCAGAGCGGCGATGTCTCGGCCGAGGAGGCTTCGGCCCATGCCGAGGCGATGTTCGCCGCGATGGACGGCGACGGTGACGGCGCGCTGACGCCCGACGAGATAGGCGCGGGCCGGATGGGGATGATGAACCCCCGGGCCATGTCGCAGGCCATGCAGGAGCGTCACGCCGCGCGCTTTGCCGCGAAGGATGCGGACGGCGACGGCAAGGTCACGGCGGCAGAGTTCCTGGCCGCCGAGAAGGCGCAATACGACGCCGCCGACAGCGACGCGGACGGGAAGGTCACGCCCTGGGAACTGCGCGCCGCGATGTGGCAATAGCTGCGCCGATAGCGGTTGACTCTGCCGTCTGCTTGGCTAAAAGGCGGGCTTCAAGGATTTCACCGGGGGATCAGGATTCCCCGATGCAGGAGTAGCGACCATGGCGAAGCCCGCCACCATCAAGATCCGCCTGAACTCGACCGCGGGCACCGGCCACTTCTATGTGACCAAGAAGAACGCGCGCACGATGACCGAGAAGATGGTCATCAAGAAATACGACCCCGTGAAGCGGGAGCATGTCGAGTACAAGGAAGGCAAGATCAAGTAGGATCTGCCGATCTGCCGTTTCAGGGGCCGTGCCTTCCGGGGCGCGGCCCTTTGATTTTTGGTCCCGGTAAGCCCGCGCTTGCGCCTTTCCTGACCCATGTCATTGACGCCGCGCCCGTTCGCAGGCCTTTCTGGCGGAAGTCACAGGAGAGGCGCCATGGAACGCAACCACCGGGAAGAGCATTACGTCGCGCGCGTCGGCTGGCTGCGCGCTGCGGTCCTGGGCGCGAATGACGGTATCGTCTCGACCGCCGCGCTGATCGTCGGCGTCGCGGCGGCGTCGGGCCGGGCCGAGGTCCTGGTCGCGGGTGCGGCCGGGCTGGCGGCCGGGGCGCTGTCGATGGCGGCGGGAGAATATGTCAGCGTCTCGTCCCAATCGGACACCGAAGCTGCCGACATCGTGCGCGAAAAGGCCGAGATCGCGGCCGACCCGGAAGAGGAGCTGCGCGCCCTCGCCGGCATCTACGAGGCCCGCGGCGTGCCGTCCGACCTGGCGCAGCAGGTGGCCGCGGCCCTGCACGCGAAGGATCCGCTGGCCGCGCATGTGCGCGACGAGCTTGGCATCTTCGAGCATACCGAGGCGCAGCCGCTGGTGGCCGCGGGGGCCTCGGCGCTGACCTTTGCGGTGGGGGCGGCCCTGCCGCTGGCCGCTGCCGCCCTTGCCCCCGAGGCGCAGATCGCGATCTGGGTCACCGGGCTTTCGCTGGTGTTCCTGGCGCTTCTCGGCGCCGTCGGGGCGCGGGCGGGCGGGGCGAGCATCCCGCGCGCGGTGGCGCGTGTCACCTTCTGGGGGGCGGTGGCCATGGCCGTGACCTTTGGCGTGGGGCGCATCTTCGGCGCGGTCGTCTGAACCGGCAGCCCTTTCCTTTTTGTGCCGGCGATCCATCTGCCAAAGGATGACACCTACAATCTCTGTCCGGCAGGCCTCTCCGGCCGACATTGCAGCCGTGGACGCCTTGCTGGCCCGCAGCTATCCGCGGCTGCTGGCGGCGGACTATCCCCCCTCGATCATGGTCCTTGCGGTTCCGAGGATCGCCCGGGCCAGACCCGAGCTTCTGGCCTCGGGCAGCTATTTCCTGGCCGAGGACGGGTCGGGCAGGGTGCTTGCGGCAGGGGGCTGGACCCGGGGCAATCCGTTGGCTCAGGAGGGCAGTGGAGGCACTGGCCATGTCCGGCATGTTGCGACCGACCCCGACATGGCGCGGCGGGGGATCGGCCGCGCGCTGATGGGCAAGGTGATGCTGGATGCGCGCGGCGCGGGGTTGGAATGGCTGGATTGCCTGTCCACCCGGACGGCGGTGCCCTTCTACCAGGCGCTGGGGTTCAGGGCCTTGCATCCGGTCGACGTTCCGCTGGCGCCCGGGATCGTCTTTCCCGCAATCCGGATGATGGCCGACCTGCGCCAGACCGCAATCTGACCGCCAAAAGAAAAAGGGCCGGTCCTAAGACCGGCCCCCCGCGGGTGTTTCCGTTCGCCCTATTCCCGGTTGCCCAGGAACTGGAGCAGGAACATGAACAGGTTGATGAAGTCCAGATACAGGGTCAGCGCGCCCATGATCGCGGACTTGCCCAGCCATTCCTGATCCATCGCCACCGCGTGCTGGATGTAGTCGGTCTTGATCCGCTGGGTGTCGAACGCGGTCAGACCGGCGAAGATCAGCACGCCGATCACCGAGATCGCGAAGGCCAGCGCCGAGGAGGCGAGGAACAGGTTCACGATCATCGCGACGATCAGGCCGATCAGGCCCATCATCAGGAAGGTGCCCATGCCGCTGAGGTCACGCTTGGTGGTGTAGCCATACAGCGACAGGCCCGCGAAGGAGATCGCGGTGATGAGGAAGGTCTGTGCGATCGAGACGCCGGTGAAGACCTGGAAGATCCAGGCCAGCGACAGGCCCATCGCCGCCGCGAAGGCGTAGAAGAACAGCTGCGCCGCTGCCGCCGACATCCGGTTGATCAGCGCGCCGAAGGCGAAGACCATGCCCAGGGGCAGGAACATCGCCACCCAGCCGAGGATGGTCATCTGCCCGGTCGCGGGGTTGCGCAGGATCGAGAACAGCTGTTCGGACGAGCCGACCGCCCATGCGACGCCGGCAGTCACCAGCATCGCCACGGACATCAGCCCGTAAACCTTGTTCATGTGGGCGCGAAGCCCTTCGTCGATCTGCGCGCGGGCGCCAACGCCCACGCTGCGGATCGTGTCAAACTGAGCCATGTGAAGCCTCCGATGTTGTCCCTAAGGGCAACGCCGGGGGGACCGGCGCGACCTCATGGACCGAATATCGGTATCGCGCCGGTCCATTTCAAGCGTTTCCGGCCCGGATCATGCCGAAGCCTGTCAACTTTTCAGTCCTGCCAATGCGACGGCGCATCCCAGAGCGGGCGGCGCGCCTCGGCCTCGGCGTCCTCGCGGCTGAGGCCGATGTCGGCGAGGAGGTGATCGTCGAGATGCGCAAGGGCGCGGCGGGTCCGGGCCAGTATCAGGGCCTGCCAGATCCGGCGCGGCAGGGAGAGGCGGGGCGGGGCGGAACGAAGCGTGCGGGACAGGGCGAAAGAGCGCATGGCGGGGCCTTTCATCGGTTTCCGTGATGGTACTTGCGGGTTCGATCAGAATGCTTGAACGATGCCAGCTTTCGTTGCATCATGGAAACGAATGATCGTTACCTGTAAAATCAGGATTTGTGATATGCCGCGCAACCTCGACCTTGCCGCCCTGCGGTCCTTCGTCACCGTCGCCGATGTGGGCGGGGTGACGCGGGCGGCGGGCTATCTGAACCTGACGCAATCGGCCGTTTCCATGCAGATCAAGCGGCTGGAGGAGGCGCTGGGGATGCAGCTATTCCTGCGCGCGGCCCGGAAGCTGGCGCTGTCGCCCGAGGGCGAGCAGCTTCTGTCCTATGGCCGCCGGATGCTGGCCTTGAACGACGAGGCGCTGTCTCGCTTCAACGCCACGGCCTGCTGCGGCACGATCCGGCTGGGCGTGCCGCATGACGTGGTCTATCCGGCGATCCCCGGCATCCTCAAGCGGATGGCACAGACCTATCCGCGGGTGCAAGTGAACCTCGTATCCTCCTTCACCCTGGCGATGAAGCAGGACTATGCCCGCGGCGCGCTCGACGTGATCGTGACCACCGAGGACGCGCCGGACCCCGGCGCCGAGGTGCTGGGTGCGCGGCCACTGGTCTGGGTCGGCGCGCCGCAGGGCACGGCCTGGCAGCGCCGGCCGCTGCGGCTGGGCTTCAAGGACGGCTGCATCTTTCGCCCGGCAGCGCAGGCAGCGCTGGATGCGGCGGGCATTTCCTGGGACCTGGCCACGGGCGGCGAAAGCGAACAGGCGGTCGAGGCGATGGTGGCCGCAGACCTTGCGATCTCGGTGCGGATGATGGGCAACATCCCGGCCGACACCGAGGTGATCGAGACCCAGAACCAGCTGCCCGCCCTGGGCGAGATGAAGCTGGCGCTCTATCGCTCTCCGGCGGCGACGGGCGAGGCGGTGGACATGCTGATGGCCGAGTTGCGCCTGGCCTACTGCTGCTGAACCCGGATCACGACCTTTCCGGTCGCCTTGCGGTCGCGCAAGAGGGCCAGACCCTCGGGGAAGGCCTCGAAGGGCAGGACATGGCTGACATGTGGCCGGATCAGGCCCTCGGCCCGCCAGCGCAGAAGCTCGTTCAGGCTGGCGGCGACGAGGGAGGGAGCATGCGCCTCCATCCCGCCATACCAGAAGCCCGAGACGGTGAGGTTCTTCACCAGAAGCAGGTTCGCCGGGATCTGCGGCACCTCGCCCGAGGCGAACCCGATGGCCAGAAGCCGCCCCTCGGGCCGGCAGGCACGCAGCGCGGCATCGAAGGCCGGCCCGCCGACCGCGTCATAGACGACATCGACTCCGCCTTCCGCCCGCAGCGCCTCTTTCAGGCCGGGCGCCTCGCTGTCGATCAGAACGTCCGCCCCGACCGCGCGGGCGACCTCCAGACGGTCTTTCCCCCGGGCCGAGGCGATGACCCGTGCGCCGAGCCGCTTGCCGATCTCGACCGCGGTCAGCCCCACCCCGCCCGCGGCGCCGGTCACGAAAAGCGTCTCGCCCGCCCGCAGCCGTGCCGTATGCGTCAATGCCAGATGCGAGGTGCCGTAGGCGATGGGGAAACCGGCGGCTTCCGCAAAGCTCATGCCATCGGGCAACGGGCATACCCGGGCCGCAGGCAGGGCGACGCGTTCGGCAAGGGCGCCGGCGGGGCAAGTGGACAAGACGCGGGTGCCCGGAGCCGGACCCTCGGTTTCCGGACCCAGCGTCTCGACCACGCCGGAGAGCTCCATGCCCGGCACATAGGGAAACGGGTGTCGAACCTGGTACTTGCCCTGGATCGAGAGCATATCCGCAAAGTTGAGCCCGACTGCTTCGACGCGGACAACGATTTCGCCTTTAACGGGAATTGGACTGTCAACCGAGCCGAGTGTCGGTGCTGCGCCGGGTTCGACGACCTGCCAAGCCTGCATGATCGGCTCCAATTCGAGGGTCTGTTTCTGCCAGTTACGGTTTAGCGCTCTTAGCTGCTATATCGTTTCTTGCAATGCAATGATTGAATTTTTCGCATTCTGCAAAGAGCCTCTCGGGATATGTGCAAAATGCAATGCGAAACGCGATACCACTTTGAGGAGAGTGCTGATTCGGTTCCGCTCGCTTCCCGGTCCGTTAAGGACAACCGCACCGTGTGTTATACGCCTGGATAATTGGACTTATCCAAAAGGACAGGTTTTCGGGCGCCCAAAGATTTTTTTCGCGGACTCTCGCCCTTCGGCGTCTTTGGCATGGAACTTGCTTATGAAACCCCGAGGGGAACGGACACTCGTTTTTGGAGTACAGAATGAAGCATCCCGTAGACGCCCACGTTGGCAAGCGCATCCGTCACCGCCGCTGGATGGTGGGCATGACGCAGCAGCAACTCGCCGACAAGGTGGGAATCAAGTTCCAGCAGATCCAGAAGTACGAGACCGGCATGAACCGGGTCAGCGCCTCCCGGCTTTGGGACATCGCCGATGCGCTGGGCGTGTCGATCTCGTTCTTCTTCGAAGGTCTGGCCGATGGCCAGGTTGCGACGACCTATGCCCATGGCGACATGATGTCGGACAAGGAGGCACTGGAACTGGTGCGCTCCTACTACGCCATCCCCGAGGCGCAGCGCCGCCGGCTGTTCGACCTGGCGCGGGTTCTTTCCGAAGCAGCCTGACTGCCTTGACCTTGTCCCCGCGCGCGGCTAGCGCCCGGGGACGGGGCCATGGCCCACCAGGTCGGGGAGAGCAGTATGCGGGTGTCACCTGCGCTTGCGGCGGAAATCGTTGCCACCGCACATGAGTTGGCGGATGTGGCGCGCGTTGCGACCCTGTCGCATTTCAGGACGCGCGCCCTTGTTGCCGAAACCAAGGAAACCGACCGCTTCGATCCGGTCACGGCCGCCGACAGATTGTCGGAGGAGCGCATGCGCGAGGTATTGGCGCGCCGCCGCCCTGACGACGGAATCCTGGGCGAGGAGTTTGGCAGCGTCACCGGCTCCAGCGGGCTCACCTGGGTGCTGGACCCGATCGACGGCACAAGGGGCTATCTGTCGGGGACGCCGACCTGGGGCGTCCTGATCTCGGTCCGCGATGCCGAAGGGGTGCTCTATGGCATCATCGACCAGCCCTACATCGGCGAACGCTTCGAGGGCGGGATGGGCCGCGCCTGCGTCAAGGGGCCGATGGGCGAGTCCGACCTTGGCGTCCGCGCACCGCGTCCCCTGTCCGAGGCCATCCTGTTCAGCACCTTTCCCGAGGTAGGCACGCCCGAAGAGGGCGCGGCGTTCCGGCGGGTCGCCAGCGAGGCGAAGCTCGTCCGCTATGGCACCGACTGCTATGCCTATGCGCTGATCGCGGCCGGCCAGATCGACCTGGTGATCGAGGCGGGATTGCAGGCCTATGACGTCCAGGCCCCGATCGCGGTGATCGAGGCGGCGGGCGGCATCGTCACCGACTGGCAGGGCCGCCCGGCGCTGGAGGGCGGCCAGATCCTTGCCGCAGCCAGCCGCGAATTGCATGCCGAGGCGCTGGCCCGGCTGAACGGCTGAGCACCGCTGCCGGAAGGCGCCTTCATGCTGCGCTTGAAGCACCTTTCGCCGGACCGGACGGTTGCCGGCCTGTCCGACCCATGGCTATCCTGACCGCGCCGGTCGTGTCCTTCGCCCTTCTGACGGCCCGCCTTGGTTTCCCCCGGAACCGAAGGGTGCGCAAAAGGTGCACCGATGACCGATCTCCTGATCCGCAATGCCGATGTCGTGGTGACGATGGATGCCCGCCGCTCCGAGCCGCGCGGGGCGGACGTGCTGATCCGTGGCGGCATCATTGCCGGGGTTGGCTCGGGTCTGGTCGCCGAGGGCGCCGAAGTGATCGAGGCGCGGGGATGCGTGGTGACGCCGGGTCTCGTGAACACGCATCATCACCTGTACCAGACGCTGACCCGCGCGGTCCCGGGCGGGCAGGACGCGCTGCTGTTCGGCTGGCTGAAGACGCTGTATCCGATCTGGGCGCGTTTCGGGCCGGAGGAGATGTTCACCTCGGCCCAGGTCGGGCTGGCCGAACTGGCCTTGTCGGGTTGCACCCTGACCTCGGACCACCTGTATCTCTTTCCGAACGGCGCGCGGCTGGACGACACCATCGCAGCGGCAGGGGAGGTGGGCCTGCGATTCCATCCGACCCGGGGGGCGATGTCGATCGGCGAAAGCGGCGGAGGCCTGCCGCCCGACAGCCTGGTGGAACGGGAGGCGGCGATCCTGGAGGACATGATCCGCGTGGTTGACCGGTTCCACGATCCCCAGCCGGGGTCGATGGTGCGGGTAGGCCTCGCCCCCTGCTCGCCCTTCTCGGTCAGCCGCGAGTTGATGCGCGATGCCGCTCTGCTGGCGCGCGACAAGCGGGTGATGCTGCACACCCACCTGGCCGAGAACGCCGAGGACATCGCCTATTCGCTTGAACGGTTCGGCTGCCGTCCAGGCCAGTATGCCGAGGATCTTGGCTGGACCGGCGCCGATGTCTGGCATGCGCATTGTGTCAAGCTAGATGGTTCGGAAATTGAACTTTTCAGCCGGACCCGGACGGGAATTTCCCATTGTCCATGTTCGAATTGTAGACTCGGGTCCGGCATCGCGCCGGTTCGTTCGATGCGGGATGCGCGGTGCCGTGTGGGGTTGGGTGTCGACGGCTCGGCCTCGAATGACGCTGGCAACCTGATCGCCGAGCTGCGGATGGCAATGCTGTTGCAGCGCGTGGCGCGGGGGGCGGATGCGATGGGCGCGCGCGAGGCGCTGGAGATCGCCACGCTGGGCGGAGCGCAGGTGCTGGGGCGGGACGACCTTGGTTCGGTCGAACCGGGCAGGCGCGCAGATCTTGCGCTGTGGGACCTGCGGGGTGTCGAGGCTGCGGGATCCTGGGATCCGGTCGCCGCGCTTGTCCTGTGCGGTCCGACCCGGGTGCGCCACCTGATCGTCGAGGGGCGGCAGGTGGTGCGGGACGGACAGCTTGTCACGCTGGACCTGCCGCGCCTGATCGAGCGGCAGCATCGGCTGGCGGCCCGCCTCGCCGACTAGAGTCGGGTTTTCCGGCCTTTTCGTCAGTGGCCCGGACCGGGCATGGTCTTGCCACCTGCAACCGGAGACCCCCATGCACAAGCTGTCTGCGCTGATCCTGTCGATGACCCTGGCCCTGCCCGCCGCTGCGCAGACCGTCCTTTCGGAGGCCAGCGGCAACTGGGCGGGCTCATCGAACCAGGGCTTCTTCTTCCTGGCGCGTCTGACCCAGAACGAGGACAAGCTGCGGCTGACGATCTGGAACGGGGCGATGGAGGGCGTGCCGTCGCCCAACGCCGAGCCCGAGTTCGACAATCCCGGGATCGCGCTGGGCGCCTTTGCCACCCGGCAGGCGCTGGAGGTGCTGGACCGCCCGGGTGGCGCGATCCTTCAGGTCGTGGTCGAGTTCGCCGATGAAGAGGCCGAGGGCCGGACGGTGACGCAGCTTCAGTTCATCGACAACCAGTATACGGTGGTCGGCTACTATCACCGGTCGACGTTGGACAATCCGGGTGGCGCACCCGAAACTTGGGAGTGCGAGGTCGATCTGTGGAAGATGACCGGGACCGAGAACGGGACAACGCGGCAGTTGGAGCCGGTGGGCTTCGAGGCGTTGAACGCCAGCGGCTGGACCTGGGACGCGGCCTTCGACCGGGGCTTCTGCACGCGCGCCGACTAGGCTAGAACGGCCGCAGGAGGCCGCCCATGCCGCACGACTACGCCGCCCAGCGGCGCGACACGTTCCAGACCTTCCGTCAGTCGAAAGGGATCAGCCTGCCCAAGACGGCGGTTGTCGAATATGCCTTCTTCATCGAGGAACTGGATGCCTCGTGGCCGGCCCTGGAGCGGGCCTTGCGGCAGGCGGGTTTCCGCACCCGGCGGCTGAAGGACGGCGAGACGCTGATCGCCGCCATCGGCCCGATCCCGGTCACGCCCGAGGCGATCTGGGAGCACGAGCGCATCGCAACCGAGATCGCCCTGCGCCACGACTTCTACCCGGACGGCTGGGAACTGGCCGGATAGGCGGACCCCGGCCGCATCGCTGGCCACGCCCTTGGGCAACACCCGAAACGCGAGGGCGGTTTGCCGTGCAGGGGGTCGGTTTGCGGCCGGATGGATCGCGCCGATCGGTCACGGGTGACGGCGGGTCGTCATGACCTGGCTTCCCTTTGGCGCAGGCATGCCAATAGCGGGCCGCGATCCCGCGCCCTCAGCGGCGGCGGGTCTTGCGGCGGCGATTCCAGGCGCGGATGGAGGTAACTGTTCCGGTCGGCAGCTGGCGTTCGACGAAGGACTTCGACCTGCTGAGGAGGCGTCGCAAGGCGTGCGAAATTGCCGACTGCCCTGGACCGGGCCGGCCGAAGCCGGCGGTCCCGAGACTGCCCGCCACCTTCCGAAGCCGGACCGCACGCGCCGCGTGGAAGGCTTGGGCATCCAGGGGAGCGGATGTCACAGGCTTGCGCATGTGGACAAAGAATTCGAACCCCAGCGTTTCGGTGACTTCGATGATCTCCAGATCGACAAGCCCCAGAAAGCGCAGATCCCAAAGCATGTTTTCCAGTGCTGCGCCAAAGGTGACCGTGCAATGCGTGTCACGATAGGGCCGAGGCGACGAAATCCGCTTCAGATACTCGGCATAGGCACCGCCGAGATCGTTCGTGGGCTGGAAGTGACGCGGATCGTCAAGGCTGATGTCGCAGCCCACGGCAAGTTTGCCGACCCGGTCGTACTGGGCCACGTTCGAGAGCGCATCGAAGATGGTTTCGGGCGACGGCTGGCTGCGCTGGGCATGGTAGGCTTGCAGCCAGTCGGACAGGCGTGTCGGCATCCGGAAATGATCGAAACACGCCCGCCCGTCAGGCACCGCCATGCTGAGGACTCCACCCGGCGACAAGGCAAGCGAACACCCTTGCAGGAAGCGGATCGGATCCGGCAGGTGCTCGAAATTGTGCGACGAGACGACGTAGCCGAATTGTCCCTGCTTGCCCAGTCCGGTCACGGCCTGCCCCAGCGAGGAGGCATCGCACACGATGTCGACTTCCTCGATCTCGGATATCCGGTCGTCGGGAATGCTGGGATCCGCGCGTGCGTTCTGCCTGAGGGCATCGGTATCGAACACATCGACCGTCAGAACCCGGTAGCCATCGCGCTTTGCCAGGGCCGGGTTGAAATACGGCGCTATTTCAATGCCTTGGGCGGAAACGTCGATGTGCTTCAGCAAAAGGCTTCTTCGGTCGGCCATGAGTGTCTGCCATCCAGGGGCGGGTGATCGGCACCAAGGCGCGCCTTGCACCGGAGATTGGCGCCGGATCGGTCGACTTTCAACCGCGCTTTTGCCCACCCACCCAGACCTCGGCAACTGCGCGGTCGTCGCCCATCATGATGGTGGGGAATAGCTGCTGCCAGAGCGTCTCTGCCCGCCGCGTCGCCTGTTCGATGGCGGGCGTCGAGGCGAGGTCGATCACCACGAGGTCGGCCTCCATGCCCGGCGCGATGTTGCCGATCCGGTCTTCGGCATGCAGCGCGCGGGCAGAGCCTTGCGTGGCCAGCCACCAGAGTTGCGCGGGATGCAGCGACTGGCCGCGCAGTTGTGCCACCTCGTAGGCGGCGGCCATGGTGTGCAGCATGGAGAAGTTCGACCCGCCGCCGGTATCCGTGGCCAGCCCCACGCGGAGAGACTGGGCGAGCCCCATGTCGAAGAGGCCCGAGCCGATGAAGGTGTTCGAGGTCGGGCAATGGACAAGCGACGCCCCCGCCTCGGCCAGACGCGCGCGTTCGCGGTCGGTCAGGTGGATGGCATGGCCATAGACCGCGCCTTCGCGCAAGAGGCCCTGCGCCTCGTAGGTGTCGAGATAGTCGCGCGACTGGGGAAAGAGGTCGCGGACCCAGGCGATCTCGTCGGTCTGTTCGCTGAGGTGGGTCTGCATCAGGCAGTCGGGGTATTCGCGCCAGAGCGCCCCGAGCGCGGCGAGCTGTTCCGGGGTGGAGGTCGGCGAGAAGCGCGGGGTGATGACATAGGACAGGCGGTCCACCCCGTGCCATTTCTGTAAGAGGCGCTTCGAGTCGTCATAGGCCGATTTCGCCGTGTCGCGCAGGCCCTCTGGCGCGTTGCGGTCCATGCAGGTCTTGCCGGCGTAGGCCCGCAGGCCGCGCGCCTGTGCGGCAGCGAAGAAGGCATCCACGCTGGCGGGGTGGATCGTGGCGTAGGAGCAGACGGTCGTCGTCCCGCGCGCGAGCACCAGGTCGAGATAGCGGTTCGCGATCTCCTCGGCATAGGCGGGGTCGGCAAAGCGCATCTCTTCGGGGAAGGTGTAGCTGTTCAGCCAGTCGATCAGCCGCTTGCCCCACGAGGCGATGATCGCCGTCTGCGGATAGTGGACATGGGCGTCGATGAACCCGGCCGAGATCAGCCGGTCGCCATGGTCATGCCGCCGCGCCTGCGGGTAGCGGGCGCGCAGGTCGTCGGCCTCGCCCACGGCGACGATGTGGCCCCCTTCCACCGCGACTGCGCCCCGGCGGTGATGGCGCGCGGCCTCGATGCCGTCGCGCAACGGGTCGCCGTCGAAGCGGATGACCTGGCCGATGAGCAGATCCATGGACGTTATCCCCTTGTCACGCCGGCAGACTAAGGGCATTCCGGTCCGGGGTAAATTTGTCCGCTGCCTCGGTTTCGGCGAAACTGTTTTCGCAAGGGACGCGGCAATCCAACGGGAGCGCGCATGGCGGAAGACCTGGCCGAGGCCGAAGACGAGGAACTGGACCAGCCGCGGATCGACGCGGTGCTGGCGGCGGTCGAGGCGGGCAATCGCGAGGCCGTCGATGCGCTGCTGGAGCCGCTGCACGCCGCCGACATCGCCGACCTGCTGGAGCAGATCGGACCGGCCGACCGCAAGGCTCTGCTGGCGCTGTGGTCGCACGAGATCGACGGCGAGATCTTGTCCGAGATCAGCGAGGACATCCGCGAGGAGGTGGTCGATGCCCTGCCGCGCGAGGTGCTGGTCGAGGCAGTCCGCGATCTGGAGACCGACGATGTCGTGGACCTGCTGGAGGATCTGGACGAGCCGCAGCAGGAGGTGATCCTCGACGCGCTGGAGGATGCCGACCGCGTGGCGGTCGAGCAGGCGATGTCCTACCCGGAATATTCCGCCGGCCGCCTGATGCAGCGCGAAGTGGTGGTCGCGCCCGAACACTGGACCGTGGGCGAGGCCATCGACTATCTGCGCAAGGCCGAGAACCTGCCCGACCAGTTCTATCATGTGATCCTGGTCGATCCGCGGATGAAGCCCGTGGGCTATGCCACGCTTGGGCGCATCCTGTCCTCGGGGCGCGAGGCGCGGCTGGCCGAGATCACCGAGGACAGTTTCCGCACCATCGAGGCCTCCGACCCCGAAGCGGACGTTGCCTACATCTTCAACCAGTACCACCTGATTTCCTGCCCGGTGGTGGATTCCTCGGGCCGGCTGGTCGGGGTCATCACCATCGACGATGCGATGAACGTGCTGGACGAAGAGCACGAGGAGGACATGCTGCGTCTGGCAGGCGTCGGCGACGAGGCGAGCGTCAACGACGGGCCGGTGGAAACGGCACGGCAGCGCCTGCCCTGGCTGGTGGTGAACCTGTTCACGGCCTCGCTGTCGGCGCTGGTGATCAGCCAGTTCGAGGCGACGATCGCGGCGCTGGTGGCGCTGGCGGCGCTGATGCCGATCGTGGCATCCACGGGCGGGATCGCAGGGACGCAGTCGCTGGCCGTGGCGGTCCGGGCGCTGGCCACGCGCGACCTGACCCAGGCCAATGCCGCGCGCGTGGTCTGGCGCGAACTGGGGGCCGGGATCCTGAACGGCGTCGGTCTGGCGCTGATCCTCGGCCTGGCGGGCACATTGATCTTCGGTGACTGGCATCTGGGGCTGGTGCTTGCCATGGCGATGATCGTGAACCAGATCGTGGCCGCGCTGGGCGGTGTGCTGGTGCCCTTGACCATGACCAGGTTGGGGATGGACCCGGCATTGGCCTCGGGGACATTTGTCACTACGCTGACGGATGTGATGGGGTTCTTTGCCTTCCTGGGCCTCGCGACGGTAATGTTGTTATGACGGACGTGAAGGCCGCAGCGCGGGCCTCGGCCTTTGCCCGCAGGGCCGAGGCCTTTGCGGCAGGGCAGGGACAGGCGGCGGAAATCCTCGCCGACTATCTCTCGGCGCATCGGGGCAAGGTCCTGTCGGGCTACATGCCGATGCGGACCGAGATCGACCCGCTGCCGGCGATGGCCGCGCATCAGGGGCCGGTCGGCGTGCCGGTGATTGTCGCGAGGGCGGCTGCGCTGCGGTTCCGGGAATGGACGCCGGGGTGCCGGCTGGTGGAGGGCGCCTTCAAGGCGATGATCCCCGAGGAAGGTGCCTGGGTCGAACCCGAGGTGATGATCGTGCCGCTTCTGGCCTGGGACCGGCGGGGCTATCGGCTGGGCTATGGCGGGGGGTTCTATGACCGGACTCTGGAAGGGCTGCGGTCGCGAGGGCCGGTGCTGGCGGTCGGATTTGCCTTCGCAGCGCAGGAAGTTGCCGAGGTTCCCACGGATGCGTTCGACCAGAGGCTGGATGCTGTGGTGACCGAAAGGGGCGTCACGGTCTTTGCGTGACGCCCCGAAATCCTTCGAAGGATTTTGCAAAAGTTTTCGAAAACTTTTGCGGGCCCCGGATCAGTGCGCGATGTCTTCCTGGCGCACGAACATGTTGCCCCAGGCGCGGTCGATCAGCTCCGGCGTCATCTGGTAGGGGATGTTCTCGAATTCGCAGACCGCGATCATCTGGTCGATCAGGTAGACCGGCTGGTAGTTCGCGTAGTTGTTCTGGATCGTCGGGAACTTGACCTTCATCAGGTGCATCAGCGCGGTTTCGTCCAGCGGCATCTTCTTCTTGCGCGCGACCATGGCGAAGATCTTCAGGAAGTTCTCCTGGCTTGGCCCGTCGATCTTGATCTTGAAGAAGATCCGGCGGAGTGCCGCGCCGTCGAAGATCTGGTTCGGATGGAAGTTCGTGGAGAAGATCACCAGCGTGTCGAAGGGCACGGTGAACTTCTCGCCCGATTGCAGCGCCAGGATGTCGCGGGATTCCTCAAGCGGCACGATCCAGCGGTTGACGATCTTCTGCGGCGGTTCGGCCTGGCGGCCAAGGTCGTCGATGATGAAGATGCCGCCGGTGGCTTTCAGCTGCAAGGGAGCCTGGTAGGTGCGCGCGGTGGGGTTGTAGGTCAGGTCCAGCATGTCGAGTGACAATTCGCCGCCGGTGATGACCGAGGGCCGCTCGCAGTAGACATAGCGGTTGTCGAAGCGGTTCGAGGTGCGGCGGAGCGAGTTCGGGTCGTCCACGGCCATCTCGGCGGCGGAGTGGACGATCGGGTCGTAGACGCTGATAATCTGGCCGGAATATTCGATGGCCCGCGGGACGTAGACCTTGTCGCCAAGGGCGGCGCGGATGCCGTGGCTGATCGAGGATTTGCCGTTGCCAGGCGGACCGTAAAGCAGGATCGACCGGCCGGAGGTGACGGCGGGGCCGAGGTTGTCGATCAGGTCGGGCGGCAGGATCAGGTGGCCCATGCCGGACAGAAGCTGCTCGCGGTTCAGGCGGATGTCACGCACCGACTGACGCTTGATCTGCACCGAATACTGGTCCAGCGGCACCGGCATCGCGCCGTAGTATTCCGACTGCGACAGGGCATCGAGCGCGCGCGCCTTGCCGGCGTCCGTCAGCTCGTACGACATTTCGTTCGACGCGGTCGCGGACATGGTGCCCATCGCCGTCAGAAGCTTTTGCATCCGCGCCAGATCGATCAGTTCCTGCGTCAGCGGCACTGGCAGGCAGATCACCTTGGACAGTGCGGTGACCTGCGACTGGTTCGTGCGGAACATCGACTTCAACAGGATGTCACGCATCGTGATGATCGACAGGCCGGTATCTTCCAGCGTGCGAGGGGAGGGCGGCGGTTGCACGCCCGACACCGGGGCCTCAGCGTTCATAGGGCAAGCTCCGTGGACAATCTAGCGCAGGTTTGCGCATTGAGTCGTAAACGTGACTTGTGTCAGCCCTGTGGCCAGATGGCGGCAAGAAGGTAGAAGATGACGATGGCCGACAGTGCCAGACCGAAGGGGAAGTAACGCCGTTTGGTCCAGCTTTCCCAGTCGGGCGTGGCGTTGCGCACCAGAGGGATGCTGCGCAACAGCCGGTGGACGACCAGCGCGCCGACCATGCAGACGAAGATGATGAGGAGGATCTCGCCAATGTTGCCGCCGACGAAAAGGCCGGCCATTGCAGCGGCAAACTTGGCATCGCCGGCCCCGAAGGTGCCGGTCAGATACATCAGGAAGCCCGCGACGAACACGATCGCCATCAGCGCAAAGCCCCAGGCCCAGACGGTCAGCGTCGGCGACACATACCAGCCGAGCAGCGGCCAGACCGCCGCCATGGCCAGCACCGAGGCATTGGGGATCTTCATCCGCTTCATGTCCGACAGTGCCGCCCAGATCGCAATGGGCAGCACCGGGACGAGGAGGATCAGGGCGCCGGTCGGGTCAAGCATCAGGTTTTCACATTCGCATCAAGTGCTTGCAGGCTACGCACCGCGGCCTCGAAATGCTGCGGATGCGTCTCTATGGCCTGGTTCAACAGGCTCTTGCCGACCGAGATGTCGCCCTGCTTGATCGCGGCGAGTGCCATCGAATACAGGAGCTCGGCCCGTTCGACCTGGGTCATCCGCACGACCGGCAGGTCGTACTTGCGCTGAGCCGCGCGGGCGAGGACCAGGTTGTTCTTCGCGGTGAAGAGCCCCGGATCGTAGGTCAGAGCCTCGGTGAACAGCTTCTCGGCTCCGGTCGCATCGCCGCGGGTCAGCTTGGAGAAACCCCAGTTGTTCAGCACGCCGGCGGGCGTGGTGGTCAGGCCGGCGGCGATCTCGTAGAAGCTGTCGGCCTTCTTCCAGTTCTTGTCACTGTCGGCCACCATGGCCTCCAGCCGGTATCGGTCGAAGGTTTCGTGTGTCGGCGGGATCTGGTTCAGTTCGGCCTTTGCCTCGGGCCACTGGTTCGACCGGATCAGAGCATCGGCCAGCATCACCCGGTCCTCCGGGGTCGCATCCTTGTGCGCGACCGCCTGACGCCAGACCTGCGCCGCCTCGGTCGGCTTCTGCGCCCGGGTCAGTGACCGCGCCAGACCGCGCATCAGGTCGATGCGGTCGGGGTTCTGCTGCAGGGTGCGCGTGAAATAGGCGACCGCCTCATTCGGGTCGGCCACCGTCATCATAACATCGTTCAGGTTGGTTTCGTCGACGACGTTCACGTCCTTGAGTGCCCGCTGGACCTGTGCGTCAGAGTTCTTCTGACAGGCTGACAGGGCGACTGCACCGCCAAGGCACAGCACTACGAAAGCCGGATGGCGCATCTTAAGCGTCCTTCTTGTTGACTGCCCGTATCGTCTCTGACGTGCTGCCGCCTAGAGATCCGAGATGAGGACGTATTTGCCCTTTTCCTGCCGGACCAGACGGAACCCGCCCTTTTGTTGTTCTTCTTGAGGATCATACACGCTCGCCTCGCTTTGCGCGATAGCGAGCATCAGATTTTCGCGGATCGAGTCCGTTTCGCCACTATCCAGGGCGAAGGCCCGCTGGAAGAGAACCCGCGCCTCGCCGACCTGGCCCTGCTCCATCT
>JBKBJC010000040.1:0-23268 GCA_046294075.1 Tabrizicola sp. | reverse complement strand
CGCAGGCTCTTGATGGGCGGGGCGGCGGCCTCGGTCGCGGCGAACCTGCCGCGCATGGCGATGGCGCAGGATCCGGTAAGGATGGCGGGCATCTACACGGTGCCGGTCGAACAGCAATGGGTCAGCCGCATCCACATCGCGGCCGAGGCTCTGAAGGCCGCCGGGACGGTGGACTACACCTATACCGAGAACGTGGCCAACACCGACTATCCCCGCGTCATGCGCGAATATTGCGAGGCCGGCGTCAAGCTGATCGTGGGCGAGATCTTCGGCGCCGAGGCCGAGGCGCGCGAGGTCTGCGCGGAATACCCGGACGTGGCCTTCCTTCTGGGGTCCTCCTTCATGCCGGACGCGGCGGCGAACCCGAACCTCGCGGTTTTCGACAACTACATCCAGGACGCGGCTTACCTTTCGGGCATCGTCGCGGGGGGCATGACCAAGGGCAACATCGGCATGGTCGGCGGCTTTCCGATCCCCGAGGTCAACCGGCTGATGAACGCCTTCATGGCAGGCGTGCGCGAAGTCAAGCCGGACGCGAAGTTCCAGGTCAGCTTCATCGGGTCCTGGTTCGACCCGCCCAAGGCCAAGGAAACCGCCTTCGCCATGATCGATGGCGGCGCGGACCTGATGTATGCCGAACGTTTCGGCGTCTCTGACGCGGCGAAGGAACGCGGCGTGCTGGCCATCGGCAACGTGATCGACACGCAAGCAGACTACCCTGAGACGGTCGTCACCTCGGCGCTGTGGCATTTTGAACCCACGCTGAACGCCGCCGTGGCCGCGGTGCAGGCGGGCAGCTTCAAGGCCGACAATTACGGTACCTATTCCTTCATGAAGGCGGGCGGCTGTTCGCTGGCGCCGCTTGGCACCTTCGAGGGCAAGGTTCCGGCCGAGGTCATGGCGCTGGTGGCCGCGAAGGAGGCCGCGATCAGGGACGGCAGCTTCACCGTGACCATCGACGACAGCGAGCCGAAATCGTCGTGACACACGGCAAGGCAGAGGCGGAGGTCGTCCTCCGCCTCGACCGCATCACCAAGCGCTTCGGCGCGCTGACCGCGAACGATGCGGTCAGCCTGACCCTGCGGCGCGGGGAAGTCGTTGCCCTGCTTGGAGAAAACGGCGCTGGCAAGACCACGCTGATGAACATCCTATTCGGTCACTATGTGGCCGACGAGGGGACGGTCGAGGTCTTCGGCCAGCCGCTGCCGCCCGGCACCCCGCGCGCGGCGCTGGCGGCGGGCGTGGGGATGGTGCATCAGCATTTCACGCTGGCCGGCAACCTGACGGTGCTGGAGAACATCACGCTGGGCACCGAAAGCCTCTGGTCGCGGTCGCGCGGCGGGGCGCGGGCGAAGGTGGAACGCCTGTCGCGCGATTTCGGGCTGGCCGTCCACCCCGATGCCAAGGTCGGCCGGCTGTCGGTGGGCGAACGCCAGCGGGTGGAGATCCTGAAGGCGCTTTACCGCGACGCGCGCATCCTGATCCTGGACGAGCCCACGGCGGTGCTGACCCCGCAGGAGGCGGAGGCGCTGTTTGCCACCCTGCGCAAGGCAACTGCGCTGGGGCTGTCGGTGATCTTCATCAGCCACAAGCTGCACGAGGTGATGGCGGTCGCCGATCGCTGCGTGGTGCTGAGGCATGGCCGCGTGGTGGGCGCAGTGGATACGCATGCCACCGACCCGACCGCGCTGGCCGCGCTGATGGTGGGGGGCGAGCTTTCGCTGCCACGGGCCAAGGCACGGGTGCCGGGACCGGTGCTGATGCGGCTGGAAGAGGTCTCGACGCCCGATCGCGGGGCGGCGCCGGGGTTGAAAGCGGTGACGCTGGACCTGCGCGGGGGCCAGATCATCGGGCTCGCGGGCGTTTCCGGCAACGGTCAGGCCGCTCTGGCGGCGATTGTGGGCGGGCTCGCCCTGCCCGTCTCGGGCCGCATCCTGCTGAAGGATCAGCCCGTCACGCGCTGGTCTCCGGGCGAGGCGCTGGCGCGGGGCGTGGCGCGGATCCCAGAGGACCGGCACCATCAGGGCAGCATCGCCGATTTCGACCTGACCGAGAACGCGGTGCTGGAAGGCTATCGCAGCCGCTTTTCCCGGCGCGGCTGGATGAACTGGCGTGCAGGCCGCGCCTTCGCGGAAGCGATCATCCGCGACTACGACGTGCGTTGCCCGGGGCCTGCCACGCGCATCCGGCTGCTTTCGGGCGGCAACATGCAGAAGCTGATCCTGGGCCGCGCCATGGCGCCGGGGCCGGAGATCATTCTGGCCAACCAGCCGGTGCGCGGGCTGGATGTGGGCGCGATCGCCTATGTGCAAAGTCAGCTCATCGCGGCGCGCGACCGGGGCGCGGCGGTCCTGTTGATTTCCGAGGATCTGGACGAAATCATGGGTTTGTCGGATGTCATTCATGTGATCTCTCAAGGCCGGCTGTCCCCAGGCTTCGCGCGGGGAACGATGACGGCGGCGGACCTCGGCCTGTGGATGGCCGGGCAGAAGTTCGGGGACACGGATGCGGCTTGAACCGATCGCCAACCCTTCGGCGGCGCGGCGCCTCGGCCTGCCCGCGCTGGCGCTGGCCGCCACGCTGGGCGTCGCCATGGCGCTTGCGCTGATCGCCGGGGCGAACCCCTTCGCCGTCCTCGGCCAGATTGCCCGTGGCGCGCTGGGGTCGAAACTGGCGATCCTCGAGACGCTGAACCGCGCGACGCCGCTGATCTTCACCGGCCTTTCCGTCGCCGTGGCCTTCCGTGCAAAGCTATGGAACATCGGCGCCGAGGCGCAGCTTTACGCGGGCGCGATCGTCGCGGTCGTTCTGGGCACCGGGGCGCTCGGCAGCCCGCTGGTCCTGCCCTTGTCGGCGCTCGCCGCAATGCTGGCGGGCGCGGCGCTGCTGCTGGGGCCGGTCCTGCTGAAAACGAAGGCAGGGGTGGACGAGGTGGTGACGACGCTGCTGATCAACTTCATCATGCTTCTCTTCGTCAGCTACCTGCTGGAGGGGCCGATGAAGGATCCGATGGGCATGGGCTGGCCGAAATCCGCCGCCCTGATCCCCGAGGCCCGCCTGCCGCGCATCGTGACTGGTCTGCGGCTGCACTGGGGGTTCGCGCTGGCGATCATCGCGGCGGTGGCGGTCTGGGTGATCCAGAACCGCACCACGCTGGGCTTCGAGATCCGCGCCGTGGGCCAGAACCCCGAAGCCGCGCGGTTCGCGGGCATGCCGGTCAACGCGGTGCTGGTCAAGACCGCGCTCCTGTCGGGGGGCCTCGCCGCGCTGGCCGGCTGGTCCGAGGTGGCGGGTCTGAAGGGGCACCTGTCGTCCGACCTGTCGCCCGGCTTCGGCTATACGGGCATCATCGTCGCCATGCTGGCGCTGCTGCATCCGCTGGGCGTCGTGCTGACTGCGATCTTCGTGGCCGGCATCTTCGTCGGCTCGGACGCGATGAGCCGCGCGGCCGGCGTGCCGACCTATATCGCCGACATGATCCTGGCCTCGGCCCTCTTGTTCATGGTGCTGGCGATCCTGCTGACGAAAGTCCGGGTGGTACGGGGATGAGCGAGATCGTCGATATCCTGATCTCGGCCAGTTTCTGGGCCGCCGTCATCCGCATCGCCTCGCCCCTGATCCTGGCGACGATGGGGGAACTGATCTGCGAACGCGCGGGCGTGCTGAACCTCGGCATCGAGGGGATCATGGTCATCGGCGCCTTCGCCGGCTGGATGGCGGTCTATCAGGGGTTGCCCTTGTGGGGTGGCGTTGCGGTGGCAATGGCGGCGGGGATGCTGTTCGGGCTTCTCCATTCCACGCTGACCGTGCCCTTCGGGCTGTCGCAGCATGTCGTCGGGCTGGGGGTGACGCTGCTTGCCACGGCTTCCGCCTCCTTCGCCTACCGGCTGATGCTGCCCGAGGTCACGAGCCCGCCGAAGATCCAGCCCTTCCAGCCGCTATCCCTCCCCGGCCTTGGCGATCTGCCCTGGATCGGCACCGCCCTGTCGCAGACCGCGCTGACCTGGGCGGCCTTCGCGGTGGCGGGACTGGTGGCCTTCACGCTCTACCGCACTCCGCTTGGTCTCGCCCTTCGCGCGGTGGGCGAAAGCCCGGCGGCGGTCGAGGCGCAGGGGCTGTCGGTCACGGGGCTGCGGATGGGGGCGGTCATGGTCGGATCGGGGCTGATGGCGGTGGGCGGCGCGTTCCTGACGCTTTCGGCGTTCTCGTCGTTCTTCTTCGAGATGGTGAACGGTCGCGGCTGGATCTGCATCGCACTGGTCGTCTTTGGGGCCTGGAAACCGGGCAAGGCGGTGCTGGGGGCGATCCTTTTTGCCGCCTTCGATGCCTTGCAGATCCGGTTGCAGCAAACCTCGCTGGGCGTGGTGCTGCCCTATCAGATGTTCCTCGCCCTGCCCTTCATCCTGTCGATCCTGGCCTTGATCCTGATGTCCAGACGGGCTGAAGTCCCGGCGGCGCTGATGGTGCCCTACAACAAGGGGGAACGCTGACATGTTCGACATCCTGGTCAAGGGCGGCACACTGCCGGACGGGACGGTCGCCGACATCGGCATCCAGGGCGACCGGATCGCCGCCGTGGGCCGGCTGGACGCCGAGGCGGGCCGGGTGATCGACGCGACCGGCGATCTTGTGTCGCCGCCCTTCGTCGATCCGCATTTCCACATGGATGCGACGCTGAGCTATGGCCTGCCGCGGGTGAACGCCAGCGGAACGCTGCTGGAAGGCATCGCGCTTTGGGGAGAGCTGCGCGAGATCGCCACGGTGGAGGAAATGGTCGCCCGCGCGCTGACCTATTGCGACTGGGCGGTCAGCATGGGCCTGCTGGCGATCCGCACCCATGTCGACACCACGCCCGACCATCTGCGCGGGGTCGAGGCGATGCTGGAGGTCAAGCGCCGCGTCGCCCCCTACCTCGACCTGCAACTCGTGGCCTTCCCGCAGGACGGCCTCTATCGCACGCCCACGGGCCGGCAGAACGTGCTGCGCGCGCTGGACATGGGCGTCGACGTGGTGGGCGGCATCCCGCACTTCGAGCGCACGATGGAGGAAGGCGCGGAGTCCCTGCGCGATCTCGCCCGCATCGCCGCCGAAAGGGGCCTGATGTGGGACGTGCATTGCGACGAGACCGACGATCCGATGTCGCGCCATGTCGAGACCATGGCGCGTGAGGTGACGCGGTACGGCCTCGGCGGGCGCGCGGCGGGAAGCCATCTGACCAGCATGCATTCGATGGACAACTACTATGTGTCCAAGCTTTTGCCGCTGATCGCCGAAAGCGGGATGACGGCCATCCCGAACCCGCTGATCAACATCACGCTTCAGGGCCGCCACGACACCTATCCCAAGCGCCGCGGCCTCACGCGCGTGAAGGAGATGCAGGCCATGGGCATCCCGGTGGGCTGGGGGCAGGACTGCGTGCTGGACCCCTGGTATTCTCTGGGCACGGCCGACATGCTGGACGTGGCCTTCATGGGCCTGCATGTCGCGCAGATGACCCATCCGGCGGAAATGGCGCGCTGTTTCACCATGGTGACAGAGACCAATGCGCAGATCATGGGGCTGGAGGGCTATGGGCTGAAGCCGGGCTGTGTGGCAAGCCTCGTGGTGCTGGACGCGGGCACGCCGACAGAGGCGTTGCGCCTGCGGCCCGACCGGCTGGCGGTGGTATCGAAGGGCCGTCTCGTGGCCGGACGCCAGCGCAACGATGCGCGGATGCGCCTGCCGGGGCGGCCGGAAACCCTGCGCCGCCGGCTGGGCTGAACCGGCGATTCGCGACGCCTGCGACCCGAACCGGGACGGCAGGCCGGTTCGTTCCGCCTGCGAAACAACAGCAAGCGGGCAAGGCGCGTTCGCAGCGGTCGCAACGGCGCTCTCGCAGGGGTTGAGCGGGGCCATCCTTCAAAACTCCTCTTGATCGCCCCATTTTCGCCCTCATCCACAACCATCACGGACAAGGTGAATTGGTGCGTTAGTGTGGACGATTGTCCGGGCAGCGGGGCTTGTCGCTTGCGACAACATGCCCCGGAAGGATCAAGGCGCCGGCAATCAGGCACTGGTGTCGGAGGGAATGGCGAAATGGCGCAGCAAAAGGCGGCAGAACCCGCGGTCGATGAGGTCGATGACCTGATCGACGAACTGCAGCCGGGTGCAAAGCTTCTGAAAGGCCAGTACACGATCACTCGCTACCTCAACTCGGGCGGCTTCGGGATCACCTATCTGGCCAAGGACAGCCTGGACCGCGACGTTGTCATAAAGGAATGTTTCCCCTCGTCGGTGTGCCGGCGGTCCAAGGTGATGGTTGCGGCGCGGTCGCGCGCGCACACGGCCGAACTGCGCTCGATCGTCCAGCTCTTCGTGCGCGAGGCGCGCAGTCTGGCCAAGATCGTCCACCCCAACATCGTCGCCGTGCACCAGGTGTTCGAGGACAACGGCACCGCCTACATGGCCATCGACTACATCGACGGTCTGGACCTGCAGCAGATCATCGACGGCGAAGGCGTGCCGCTGACGAAAGAGCATATCGTCGAGATCACCACCAAGCTTCTGAAGGCCGTCGGGTTCATCCATGAAAACGACATGCTGCACCGCGACATCTCGCCGGACAACGTGCTGATCGACAAGTCGGGCGAGCCGATCCTGATCGACTTCGGTGCCGCTCGGGAAAAGGCCAGCCAGACCAACCGCGCCATGTCGGCGCTGCGCGTGGTGAAGGATGGCTATTCTCCGCAGGAATTCTACATCGCCGGATCCGAGCAGGGGCCGTGGAGCGACCTCTACGCGCTTGCCGCCACGCTCTATCACGTCATCTCGGGCGAGGCGCCGGTCAACGGCCAGGCCCGGCTCGCCGCGCTGGCCGAAGAGCGGCCCGATCCGTTGCTGCCGCTGAGCGGTCGCATCCCGGGCTATCCGAAAGGGTTCCTGGAAGCGATCGACAAGGCATTGAGCACGATTCCGAAGCAGCGTATCCAGTCCGCAGCCGAATGGTTGGCCATGTACGACACCAAGGCGACCGTCGCGCTGGTTTCTGCCGCACCCGCGCCGGGAACCGAGGATGCGGTGCACCGGCTGGTCAGCGATTTCAGGCGCGACACCGGCCTGACCGACACCGGCACCGCGGGTCAGGACAGTGCCGTGACGGCACCCGCCGACCCGGGCCTTCCCCATGCGCCCACGGCAAGCCCTGCCTCTGCGGCCGCCCCGTCTCATGCCTCCCGGGAGCCGGACACGGGGCAGCGTGGCAAGAGCGCGCTGCCGCTGATCGCGGGTGTGGTCGTGGCGATGGCGGTTGCGGCGGGCGGCTTCGTCTACCTGTCCGACACCCCGGCCGCACCGGAGGCAAGGCCGCAGAGCACTGTCGCGACCGAGGCGAAGGCGCCCGTGCCGGCCACCGAGGTCGCCCTTGCCTCACCGGACACCTCCGCGCCCCCTGCCGCAATTGCAGAACCCGGCCCCGAGCCCGCGGCGGATGGACCGTCCTCTGCGGACTCCGGGACCGCCAAGACCGAGACGGCGGCCAAGGAGCAGGCCCTGGAGCCGACACCGGCAGCCGAGCCCCCGGCCCCGCCCCCGGTGATCCCGACCCAGGTGACCGAGGTCGAAACCGGAACCGGGGAGACCGATCCCGCGCCGGTGGCTGCCCCAAGCACCGACACGGCCGCAGTGAACGCCGCGGCACCGCAGGATCCGGCACCCGTGGCTGATGCGACGGTCGCGCAGGAAACCCCGGCGGCGGTCGTGCCCGATGCGGCGGCAGAGGTCGTGCCCGATGCCGCGACGCCAACATCTCCCGCCGCGGCGCCGGCAACCGCGCAGGTGGGGTTTGCGGTCTGGGATGCCAAGCTTCCCTTCACCGCCGACGACCGGATCAGCGGCGGCAAGACGGCCGCGCAGATCCTGCGCATTTCGCCCGAGGCCGACCTTGCCTCGGCCGGGCCGTGGCTGCAGCAGGGAATGGTCATCCACTCGATCAACGGCACGCCCACCCCCACGACCAAGGCACTGACGGCAGCGATCCTGAGCGCGATGCAGGTCGATATGGATGGCAAGGCGCGGATGGTGGCCGACTATTCGAAATCGAACGGGGAACGGAACTCGGGACTGCTGACCGTGGATGCCGTGCGCCTTGTCACGCTTGCGAACGGCATCCAGTTGCGCACCCAGACGGTTGACGGGGTCTGGAAGACCGAAGTCATCGCCGTGCCGCGGCAGGGGATGACCACGCTGCGCCCCGGAGACGTGCTGTTCCGCGACAAGAGCACCGGTGTCGCGCTGGACGGGCCGACCTCGATCGAGGCCATCCTTGACCGACTGGTCGAGACCAGGGCGACGCGGACCGAATTCTCGATCATCCGCGGCAACAAGGTGGAAACGGCCGACATGAACCTTGTCCTGGCCCCGACGCCATGAGGACCATCGCCGCCGACCTCGAGGCCAGCATGGCCGTCCCCCGCCCGGCCCCGGCCCCGGCGCAGCCGGGGTTCGCACGCGGCGGCACCCGCCCCGGCCCTGGCGCAGGAAGCCTTGATACCCTGGTGAACGCACTCGACCGGGCAGTGGCACGCTCGGCGATGGCGGGACAGACCGGCCATGCCTGCAAGGATCAACTGGACTGAGCTCGGCGGACAACCGATGGCAAGCACCCTCTCACCCCGGGACGGACGCAGCGGTGCGGTCGCCGGACCGACCGGAAGGAACAAGGAGCAAGGAACATGAACGTCTGGCGCAATCTTCTGCTTGGCACCGCGACCCTGATGCTGACCGGGACGGTGGCCCAGGCGCAGGAGGCCTGCTCTTCCTACACGGTCCGCCCCGGCGACAACCTGCGCCGGATCGCCAACAAGGCCTATGGCGACGGCGACCTCTACCGGCGCATCTATGACGCCAACGTCGCCGTGATCGGCGAGAAGGCCGACCTCATCGAAATCGGTGCGGTCCTGACGATTCCCTGCGCGGAAGCGGCGGCCGAAGCTGCCCCCGAGGACGTGACGCCGGTCAGCGCGACGCCGGTCAGCGCGACGCCAGTCAGCGCGACGCCGGAAACCCGGCCCGCTCCCGCCACCGAGCGGCCGATCGCCATCGTCACCGGCAACGGCTATGCGCCCTTTGCCGACAAGACCCTGCCCGGCGGCGGCATGATGACCCAGCTGGTCGAAATGGCGATCTTCCGCGCCGACCCGTCCATTCCCTACACGATCAGCTTCGTCTCGGACTGGCAGGCGCATATCGACGCGCTCTTGCCTTCGGGCGCCTACGATCTGAGTTTTCCGTGGATCCGTCCCGACTGCGAGGGCGCGGCGATGCTGTCGCCCGGGGACCAGGCGCGCTGCAACGACTTTGCCTTCTCGGGCCCGTTCTACGAGATCGTCGACGCGTTCTTCGCCACGCGCGACAGCGGGCTCATGGCGGCAACCAGTTATGCCGAGTTCTCGGGCAAGCGGATCTGCCGCCCTGAGGGCTATACCGCGGGCGTGCTTGATTCGGCCGGTCTGACGGCAGGCGTGGTGACGCTGGTGCGCGGCGAGAACGTCAAGGAATGTTTCCGGGCGCTGGCCGCGGGCGAGGTGGATCTGGTCTCGGTCGACTCCGAGGTCGGCGACTCGACCGTCGCCAAGCTTGGCCTGATCGCGAAGGTTGGCCAGAACCCGCATCTGTCCAGCATCCTCAGCCTGCACGTCATCGCGCACAAATCGAACCCGCGCGCCGTTGCCATGCTGGGGGCTCTCGATGCCGGGATGGTGGAAATGTACGAATCCGGCGAGTGGTACGACATCGTCTCGACCGCGCTCGATCAGCAGCGCCAGTCGGAGTGATCCATGCAGGTCCGCTCCCTCGAAGTTACCGGCCCCGACGTTTCCAGAATGACGGCACATGGCCAAGCAATCGCCTCATTCGCGCCATCTGCTCAACCTTATGATGTGTCAATACCAGTATTGTTTCGTCTGTTGTGCGATTTCAGTCCCATGAAGAACCCCACAAGGAAACCCGCCATGAGAACCGCTTCGCATCTGCACCGGCTTCCAATTCTCGCGGCTGCGATGATTTCGCTGCCGTTCATCGCCTCTGCCCAGGAAGCCTGCACCACCTACACCGTAAGGGACGGCGACACGCTGGGCTCCATCGCCCAGGCTGCCTACGGCACCTTCGACTACCAGATGATCTTCAACGCCAACCGCGACGCGCTGGCGGCCAACCCGAACAGCCTGCCGGCCGGTTTGCGACTGATCCTGCCCTGCGAGGACGGCCGTCTGACCCCCGACCAGGAGCTGAGCTCGATCATCGAGGCCGAAACCCAGAAGAAGGAAGCGACCACCAGGAAGTCGAACATCTACGAACCCCCGCTGAAGTTCGTCACCTCGAACAACTGGAAACCGTTCACCGATGAATCGCTGACCGGCGGCGGAATCTTCGTGCGCATGGCCGCGACCGCCATGCAGCGCGGCGGCAACGACCGTGGCTACACGGTGGCCTATGTGGACGACTGGATGTCGCACATCGACGTGCTGCTGCCCTCGGGCGCCTTCGACGTGTCGATCGCCTGGGAAGCGCCGGACTGTTCGAAGCTTGACATGCTGGGCGAATTCTCGGCCCGGATGTGCACCGAGTTCGACTTCTCGCTGCCGATCTACGAGGCGGCCTACACCTTCAACACCCTGCCCGACAGCAAGTATGCCAATGCCCGGTCCTTCGCGGAATACGCCGGGGCCAAGATCTGCCGGCCCGAAGCCTGGCCGCTGGGCGACCTGGAAGTTCAGGGACTGACCCCGCCGATCGTGGAATATTTCGCGCCCAAGAACCCGCTTGACTGCGCCGAGATGCTGTTGAAGGGCGAGGTAGACATCTATTCGATCGAGACCGAGACCTCGGTGGCGAACTTCAAGGAACTGGGTGTCACCGACAAGGTGGTGACCAACCCGGCCCTGACCACCTTCATCTCGTATCATTTCCTGACCTCGAAGAGCAATCCGCGCGGCCGGGTCTACATCGCCATGCTGAACCGCGGCATCACCGAGATGCGCGAGTCCGGCGAATGGTACGACATCCTCGCCACCGGCCTGGCCGAGTACAACAAGCTCAGCCAGTAGTCCGCAGCGCCGGCAACATCTGCGCAGGCCCCGGTCCGATCGACCGGGGCCTGTCGCCATTTCTGGGCCTCTCTCCCCCTAGCCCCCGCAGGATCAACAGGCCCTTGGAACAATCGTTCCATGTGCTATGCTGCCCCGGCATCTGCCAAGAGACCCGCCATGCCGAATGACGCCTCCGCGCTTGCATTGCGCGATCCACCGCAGTCGGTCGAAGCATTCCGGCAAAGGCTTCTTGGCCTGAGCGGCCACCTGCCCCGGCGCCTGCAACAATGTGCCGACCACGTCGCGCGGCATCCCGATACCATCGCACTGTCCACCGTGGCCCAGGTCGCGCAAGGCGCCGGCGTGCCGCCGTCAGCGATGATGCGGTTCTGCCAGATCATGGGCTTTTCCGGCTATGCCGAGATGCAGCGGCTGTTCCGCGACGCCCTGCCGCGCGCCGCGCCCGACTATGCCACGCGACTGGCCAACCTGAAGGCGGGCGGCGCGGGGCACCCGTCCTCGCTGGTCGCCGAATTCGTCGAGGCCGGCCGGCAATCGCTTGAGGCTCTGGCGCGGAATCTGGACGAAACCACGCTGGATCAGGCCGTTACGGTCCTTTCACAGTCCAGGACCATCCATCTGGCAGGCTTTCGGCGATCCTTTCCGGTGGCCAGCTACCTGGCCTATGTCTTCGACAAGCTGGGGGTGGCGGCGGTGCTGCATGACGGGGTGGCCGGGCTGGGGCAGCGCTCGGGACTGCAGGACGGGGACGCGCTTCTGGCGATCACCTTCGCGCCCTGTTCCCCGGAAACGCTTGCCCTCGCCGAGGCGGCGCGTGCGCGCGGCGTGCCGGTCATCGTCCTGACCGATCCGCCGGCAACCCGGCTGGCCGGGATTGCCGATCATGTGCTGACCGTGACGGAGATCGACTTCGGCGCCTTCCGCTCGCTGTCGGCGGCCATCGCCCTGGCCCTGTCCATGGCAGTCGCGGTCGCGGCCCGGCGCAACACATAGCCCTTCCCTGACCCGACAAAATGGAATAAATATTCCATCGCACGGGGCGAGTCGGCCCCGCCCGGAGCCCGACCGATGACCCAGTCCAAAGCCCTTGACGTGATCACCATCGGCCGGTCCTCGGTCGACCTTTACGGTGCGCAGGTCGGGGGCCGGCTGGAGGACATGGGGTCGTTCCAGAAATACATCGGCGGCTCGCCCGCCAACATAGCGGCAGGCACCGCCCGGCTGGGCCTGAAGTCCGCGCTCATCACCCGCGTCGGCGACGAACACATGGGCCGCTTCATCCGCGAGGAGCTGGCGCGCGAAGGCGTGGACGTGCGGGGTGTCAGGACCGACCCCGAACGCCTGACCGCGCTGGTCCTGCTGGGCATCCGCGACGACAAGCAGTTCCCGCTGATCTTCTACCGGGAAAACTGTGCCGACATGGGCCTGAGCGAGGACGACATCGACGAGGGTTTCATCGCCGAGGCGCGCGCGGTCGTCGCGACCGGCACGCATCTGTCGCACCCGCGCACCGAGGCCGCTGTCCTGAAGGCCCTGCGCCTTGCCCGCAAGCACGGCGCACAGACGGCGCTGGACATCGACTATCGCCCGAACCTCTGGGGCCTGGCCGGCCACGGCGCAGGGGAAAGCCGGTTCATCGAAAGCGCGGCCGTCACCGCGAAACTGCAATCGACGCTGCACCTCTTCGACCTGATCGTGGGCACGGAAGAGGAATTCCACATCGCCGGCGGCTCGACCGACACCATCGCCGCCCTGCGCGCGGTCCGGGCCGTCAGCGAGGCCACCCTGGTCTGCAAGCGCGGGCCGATGGGCGCCGTCGCCTTCACCGGCAGGGTCCCCGACAGCCTGGACGAGGGCGAAAGCGGCCCCGGCTTTCCGATCGAGGTGTTCAACGTGCTCGGCGCGGGCGACGGGTTCATGTCGGGCCTCCTGAAAGGCTGGCTCGACGGCGAACCCTGGCCGGTGGCGCTGAAATACGCCAACGCCTGCGGCGCCTTCGCCGTCAGCCGCCACGGCTGCACCCCCGCCTATCCCAGCTGGGAGGAATTGCAGTTCTTCCTGAACCGCGGCGTGGTGGAAAAGGCGCTGCGCAAGGATCAGGCGCTGGAGCAGATACACTGGTCCACCAACCGGCACGGCGACTGGTCCACGATGCGCGTCTTCGCCTTCGACCACCGCATGCAGCTGGAGCAGATGGAGGGCGCCACGCCCGAAAGGATCGGCACCTTCAAGCAGCTCTGCCTCGACGCGGCGCTCAAGGTCGCCGACGGCAAGCCCGGCCACGGCATTCTCTGCGACAGCCGGCTGGGGCGCGATGCGCTTTTCCGCGCGGCGGGCACCGGGCTCTGGATCGGGCGCCCGGTCGAATGGCCGGGCTCGCGGCCCCTGGCGCTGGAGCCGGAGCTTGGCCCCGACCTCGGCGGGTTGCAGGAATGGCCGCTGGCGCATGTGGTCAAGGTGCTGTGCTTCTACCACCCCGCCGACGATGCGGCGACAAAGGCGCAGCAGGAAGAAACGGTCCTGCGCCTCTTCCACGCCTGCCGCCGCAACCGGCTGGAGATGCTTCTGGAAATCGTCCCCTCCAAGGTCGCCCCCGTCACCGACGAGACCAGCGCCGAGGTCATCCGCCGCTTCTACGCGCTTGGCGTCTATCCCGACTGGTGGAAGCTGGAACCCTTCACCTCTGATGCCGCCTGGACGAAGGCCTGCGCCGCGATCGCCTGGAACGACCCCCATGTGCGCGGCGTCGTCGTCCTTGGCCTCGACGCGGCCGAGGCGGACCTTGCCGCCTCGTTCCGGCTTGCGGCGCTCCAGCCGCTGGTGAAAGGGTTCGCCGTCGGCCGCACGATCTTTGCCGATGCCGCCCGCGCCTGGTTCCGGGGCGAGATCACCGATGGGGCGGCGGTGGCGATCATGGTAGAGAAATACGCAAGGCTATGCGCCATCTGGGACGCCAGCCGCAAGGGAGGAAAGTCATGACCACGCCCCGCCACGAAACCGTGAGGCTGACCGCCGCCCAGGCGCTGGTGCGCTGGCTGTCGCTGCAACAGGCCGAGGACGGCAGCCGCTTCATCGAGGGCGTCTGGGCGATCTTCGGCCATGGCAACGTCGTGGGCCTGGGCGAGGCGCTGCACGCCCACCGCGAGGCCCTGCCCACCTGGCGCGGTCACAACGAACAGACCATGGCCCATACCGCCATCGCCTATGCCAAGGCGATGCGGCGGCGCAAAGCCATGGCGGTTACGACCTCGATCGGCCCCGGCGCGACGAACCTCGTCACGGCGGCGGCGCTGGCGCATGTGAACCGCCTGCCGGTCCTGTTCCTGCCCGGCGATGTCTTTGCCTCCCGCGCGCCCGATCCGGTGCTGCAACAGGTCGAGGATTTCGGCGACGGCATCGTTTCCGCCAACGACTGCTTCCGCCCCGTCGTGCGCTATTTCGACCGGATCAGCCGGCCCGAACAGATCCTGACCGCGCTGCCCCGCGCGCTTCAGGTGATGACCGATCCCGCGACCTGTGGGCCGGTGTGCCTGGCCTTCTGCCAGGACACGCAAGGAGAAGCCTATGATTACCCGGTGGATTTCTTCACCCCCCGGGTCTGGCACATCCGCCGGCCCGAGCCCGACCAGCGCGAGCTGGAGGCCGCCGTCGCCGCGCTGAAGACGGCCGAAAAGCCGCTGATCGTCGCCGGCGGGGGCGTCCTCTATTCCGGTGCCGAGGCCACGCTTCTGGACTTCGCGCGCCGCCACAACATCCCGCTCGTCGAGACCCAGGCCGGCAAGGGCGCTGTGGACTGGGAAGAGAGGCTGAACTTCGGCATGCCCGGCGTCACCGGCTCGGACTGCGGCAACCGGCTTGCGGCCGAGGCCGATCTGGTGCTGGCCGTCGGCACCCGGCTCCAGGACTTCACCACCGGCAGCTGGACCATCTTCAAGCGGCAGGGGCGAAAGATCCTGTCGATCAACGTGCAGCCCTGGGATGCCACCAAGCGCGGCGCGCAGGGACTGGTCGCCGATGCCCGGGTCGCGCTGGAGCGGCTTTCGGCCGCTCTGGGCGGGCACCGCTTTGCCGACCCGGATTTCGCCGCGCGCGACGCCTGGTTCGCCACCACGGCTGCGCTGATGGCCGCGCCAGAGGGCAACCGGCTGCCCAGCGACGCGCAGGTCGTGGGCGCGGTGAACCGGGCGGCCACGCGGCAGACCGTCGTGATGGGCGCGGCCGGCTCGATGCCGGGCGTGCTGCACACGCTCTGGCGCGGCGCGCAGGGCGGCTATCACATGGAATACGGCTTTTCCTGCATGGGATACGAGATCGCGGGCGCGCTCGGGGTCAAGATGGCCCAACCCGACCGCGACGTGGTCTGCATGGTTGGCGACGGGTCCTACATGATGGCCAACAGCGAGTTGGCGACGGCGGTGATGATGGGCGTGCCCTTCACCGTGGTCCTGACCGACAACCGCGGCTTCGGCTGCATCAACCGGTTGCAGAAACACACTGGCGGCGCGCCGTTCAACAACCTGCTGGACGACAGCCACCATGTGAACCCCAGCCACATCGACTTTGTCGCCCATGCCGCGGCCATGGGGGCGAAGGCGGTCAAGGCTGACGGGATCGCCGGCCTGGAAGCCGCCTTGCAGGCGGCGAAGGGCGCAAGCCTGCCCACCGTCATCGTTGTCGAGAGCGACCCCGGCCCCGGCACGGGTGCGGGCGGATCCTGGTGGGCGGTCGGCGTGCCCGAGGTCTCGACCCGGCCCGAGGTGCTGCAGGCCCGCAAGGACCATGAGGCCGGCGCAAGCGCGCAATGGCTGGTGAACTGAGGACAGCGACATGAGCGTGAAGATCGGGATATCTCCCATCTCCTGGCAGAACGACGACCTGCCGGACCTGACCGCCGCCTACACGATGGAGCAGGCGCTAAGCGAAGCGCGCGAGATCGGCTATACCGGCGTCGAACGCGGGCGGCGGATGCCGGCGGATGCCGAAGGGCTGCGCAGCTATCTGACGGCAAACGGACTCTTCCTATGCGGCGGCTGGTGTTCCGGCAATCTCCTCGTCAATGACGTGAAGACGGAAATCGAGGCGGTGCGCGGCCAGGTCGAACAGTTCGCCGCCCTCAACGCTCCCTGCATCGTCTATGCGGAATGTTCCAACACCGTGCAGGGCGATATCCGGGTGCCGGTGAACAACCGCCCGAAATTCGCGCCCGAGGACGTGCGGGCCTATGGCGCGAAGCTGTCCGAACTGGCGAAGTGGATGGCGGATCAGGGCGTGACGCTGGCCTACCATCACCACATGGGCTCGTTCATCGAAAGCGAGGACGACGTGAACGCGCTGATGGAGGGCTCGACGGCGGAGGTGAAGCTCCTCTTTGACACCGGCCACCTCCTCTTTGGCGACGCAGACGTGCTGCGCGTGCTGGATCGCTGGGCCGACCGCGTGCATCATGTCCACTTCAAGGACATCCGGTCCGAGGTCGTGGCGGACGTCCGCGAGAACGACCGCAGCTTCCTCGACGCCGTTATCGCCGGGGCCTTCACCGTGCCGGGCGACGGCTGCATCAACTTTCAGGCCGTGGCCGACAAGCTCAAGGTGATGGATTACCACGGCTGGATCGTGGTCGAGGCCGAACAGGATCCGGCCAAGGCCCCGCCCTACGAACATGCGAAGATGGGCTATGACCACATCCTGAAGGTCTGCGCCAAGGCGGGGCTGACCATCGACAACTCCCGTCCCTGAGGACCACCCCATGCCCGACCTCCTCCGCCACCCGACCGGAACCCGCGGCAAGGTCCACGAGATCACCCCCGACACCGCGGGCTGGGGCCATGTCGGATTCACCCTCTACCGGCTGGAGCCGGGCGACGTGGCCGAAGAGGCGACGGGCGGGACCGAGGTGATCCTGGTGATCGTAGAGGGCAAGGCGCGGGTGCAGGCCGCGGGCCAGGACTGGGGCGAGATGGGCGACCGGATGGACGTGTTCGAAAAGACCCCGCCGCATTGTCTTTACGTCCCGAACGCCAGTGACTGGCACGCCGTGGCCACCACCCCCTGCACCATCGGCGTCTGCAAGGCGCCGGGCAAGGGCGGCCACAAGGCGCAAAGGCTGGGGCCGGAGGGTATCGAACTGACCCCGCGCGGCAAGGGCACCAACACCCGCCATGTCAACAACATCGCGATGGAGGGCCGCGAGGTCGCCGACAGCCTTCTGGTCACCGAGGTCTTCACCCCGGCGGGCCACTGGTCCAGCTACCCCAGCCACCGCCACGACGAGGACGACTTTCCCCGGATGACCTATCTGGAGGAGACCTACTATCACCGCCTGAACCCCGCCCAGGGCTTCGGTATCCAGCGGGTCTATACCGAGGATGGGTCGCTGGACGAAACGATGGCGGTGAAGAACCACGATGTCGTGCTGGTCCCGAAGGGGCATCACCCCTGCGGCGCGCCCTATGGTTACGAGATGTATTACCTGAACGTCATGGCCGGACCGATCCGCAAGTGGCGGTTCCAGAACGACCCCGACCACGACTGGATCGCGAAGCGCGACGCCTGAGGCCGTCCGGCAGCCCCCGACCTCGACCCGGGCGGCCCTCCCCGCGTTTGCGGCCTCTGCCGGGCAGCGACAGGATCCGCCGCGAGGAGTGACGAAGTCATCGACAAGCGGAATTGCCAGAGCCTTTGCCTTGAAGCGCCCCCCGGGCTCGTCTAATCAGGGGCGAGCCGGAAGGAACCCCCGAGACATGCGCATCCTGATCACCAACGACGATGGCATCAACGCGCCGGGGCTGGAGGTTCTGACCGCCATCGCCAACGAGATCGCCGGCCCTGAGGGCGAGGTCTGGACCGTCGCTCCCGCCTTCGAACAGTCGGGCGTGGGCCACTGCATCAGCTATACCCACCCGATGATGATCGCCGAACTGGGGCCCCGCCGCTTTGCCGCCGAGGGCAGCCCGGCCGATTGCGTGCTGGCGGCGATCTACGATGTGCTGGACGGCGCCAAGCCCGACCTGGTGCTGTCGGGCGTCAACCGGGGCAACAACGCGGCCGAGAACGTGCTTTACTCCGGCACCATCGGTGGCGCGCTCGAGGCCGCGTTGCAGGGCGTCCCCGCCATCGCCCTGTCGCAGTTCTTCGGCCCCGGCAACGCGAAACTGGCCGACCCGTTCGAAAGCGCCCGCGCGCATGGCGCCGCCGTGGTGCGGGCGCTCCTTTACCGCGGGGCCTGGACCGAGGCCGATTACCGCGTGTTCTACAACGTGAACTTCCCGCCCCTTCCGGCCGCGACGACCAAGGGCCTGCGCGTCGCGCCGCAGGGGTTCCGCCGGGACACGGCCTTTTCGGTCGAGCCGCACCTGTCGCCCTCGGGCCGCAAGTTCCTCTGGATCAAGGGCGGGCCGCAGCACACCCCCACCCTGCCGGGGACCGACGCGGCGGTGAACCTCGAGGGCTACATCTCGGTCACGCCGATGCGGGCCGATCTCACCGCCCATGACCTGATCGCCGATCTCGAGGCCCGGCTCGCATGACGAAAGAGCCGGAGGATCACCCGACCGACCCCGGCCATTCCGACGAACTTGCCGAACGCAAGATGCGCTTTCTCTTTGCCCTTCGCAGCCGAGGCGTCACCGATACCCGCGTCCTGACCGCGATGGAGAAGATCGACCGCGGCCTGTTCGTGCGCAACGTCTTTGCCGACCGCGCCTACGAGGACATGCCCCTGCCCATCGCCTGCGGCCAGACGATCAGCCAGCCTTCGGTCGTGGGGCTGATGACCCAGGCCTTGCAGGTCAGCCCGCGCGATACGGTGCTGGAGGTCGGCACCGGGTCGGGCTACCAGGCGGCAGTCCTGTCGCAGCTGGCGCGCCGGGTCTATACCGTGGACCGCTACCGTCGGCTGGTGCGCGAGGCCAGCGAGCTGTTCCGTCAGCTCGGGCTGGTGAACATCACCGCGATCCCGGCCGACGGCTCGCACGGCCTGCCGGATCAGGCGCCCTTCGACCGGATCATCGTGACGGCGGCGGCCGAGGATCCCCCCGGCCCCCTGCTGGAGCAACTGAAGCCCGGCGGGATCATGGTGGTGCCGGTCGGCCAGTCGGATGCGGTGCAGGCGCTGATCAAGGTGACGCGGACCTCACGCGGGTTTGATTACGAGGAACTCCGCCCAGTGCGCTTTGTTCCACTGGTAGAGGGGATGGGCTCCGAGTAGACTGCGAGCGCAGAGAACCGGGCCAAACCGGGCGGCGGATGATCAGGCGGGACCAGATGGCGAGAACGACACGACTTCGGGCGGGTATCCTCATGGGTGCGGGCGCCGTGGCCCTTTCGGGCTGCATCGACACCAAGGCGCTGGACTGGGATCTGCGTCAGGGTGCCGGGGATACCACGAGGGCGGCCCTGCAGGCGACGGCGGCTGCGCCGAGGCCGGATGCGAACGGCATCATCTCCTACCCCGATTACCAGATGGCGACGGCCCGGCGCGGCGAGACGGTTGCCAGCATGGCCGGTCGGCTGGGGATGAACCCCGAGGATCTGGCACGCACCAATGCGCTGCGCGCAACCGATCCCCTGCGCGAGGGCGAGATGCTCCTCTTGCCGAAACGTGTCGCGGCCAGCCCGCAACCGGCGGTGATCGGCGGAACCGGGCCATCGGCGGGCGGCGGCATCGACATCACCTCGATCGCCACCACCGCGCTCGACAGCGCCGCTCCGGCCAAACCGGCCGCCGGCACCTCGCCTGCCGCCTCGCAGCCGATCTCCGGACAACCGCTGACCCACCGCGTCGCGCGGGGCGAGACCGCCTTCACCATCGCGCGGACCTACAATGTCTCGGCCAAGGCGCTGGCCGACTGGAACCAGCTGGGTCCGGACATGGCGGTTCGGGAAGGCCAGACGCTGATCATCCCGATCGCCACCGCCCCGGCGCCGAACCCCGAACCCGTGCCGACTCCGCCTGGCGTCGGCAGCCCCACGCCCGAGCCGCCCTCGGCGAAAAAGCCCCTGCCGGACGAAAAGACCGAGCCCGCGGGCACCAAGCCCAAGGGCACCCCGCCCTCGCCCGACCTCGGTTCGGCCAAGTCGAGGCCCTCGAAGATGGCGATGCCGGCCTCGGGCAAGATCATCCGCGGCTATGACGCCAAGAAGAACCAGGGCATCGACATCGCCGCCCCGGCCGGCAGCCCGGTGGTGGCGGCCGAGGGCGGGACGGTGACGGTGATCTCGTCGGACACCACCGGCAAGGGCATCGTCATCATCCGCCATCCGGGCGACCTGCTGACGGTCTATGTCGGCGTGACCGGGATGACGGTGAAGAAGGGCGATGCGGTCAAGCGCGGCCAGGCGATCGGCAAGGTCGCGTCGGGCGATCCGGCCTTCGTGCATTTCGAGGTGCGCAACACCTCGAAACAGAGCTTCGACCCGGTGGGCTACCTGCAATAGCCTGCCGGGCGGGCCTCAGCCCTTCGCCTGTGCCACCAGCACCTTGTCGATCCGCCGCCCGTCCAGGTCGATGACCTCGAAACGGTGGCCATGGGCGGTGAAATGCGCGCCAAGCTCGGGGATCCTTCCCATCTGGTGCAGGACCAGCCCGGCCACGGTGTCGTAGTCCCCCGCCATTGCGCGGGGCAGGCCCAGCCGGTCGCAGAATTCGTCCACCGGCATCCAGCCCGCGACCAGATGGCTGCCGTCCGCACGCGTGACCAGTGCGGGCTCATCGGCCTCGCTGGCCGCCACGGCGCCGGTGATTGCCTCCAGCACGTCGCCGGTGGTAATGATGCCCTCGAAAGTGGCGTATTCGTCATAGACCAGCGCGAAATGGTGTTCGGAGTTCTGCAGGATCTCCAGCACGTCCAGCGCCTCGGCCCGGTCCGAGACCACCGGCACCTCGCGCACCAGCGCCCGGATCTCCAGCGGCTCGCGGCGCGAGATGGCCTGGAAGGCGTCGGCCAGCAGCACGATCCCCACCACCTCGCCCTCGGCGTTGGCCACCGGCATCCTCGGGCGGGCGATGCGGCGGATGGCGGCCACCGCCTCGGCCCCGGTGGCCTCCAGCGGCAGCATCTCCACCTCGTGCCGGGGGGTCATCAGCGCCCGCGCCGTGCGGTCCGACAGGCGCATGACGCCGGTGATCATCTCGCGCTCCCCGGCCTCCAGCACCCCACCCTCGTGCGCCTCGGCCAGAAGCACATGCACTTCCTCTTCGGTGACACGGTTCTCGCTCGCTCCACGCTGGCCGAGCAGCCACAGAAGCAGCCGGCCGGACCGGTCCAGGAACCAGACCAGCGGCGCGGCGACGACCGACAGAAGCGTCATCGCCGGGGCCATGCGGATCGCCAGCCCTTCCGCATTGCGCAGCGCCAGCTGTTTCGGGACCAGTTCGCCCACGATCAGGCTGACATAGGTGATCGCCACCACCACCCCGCCGACCCCCAGCGTCGCGGCCCAGTCCGATGCCACGCCCTGCCCGACCAGCCAAATCTGCAACCGCTGGCCCAGCGTTGCCCCCGACAGCGCGCCTGACAGGATGCCGACCGCGGTGATGCCGATCTGCACGGTGGACAGGAACCGCCCCGGATGTTCGGCCAGCCGCAGCGCCAGGCGCGCGCCGCGGCTTTTGCCCTCCAGTGGCTTCAGACGCGCCGGACGCGCACTGACGATCGCCAGCTCGGACATGGCGAGCACACCGTTCAGGACGATCAGGGCCAGGATGACAAGGATCTCGGTCAGCATGATGGCTTGCGCTCAGGATGCACGCCGGCCGGCGCAAAGGCAAACCCGCCGGTCAGGCCCTGAGGCGCACCCCTTCGCGGGCGGCGAGGTCGCAGAAGAACTGCCAGGCCACCCGGCCCGACCGCCCGCCCCGCGTCGCCTGCCATTCGATCGCCTCGGCATGCAGCCGCTCCTCGGGGACGTTGACTCCATGCGCCGCACAATAGCCGCGGATCATGTCAAGGTAATCGTCCTGACCGCAGGGATGGAAGCCCAGCCAGAGACCAAAGCGGTCCGACAGCGAGACCTTCTCCTCCACCGCCTCGGACGGGTTGATCGCGCTGGAGCGTTCGTTCTCGATCATGTCGCGCGGCATCAGGTGGCGGCGGTTCGAGGTGGCGTAGAACAAAACGTTCTCGGGCCGCCCCTCGATGCCGCCGTCCAGCACCGCCTTCAGCGACTTGTAGTGCTGGTCGTCATGGCTGAACGACAGGTCGTCGCAGAAGAGCAGGAACCGGTGCGGCGCGGCGCGCAGATGCGCGAGCAGGCGCTGGACCGATGGCAGATCCTCGCGGCTCAGTTCCACGATCTTCAGGTCATGGCCTTCCGCCCGCACGGCGGCATGCACCGCCTTGACCAGGCTCGACTTGCCCATGCCGCGCGCGCCCCAGAGAAGCGCATTGTTCGCGGGCAAGCCGGCCGCGAAATGCCGGGTGTTCTCCAACAGCGTGTCGCGCGCGCGGTCCACCCCGACCATAAGGCCGATTTCGACCCGCGCGACCCGCGCCACGGGTTCCAGACGGTCGGGCTGGGTGTGCCAGACGAAGGCCTCGGCCGTGAAATCGGGCGCAGGCATCGGCGCCGGAGCAAGCCGCTCCAGCGCGGCGGCGATGCGGATCAAGGGATCGGTCATGCTTTCGGTTCGGCCATGTCGGAGGGGCCGTCGGTCTCGTCGTCCCAGAGGCCTTCGGCGCGCAATTCGGCCTCGCGGCGCTTTTCGATCCGGCGGATCAGGAAGATCGAGACCTCGTACAGCGGGTAGACGGCAAAGAACAGGATCAGTTGACTCATCACGTCCGGCGGCGTGACCAGGGCGGCCACGATCAGGATGATGACGATGGCATATTTGCGCATCCCGGCCAGACCGGCAGAGGTGGCCAGCCCCGCCTTGCCCATCAGGGTGAGAAGGACAGGCAGCTGGAAGCACAGGCCGAAGGCGATGATCAGCTTCAGGCTGATGTCCAGCGTCTCGTTGACCTTGCCCTGGAAGACGATCTCGATGCCTTCCTTCGGCGCCGTGGCCGGCACGCCCTCGGGCACATCGGTCAGCATCGGCGCCAGCACCGACAGGATCGAGGCGCTGTCGGCAAAGCCGAGGAAGAAGCGCATGGCGATGGGCGTCACCACATAATGCGCGAAGGTCGCGCCCAGCAGGAACAGGACCGGCGAAGCGATGAGGAATGGCAGGAAGGCCTGCTTC
>JBKBJC010000039.1:0-24065 GCA_046294075.1 Tabrizicola sp. | reverse complement strand
CTTGGCCTGATCGGCGGCTATGCGCCTCAGGGTGGCGAGATTTCGATGCTGGCGAAACTGGACCAGGTGGTCACGGAACTGGGCTTCACCGCCTATACCGCTGACACGACGAACATGTTCAACATGTTCCTGTTCACCATGGCCCTGATGATCGGGACCGCAGGTCTGCCGCACGTCATCGTGCGTTTCTTCACCGTGCCGAAAGTGGCTGACGCCCGGTCGTCCGCCGGCTGGGCGCTGGTGTTCATCGCGCTGCTTTACACGGTCGCTCCGGCGGTGGGTGCGATGGCCCGTCTGAACCTGTCCACCACCTTCTGGCCGGGTGCCAAGGAAGGCTCGGCCCTGTCGGCCCCGGCGCTGTCGCTGGCCGACATCGACAGCAAGCCGGAACTGTCCTGGATCAACACCTGGAAAGCCACCGGACTGCTGGAATTCGCCGACAAGAACGGCGATGGCCTGATCCAGTACTTCAACGAGCCGAAGCCGGTGACGGAAGCCAACAAGAAGCTGGCCGCCGCCACCAAGGCCCTTGCCGAGGCTGCTGCGGATGCCGACAAGGCGCCGCTGGAAGCTGCGGTTGCCGAAGCCACCACGGCGCGTGACGCCGCGCTGGCCGAAGCCAAGCTGGGCGACAAGACCCTGGCCGAACTGGGCCTGGTCGGGAACGAGGTCACCAAGGTCGACAACGACATCATGGTGCTGGCGAACCCGGAAATCGCGGCTCTGCCGGGCTGGGTCGTGGCGCTGGTCGCTGCGGGTGGTCTTGCTGCCGCGCTGTCCACCGCTGCGGGCCTGCTCCTCGCCATCTCCTCGGCCGTCAGCCACGACCTGATCAAGGGGGCACTGAACCCGAACATCAGCGAGAAGGGCGAACTGCTGGCCGCCCGTATCTCGATGGCCTTCGCGATTGCCGTTGCCACCTGGCTCGGCCTCAACCCGCCCGGCTTCGCCGCGCAGGTGGTGGCGCTGGCCTTCGGTCTGGCCGCCGCGACGATCTTCCCGGTCCTGATGATGGGGATCTTCTCCAAGCGGGTAAACACCGCCGGGGCGATCACCGGGATGCTGGCCGGTCTGGTCTTCACCTCTGTCTACATCTTCCTCTACCTCGGCTGGTTCTTCATCCCCGGCACGAACACCTATGAGAACGTCGCAGCGAACCATTTCTTCGGGATCTCGCCGCTGTCGATCGGGACCATCGGTGCGGTGGTTAACTTCGTCGTCGCCTATGTGGTCTCGATGGTCACCAAGGCCCCGCCGCAGCATGTGGTGGACCTCGTGGAGTCGATCCGCGTGCCGAAAGGCGCCGGCAAGGCCGTGGCGCACTAAGCCCTCTGCGCCTCCGGGGAGACCCGGGGGCGCATCCCCCAGACCGGGCACAGGATAATGGATCAGGACAGCGCACCCCTTCTGGCCTTCCTGGAGACGGTCCACCCCTACGACAGCCTGCCGCGGGACGAGATGGCGCGGGTCGCCGCCTCCTTCAGCCGCAGGCACTATGACGACGGCGCCACAATCTACACCGCCGGTGAGCCGCTGACCGGCATCTTCCTGATCCTCGACGGCTCGGTCGAGGTGCTGGAGCCTTCTGGCGGTCTCGTTTCGCTTCTGGGGCCGCGCAACAGTTTCGGCGAGCGCGGGCTGATGCGCGGCGGGATGGCGGTCACGACGGCCCGGGCGACCGGCGGGGCCGAGATCCTGATGCTTCCCGAGGAACAGTTCCGCCGCTTGATCGCCAGCTATCCGGCCTTCGAGCGGTTCTTTCACCGTGGCCGCCATCAGGAAAGCCGCGAGGCCGACATCTCGACCCGCAAGGTCGGCGACCTGATCGCACGCGCGCCGATCTCGGTCCCGCCCGGCACGACGATCCGGGCCGCGGCGGAGAAGATGCGCGAAGCGCATATCTCCTGCCTCGCGATCACCGAGGACGAGCAGCTGGTGGGTATCGTCACGGCGCGGGACTTCGTGAACAAGGTGCTGGCGCAGGGGCTGGATCCCGAAGCGCCAGTCCGCAGCGTGATGGCCACTGACCCGATGGTCCTGACACCGGACTCCCTGGGGTCGGACGTGCTGAACCGGATGCTGGAGCATCGGATCGGGCACCTGCCGGTGGTGGACGACGGCAGGCTGGTCGGGATGATTACCCAGACCGACCTAGTGCGGTTCCAGGCTGTCAGCTCGGCCCTTCTGGTGCGCGATGCGGCGACGGCGCTGACGGTTGCCGACCTGGCAGAGACCACGGCCCGCATCCCGAGGCTTCTGGTGCAGCTGGTCGGTGGCGGATCGGCGCATGAGGTGGTGACGCGGCTGATCACCGACATCGCCGACACGGTGACGCGGCGGCTTCTGGCGATGGCCGAGGCGGAACTGGGTCCGGCCCCGGTGCCTTACCTGTGGCTGGCCTGCGGGTCGCAGGGGCGGCAGGAGCAGACGGGGGTCAGCGATCAGGACAACTGCCTGATGATCGACGATGCCGCGACCGATGCCGACATGGGCTATTTCGCACGCCTGGCCAGGATCGTGTCGGACGGGCTGAATGCCTGCGGCTATGTCTATTGCCCGGGCGACATGATGGCCACCAATCCGCAATGGTGCCAGCGGATGTCCGTCTGGCGCGGCTATTTCCGCAAGTGGGTGACGACCCCGGACCCGATGGCGCAGATGCTGGCATCCGTCATGTTCGACCTCAGGCCCATCGGTGGGACAGCAAGCCTGTACAGCGCCCTGCAGGGCGAGGTGCTGGAGATGGCCGCGAAGAACTCGATCTTCGTGGCGCACATGATTTCCAACAGCCTGAAGCACAACCCGCCGCTAGGCCTGTTGCGCGGCTTTGCCACGATCCGGTCGGGCGAATACAAGAACCACATCGACCTCAAGCACAACGGCGTGGTGCCGGTGGTGGACCTCGGCCGGGTCTATTCGCTGATCGGGCAGCAGGGGGTGGTCAACACCCGCGCCCGACTGGAGGCGGCGATCGAGGCGGGGGTGATCTCGGACAGCGGCGGGCGCGACCTGATCGAGGCCTACGACCTGATCGCGCAGACCCGGCTGGAACACCAGGCAAGGCGGGTGAAGGGCGGCGAGAAGCCCGACAATTTCATCGCGCCATCGGAACTGTCGGATTTCGAACGCAGCCACCTGCGCGATGCTTTCGTGGTCGTGCGCACCATGCAATCCGCCGTGGGCCAGGCCCGCGGTGCAAGGAGTTGACGCGATGGCTCTGGAACTGATCGGTGCGATCCTTGCGGCGGCCACGCTGGGCCTCATGGCCTGGGCCCTGCGGCGCTGGCGCCCGGGGCTGCCGCGCTGGTTCGTGCCGTTTTCCGCGGCTGTCGGCCTGATCGGCGCGACGCTGGTCCTGGAATACACCTGGTATGGCCGGGTCGTGGCCGAGCTTCCACCCGGGATCGAGGTGGTCCGCGTCGAGGAAGAGGCGATGCCCCTGCGTCCCTGGACCTACCTGAAGCCGATCAAGATGCGGTTCTGGGCGCTGGACCAGCGCAAGCGGATGATCCATCCGCAGGTCGGCAGCCTGCGTCTGGTGACGCTGTTGAAATTTGCCCGCTGGCGGCCCGTGGAGGACGGGCTGATGGCGGTGGATTGTGCCGGAGGGCGGCAGGTCCTGGTGGTCGAAGGCGTCCAGATCACCGAAGCCGGAGAGTTGACGGGGGCAGAATGGCAGGCGGCACCAGAGGGCGACGCCCTTCAGGCCGCCGCGTGCAGGGAGGGGTAAGGCATGGACCGGAAGCCGCGCATCCTTGTGGTCGAGGATGAGGACAACATCGCCGTCGCGCTGGACTACCTGATGACGCGGGAAGGCTATGACCACGACCGCGTGGCCTCGGGTGCCGATGCGCTGCCCCGCATCCGGGATACCCATCCCGACCTCGTCCTTCTGGACGTGATGCTGCCCGAGGTCTCGGGCTACGAGATCTGCGAGGGCATCCGGGTCGATCCCGCGCTGAAGGACGTCAAGATCCTGATGATGACCGCCCGCGGTTCGGCCATCGAGAGGCGCAAGGGGCTGGCGCTGGGGGCGGATGGCTTCATCTCCAAGCCCTTCGAGTTGAAGGACCTGAGGGACGAGGTGCGGCGGCTTCTGGCCGGGGCGGGCTAAGGCCGTGGCCGGGGCGCGGCAGGGGTGTGTGGCGCTTCCCTCCCCCCATTGTGGGGGAGGGAGAGGGAGGGGGGGCTTGCCGCCCGGACCCCGGGCCCCCCACCCCCGCTTGGGCGCCCCCCGCCCCCCGCCCCTCCTCACGGGGGGGAGGGGAGGCGCGGCCGGCGCCCCGTCGCTTCGGTTCCAGTCCGGGGGTGTATCATGCTGACCCGTCTCTCCCTGCGCCTGCGGGTGTTCCTGATCTTCGCCGGCCTCGCCGCCGCCATCGTCGCCGCGACGGTGCTTGGCCTGTGGCTCGGCTACAGCCGGCTGGGCGAGCCGGCGGCGCTGCAAGGCTTCGTCCAGGCCGGGGTGCTGGCCGGCTTTGCCGCCCTGGGTCTTGTCACCGGGGTCTGGTATCTGTTCGACGTGAACGTCGCCAAGCCGATCGAGACCCTTGCCGGCGCGCTGCGCGCCCGGGCGCACTCCGACGTCAGTGCCGAGATGGATGCGGCCATCGCCCGCTATCTGGGCGACCTCGCTCCCGCCGCCCAGGCCGCCGCGCAAAGCCTGGCCGAGACCCGTAGCGCGCTCGCCGAGGCGGTGGCGCGCGAGACGCTGCGCCTTGGGTCGGAAAAGGCGCGCCTCGAGGCGCTTCTGTCCGATGTTCCGGTCGGGGTGATCCTGTGTTCGGCCGATCATGCGCTGGTGTTCTACAATGGCCCGGCCGCCGATATCATCGGCACCGGCCGCGCCGGGGGGCTGGAGGCGGGGCTGGACCGCAAGCTCTTCGACTACCTGCATGCCGCGCCGCTGCGGCTGGCGCACGAACGCCTGCTGGCCACCGGCGACCCGGATGCGGTGTCCGACCTGCTTTGCACCACCACGACTGGCGCCCGCGTGCTTGCGGCGAGGATGCGCCTGCTGGGCGAAGGCGGCACACAGGGCTATGTCCTTACCTTGCGCGACATCACCGGCGAAATGGCTGCCGAGGCCCGGCGCGAAGCGATGCTGGAGGGCGCGCTCGACAGCCTGCGCCGGCCCGCGGCGGCGCTGGCCACGCTGGTCGGCGTGATGCCCGAGGACGCGCTGCCTGCGCCGATGCAGGGGGCGCTGAAGGACGAGGTTGCCCGGCTGTCGCAGGCCGTCACCCGGTTCGGTGCCGCCCGCGACGAGGCCCTGTCCGAGGCCGGTGCCCTTCCGCAGACCCGCGCCTTCGACCTGGCGCAGGGCCTTGCCGCGCGGCTGGCCGCGCAAGGCATCGCGCTTGCCACCGAAACCGCCGACCTGATCCTGCGCTGCAACGGCTACGAGGTGCTGACGCTTCTGGAACATCTCGCCCGCCACCTGGCCGACCGTGGCCCGCTGCACCTGGCCATCGAGGAAGAGGACACGGGCGCCGCGATCCGCCTCGCCTGGACCGGCGCAAGGGTGGGGGTGGGGGAACTCGACGGCTGGCTGGCCTTCCCCCTGACCGAGGACAGCGATCGCCCCGCCCGCCAGGTCCTGGCTGCCCATGCCACCGAGATCTGGCCCGAGACGCTTGCCGACGGCCGCTCTGCGCTATGCCTGCCGATCCGCCAGGCCCGCCGCGCCGTGGCCCGGCCGAAACCGATCGCGCGCAAGGTGGTCTACGACTTCGACCTTCTGTCCCCCGCCCGCACCGACCGGCTGGCGGACGCGCGGCTGGACCGGCTGACCTATGTGGTGTTCGACAGCGAGACGACGGGCCTGAACCCGCGCCAGGGCGACGAGATCGTGCAACTTGCGGCGGTGCGCATCGTCAACGGCCGGCGGGTGGAGGGCGAGGTCTTCGACACCCTCGTCAATCCGGGCCGGCCGATCCCCTCGGTCTCGACCGAGGTCCACGGGATCACCGACGCGATGGTGGCCGACGCGCCGGGGGTGCTGGAGGTGGTGCGCCGGTTCCACAAGTTCGCGGAAGGCGCGGTGCTGATCGCGCACAACGCGCCCTTCGACATGGAATTCCTGCGCCGGGTCGAGGGCCAGCTGGGCGTGACCTTCGACATGCCGGTGCTGGACACGGTGCTGTTGTCGGCGGTTGTCTATGGCCAGCACGAGGTGCACAGCCTTGACGCGCTGAGCCACCGCCTTGGGATTACCATCCCCGAAGAGGACCGTCACACCGCCATCGGCGACACGATCGCCACGGCGGATGCGTTTCTGAAGCTTGTGCCCATGCTGGCGGGACGGGGCCTCGACACGTTCGGCGCGGTCCTGACCGAGGTCCGCAAGCATGGACGGCTGTTGAAGGATCTGAACTGACCGGAGCTTCCTCGTTCGACTTCGTTTCCGCGTCGGTCGGCCCGGCGAGGCGTGACGAAGTCACCGACGAGCATCGCCCGCAAAGGGATCGGCCGGATAGCTGACCCCCGCCAGATAGAGGCCCTGCGGCGGGCAGACCGGCCCGCAGGCCGCCCGGTCCCGCGCCTGCAAGGCCGCGCGCACATCCCCGGGTGTCCATGCCCCCGCACCGACCCGTTCCAGCGTGCCGACGATGGAGCGGACCTGGTTGTGCAGGAAGCTGCGGGCGGCCAGGTCGAACCGGTACTCGACGCCGCCGGGGTAGGGGTGTTCGATGATGTCGATCCGGTCCAGCGTCTTGACCGGGCTTTTGGCCTGACAGAGCGTCGAGCGGAAGGTGGTGAAGTCGTGCAGGCCGATCAGTTCCGCCGCTGCGGCCCGCATCGCCGGGAGGTCCAGCGGGTTCAGCACCTGCCAGACTAGGCCCCGGTCATGCGTCACCGGCGCGCGTCGGGCGACCAGGCGGAAGCAGTAGCGCCGGCCGGTGGCCGAGAAGCGGGCATGGAAGTCGTCGGCCACCCTTGCGCAGGCCAGGACCGCCACCGGGTCGGGCCGCAGATGCGCGTTCAGCGCCGCGGCCAGCCGGAACGGGTCCCAGTCCTTCGCAAGGTCGGCATGCGCCACCTGCGCCGTGGCATGGACACCGGCATCAGTGCGTCCGGCGGCGGCGATCGTATGGGGGCCCGGCTCCAGCCTGCCCAGCGCGCGCTCCACCGCTTCCTGCACCGAAGGCAGGCCCTGGGCCTGACGCTGCCAGCCTGCGAAGGGGCCGCCGTCGTATTCGATCTGAAGCGCATAGCGTGGCATGGGGCCTCCCTAGCCCGGAAGCGGGCCGGCGTGCAATCCGCTGGCTGCCCGGAATGGGCCACTTCGCCCAGCGCCTTCCATTCCCGCACGGCCCACCCTATCTTCACCGCCACGAAGGAAAGGGACGCGGACGTGACATTCTTCGGGCTGACGGACGGGATCACCCGCGGGATCGAAGGCATGGGCGCGGGCCTTTCCGAGACGCTCTTCGACACGACGCTTCGGCTTGGCGTCACCGGCCTGTCGCGCGCGGGCAAGACAGTCTTCATCACGGCCCTCGTGGCGAACCTGTTGAACCGGGGCCGGATGCCGCAACTGAAGGCCGAGGCCCAAGGCCGCATCCAAGCGGTCTATCTGCAACCGCAACCCGATGTCACACTGCCCCGCTTCGACTACGAGGCGCATCTTGCGGCGCTGACCGGCGACCAGCCCCGCTGGCCGGCCTCGACACGCGCGATCTCCGAACTGCGCCTTTCGTTCCGCGTGCAACCCGCCGGTTTCCTGTCGTCCTGGCGGGGGCCGCGGACGCTGCATCTCGATATCGTGGACTACCCGGGCGAGTGGCTGCTGGACCTTTCCCTCCTGGATCAGAGCTATGACCAGTGGTCCGAAGCCACCCTCGCGCGCATGGAAAGGCGCCCAGAGGCTGCGTCCTGGCTGGCGCTGGCCCGGGCCGAGGATGGCGCGCTGCGGCTGGACGAGGCGCGGGCGCGGCATCTGGCCGAGACCTTCACCGCCTACCTGACCGCCGCCCGCGACCTGGGCAGGGTCGATGTCACGCCGGGGCGGTTCCTGCTGCCTGGCGACCTGGCCGGCTCTCCGGTCCTGACCTTCGCGCCCCTGCCCAAGCCCGCCACCACCGGCAGGAGCAGCCTCTGGCGCGAGATGGAGCGGCGCTACGAGGCCTACAAGGCCCGCGTCGTGCGCCCCTTCTTCCGCGACCATTTTGCCAGGATCGACCGGCAGGTTGTGCTGGCCGATGTCCTTGGTGCGATCCATCAGGGCCCGCGCGCGGTCGAGGACCTGCGGCGGGTGATGGCCGAGGTGCTGTCGGCCTTCCGCCCGGGGCGCAACACCTGGCTTTCCGGCCTCTTCGGCACCCATCGGGTGGAGCGCATCCTGTTCGCAGCGACCAAGGCAGACCATCTGCACCACGAACAGCACCCGGCGCTGACGGCGATCACGGGGTCGCTTCTGGCCGAGGCGAAGCAACGCGCGGATTTCTCCGGCGCGCGGACCGAGGCGATGTCGCTGGCGTCCTTGCGCGCGACGGTGGAAGAGGTGGTGACCCGGGACGGGGCCGAGGTCCCGGCGGTGCGGGGTGTGCTGCAGTCCACGGGAAAGCCCGCGCTGATGTATCCCGGGGCGCTGCCCTCGGACCCCTCGCGCCTGTTGTCCCCGGCGCGGGAGGGGGCGGAGGCCTGGCTGGACGCGGATTACAGCCTCATGACCTTTGCGCCGGCGCGGCTGACCCTGAGACCGGGCGAAGGCCCACCGCATATCCGGCTGGACCGGGCCGTGGAATTCCTGATCGGAGACCAGCTGTGAGCCGCCCGCCGAAACCGTTCCTGCAAGAGATGGACGAGGCGCTTGACCCCGGGGCCGCGCCGCCGGTTCCCGATGCCCTGCCCGAGGGGCAGGCCATGCAGGCCGTGGCGGCCCTGTCGCAGCGCCGGGGCTCGGCCGTCACACGATTCGCGCTCTGGGCCTTCGGGGCGCTGTTTTCCTTTGTGCTGTCGGTGGCGGCCTGGGATTTCGTGACCGGGCTTCTGGCACGCAACCTGGTGCTGGGCTGGGCGGCCTTCGCGCTTGTCGTGGCGGCGGTCCTGGCCGGGGTGGTCCTTGCCCTGCGCGAATGGGGGGCCTTCCTGCGGTTGCGGCGGCTGGACGTCCTGCGCGAGCGGGCCGTGGCGGCTCGGACCGCGGCTGACCTCAAGGAGGCGCGGCGGGTGGTGTCGGGGCTGGTCTCGCTTTATGGCGCGCGGGGCGATACGGCCTGGGGGCGGGCGCGGCTCGCGGATCGCGAAGGCGAGGTGATGGACGCCGATGCCCTGCTGGCGCTGGCCGAGCGGGAGCTTCTGACCACGCTGGATGCCGAGGCGCGGCTGGTGATCGAGGGCGCGGCGCGGCAGGTGGCGACGGTGACGGCGCTGGTGCCCCTGGCGCTGGCCGATGTGGCGACGGCGGCGGTGGCGAACCTGCGGATGATCCGGCGGATCGCGGAAATCTACGGCGGGCGGTCGGGCAGTTTCGGCAGCCTGAAGCTCTTGCGCCGGGTCTTTGCCTCGCTGGTGGCGGCGGGGGCGCTGGCGTTGACCGACGACATGATCGGGTCGGTGGCCGGGGGCGGTGTGCTGTCAAAGCTGTCGCGCCGCTTCGGCGAGGGGGTGGTCAACGGGGCATTGACGGCCCGGGTCGGGGTGGCGGCGATGGAGCTGTGCCGACCGTTGCCCTTCGTCGCGCTGGAGCGGCCGGCGATGTCGTCGCTGGTCAGCCGGGCGCTGGCGGGGCTGGTATCGCGCGGGTAGGGGCGGTTTTCGAATGGAGCGCTGACGCGCTAACACTTTTTGTCTCGCCTCTGGCCTGCGGCCAACCGGCTCGGGAGGTGGGGGTTTTCCACCCCCAGACCCCCGGAGGATATTTGTCGAAGAGAAAGACTAAGGCGCAGGAGCCTTCCAGTCGATCCAGCGACCGTGAAAGTCGATGCGGCCAAGGGAAAGGGTTTCGGCCTCGGGCCAGAGCGTCAGGGTTAGAGCGGCGCCCGGGGACTGGCCATCGGCTTCCATCGCCAGGCGGGCGACGGGCGAACGGCGACCGGCAGCGTCAATCGCGGCAAGGGCGCGGGCCTGGGTGTCGGGCGGAAAATACTGCCAGGCGACGGTGTGATAGATCAGGTGCAGTGCGCCAGGGGTCGCGCAGGCGAGACGGGCCTCCAGCCAGTCTGCCGCATCGGCGCGATCGACCCTTGGCCGAAGACGGGCGGCGAGGTCGAGCGCGGTGCAGGTGCGTTCCAGGCGGTCAGTCTGGTCGGCCCAGATGTAGGACAAGAGACGCAGGCGGTCGGTGACGGGGTCAAGCGGGTTCAGGTCAACACCCCTGCGGTCGAGGATCGTCGGACGCGCTGGCGGCGGTGGTGGGCCGGTCCAGTCGGGCGCCAGGGTCAGCGCGGCAGCGTCGGGTCCGAAGCACTGGCCCTGCACCGACAGGGCGTAATGGTCCCAAAGCAGATTCAGCCCCGCGCTGGCGCCAAGTTCGCTGAGGATTAGCGGCAGGCCGAAGCGGGCGGCCAGCCAATGTGCGGCGGCGATGAGCGGGGCGGAGCGGCGGACCTCGTTCGTCTGCGGTGGCGAGGCGAGCCAGTCGAGGAGGAGGGCCGGATGTCGGGCGATCGCGGCAAGGGCGGCCTCGGTCGGGTCGGTGTCGGAGGCGTAGGCAGCGGCCAGCGCAGGATCCTTGCCCGTCAGGATGAGGGCATGCAGGCCCCCGGCAAGGCGAAGGGGAACCGAGTCTGCCTTCGAGGAGGGATCGCCTTGCCAGCCAAGGACACGGTCGGCGACGGGGGCGCCAGGATCCAGGCGTTCGGCAAGGCCCGTCATCAGGCGTTCCATCAGGGGCGAGCCGAGAGCAGCGCAGGCCGTGGCCTGTTGGCGGAAGGCCTGCCGGATCGTCACCGGAACTTGTCCAGCAGTTTCTGCATCGGGCTGCGGGCGTCGTCCTGCGGCTGGGGTGCGGGGGTGGGGGGCTCTGGTCTGTCCTTTGTTGCCGAGGACCGGGGCGGGGCGGTGCGCAGGCTGACCGCGTTCATGAACCTCTGCCCGTCGCCCATGGCCAGCGCCTCGGCGCCGTCCGAGATGCCGCGCAAGAGGTCCTCCAGCCAGTCGGCATCCGCCTTGGCGAAGTCGTGCAGCACATAGGCGGCCACGGCATCCTTTTGGCCGGGGTGGCCGATCCCAAGGCGGACGCGGGCATAATCGTCGCCGAGATGCGCATGGATCGAGCGCAGGCCGTTGTGGCCGGCATGCCCGCCGCCCTGTTTCAGGCGCAGTTTTCCGGGGGCAAGGTCAAGCTCGTCATGAAACACGGTGACATCGGCAAGCGGCAGTTTCCAGAAGGCGACGGCGGCCTGGACCGACTGACCCGAGAGGTTCATGAAGGTCTCGGGCTTCAGGAGGGCGACCTTCTCTGTGCCAAGCCGGCCCTCGCTGACAAGTCCCTGGAACGCCTTGCGCCAGGGGGAAAAGCCATGGTCGGCGGCGATGCGGTCCACCGCCATGAAGCCGATGTTGTGCCGGTTTCCCGCGTATTTCGCGCCGGGATTGCCAAGGCCGACCCAGAGTTTCACGAATGATCTCCCGTTTCCCGCGTCGGGTGCGATATAGCTGCGGCAGGGGTTTGAGACAACCAAGGCCGGGGCATGCGCAGCTTCACCCTTCGCGGACTGACGCTTTTTCTGCCCGAGGCGGCGCTGAAGGGCACCCTCGCGCAGGCCCTGTCCAGCGGCCGCTACGAGAACCACGAGGCGGATGCGCTGCTTCTGCACCTGCGGCCGGGGGACCGGCTTCTGGACCTGGGCGCGGGGCTGGGGTTCATCTGCGCGCTGGCGGCGGGGGTTCTGGGCGAGGCGGCGGTCGTGGGGGTCGAGGCCGGGCCAGAGACTGTGAAGCTCGCACGGCGGAACCTGGCGGCGAACGGGTTTCCCGGCGTGAAGGTGCTGAAGGGCGCCGTGGTCGGCGCGGGCGCGGGCGAGGTGGAGTTCGGCCAGCGTCCCGCCTTCTGGGCATCGGCGCTGCAAGGCCCGGAGGGCTGGCCCGATAATGCCGAGGTTGTCCGGGTGCCGGCGCGACCCATCGGCAAGCTTCTGGCGAGGTTCGCGCCGACGGTGATCTCTTGCGACATCGAGGGGGGCGAGCTTGACGTGCTGACCCAGCCTCTGCCGGGGGTGCGGCTGGTGGTGGTGGAGACGCATCCCCTCGTCTATGGGCCGAAGGGAGTGGAGCGGGTCACCGAGGCCCTGACAGCGCAAGGGTTCGTGGCGGCGGCGGGGGCGAAGAAGGACACCCTGGTCTTTCTGCGGCGATAGGGTCGGCGGCACGGTGGCGGCGCCCCGACGAGGAAACGCAGTCGAGCGAGAAGGGCGCCCGAAAGCAAACGGGGGCCCAGAAGGCCCCCGCGCCGGACTTGCTGTCGGTCCGCTCAGGCCGAGGCTTCAGCGTTCTCTTCCGAGACCAGCCCCGACGGCGCCGCGATGTTCGCGATCACGAAATTACGGGCGATGGTCGGCTTGACGCCGGCCGGCAGCTGGACGTCGTTGATGTGGATTACATCGCCGATCTTGCGGCCGGTCAGGTCGACCGTGATGTGATCGGGAATGTCGCCCGCGGTGACTTCCAGTTCCACTTCGGGACGGACCACGGTCAGCGTGCCGCCGCGCTTCAGGCCCGGCGAGGCTTCGTGGTTCACGAATTCGACGTGGATGAACAGCTCGATCCGGCTGTCATCGTGGATGCGCATGAAATCGACATGCGTCGGCAGGTCCTTGACCACGTCACGCTGAACGCCCCGGCAGACGACATGCACGTCGGGCTTGCCGTCGATCTTGAGGTTGAACAGCGTCTGCAGGAAGCGGCCCTGCCGCAGCTTGGTCAGGAGGTAGTTGTATTTCACCTTGATCGGCTGGGGTTCCGCCCCGTCGCCGTAGATGATGCCGGGTACGTAGCCGTCACGACGGGCTTGACGGGCGGCCCCCTTGCCTGTCCCCGTCCGTACCTCGGCGTTCAGATCGATGATCTTGCGTGCCATAGGTTCTTCTCCATGCATAAGTCCGCCATCCTCCAAGGGTGCATGGCGCGACCGGGGGGCTATAGCGACGAATCGGGGCGAAGGAAAGCGGGAAGTTGCCGTGCGCCCGGTGTCGCTTTCAGCCTGCCCGGGCGTCGCGACCGGAAGCGATGGAACCGGGCGGGCGGGCTAGCTGTCGGGTTCGCAAAGCCGAAGGCCCCGACCGATGATCGCCTTGCCCGTCGTCCTCTACGCCCGCCCCGCGATCGCGGCCTTCGCGGCGATGGGTATGCTGTGGGGCACCTTCGCGGCGGTGCTGCCGGACCTCAAGGCGATGCTTGGTGTGGACGAGGCGGAGCTGGGCCTCCTGATCTTCCTGACCCCGATTGCCGCGATCGCCGCCATGCTGGCGGCACCGGCCTTCGGCGCGGCGCTGGGCCGGGCGGCGTTGCCCCTTTCGGTGGCGCTGATGGCCTGTGCCTTCGCGTTGCCCGGGCAAGCCTCGGCGGTCTGGATGTTCCCGCTGGCCATGGCCAGCGCCGGGGCGGCGACAGGGCTGACCGACGTGCTGATGAACGCCCGCGTCGCCACGATGGAGACGGCGCGGGGCTTGCACCTGATGAACCTGACCCATGCTGCCTATTCCTTCGGCTATGCCGCGGGCGCGGTCGTGACCGGAACCTTGCGCGGTGCAGGCTGGGGGCCGGGGGCGGTGATGGGCACGATGGCGGCGCTGGGTCTGGCCTGCGCCGCCCTGACGCTGGAGCGCAACGGCCGGATCGAGGGCCTGCGCAAGCCGAGGGACGGCAGCGCCGTGCCGCTGGGCCTGGTGCCGGTGATCGGCGGCGGCATCGTGCTGATCGCCTTCATGACGGAGAACGCGGCCGAGAACTGGTCGGCGCTGCATATCGAGAAGTCGCTTGGCGGCAGCCCCGAGGAGGGGGCGCTGGGTCCCGCCCTGCTGGCTCTGACAATGGGTTTCGCGCGACTTGGCGGGCAATGGATCGCAGGAAGGGTCGATCCCTTCACCATCCTGCGGACGGGCGCCGTGATCGCGGCAGCGGGCGCGCTGGTGGTGGCGCAGGCGGGCGGGCCGGCGGTGGCCTATCTGGGCTTCTTCGTCATGGGGACCGGGGCCTCGGTCCTGGCCCCCACGGCCTTCTCGCTGGTCGGCCAGTTCAGCGCGCCGGAGGCGCGGGCTCGTGCGGTCGCCCGCGCGACGCAACTGGGCTATTTCGGCTACTTCGTCGGGCCGCCGCTTCTGGGCCTGATCGCCGGCAACTTCGGCCTGCGCTTTGCGTTCGTCTGGGCGGCTTTTCTGGTTGGAATGGTGTTCCTGCTGGCCCCGATCCTGGCGCGTCAGAGGGCCTGAACCTCCAGAAGCCGGGGCCCGTCCTGCGGCGTGTCGAGGATCTCGGCCAGTTCGGATGGGTCCTGCGCCACCCGGGCAAAGGGCAGGTCGCAGGCCATGGCGAAATGCTCCATGTCCAGAGGCGAGGGGTCGCAGCCGAGGATCGGCACCTTGGCCTGGCGCATCGCCTCGGCGATCTCGCGGAAGCCGGCGTTGTTCCAGACGATGAAGGTGATCGGCAGGTTCTCGTCCAGCGCGGTGCGAACCTCTCCGGGCGAGAACTGCAACCCGCCGTCGCCGATCAGGCAGACGACCGGCACGCCCGGCGCGGCGATGGCCGCGCCGACGGCGGCACCGGGGGCATAGCCCAGCGCACCATAGCCGGTGGCGGCGTTGAACCAGCCTCCGGGGCGGTCATGATCGTAGTAGAGGTTCGCGGCATAGACCGGCTGGGTGCTGTCGCCGACGATGATCGCCTCGGGCATGGCGTCGCGGATCGCCTCGACCATTTCCAGATGCGCGGGCATCGGTTCGTAGAGCGTGGCCAGTTCGGCCCTTGCCGCCTCGCGCACGGCGGCGGCGCGCTCGGAGCCCTCGCGGTTCGCCCGGATCGTCATCGGCATCAGCGCTGCCATCAGCGCGCCGGCATCGGCCTTGACCGGCATCCTGGCCGGGTGGCGGGCCAGCTGATCGGCGCAGATGTCGATGCGGATCATGTTCGACAGGTTCGGCACCCGGCCGTTGACATAGATGTCATAGTCGGTCGGCCCGAGTTCGGTGCCGACGGCAAGGATCTGGTCGGCCTCGGCGATCAGCCTGCGGACCGAGGTCAGGCTGGGCGAGGCCGGCACCGAGAGCCGGTGCCCGAACATCGCGCCGCGGGCGTTCACCGTCTGCACCACGGGCGCGTCGATCGATTCCGCGAGGCGGACCAGATGCTGCTCTGCCCCGCGGATGCCGCCACCGGCCAGGATCACGATCCGCTCCGCCTCGTTCAGCGCGGTGGCCATGCTGCGCAGCCGGCCCAGCGGCAGCGGCACCGCGCTGCCCGAGACGACGGGCGGCGGCAGTTCCGGGCAGGGCTGGCCCATCATGTTGGTCGAGATCTGGATATGCGCGGGGCCCGGCCGCCCGGCCGTCATCGCGGCGAAGGCGCGGTCCAGCACCTCGCCCAGCTTCTTCGGGTCGGTCACCGTCTCGGTATGGCAGAGCGGCGCGATCATCGCCCCCTGGTCGGGCAGTTCGTGCAGCCGCCCCAGCCCCTTGCCCAGCGTGTCGCTGCGGCCAAGGCCCGAGACGACCAGCATCGGCACCGAATCCGCCCGTGCCTGCGCCATGGCGGTCAGGATGTTGGTCAGGCCCGGCCCGGTGATGACGAAGGCCGCCGCCGGCTTGCCCGCGACGCGCGCATAGCCGTCTGCCATGAAGCCCGCACCCTGTTCGTGCCGGGGTGTGACGTGGCGGATCCTGTCGCCGGCGGCGGCGAGGCCGCGGTAAAGCTCGATCGTGTGGACGCCGGGGATGCCGAACACGGTGTCGATCCCGCGCGCGATCAGGCCCTCGACCAGACGGATGCCGACGGTGGTCATGCTGCGTTCCCCAGTATGCTGGCCGCGTGGGCGGCAATGCGGTTGGCGGCCTCGGCCGTGCGGTCGTCGGGCTGGGTCAGCGACAGGCGCAGCCAGCCCTGAAGCTCCGCGCCGAAGCTTTCGCCGGGCATGACCGCGACCTTGTGGCGGTCCAGAAGCCCATCGGCGAAGGCCTCGCCCGACAGGCCCGTCGCCCGCACATCGACCAGGGCGAACATGCCCGCCTCGGGCCGGTGGACGCGCAGGCCGGCGACGCCGTCCATTGTCCGCGAAAGCAGGGCTGCCCGGCGCGAGAAACGCTCCACCATTCCCGCCGCGACAGGGGAAGGTTCGGAAACTGCAAGCTGGGTCAGATCGGCGATGAAGGGTTGCGAGCCGAAAAGCATGGTTTCTGAAAGCGGCAAGAGCCGCGCGCAGAATTCGGCCGGCCCCACGCACCAGCCTGACCGGAAGCCGGGCGCGGCGTGGGACTTGGAGATCGAGGAGGCGACGACCGTCCTTTCCGCCAGTTCGGGGAAGTCGAGCGGCGAGGCGAAGGGGACATCGGGGAACACCATGTCCTCGTAGACCTCGTCCGAGAGGATCCAGAGGTCATGCGACCTGGCCAGCGCCCCCAGCGCGCGCAGGTCGTCGGCCCGCAGCACGGCGCCGGTGGGGTTGTGCGGGGTGTTCAGGAACAACACGCGCGACCGGGGCGTGATCCGGGAGGCGACATCGGCCGCCTGCATGCGGAAGCCGTGTTCCGGGCGCAGCGGCACCGGCACTGCGGTCGCGCCGGTCTGCGCGATGAGGCCCTCGTAGGTGGCATACATCGGGTCGCCGATCAGCACCTCGTCGCCGGTCTCGGCCATGGCGCGCAGGACGGCATAGAGCACGGTCTGCGTGCCGGGCAGGCACATGATCTGGTCGCGGGTAATCGTCAGACCGCGCCGTGCCGAATAGCGCGCGGCCAGCGCCGCGACGACGCCCGGCTCTCCGCGGCCGTTGGAATAGCCGGTGCGGCCGGCCAGCATGGCGCGGTGCGCGGCCTCGATGAAGCGGGCGGGGGTCGGCACGTCCGGCTCGCCGATCGTCAGTTCGATGATGTCCTCGCCCGCGGCCTTCATCGCCCGGGCGCGGGCATGCAGTGCCCATTTGGCCCCGGCAAGCCCCGCCAGACGGTCGGTTACGGATGCGTATCTCATGCTGTTTTCCTGTCGAATTCCGGCAGTCTGGAGGTGTGGGCCATCAGGTCAACCCCGAGGATGGCACTGGCCGACCGCAGGCCGATGCCGATGACCTCGCCCGGGGCGAAGGTGGCGGGCAGAAGCGAGCCCTCGACCCAGAGCCCGTCGATCAGCGCGTTGCAGGCGATGGCCTCGCGGCGGGTCTGGCCCGGCACCGTCTCGCGAGGGAGGGCCTCGATCAGCTTCTGCAACGTGTCGCGGTAGGCAAGATAGGCGGTCTCGTGCACGGCCATCAGGTCGGGATCGCTGCGCACCTTGTGCATGTAGCCCGCCCAGAGCACGACAGCCCCGGCATCCAGAACCGGCGGACGCAGCGAGGCGGCGATGAAGGCGGCCAGCCGCTCTGCCGGTTCGGCGCCGACGCCCTCGATGGCATCGGCGCCCTTGGCGGTCATGCCGTCCATCAGGTTGCGATAGGCGGCGCGGTTCAGTTCGTCCTTGGACTGGAAGTAGTGCCGGATGAGGCCGGGTGTGACCCCGGCCCGTTCTGCGATGGCGCGGACGGTCGCCGCCTCGGGCCCGCCTTCGGCCACCAGCTCCTGCGTGGCGGCGATCAGCGCCGAGCGACGGCTTTCTTCGCTTTCACGTCGGTAGAGGCGGCGGGAGGGTTGCATCGGACACCAGTTATACGCTCGTATAATCGTCGGACAGGCGAGGCAAGTCAACCGGATGGCGGCACGGGCTTGCGTTCCGCTTCGCCGTGGACGTCCTTGTGGATGATGACATCGGTCTGCGGATAGGCGGCAAGGATGGCGCGGCGGAGCCCGGCACCGATGTCATGCGCCTCGCGCAGGGTCTGGTTTCCGTCCAGTTCGATATGCAGGTTGACGAAGACGCGGCTGCCCGCGCGGCGGGTCTTGAGATCGTGGAACCCGTGGACGCCGGGCCAATTGCGGGTGATGGCGGCGATACCGCCCAGGATCGCGGGGTCGGCGGCGCGGTCCATCAGCGCGTCCCAGGCATCCTTGCCGATCCGCAGGGCGCCCACCGCCATCACGCCCGCCGCCAGCAGCGCCACCACCGCATCGGCGGACCCCAGGCCGAATTGGCTGGAAAGCCAGAGCGCGAGGATCGCGCCGAGGCTGGGCAGGAGGTCGCCGAGGTAGTGCAGCCGGTCGGCCGCCACGACCTTGCTGCCGGTCCGCCGCGCCACGCGGCCCTGCCACCAGACGAGGGCAAGGGTCAGCACGATGGAGATGACCATCACCACGAGCCCCTCGGCCTCGGAGGCCAGTTCCGGCGGCGTGTCGGCCAACAGCCGGGCAGCGGCGGCCCAGCCGATCAGCCCGGCCGAAACCATGATGAAGGCCGATTGCCCCAGCGCAGCCAGGTCCTCGGCCGAGGTATGACCGAAGGCGTGGTCCTCGTCGGCGGGCAAGGCGGCATAGACGATGGCCGCTGCCGCGCCCAGCGACATGATCAGGTCCACCGCGCTGTCGGCCAGCGAGGCGGCGATGGACAGGGCGCCGGTCTCGACCAGCGCCCAGAGCTTCAGCGCGACGAGGATCAGGGCGACCACGACCGAGGCGACGCCTGCCGAAATCGCAAGTCCGGTGCCCTTGCGCAGCGGATCAGTCGATGATTTCATCAGCCTCCACACCCCAGACCGCCGATTTGAGGATCCAGCCTCTGGTGCCGTCCAGCGCGACGCGACACCAGTCCGGATTGCATTCCAGAACCCGGCCGACCACGCCCAGCTCGGCCTGCGCGATCACGGGCGCGGTGACGTCCGGGGCAGACCGGAGTTCGGCCATGTCCAGCGTCACGAGGACCGTGCGGACGCCGGACAGCAGGGAATAGTGTACCCACCCGCCCGCGCCCTCGGCATCCTCGACGCGGCGCCAGTTCTCGTATTCCGCCGTGATGCGCAGGGGCATGCCGGCGCGGGTGAAGACCCAGTCGATCCGGTGCGTCAGGCCCGGACCGCGGCGGGCGTTGCCCTCATTGCCCTTCAGCGACACGAAGCGGGGCAGGGGCAGGTTGGTGACGCAGCCGACATCGGGTTGGCACTGCTTTTCCGGAGGCCTGTCCGTGGGGGGCGCCGAAGGCATCTCGGCGCTGGAGGACTGCTCGGCCTCTTGCGCCGACAGGGTGCTGCTGCCAAGCACACCCAGAAGTGCCACCACGCCTGCGATCCGTATCATCTGCCGCCTCATCGGGTGCCGCGTGCCCTGCGTCACCGCCACCGTTACCGCTCTACCTGGGTCTTGTGCATCGCCCCGCTTGGCTGCACCTTGCCCGAAGGACGCCGGATTTGGAAGTGTCGGGGAGAACACGCATGCCTGCCAGCCGCCTGACTGTGGTCGTGACGCGACGCCTGCCCGAGGTGGTCGAGACGCGGATGAAGGAACTGTTCGACGTCGAGCTGCGCGACCCCGACCTGCCGATGACGCGCGAGGAGCTGGCCGATGCGATGCGGCGGGCGGACGTGCTGGTGCCGACGATCACCGACAGGATCGACGCGGGGCTTTTGGCGCAGGCGGGGGAAAAGCTGAAGCTGATCGCCAACTACGGCGCGGGGTTCGATCATATCGATGTCGCGACCGCCCGGCAGCGCGGCATCCTTGTATCGAATACGCCGGGCGTATCGACCGAGGATACGGCTGACATGGTGATGGCGCTGATGCTGGCCGTGATACGGCGGATCCCCGAGGGCCTGCACCTGATGCAGTCCGGCGGCTGGACCGGCTGGTCGCCGATGGCCAATCTGGGCGGACGGCTGGGCGGGCGGCGGCTGGGGATCCTGGGGATGGGCCGGATCGGGCAGGCGGTGGCGCGGCGGGCCAGGGCCTTCGGGCTGCAGGTGCATTACCACAACCGCAAGCGCCTGCGCCCCGAGATCGAGGCCGAACACGAGGCGACCTGGTGGGAAAGCCTTGACCAGATGCTGGCGCGGATGGACATCGTGTCGGTAAATTGCCCGCACACGCCTTCGACCTTCCACCTGCTGAATGCGCGCCGGCTGAAGCTGATGAAGCCCTCGGCCGTGGTGGTGAACACCTCGCGCGGCGAGGTGATCGACCAGAACGCGCTGACGCGGGCGCTGCGGGCGGGGGAACTGGCCGGGGCGGGGCTTGATGTCTACGAGCAGGGCAACGACATCAACCCGAGGCTCATCGAGCTGCCGAACGTGGTCCTCCTGCCGCACATGGGGTCGGCGACGATCGAGGGCCGGATCGAGATGGGCGAGAAGGTCATCATCAACATCAAGACCTTCGCCGATGGCCATCGACCTCCGGATCAGGTGGTGCCGGGCATGGTCTGACAAGCCGCACGCCTGCCTGTCGCGTATCTTGGCGGAAAGTCGGGGCGCTGCACAACCCTTAGGTGAAAATCGGCGAAATCTTGTGGAGAAACCGTTTCCCGCAAGTCGAATTGGTTGCCTAGCCCGCCTTGACGCATTACCGGAGGAACGGGGGCGCCGGCAAGAAGGTGGCGTCCTGTAGCCAATGGGGGAAATACATGAAGAGCATGCTTGCGTCGCTGGCGACGGCAGCAGTGGTCGTGTCGACATCCGCAGCCCAGGCCGGCGGACCGGTGATCATCGAGGAAGGCAACGACGTCCAGGTTGCGGAAAAGCCGGCGAGTTCGGTGGGTATCCTGCCGCTGCTCGGGCTTCTGCTGGTGGCAGGTGTGCTGATCAGCAACAACAACGGCAGTGACCCGGTCCCGCCCGTTACGGGCAAGTAACCCAAGCCGGAGATGCGCCCTTTCGCAAGGGGCGCACGGTCCGGTATTTCGCCTGACGTATGTTGCAAGAAAGTCAAAACTTGCGATTCATTGCCACGCCGGTTCACGAATCCGTTGTGCAGTTTCCGGCAGCCGCATAGCGTTGAAGCGTTCGCCGGACGTCTCCGGACAAGAGAAAGGAACTGCCATGAATAAGTTTGCTGCGTCGCTGCTGGCGGCTGCAATGGTGTCGTCGGCTGCCTACGCGGGTGGCCCGGTTGTGGTCGAGGAAGAGCCGGTCGTCGAAGCTGCCAAGCCGCGCTCGGGCTGGATCGTTCCGGTCATCGTTGGCCTGGTGCTGGTCTGCGCGATTGCCTGCGGCAACAACAACAACAACACCCCGACTTCTCCGACCTCCCCTTAGTGATCGGTTAGACAAGGACGGTGTGCGAGCGCGGTGGCCCCATACGGCCGCCGCGCTTTCTGTTACCGCGGTATTCATCTCTCACGCCGATCCGGGGAAATCGGCGTAGCAGTCAGACCTTGTATCTTACGACCACGCCTGATCTTCGGACGCTGCCCGGATCGCGTGGCCTTTTGCTGCATCCGGCGATCTCTTGCGATCCCGTGGTGACGAGCCAATCCCGACCGCGACAAGTTGGACACAGGCACGCGGGTCTTTCGTTCCCGCGGCACCCGAACGCTTGTCTTGTGCGGAAAGCAGAGTATTCAAGTTGCATGCAGGCTGCCGCATGTGTGGCTGGAACAGAAGGAAATGCAGGGATGAAAACGATTGCGTCAAGCGTTCTGGCCGTCTCCATGGTCCTGGGCTCGACCGCGGCCCAGGCCGGTGGACCGGTTGTCATCGAGGAAGAAGGCCAGCCCGAGGTGGTCGCGGAAACGCCGCGTTCCGGGTGGATCGTCCCGGTCGTTGTCGGCATCGTGCTGCTTTGTGCGCTGGCCTGCGGGAAGGACAACAACGCGACCACGCCCACCGGTACCTCCTCTGGCACCTGAGTCTGCGGGCAATTCCTGTCTGGCGTGGCAGCCATTGAGGTTGCCTCCATTTGCGTGTCTGGCCGGGACGGAAACGCCCGGCGGCAGGTTCGTTGCGGATCGGGCAAGAGCCTGTTGATCGGCACCTGCCGAAACCGTTTGCCGGCCTCGTCGCGCGGGAGCAGGGCGCCGCTGCGCGTGTTCACCTGCAACGACGGGATGATCAGGTTCGGCATGGCCAGCGTCCGGTCAAGTGCGATGCGCAGGGCGGGCACCCTCTGGATGCTGTCATGGAGATGGCCGTCATCCCGCCGGGAAATCGGCCCGGGCCGAGCCGCCGTCGGGCATGAACAGCGTATCGCCGACAAAGGCCGAATCCCCCAGGATGTGCGTCATGCAGGCAAGCCTATGGCCGGGCGTGTGCATCGCGTTGCAGCGCATTCCACCGCCCTGGCAGGTGTCGCCGTCATCACACAGGCTGTCGAACTGCGAGCCGTCGCGCTGGAACTCGATCCCTTCGTCGAAGATCTTCCCGAAGCTGTCTTGGACCACGGTGATGTTGCGCCCGCTGCCGAACCTGCCGCCCAGTTGCTTCTGTATGCAGGGTGCGGCCGACAGGTGGTCGGCATGGACATGGGTCTCGATCAGCCATTCGACGCGCAGTCCCCGCGCAAGCACATGGGCGATGATCTGATCGCGGGCAGGTCGAACCGGGGCACCTTTCCCCTTGCCCTTCGGGTCATTCCCCAATAGACGGACAGGCGGAGACGTGGCCGAGTGGTCGAAGGCACGCCCCTGCTAAGGGCGCAGACCTCTAAAGGGTCTCGAGGGTTCGAATCCCTTCGTCTCCGCCACAATATCTGGATATCGCAGGGATTTTTGGTTGCGCCAGGAAAGAACCCGGTGTTTGCGGGGGGCAAGTCGGTCTTGAGTTTGCAGAGACGTTTCCATCTGCGGGCGTACCACGCATTTCCCCGTCGCGTCTCCGCGCAGTGCAAAACCCGGTTGTCTGCCCTCATCGAGGACTGCGCTGCACAAGTCCCGTGAGAAAATCATACCTTGAATCCAGTGTGGTAGCTGGGCGGTAAGAGCGGGCCCACACCTCCCGCCTGCAAGACGAGGAACCGGGCCGCCTGAAACCTGGCTCTCAATGGAGCGGGCATCACCACCGAGACCGCGTCGAGACAAGGATGCATTGTGTGAAACTGCCGGATCAGCGCCTCGTGGCGCGGGGCTTCGATCCTCAGGTCGCCGAGTTCCAAATTCGTGTCATAGGCGGGCGCCTTCGGACCGGTGGCGTTCACCCGCTCATACCTGAACGGCGTCACGCTGCTCCGCATACCCGTTACTCGGGCCGTGGGATGGGGCTGTCCGATGAAAGGGGATATCCGTCTGTCACCCGACTTGTGAAACAGAGCCGGTTGGGATCCTCTCAGGCATGCCGAACGGTCTCCACCAGACGTATGATTCCCGGCCCGGAGGACCGTCACCCCGAGCGGGAGCGGTGTCGAACTCGCCCGCCGCCAGGCTCCGCCGCTTGTCTGCGCCAACCGATGACGGTATCAAGGGCGCAAAGGGGCTGCAGACTCCGCTTGTGGAGCGAGCGCTGTTGTTCGTACATGCGATCCGCCTTTTCTCTGATGAAACCATAGGCCGGAAGGATGACGCGGTTGACCGTAAAGCGCGACTATGATGCCGAATTCAAGGACACGGCTGATCACAGATATGCCTACAACTTCGACTTTGACGTCATGCACAAATACATGCTGCGGTCCTTTGAACCCATGTTCCGCGATGGATCGCTGCTGGAGTTGGGAAGTTTCAAGGGCGACTTCACCCGCCGGTTGCTGAACCGCTTTGCGGACATCACCTGCGTCGAGGCGTCAAAGGCCGCGATCGAGGAGGCTCGCGCTTCCCTGCCGGCGCACGTCGACCTGATCCAGGGCATGTTTGAAACGGTGCAACTGCCGCGTCGTTATGACAATATCCTGCTCACCCATGTGCTTGAGCACCTTGACGACCCTGTTGGCGTGTTGCGGCGGGTTCGCGACGAGTGGCTGACGGATACCGGGCGGCTCTTCCTTGTCTGCCCGAATGCGAACGCGCCCTCCCGTCAGATCGCGGTCAAGATGGGGCTGATCTCGCACAACGCTGCAATAACTCCCGCGGAAGCGGCGCATGGCCACCGCATCACCTACAGCCTCGACACCCTCGAGCGCGATGCGCGCGCC